>NZ_CAJXNN010000001.1 GCF_913057115.1 uncultured Roseovarius sp.
TTGTCCAAGATTCCCCACTGCTGCCTCCCGTAGGAGTCTGGGCCGTGTCTCAGTCCCAGTGTTGCTGATCATCCTCTCAAACCAGCTATAGATCGTAGGCTTGGTAGGCCATTACCCCACCAACTACCTAATCTAACGCGGGCTGATCCCTCACCGAAATTCTTTCCCCCGAAGGGCGTATACGGTATTAAACCCAGTTTCCCGGGACTATTCCGTAGTGAAGGGTACATTCCCACGCGTTACTAACCCGTCCGCCACTAAGCCCGAAGGCTTCGTTCGACTTGCATGTGTTAGGCCTGCCGCCAGCGTTCGTTCTGAGCCAGGATCAAACTCTCAAGTTGAAAAGCTGTTACCAGCTTATCCTTGACGTTCGAACCTCTGCACATCTTATCGTCCCGGCAGGGACGATAAATTCTCTGTTTGATGCACATCGTTTCCAAAGAAACGAAGTCCGTTCAAACAGTGAAGCTGACTATCCATCATCGGGCCGAAGCCCTAGGTAGTTGATATGCAGGATTTGATCCATCGAAAGAACCAAACCGCCCACATATCTCTTCAGATACTCGCGATTTCAAAGAGCGTAGAGACAAAATCAACACGAAGCGCCTAAATCTTTTTGGCGCAACCTGCGTCAGTTACCTCAGTGTTTGTTGCCTCGCTTCCCTCTGGAGCGTCGCTCCGTCGTTCCGTCTGGCGTTCCGTTGTGCGCCTCAGCGCCGCCGGTGAGGGGGTATTTACGGATTACCGCCTGACCCCGCAACCCCTTTTTTCGAGAAACGTCATCTTTTTTTTAAAAAACCGATTTTCCTTGGAAAAACATAGGGTTGGATAGGTGAAATTTCGCAAACCCACCGCGTGACGCAATTTTATTGCCGCGCCGCAGCGGGGCCATTCTCTATATATATGGTTATCCACAGGCTTATCCCCAAGACTCGGGCCAAACTTTCCGAGTCATCGCCAGAATCTGGGCGACTCGAGGGGTGAATCGCGCGTTCGGGCGATTCATTTTTCGGATTCGAGGGCGATTTTTCTGAATCGGGGTGCGATTCACCCGGTGATTTTTCGTGAATCGGGGTGAATCGCGGATTTGGCCGATTCATTTTTTGCCTGAATCGGCATCAGGCGATGAATCAGGCCGCCTGTTTCCTACGCTGCGGGCGAATCCGAAGGGCCAGAAGCCCGAAAATCACCGCCAGATAGATGAGCGGCTCCAATTGAAAGCCTTTGGACAGCCAAATGAAGTGAACAACCCCCAGAATCGCGATCACATAAGTGAGCTTATGAAGCTGCCGCCATTTCGGCCCCAACTTGCGGACCGAATAGTTATTCGAGGTCACGGCCAGCGGAATCATCACAAGGAATGCCGCCATCCCGATCGTCACATAGGGACGCTTTACAATGTCGGCCCAAATCTGCGCCACGATCTGCACATCCAGAAGCAACCAGACCGCGAGATGGAGCGACACGTAGAAGAAGGCCATAAGGCCAAGCGCGCGACGGAACTTCAAAAGGTTGAGGCCCAGAAAGCGTCGTAGCGGCGTGATCGCCAATCCGGCGACCACCAGCTGTAGCGCGATCTCGCCCAGTTCACGCTCTAGCGCCTTGATCGGCTCCGCCCCCAAGCCACCTGTGACCCCCAGATAAAAGAGCCACGGCGCCGGAACGGCACACAGTATATATATGGCCGCTGTGGGGACGCCCCGGACAAGGGTATTGAAGCGGTCGACCAACATCAGAAGTTCTTGGTCAGGTCCATGCCGTCATAAAGGCTGGCGACCTCGGCCTCGTAGCCGTTGAACATCTGGGTGGGGATGCGCGGGGCAAACAGCCCGCCGCCGATTTGCCGTTCGGTCGCCTGAGACCAACGCGGGTGATCCACGGTAGGGTTCACATTACTATAGAAGCCATATTCGCGCGGGTTGGCCTTGTTCCAGCTTGTCGGGGGTTCTTCATCCGTCAGGGTGATCCGCACGATCGACTTGATGGATTTGAAACCATACTTCCACGGCACCACCAAACGCAGGGGTGCGCCGTTCTGGTTGGGAATGTCGCGACCATAGATTCCGGTGGCCATTATAGTGAGGGGATGCATCGCCTCGTCCAGCCGCAGGCCCTCGACATAGGGCCAGTCCAGAACCGGGAATTGCACGCCCGGCATTTCATCGGGGCGCAGGGCGGTTTCAAAGGCAACGTATTTCGCGCCCGATTGAACGCCCGCCATATTCAGCAGGTCGGCCAGTTCAAAGCCGTTCCACGGCACCACCATCGACCATGCCTCGACACAGCGGAAACGGTACAGGCGTTCCTCGATGGTCATCTTCGCCATGATGTCCTCAAAGGCGAAATCGGCGGGGCGGTCCACCATCCCGTCGATTGTCACCGTCCAGGGCTGGGTGGTCAGGCGGTCGGCATAGCGGGCCGGGTCATCCTTGCCGGTGCCAAACTCATAATAGTTGTTGTAGCTGGTGATATCGTCCCAGTCGTTCGGCTCAAGCGCATCACCTTCCGCGCGGGCAGCACCACCCATGCCGGCAAGGCCAAGCCCGGCGGCGGCCCCGGCGATCCATTGGCGGCGGTTCATATAGATATGTTCCGGCGTGACCGCCATCTCACTCAGGTCGTTCTTCCACCGATTTGCCATGTCATTTTCCCGTCTGTTGCACACAGTATATATAGGGGGCTCTACGCGCCCCTCCATAATCGGGCAAATGAACCCTCCTCACATCTCGGTGGGGGCGTTGTAACTTGGCCGGATTTTGTTGAAGGGAATCGAGGTGCCATCGGCCTGTACGATGCGCACATGCCGCCGCCGCATCAGGCGCGGTTCGGCCACGCCGACGGAGTGGGCGATTGTCTCAACCTCCTTGATGACCGACTTGGCGTAGTTGGCCACTTTCTCGAACTTATCCTCCACCACAAGGCCTGCCTGAAGATGAGGCGCATGGGTGGTGATCCCGGTGGGGCATGTGTTGCGATTGCATTTGAGTGCTTGGATACAGCCAAGGCTAAACATGAAGCCCCGCGCCGAGGTGACGAAATCGGCGCCCGCACACAGGGCCCAGGCCACATCCGAAGGGTTCACAAGTTTGCCGCTGGCGATAATACGAATGCGTTCTTTCAAACCATACCGGTCGCGCATGTCGACCATCCGTGGCAGGGCCTCACGGATGGGCATGCCCACAAGATCAATCAGTGGCATGGGCGCGGCCCCGGTGCCCCCCTCGCCGCCGTCGATGGTGATGAAGTCGGGCGCACAATCGGCCCCGCGCTCATTGATCAACTCGAAGAACTCGGCCCATGCATCCGACGAACCGACCACCGTTTTGAACCCGCAGGGCTTGCCCGTGACTTCCCGAATGTGGGCGACCATATCCAGAAGCTCACTATAACTGTCGATCTCGCGGTGACGGTTGGGCGAGATACTGTCCTGGCCTTCCGGCACGCCGCGGATCGCGGCGATCTCGGCGTTGATCTTTTCACCGGGCAGGATGCCGCCCTTGCCGGGCTTGGCCCCCTGCGCCAGCTTCAGCTCGAACATCTTGACGTGGGGATTGCTGCCCATTTCGCGCAGCTTGATGTCGTCAAGGTTACCGTTTTCATCGCGCACACCATATTTCGCGGTGCCGATTTGATAGACGATGTCGCAACCGCCCTTGAGGTGATAGGGCGATAGCCCCCCTTCCCCGGTATTGAGCCAGATACCCGCCTTCGCCGCACCACGGCTGAGGGCCTCGACGGCAGGGCGGGAAATGGCACCGTAACTCATCCCGGAAATATTGTAGATCGACTTAGCCCGGTAAGGCACCGCCGCTGTCGGCCCGATCTCCATCGGCGCGGTCGCGGCGAATTCATCGTCCAGCGGCGGAAAGCAGGCGTTGACGAAAATCGGCGTGCCGGCAATCGACAAGCTGCGGGTCGAGCCAAAGGCCACCGTGTTCCCCTTGCCTTTCCCCGCATGGTAAACCCAATCGCGCTGCGCGCGGTTAAACGGCATTTCCTCACGATCCATGGCGAAGAAATACTGCCGAAAGAACTCGCCCAGTTTGGTGAAGAGCCCGCGAAAACGCCCTATGACCGGGTAGTTGCGGCGGATGGCGTCGCCCGTTTGGGTTTTGTCGAGGATAAAGAGGACTAGAACGGCCAGTGTGAGAAGGCCAAGGGCGATCACGAAGATCAAGGCAAGAAGTTCAAGCGCGTTCACGGCGTAGGTCATTGGGGGTCTCGGGTGTTGATGTGTATCAAAGGTAAAGGCATGGTTGGCCTGTAGACTGCGCCTTTGAATACCCGGCGACAACCGGAAACCAGAGCTTAGGGAGAACTTGCCATGAAAACCTGGATACTGGCCGCCGCACTGGGATTGGCCGCCCAGACCGCAACCGCGCAGGAGATGGTAACCTATACCACAGACCAAAATTTCGGCGATGTGGCCTTTGGATTGGAAAGTGCCATTCTGGACAGGGGTCTGGTCATTGACAGTGTCAGTCACGTAGGCGAGATGCTGGAGCGCACCCGCGCCGATGTCGGATCGGACGTCAAGCTGTTCAAAGAAGCCGACGCCTACAGCTTTTGCTCGGCCACCTTGTCACGCGAGGTGATGGAAGCGGACCCGATGAACATCGCCTATTGTCCTTATGATATCTTCATCGCCGAACGGGCCGATGCCGAGGGCGAGGTGATCATCGGGTACCGTAGTTTCCCCGAGGGCGAGATGCAGAAGATTCAGGACCTTCTGGACGGGATCGTGCGCGCGGCGATCGGGATGGAGTGACCCCTGCACCCACGGCAAACGAACGTACGACTTGTACGTTTCACCCCCGGTTTTCGTACGAAATTCGGGGGTTTCTTATTGGCCTTCGTACGAGTCGTACGAAACGCGACGCCCCCACAGCTTGAGTTGTCAGGATCTGCGCACGGCGGCGCCGAAATCTTGCAAAGATTTCGGACCGATTTCTTTTCAAGAAATCGTCTTGGCACTCCGGATCCGATCACGTGGCGGTGAGCGCAGATCACAAGAGTTTGACTGGAAATCTTTTTGCCCGGTGGCTTAGGCCAAGCGGCACATCGGTCAAGTGGCATCGGCGGAAACCCCCGGTGAACCGTCGCGGGCCCAATCGCGTAGGTCTGTTCGATGCCAATGACGGCATTGAATTCTTCAGCAACCGAAGGAGACCAAATCATGTTTCGCCGTACTTATCTTGCACTGACCGCTGCCGCCGCTCTGATGGCTGGCCCCGCCCTTGCCGATGGACATGGAAAAATGGACATCGTGGATACCGCCGTGGATGCGGGCAGCTTTGAAACGCTGGTCGCGGCCGTGCAAGCCGCCGGCTTGGTGGACACCCTGAAGGGCGAAGGCCCGTTCACTGTTTTCGCACCGACCGATGAGGCTTTTGCTGCCCTGCCTGAAGGCACCGTGGAAAGCCTGCTGGAGCCTGAGAACAAGGACAAGCTGACGTCGATCCTGACTTACCACGTGGTGCCGGGCAAAGTGATGTCGGGCGACCTGTCGAACAACATGATGGCCGGGACCGTCGAGGGCAGCGAAGTGACCATCATGACCGAAGGTGGTGTCACTGTTGACGGCGCCAACGTCGTCACTGCCGATATCGAGGCGAGCAATGGTGTCATTCACGTCATCGACGGTGTGATCATGCCGAAGTAAGGCCACGCGCCTTACGCCACTCACGGGCAGGATTGGCCCCGGCGCTTTGCCGGGGCCTTTTCGTTTGGGGTGGTGTTTTTGGATGTGAGCCCGGCAAGGTCACCGGGTTTCCCATATGAAGTTGGGCGGCTTCGGCCGCCCTTCCCATTTCTGAAACCAAGGCTCTGTCAAAGCCCAGTAGCCGCGCGAACGCCAGACCGCGGGGTGGCGACCGAACGTTTGAGCCCCTCGATTTATCCTAGCCACTATCGGAGACCCTCAACACGGGGCGAATACGCGAACCAATCGCCAGCCCCGGGGGCGGTCTGGCGATCGCGCGGCGGCGCTACGCGCCTTGATTCCGCGCGGAGGCATCTGCCCCACCCTTTGCCACTAATGCTGTGTTTCGCCCTTTTCGACGGTGAAGAAGAAATCCTCTTCCGGGTCGCGGGCCAGCACCTCGTCGGGCACACATTCGGGGCCGGACAAAAAGACGTTGGAGCCGAAATGCACATGCATATGCGCCAGCTTGCGCATCCGCTGCCCATTCAGCTCGGCAAAGAAGTTCGAATAGTTCTCGGTCGCGCGTAGCTCATCAATCTTGGCGCGGTGCATTTTCACGCAGTGGGCGTGCATCGCGGCAATTTCGGGGTCGGCCATGAATTTGGCCAGCTCTTCTTCGACCCGAGGGATCATCCGTTGGATCGAGGTGTCTTCCTCGGCGTTGTTGTTCATGCGGAACCAGTAGGCGAGGCCTTGGTCGCGGTCGACGTGGTTCACCCGGCCCCGGTCGCGTTTCACAAGGAAACTTTCGGCAGAGCGCACGGCGTAATGGTTCAGCTGCACCAAGTCATAACCGTAGGTCGTGACCGTTGAACGCCAGCCGTTGCGATACATGGATTCCGGCAGCGGGATGCCCGAGCCGTTGACCCACATGATTTCATCCACCAGTTGCGGGTTGAGGCCCTTGGGCCGGTGCACCCCCAGTTTCTTGAAGATGCCGATGTTCTGAAACAGGGTCTTGAATCCCCAAGCCTGATGCGGCTTGCGGGCATATTCGGGCGCGCAGCGGGTGAATTGCCGGATGATCAGGTCATCGTGGAAATCGGCGATATCGGCATTGCCGAAAAGCCGCCAAGTCATGGCGATCATGTTGGCATCGGGGACGGCCTCGAAGAGATCATCGAGCGTGCCATCGCCCACTTTGATGTTGATGAACTCGTCCACGTCGATGCAGGTGGCCCATTTGGCATCCTTGATCAACGGCTCATCGCCCGCGGCGGCAAGGGCGGCGTGCTGCGGTTTGAGGTTCATTTCGCGAAACGGGTTGTCGCGGTGTTGGATGTATCCCTTGGCCTGCAAGAGATCGAACATATCGTCGGTGCCGTCGCTACAATCGTTGGTGTAGATCAGGAAATCGTCAAATCCGATGGCGCGGTGATAGGCCAGCCATTCAAGGATGAAGGGACCTTCGTTTTTCATCGTGGTAACGATGGCGCGGCGGCCCCGGCCCTTGTGCACCTTTTTGGGCGCGACATCGGGCACGCGGACGGGTTTGTGGCCGAAAGTCTTTTTTGACAGCTTCAGCAGGCGGTCATCTTCGATCAGCGCGGTTTTCGGCACGATGAGCGAGACCGCATCGGCCGGGTGGCGCAGATTCATGAAGCGGTAAGAGCGGCCCGGTTTGGTCAGGTCAGGTTCGGCGTTGCCGATACGGGTCAGCCGCCAGATGGCTTTTTCAGGCGCCTTGGCCGGGGCGATGCACCAACGGGTCTTGGGTTTGCCCGCGTCGAATTGCACGCAGATATGATCGGCGAATTGAATCGGGTCATTGTTGCGGACGCGCCATGGGTAACAGGTTTGCCCCAGAAGCTGGATCACCCCGCCATTGGCGGCAACGGCACGGTCAAAGATCGTATCGTCGCCATCATCGATGATCAGGTCGTGAACCTCGATATTGGCCACGGCGCGCGCCTCGGCCAAGAACCGGTCGCGCATGACCTCATAGCAATGCAGCGCGCCGATGGGCGAGGACCATGGTGCCGGCGGTGGAACTTCCATGCGATCCTTGCCCGGGGCGGCGGGAGCGCAGAAGGGGTGCGCCTCGGCGGGAAGGTCCTGTTTGCCCAAGGGGTGGTGAGACCGCAGGACGGTAACCTGCATGGGCCGCTCCATGGCCACGACGCCTTGGGTCAGGGCCGCGTCAAAGTCGGGGCGCTCGCCGGGGCGGGCCCGGTCGAGGATGACGGCGGCGTTCATGCCGTGGTGGTCTGCGTTGAAGGCCAGCCATTGCAGGATGGTGTCGGCGTCCTCGCCATTGGAAAGGGCGGCGGCGGCATCGAGCCCCTCGAAGTCATGCAATTCGGGGGCCGAGGGCGTCACCTCGACCTTGGCACCGTCGAAGGAGAGGGCGAAAGCCCCCTTGCGTGTCAATGAAAGGCGCACCACCGGCGCACCGCCGATGGTGAAGATTGACAGGACTTCGGCCCGTTTCGGGAAGCCTATCTGCTTGGGGTCGGTGCCGGGTTGGAAATAGAGGGTGGCCACCTGCCCGCCTTCGGCGTCATGCGCCACGGCCTCCAACAGGGTGATGCCATTGGCCGTGGCCCCGGCCATTTCGCGAAAGTGTACCTGCCCTGCCATCTGCCCGGTCAGCCCTTGTTGCCCCGTGCCGCCGCCATGCTGCGCAGGTAACTGCGCAGCGCCTCCGGGCTGGGTGGGGTGCTGTTGATTGTCAGGCCCAATTGCCAGTGAAAGCGGGTTTCTTCAACATCCTGCATGATGTCGGCCAAGCGGCGTTGATGCGCGGCCACGGTGGCCTCGTGGCAGGCGCGGACATCCGGCAGGGTCATCAGGTCTTCCAGCATGGCACGGGTGGCGGGCAGCATGGCGTCGATGCGGGTTTCCTCGACCGTGTTCCAGTTCCTTTCCACCCAGTAGCCCACGTCGATGGGTTTTTGCATGTGATTGGGCAGGCCGCGGTGGCGCTTGACCATGAATTCATCGCGCGAGCGCAGGGAATAATGGTTCAACTCGGCCAAAGGGGCATGGGCCTTCGCGTGGTTGTAAAGCGTGATCATCTCGTCGTTTTGTACGAAGCTGTCGGGCAGGCGCTCGCCCCAGGCACTGAGCCAGACCGCATCGCGGCGCGGTTTGCGGCGGGGCCGGTGGACCCCGAGTTTCTGGAAGGCCTTGGGGCGCATCAGCGATTTGAAAAGATGCGCCATGGGAAATTGCAAATCGCGGGGGGCGGCGCGGCGGAACCGTTCAGGCGTGAGGGCCGGATCATAGCCTGCCTGCCCGTCCGAGCCGAAAAGCCGCCACGGGATGGCCACGGCATCGGCCTTGCCGCCCTGCCCTTGCACTTGCTCCATGACCCCCGGAAGGTCGCCAAAGGCGGGATCGAGTGACAGGAATTCATCACAGTCGAAGACCATGACCCAATCGGCCCCGGCCACGAGCGGATGATCGCCCGCCAGCCTGAGCGCCTGCCATTGCACGGATTTGCGCCCCTTCGGCGCAAAGCGCAGATGGGTCACACGCCCCGAGGCCTGCAAGGCATCCAAAAGCGCATCGCTGCCATCGGTGCAATCGTGGGTGAGCACGAGAATATGATCCAACCCCGCCGCCAGATGATGCGCCACCCATTCCACCGCATAGGGGCCGTCATCGCGTAAACATGTGACACCCAGAACTGTCATACCCTGCCCGATACCGCCTTTTGATTATGCCCGGATTACCATGACTATCATGCCCTGGCCATCTTCACGCAAGAGCCGGTCACTGACACGGGGGCAACATAACCCGCCGCTGTTGCACGAAGTCAGGCACCACACTGGGCGGCGTGCATGTCATGAGCTTGCAAAGAAGGCAATCGGGCAGCCAAAACAGGGCAGATCACCATGAAGAAAGCAATCGCCTTGCAAGCCGCCCCAGGGCGGAACAGGTGTGGCTTACCGGCTGACCGGGGGCCGCAAACTGATATCCGCAAAAGGCTTTGCACACCCGTTGATCGTAACAGTATGGCACCAAGGCTTTTTCAGGTCGCTTTGACCGATTACGCCGATTTCGCCAGTTGCACGGCCGGAACGCCCTGTTCGAGGCTGGCGCGCAGGGCATTTGTCAGTTCGTCGAGTTCGGGGTCCATCAGGATCGACGCGGCCTTGCGCTGGTGCCATTCGACGGCCCTCTGATGCAACTCGCCAAGCACCGGGTCGGATTTCAGGTCAGCGGCGAGTTTTTCGCTGGCGCTTTGGTAACGTTCGATGGAGGTGTCTTTTTCATCGTTCAAATTGAACCTGTCCCAATAGTCCATGCCCAGCACATGGTGGGAATGGTTGGCCCGGCCACGGGCGCGTTTGACAAGGTAGCTTTCCATCGAGCGCAGCGCATAGTGGTTGACCTGTGCGCCAGTGAAAAGCGGAGGGTTGTCGGTGCGTTCACCGTTTACGATATAGTCATCGCCGCCCGGCAGGACGCGTTTTGTGGTTTCGATATGGTCCTCGAGGGACACCGGCGCATGCAATCCCATGCGCTGGAACTTGTGTTGATTGGTATAAAGGGATTTTACGAATTTGCCGGTCTTGGGGCGCTCCTCGGCGTCCCATTCAAATTCTCCCATGGTGAATTGTCGGGTCACTGGCGTATCGGTGAATTTCTCGATTCCGTCAGGGCCGAAAATGCGCCACGGCACCGAGATCACATCGGCATCCGCACCGGAGCCTTCGACAAGCGCCTGAACCGATCCGTCACCCATATGGATGTTGAGGTATTCGTCCACATCACAGACAAAGACCCATTTCGCGTCCATCACGATGTCATAGCGCCGGGAGGCCTGTCTCAGGGCAGAGCGGTGAATGCCGCCCCCACGGACAATCGTATTGTGCTGAGTGACAAGCCCCAATTCCTGCAATCTCAGAAGGATTTCGACCGTGGGATCGGTGCAGTCGTTGGTGCAGACCAGAATATGGTCGAACCCAAGGGTTTTATAATGAGCCACCCAATCAATGATATAGGGGCCTTCGTTCTTCATCGTTGATACAACGGTATAGGTCTCTTTATCCATTTGTGTGCCCTAGGTTTGGCGGCATCTTCGGCCGGTGTTTCTCATTTTGACAACGGCATGGTTGTCGAGGTTTTGCCAAGACTTGACTTCATTCGTGCCCGGCGTGGCGGTGATCTACTTGTTTTGCAAGGCTTGCAGACCAAGGCGGACCTTGCGGTTGTCATTATGGGCGAGGATGTATTCGCCCAGACGTTTGGCGAGTTGGGTATGATCCTTGTCCACGGCACGCGAAAAAAGCTCGCGTTGGTACCGCGGGAAGGTCTTACGGGTGCGCAGCATCTGGTAGTAGTCCTGCGAGGTCAGTGTGCCTGACAGCGCCCCAAGGATGATGGGAGTAAGGATTCCCATCTGGTTGAGAGAAGAGCCAAGCCGATGCCCCAGAAGCGGTGCGCGCAGGCGTTCGACATTGTCATGCTCGAACCGCGCGACATGGCCGGAATCCAACGGCTCGTAGGGATCATAGAGGATGTAGACCTTGTTGGCGGCAGCGGAGGCTTGCGCGGCATCGCCATAGGGGCCGGTAAAGTCGCGATCCCATGCCACCTTGTAGCGGGTCTCCCAAGGCACGATGGATTTATCCAGCGTGGTTTGCGGACTGATGGCCACCACATCCGCCCCCGGCGCGGCGGCGGAAAAGGCGCAGGCCGCATAGCCGCCCATGGACGCGCCGTAAAACACCACCCGTTTGAAGCGGTTGAAAAAGCCGCTGTCGCGTAACTCATCAAATTGTTCGGAGACCCAAGGATTGCGATACCACGTCCAGCCGCCGGCCAGCACGCCCAGCATCGACCACCCCTGTTCCTTGATAAAAGAATAGCCCCAGGGCCGCCTGTCATCGCGTTTGTTCATGGTGATATCGAGGTTATCGAAAGTCACCACAAGCGTGTCGTCGCTACGCGGCATGAACAGGAAAGAATGGCCTTCGGGACCGGGGCGATAGAACCCGTCGTCGCCCGCAAGCCGAGTGGCGATGTCATCCCACGCGGCATCATCGCCGCCTTCGGGCGGTTTGGGGGTGACCATGACACGGATGACGGGTTTGCCGTCTTCTTCGCGCGTCGAAAGCTGTTCGTTGGTCCCGTAGTTCTTCAGGAGGGGAAAACCGCCCGAGCCTTTCTTGATGTCCATGAACACCCGGCTGTCGGAATGCAGGCAGCGGTCGTAAATCCTGTTCAACCGGCGGATGCGATAGTTGCAGCCAAACCCATCGAGATTGCACAGCACATCCACCGGGCGCAGGTCTTTTTCGTTTCGGATCACGCGAATGCGGTCGGACTCAACCCCGTTGCTTTGAAGAAAGGCACAGTAATCGGCGATCCAAGGCTGCGGGTCGTTGCCGAATTCGCCGGACCTGTCCACGTCAAACAGTTGAACGTCACAGTCGTGTTGGTGGTGCAGGGACAGAATGAAACTGCCCGCCGCCCCGGTCATGTCGGCGACGGTGGTCACTTCATCCAGATCAAGGTGATCGACCAGCGCACCATCGAACGTCGCATTGCCACGGCCCTTGATCGGCGCAAGCGCGGGTTCGATGCCGTGCTCTTGCACCAGCTTGTCAAGGTACGACCCTTGCGGCGCCAACCCGTGATGCTTGTTTCCAAGCTGCTTCTTGTTCGAGGCCCAAAGGTGCAGGGCGGTGGTTTCATCGGTGATCAGCCCCTCGGCGATCGACGCACGGCGCAGGAATTTCGTTCGATCCCGGAAGGTGATGGGATAGAAGGCATCAAGCGGCTGCACCTTATCCTCAAGCCCCAGCGCATGGGCATAGTGGGTCACCATCATCGGCCCCCAGACGCCCCAAGGCTGCCCGGTGATATGGACGGGCTTGCCGGCCTTGGCCTTTCTCTCGAATTCCTTTTGCTTCGATTTCGGCAGGAAGGGCGCGATGGAGTAGCGATCGGAGGTGAAATCCAGCATTTGCGAGAGCATCTCGCTGTCATGTGGCAGGCCGAGCACGGCGTTGTTGACGCGATGTTCGCCCGGCAGTTCGTAGCCCATGACATAGTCGCTGTCATAGTCCATGGGCCGGTGGCAATAGACATCGGTATCGATCCAGATCATGCCGGGGCATTGGTGGATCATGTGCAGGCGGAACCAATCGGCAAAGAGCGCGAAACTGTTCTTTTGCTCGTACTTGATGAAATCGTCGGTATCTATGATCTCGCGCCCGTCGCGGCGGATCACGCCTTCGGGGACATTGGGGATGTCCTCATAGCTGAACAGGGTGATCTTTTGGCCCTTGTCGACAAAGGATTTCAGGCAAAGCTGTTCCAGCCAACTGAGTGGACCGCCGATCCAAAGGGTACCTACCTCACGCTCTCGCGCCATACTCGATCCTCGATGCTTGCCACCTGTGCCCGCACAAGCGCGTGCAACAGGCGGTGCAAAGGATGGAATTCCCCCGACCCGAATATCTCATAGATGCCTGCCCACGTTTTGCCTGTCGGGTTCGATGACCCGTTTTGTTGTTTGTTGGCATAGTGGCAAAAACTTGCCGTTTCGTCACCATGTAATATGGCAGGCGGCGCAAAGCGTGGGTTTCAGGCCACGCGCAGGTTATCCCGCGCGGTTGCGCTCCAGCTCCGCGCGCAGTTGCTCGGCCTCGTGGCGGGCTTCGCGAAGGCCGTCCATGGTGGCCGAAAGCTCGGCCTCGGTCTGCGAAATCTGGTTGGTCAGCTCGGCCTCGCGCTGTTGCAGGTAGGTGATCGCCTGATCGCGGGTTTCTTCGGCCTCGTGCAGTTCCTGCGCCATTTTCTCAAGCTCTTCCACGTCGGAGCCGGATACGCGGATAAACCGATGCACGAGCCAGTTCGCAAACCAGCCCATGCAAAAGGCCACGAACAGAACGATGGCCGTGGCGATAATAAATTCAGTTCTGTTCATCTTCGGTGCCTTCCTGATCCCCGGCTTCGCCTGCCTCGTCTATATTTTCGATAGGTTTCTCAAGGCTTTCAAGGGTTGTTTCCTGTGGCTTGATCGGTTCGGGGCGGATCAGTTTGAATTCGATCCGGCGGTTGGCCTCACGGCCTTCCTCGGTGCCATTGTCGGCAATCGGGTCGCTTTCGCCATAGCCCTTGGCGGTAAAGGATGAGGTCAGCACACGCCGCAGGCGCAATTCATTGAGAACCGCGCGCGCCCGCGCTTGGCTCAATCGTTCGTTCATGACTTCGCGGCCCTGGCTGTCGGTGTGACCTTGGATTTCCATCCGTATCTCGCCACACTCGTTCAGGATGTCGGCGATACGGTCCATGATGGCCGCGCCATTGGCATCGATATTGGCCGAACCCGGCTCGAAATTGATCTTGTCGTCGGCCTGCACCTCGGCGATGCGCGCCTCGCATTCCTCGGGCGTCGGAATGCTGGCCACCGGATCGAGTTCTTCCTTGTAAGTCACGTCGATCGAAAACTGGTTGCGTTCACCCAGCTTGTCCGACAGGAACCCGGCGATCTTTGCCTTGGCGTCCAACTGGCCGGTGTTGCCCGACACCGAAAGCTCCTCGGGCCGGACGATGACCGCGCCGTTCGACAGGTAAGACAAGGTCTCTAGCCCGGTCAGCACCCGCAGGGACCAGTTGTCGGGCAAGTCCTCGGCCACGCGCGCCGTGCTGTGTACCGCGTCCGAGGTGAACCGCGCCTTGGCAAAGCTGTTGACGGTTTCGCGGGTCACTTCGCTATCCACACGACCGCGGATCTGAACCAGACCCTCGGGCGAAAGCGTCGCCACGAATTCCGGCGTCACCTGCGTGTCATCCTCGGGCTTGGGCAGGACGGCGTGCAATGCGAAGACTTCGGGCAAAGAGGTCTCAAGCTGCCCCACGATATCGTCGAAAGCCGCCTGCGGCGTGCCTTCGGCGGCGACAAGTGAAATATCCGCATCCGAAAACGTCACACTTCCGCCGCCCAATTTGCCCAGGGCGGCGATGGATTGTTCCACCGCACGCGCCCATTTGGGCGAGGGGACGCCAAGGCCGATTGTACAGGCTGTCTTTTCTGTCAGGCCCACCTCGCTCGCCGCGCGCAGAATGCGGTTGCGCGCCTCTTCGGTATCGGCCGAGCAGGCATCGAACCGAGGGGTGCCGCCCTCGATCAGGAAGCGCAGGGTAAAGGGCGTGATCACCGGACGCGGCGACGAGATATCCAGGCCAAGGCGCACATCATCCGGCACCCGGCGCGCCAGTTCGGTTTCGATACGCCGCTTGTCTTTTTCAGAATCGGCCATGGCGGTGATCATCACCCGCTCGGCATCGACGGAAATTTTCGCCCGTTGCAACTGCGCCAGGGACCGCACCGCATAATCCAGAGCCGCTTGCCATGTTTCAGGCTGCGGGTAATCAGCGGCTTCCAACAGGTCGATCACCTCGCCTTCGTCGGTCTGCTCGGCAATCCCGGCAACAAGGTCTTCCCGGTCGGTGTTGGCCGGAACAAGACCGATAAGCGAAATGCCACTGCCGTTGCGCAGCATCTCGACGGAAAACCGTGGCGGCGCGATTTTGCTGGTATCTTCGACGAGCATTTGGTCGATCACCCGGGCCGCGTCGACGACCTTGCCCGCCACTGTCAAGGCCTTGAAACGCAGGGCTTCACTGGGCGCGGTTCCTGCAAGAAATACCTGCAAACCGTTGGCATCAACCTCGGTCCAGGTCAGGTTTTCACTATCCAACTGCTCAAGCACCGCAGTGCGCGAGCCGTCTTCTATGGCCGTGACGGCAAAGCGCGCCGCCAACAAGCACACGACTCCGGCGAAGAAGAACACGGCGACTATGGAAAAGAGTGAAGACAGGCGCATGAACAGAAGGCCATTTGCTAAGTGGTCGGCTCGTATCTATGCCCTGCAAGGGGCAAGTGCAATCACAGCAGAAGCGCGACGGCGAAAAACGGCAAGGGCAGCAACCCGGCATCCCGGTTCGACCTGAAAAGGTGCAGCAGGCGGTCATGGTCGCCAAGGTTCAGCTTGCGCATCTGCCAGAACATGTGCCAGCCCATCGCCCATGGCCCCAGAAGCGCCACGAGAAGGGCGGGAATGCTTCCTGCGATGGCCGCGAGAATCACCGCCATGGCCATAAGGGACACCGTGATCACCAAGAACCAAGACAGCCATTTGGGCGTGGCATCGCCAAACAGGCGCGCCGTGGATTTCACGCCAATGAGAGCGTCATCTTCCTTGTCTTGGTGGGCATAGATGGTGTCGTAAAACAGCGTCCAGGCGATGCCCGCCATGTAAAGCACCACGGCGGGCCATTCCAACCGCCCGGTATGCGCCGTCCAGGCCAGCAAAGCGCCCCAGTTGAAGGCCAACCCAAGGAAGACCTGGGGCCACCATGTGAACCGCTTGGCAAAAGGATAGATCGCCACCGGCAAAAGCGACAGCACGCCAAGGCCGATGGCCGCGATGTTGAAGGTCAGCAGAATGGCAAAGGCCACCAGCGCCTGTGCCACCAGCCACGCCAGCGCGCCTTTCACGGTGACTTGCCCCGAAGGAATGGGCCGCGAGGCGGTGCGCGCCACGCTGCCGTCGATATGCCGGTCGGTGATGTCGTTCCACGTGCAACCCGCCCCGCGCATCAGGAAGGCCCCGATGCCACAGCCCGCGAAAATCCAAAGGTCGTGCCATGTCGCCCGGCCATCGTGCAGCATGGCCAGCAAAAGACCCCACCAGCAGGGCAGTAGCAAAAGCCAAGTGCCAATCGGCCGGTCCGCCCGCGACAGCCGCAGATAGGGGCGCGTGGCGGCGGGGGCCAGCCTGTCCACCCAATTGCCGCGATAGGCATCGGCGACTTGGCCCTTGTCCTCTGGCGTCTCGTTTGTGCCGGTCATATGGTGCCCCCATGGCAGATACGAAGATCAGGCTTTATGTAGAGCAGCCCTTGGGGGAAGGGCAAACCATTCCTCTGAGCCGCGACCAGGCGCATTACCTTTTCGGGGTGATGCGACGCGGCGTGGGCGATGCTTTGGCGGTGTTCAACGGGCGCGACGGCGAATGGCGCGCAGTCGCGCGCGAAGCAGGCAAGCGTGGCGGCACGCTGGAGGTGGTTGAGCAGACCGCGCCGCAGCGCGATCCGCCCGACCTGTGGCTACTGTTTGCGCCGATCAAGAAGGCGCGCACCGATTTCATCGTCGAAAAAGCCGCCGAGATGGGCGCGGCGCGGATCATGCCGGTGCAGACCGAGTTCACCAATTCCGAACGCATCCGGCAGGACCGCCTGCAAGCCCACGCCGTTGAGGCTGCCGAACAATGCGGCGGAACATTTGTGCCAGAAGTCAGCGATTTGCAAAAACTGGATCGCGTCTTGGCAGATTGGCCCGAGGATCGGCAGTTGATGTTCTGCGACGAAGGATTGGCCGGCGGCTCTTCAGCCCTGACGGGCTTCATCGCCCGCGAAGAGGGCCGAAAGGCCCGGCTGAGCGAACCTTGGGCGATCCTGATCGGCCCCGAAGGCGGGTTTTCCGAGGGTGAGCGCGCCCGGCTTCACGCCCTGCCCTTTGCCCATGCGGTCAGTCTTGGCCCGCGCATCCTGCGCGCCGATACCGCCGCCGTGGCGGCGCTGACGGTCTGGCAGCAAGCGCTTGGAGATTGGGCATGACAGCGCCCCGTCTGCATGTTCTGACCGCCAAGGGCTGCGATCAGGCCGTGGTTCTCAGGCGCGGGCCGAAAGATTGGGTGGCAAGCCTGATCTGGGACCGGGCGACCGGCACGGTCGAGCTTGGCCAGTGGCTTCATGCCCGGCTGTACGAGCACCGTGCAGACCTGTCGCCGGATGGGCGGCACATGATTTATTTCGCGGCGCGGTTCGACGAGCGGACCCATGGCTGGACGGCGATCAGCCGGGCGCCTTGGCTGACCGCGCTGACCCTGCTCCCGCAAGAGGGCACGTGGTATGGCGGTGGGGCCTTCACGCCCGAGGGCCGGGTGTTCTTCAACGGCGCGCGGCCACCTGACAACCTGCCCGACGGTCTACAGCCTGCCGAGCCCACGGCCTACCCGCATGGCACCGATGGGTTTCACATGGGCGGGCTCTATCCGATGATGATGCAGGCGCGGGGCTGGCGCCAGACGGGCGGCGAAGGCTACGAGACGGTACTGGAAAAACCCGCCGGGCAGGGCTGGACGCTGGAGCTGGGCGTTGCGCTGCGGCGACGGAACCGGGCGTTGATCTCCAACCGCTATGCGCTGCGGAGCGCCAAGGGAGCGACCCTGGACCAGCCCGATTGGGAATGGGCCGAGCCCTGGGGCGAGGGGCTTCAGGTTGCCGCCCGGGGCGCGCTTTGGCAGGTACCTTTGACGCAGGCGGGGCCGGGCCGACCTAGCCCGATACAGGACTTCAACGACATGGAAATCGAGCTTCGCGAAGCGCCTTACGAGGGGGTTGGCACATGAGCGGCTTCATTCGGCCCGAAGCCATGCAAAGCCTTGCCCGCTGGCGCGAGGTGCTGATCGGCACCGGGGCCTTGGCGCTTGGCGTGTGGTGGGTTCTGGGCACCAGTGGTTTGCTGCATTGGATCGGCTATGTGGTGGCCGCGGCTGGCCTTGCCCTCATCGCAGCCGGGGTTCAGCGCGCCCGCTTTCGTGGGGCGCGTGGTGGTGCGGGCGTGGTACAGGTGGACGAAGGGCAGATCGCCTATTTCGGCCCCCTGACCGGCGGCGCCGTGGCGCGCAGCGAAATGACCGCCGTTCTGATCGACCCTTCAGGACACCCGGCGCACTGGATCCTTCGTCAACCAGACCAGCCCGACCTTCATATCCCGGTCAACGCTGAAGGCGCCGATGAACTGTTCGATGCCTTCGCCGCGCTGCCCGGCCTGCGCACAGAATACATGCTGGCCCGGATGAAAGCGCCGGGCGACCAACCTACGGTCATCTGGCAAAAACGCACAATGATGCTGCATTGACACCCCTGACGATTAGCGCCACTTCTGAACGTCAAAGCGCGCGGCAAGGCAGGAGAAGCGCCCATGTCCATACCCCAATCCGGTGGCGGCCCGATCGAGCGGCACGAACAACTGGCCGAATACCTGGCAGACGGCTGCAAACCGCGCGACGACTGGCGCATCGGCACCGAGCACGAGAAGTTCGGCTATTGCAAGGACACGCTCAAGCCCATCCCCTATGAAGGGGAGCGCAGCGTTCTGGCGGTACTTGAGGGCCTGCGCGACGGTCATGGCTGGGCCCCGCTGGAAGAAGGCGGCAAGCTGATTGGCTTGGAAAAGGATGGCGCGAACGTCAGCCTTGAGCCGGGTGGGCAGTTGGAACTCTCGGGCGCGCCCTTGGAAAACATCCACCAGACCTGTGACGAGGTGAATGACCATCTGGCCGACGTGAAGGACATCGCCGACAAGGTCGGCGTGGGCTTCATCGGGCTTGGAGCCGCGCCGATCTGGACGCATGAACAAATGCCGCGAATGCCCAAGGGGCGGTACAAGCTGATGACCGATTACATGGATCGCGTCGGCACCATGGGTAAATCCATGATGTACCGAACCTGCACCGTGCAGGTGAACCTTGATTTCGGGTCCGAGGCGGACATGGTGCAAAAGCTGCGCGTGGCACTTGCCCTGCAGCCTGTGGCCACGGCACTGTTCGCCAATTCACCGTTTTTCGAAGGCAAACCCAACGGCCACAAGTCATGGCGCAGCCGTGTCTGGCGTGATCTGGATGCGGACCGGACAGGCATGTTGCCCTTCGTCTTTGACGAAGGCTTCGGCTTCGAGGCGTGGGTGCAATATGCCCTCGATGTGCCGATGTATTTCGTTTATCGCGACGGGGTCTATCACGATGCCTTGGGGCAATCGTTCCGCGATTTTCTGAAAGGTGAATTGCCCGCCCTGCCCGGTGAAAAGCCCGCCCTTTCCGATTGGGCGGATCACCTGACCACCATTTTCCCAGAGGCACGGATCAAGAAATTCATCGAAATGCGCGGCGCCGATGGCGGCCCCTGGCGCAGGCTCTGCGCGCTGCCCGCCTTCTGGGTGGGGTTGATGTACGACCAGGCCGCCTTGGATGCGGCCTGGGATCTGGTCAAAGGCTGGGACGCGCCGACGCGCGAGGCGCTGCGCATTGCGGCCAGTGAACAGGCGCTTGATGCCCGCGTCGACGGGATTTCCATGCATGAAATCGCGCGCGAGGCCGTGGCGATTTCCGAGGCCGGTTTGAAGGCCCGCGCGCGCCCCGGCGCGGGCGGCATGATCGCCGATGAAACCCATTTCCTGAATGCCCTGAAGGAAAGCATCGAAAGCGGCCGGGTGCCCGCAGATGAATTGCTTGAGCACTACAATGGTGATTGGAACGGCGATCTGACCCGGATTTACGCGGAGTATTCGTATTAAAGCGAAACCGGCCCCGGGCCTCAGTTCAAAAAGCCCCGGCTCGAAAGCCGGGGCTTTTTCGTTACGCCTTAGCGATTTGATCCGGCCCGCCAACCGCGACAAGCCGCAAGGTGCCGACCGCGTGGGTAAATCCAAGGCCAAGGCAGAGCGCGGCAAGGCCAAGGGCCAGAAGCAGGGCCAGCATCGGTTCCATCTGGAACGCGCCCAGAAGCGCCACGATCAGGATGATCCCACCCACGCCGATGGCGGCAAAGCCGGTGGCGATGGTGACCGAGGCGGTTTTGATCGCCGGGCCGTTCTTTGGACAATCCGCCATCATCGCGCCGATGCGCAGGATCATGCCCGTGAGCACCGCCAGAAGGGACGCGGCACCGATGAAGTAGATGGATGCGTGAATGAGCATGGTCAGTCTCCTTTTTACTCAGGAATTGCATTGGGGGTGATCGGCGCGAGGAACCCGCGCCGGAATTGGGGGTAGAGCCATCCAAAGGCCAAGCCCCAGAGGAAAGCGAAGACCCCGCCGAAAGCACCGAACATGATGAGCATGTCGTTCACGTCCTGCCGCCCCGGCAGGATATCTGTCCAAAGCAGGATCGGCAGGGTGGCTGTGTTGACAGCTACAGCCAGAACGCCAATGGGGATCGGCTTGGCCTCATAGCGGCGCAAGTACCACAGCAAGGCCGGCGTGCCGCAAATCAGGTAGGCAGGCGCGCCAAAGATCAAGGCGAAGATCGGGACAACAGCCCAGAAGGTGAATATTGTTACCACCAAAGGCGCACCCAGCAGGGCCAAAACGAAGGCCACCGGATCAATGACATGGCCGGTGCCCTTGAGTTGCGGCCAAAACGGCGATCTGATATTTCCAGTTATTTCTGTCATGAGTGAAACTCCTGTCCAAAATTTTTACCCGTCACGCCCCTTCGGCAGGAACCGCGCGATCCGCGCGCCCAGTTTCAGAACGCTCAGTTGCACCCCACGCGGCAGGCGCGACACATCGCGATACCAATCGTCAAACATCTGCATGGTTTCCAGAGTCTCAGCAATGCGCGCCTTGATCTTGGGGGGCGTGTCATCTTCCTCGGCCTCTTCGGCGACCCGATGCAGGGCGGACAGTGTCGGCGCGTATTCGCGTTCGCGCCGCCCTTCGACCACCGCGTTCACCAGATCGAACATATCGCGGATCGAGGTGAAGTGATCACGCCGGTCGCCCAACTGTCGGCTGGAACTGACCAGCTTCCAAGCCTGCAATTCCTTGAGACCGTTCGAGACATTGGAGCGCGCAAGGCCCAAGGTTTCGCTGATCTCTTCTGCGGTCAGCGGCTCTGGCGCGATGTGCAACAGCGCGTGGATCTGCGCGACCGAGCGGTTGACCCCCCATTTCGCGCCCATATCCCCCCAGTGAAGGATGAAATCCTGCATGGCTTGGGTCAGGTGCATTCTCGTGACTCCGCTAATTTCTGTATAGACAGAAATATCAGAAATGCGCGCAAAGTCAAGCCGTATCCGGAATGAACGCCAAAACGAAGGCCACCACCTTGGCCTCGGGCATCTCGCAGGGTTTCAGGCGCGCGCCTGTCTGCAAGTCATAAAGGTTCATGCTGATGTAATCTGCGCCGCCCAACTCGCGGGCGACCAACTCGTGACTGCGGCCACCCGCATAGGTTCGGCGCGTCACCTGATAGCGCCGCCCGTGGGCCTGCCCTGTAAAGGCCCCCAAGGGCAGCGCGTGAAAGGCCTTTAGAAAGGCATCATTCACTTTTTGCCGATCTTCGGCTCGGTCCCGGCGCGCAGGCGGGCGATGTTTTCACGGTGCCGCCAAAAGACCAGCAGGGTCAGCAAAGCACTAAGCAGGAAAATCGCCCCCGGCCCGATGAAGGCCACCCAGAAGGTCGAGGAGGCCGCCGCGACAATGGCTGAAAGCGAGGAAATTCGCGAAATCGCCGCCGTGACCAGCCATGCCAGGCAACACAGCGCGCCCACCGGAAAGGCCAGCGCCAGCATCAACCCAAGGAAGGTGGCCACGCCCTTGCCGCCCTTGAAGCCCAGCCAGACGGGGTAGCAATGCCCCAAGAACGCCATCAGTCCCGCCAGTTGCGCGGCATCTTCCCCCGCCAAGGCCCGCGCCAAAAGCACCGCAACGGCGCCCTTACCGCCATCAAGGATCAGCGTGCCCAGCGCGGCGGCCTTGTTGCCCGTGCGCAAAACATTGGTCGCCCCGATATTGCCCGAGCCGATCTCGCGCAGGTTGCCAAGGTTCATCAGCTTGGCAAGCACCATGCCAAAAGGGATCGACCCCATCACATAGCCGATCACGGCCCAGAGGATCAGGATGGTGGCGGTCGACTCGATCACAGGCATTTATTCGGCCTCGTAAACTTGGGCACCGCCCACATAGGTGGCCAGCACACGGCCCTGCATGCGTTGGCCATCAAAGGGGGTATTCTTGGATTTTGAGCGTAGAGTGGCGCGATCCATGACAAAGGGCTTGTCTGGATCAAAGAGCACCAGATCGGCAGGCGCGCCTTCGGCCAGCCGCCCACCGGGCAGCCCGAGGCGTTTGGCCGGATTCAAAGCCATCGCACGGAACAGCGTCGGCATGTCCAGATCCCCCGCATGGTAAAGCCGCATCGCCGCTGGCAACAGGGTTTCCAGCGCCACCGCGCCGCTGGCCGCTTCTTCGAACGGCAAGCGTTTGCTTTCCTCGTCCTGCGGGGTGTGCATGGAACTCAGCGTATCAATCAGCCCGGTGCGCAGCGCCTCGACCACAGCCTGCCGGTCTTCTTCGGACCGCAGCGGCGGCTTGACCTTGAAGAAGGTCCGGTAATCGGCCACGTCCAATTCGTTCAGCGTCAGGTGATGGATGCTTGTCCCGGCGGTGATGTCCAGCCCGTTGCGCTTGGCCCGTTCCAAGGCGGGCAAGGCGCGGGCGGTGGTGATCTGATCGGCGTGATAGCGCGCGCCGGTCATTTCCAGCAGGGCGATATCCCGGTCGATCCCCATCCGCTCGGCCATGGGCGACACGGCGGGAATACCGCGCAGCGAGGCAAACTTGCCACTGGTCGCGGCCGCCCCTGCAGATAGCCCCGGCTCCTGCGGGTGGGCAATGACCAAGGCCCCAAGCCCGCGCGCATAGGTCAGCGCCCGTTGAAAGACCTTGGTATTGCTGATGACGTTGTCGCAATCGGTAAAGGCCACCGCGCCTGCATCCATCAAGAAGCCGATCTCGGTCATCTCGCGCCCTTCGCGGCCCTTGGTCAGCGCCGCCATGGGCCGCACGTTCACCGGCCCGGCCGCATTGGCCCGGCGCCCCACGAATTCCAGGGTTTCAGGGCTGTCAATCGAGGGCAGGGTATCGGGCCGGGTGACCATGGTGGTCACGCCACCCGCCGCCGCCGCCAAACCCGCCGAGCGATAGCTTTCCTTGTGCCGCTCGCCCGGCTCACAAACCTTCACGCCGATATCGACGATGCCCGGCGCAAGGCATTTGCCGCCACAGTCTACCGTCGCATCGGCCTTGGGGGCCTCGCCCGCACCCGTAGCCTTGATCGCGCCCCCCTCGATCAAAAGCCAACCGGGCGCGTCGGTGCCTGCCTCGGGGTCGATCAACCGGGCATTGGTGAAAAGGGTTGTGGTCATCCCGTCGCTCTCCCCATCTGGGCCTCGATCCGGGCCTTGGTTTGGGCCGGGTCGGATTGGAACTTCAAAAGGTGCTTGTCGCCGCCCATGGTGACGATCTGCACCGCCGAGCCCAATGTTCGGACCTTGTCGATCTCACTCAGACGCGCGGCGCGGGTCTGCGGCCCCAAAACCCGCCGATTGGTCAAATCCCAGCGCACGTTCAACTCGTCCGAGGCGACATACCACGCGCGCAGGCCCACGGCAGCCAAACCGCCCACGCCGCCCGTCCAGACATGCGGGTTGCCGATCATCCATAGAATCGCCATGCCCGCACCCATGGCCACCACGGCCAGCCAGACATGCGCCCAAAGGTAGGCCTGCTTGTCGGGGTAGAAACTTTCGATCACCTGCTCCCCCTCACCCAAGGGCGTCGTGGGCACCAGCGAATGAACCGACGATTCCATCATGCGGCCACCCAGACAATCAGCGCCACCAGAGCGAACAAGACCAAAAGCGCAATGCTCGCCACCCGGCCTGACATTGCCGCGTCACTGGGTGGGGTTTTGCCACCTGTGGTGCCCCTGGCGCTTTCCGAGGGCAGTGGCTTGAAACTCACCGGGGCGCGTTCCTCGGTATAGGTGCCGACCCAACGCAGGGGGGGCTTCGGCGTCAGGGTCGCGGCATGCCCGCCAAAGGCACTGGAGAGCAGCACCAGAACCGTTCCGCTGAGCGCTTCAAGCCGGGCGCGATCCTCCTCGACCTCGGCCTCCGACACACCAAGACCATCGACCATATACCCGGCAAGGCCCACACCTTCGAGGGTGCTGACCGGGAAAAGCTCCACGAATTCCATGTTCAAACGGTCCACGCCCAGCGCCTCTTGCAGGGCCGAGGGCACATCCGAGTCATCCGCGAATTCATCCAGTTCAGCCTCCGGCAGGTCGACGGTGAACAGCCGCACGACCCCGTGCTCGTTCTCCTTGATCTCGAACCGCTCGCTCATGCCAGAACCTCGCGCGGCTTGGCGCGCAGGTTGCGGGCCAGCAAATCCATCGCCGCCATGCGCACGGCCACACCCATTTCCACCTGTTCCTGAATGACGCTGCGGTTGATGTCGTCAGCGATCTCGCCATCAATCTCGACGCCCCGATTCATCGGGCCGGGGTGCATGACGATGGCATCCTCCTTGGCGAAGGCCAGCTTTTCGGCATCCAACCCGTAGCGGAAGTAATATTCGCGTTCCGAGGGGATGAACCCGCCGTCCATCCGCTCGCGCTGAAGCCGCAGCATCATCACCACGTCGACATCGCGCAGGCCCTCTTCCATATCATCGTAAACCTCGACGCCAAAGTCCGCGATCCCCGAGGGCATCAGGGTGGGCGGGCCAATGAGGCGGATACGGTTCTCCATCTTGCCCAGCAAAAGGATGTTCGAGCGTGCCACGCGGCTATGGGCGATATCGCCGCAAATCGCGATGTTCAGGCGATGCAGCCGCCCCTTTGCCCGCCGAATGGTCAGCGCATCCAGAAGCGCCTGCGTGGGGTGTTCATGCCGCCCGTCACCGGCGTTCAGAACCGCGCAATTCACCTTTTGCGACAGAAGGTCCACCGCGCCCGAATGCGGGTGCCGCACCACCAGCAAATCGGGGTGCATCGCATTGAGTGTCATGGCCGTATCAATCAGGGTCTCGCCCTTTTTGATGCTGCTGGCCTGCATGGCCATGTTCATCACATCCGCGCCCAGACGCTTGCCCGCGATTTCGAAACTGGCCTGCGTGCGGGTGGAGTTCTCAAAGAACATGTTGATCTGCGTGAGGCCCGCCAGCGCATCGGAATGCTTCACATCGCGGCGGTTCAGATCGACGTATTGATCGGCCAAATCCAAAATGGTGGTGATCTCGGGGGGGCTGAGGGGTTCGATCCCCAGAAGATGGGACTGTGCAAAGGTCATCCGCCGCTCCGTTCCGTGATCCTTCCCGCTTATAGGAAGGGTGGCGGCGCGGGGCAAGGTGGGTGATGGCCGAAGGCATTAGTTCAAAGATGGGCCAGCTTCACTGAAAACGCTTTGACGCTTTGCTCCTTTTCACTCAACTATAGGCAGCGATAGAAAAGCACACCGAGGGTTGTTTATGTCGGAACAAAAGATGTTCAGCGCACGTGAGGAGTCAATTCATCAGATATTCAAGGAAAAGCGGTACTCAATACCTTATTATCAAAGGCCCTATTCTTGGCTTAAAGACAACGCGGAGAGCTTGTGGGACGATCTATTCTCAACATGGCAAGAAGGTGGAATGGACGGTTCTGGGTATTTTCTTGGTAGCGTAGTTTTGGTAAATAATCCGAAATCTGGTCGCGACGAGGTGGTCGACGGTCAGCAAAGATTTATCACCCTACAACTTCTACTATGCGCACTTTCTCATAGCCTAAATAGCGCTGACAAACGCAGAAAACTAACCGGCTATTTCATTTCAGAGGAAGATGAATTTGCCGGAACCAAAGCTGAATTAGTCTTACAGCCTGGCACAAGGTATCAGTCAGCCTATGAGCGCATCCTAAACAACCAATCGCCAGAAGAGCACGATACAATCGTCGGGAAGAGATTTCTGGAGAACTATCAGATTTTCCGAAACCATTGCGACGACCTTAATCAAGATGAAATTGCCGACTTTGGTAAGTTCATTCTACAAAAATCATTTATTGCGGTACTACGTGCCGAGGATCAGCTTCGAGCTCTGAGGATTTTCGCGATCCTAAATGACCGAGGCATAGATCTACACCCTGTGGACATTCTCAAAGCAAACATTCTGGAAAGGACAAATCTATCCGAGGACCAGAAAAGCAAGTATGCGGAACACTGGGAAGAATACGAAGAAGATTTCGAGCGGAAACGCTTTCAAGACCTTATCGGCCACATTCGAATGACTTACATCCGCGCTCGAACCCAAAATCCCTTGCACGATGACATTTTAGATAGGCTCAAAACGGCTAAACAATCCGAAGAATTCTTAAAAACCGAGTTGCCAAGCTTTGCCAAGGCATTCGAAGCGCTACACAACTCAGAAGATATTGACGTCCGAAACCTTGTTGAAATCGGCAGACGTGCTGGCTTCAAGGACTGGGAAGCACCAGCACTGTTTTTGACAAGAAAAAATCAGAAGTCTCGAATTACAAACAAATCGTAAGGGAAATTACGGGCATTGTAGTCTTCCTCGCGATCACAAAAGCTCCAGACGGCCAACGTGCAGGGCGGTTTGGCAAAATGATTGGAGACCTTGAACAAATCCTTCAAAAGAAGAAAAAACTCCAAGAAGTGGACAGCCTAAAAATCAGCAAGGCTGAATGGGCGGCCTTTGAAACCGCATTGAAAGGTAACGCATATGGAATCAGAGGCTTACGGGCTGGTCTACTCTGGTTAGAGTGCATCTCAGGCGACGATGATAGATCAGTTGAAAGCTCTGAAATTACGATTGAGCACGTTTTGCCAAGAGCTGTTGGCACGGAAGATTTCTGGCTTGATCGGTTCTCCGAGCAATTATGGAAAGAACATTCGAACCGGCTAGGAAATCTTCTACTCGTTTCAGGACGCTCTAACACGAAAATGGCGAGAAAGCCGTTCAAAGAGAAAATGAAATACGTCGAGCAAAAGGGAGGTAGCTCTTGGATATGGACCCAAGATGCTTTGCAAAGAGAAGACTGGACAATGGAAGATATTGAGGAGCGCGAGCAAGCGATGCTATCGCGCTTTAAAAAGCGCCTCAATATCACCGAAGACTAGTTCAAAAGACTGGGCAAACTGCACCGACGCGATACCGACAGAATACCGACGTTTTACCGACGTGGGTTTTTTGCGGTCTTTCAGGCCCTTTCCCCTCCCCCCTCACAGGGCTACCTTAAGGGCGAAATGGAATCGGCTTTGGATTTTCACACCGCAAAGGCGCTGCTGGATTGGCAGATCGAACTCGGCGCGACCGAGGCGATTTGCGATGCCCCGGTCAACCGCTACGAGGTGCCGGAAAAACAGGCCAAACCAACCCCCGCAGCGGCCCCTGCGCCGGTGGTTGAGGAAAAAACCGATTCTGTGGCCGAGGCCAAGGCAGCGGCGAAATCCTGCAATGATCTCAATGCCTTGCGCGCGGCCATGGCCGCGTTTGAGCACTGCGAATTGAAGCGCGGCGCGCGCAATCTGGTCTTTGCCGATGGCACCCCGCAGGCCCGCGTGATGATCATTGGCGAGGCCCCGGGCCGAGATGAGGATCGCGAGGGGCGGCCCTTTGTTGGCCGGGCCGGGCAATTGCTGGATCGGATGTTGGCGGCGATTGATCTGGGCCGCGAGGCGCAAGCCATTGAAAACGCTGTCTATATCACCAACGTCCTGCCGTGGCGACCGCCCCAGAACCGCGACCCCAAGCCCGAAGAAATCGCCATGCTGCTGCCGTTTCTACAGCGGCATGTGGAGCTGATTGATCCGCAAGTCATTGTTTTGATGGGCAATATCAGTTGTCAGGCGGGGCTTGGGCGGCGCGGCATCACCCGTCTGCGCGGCAACTGGGCCGAGGCCTATGGCCGCCCCGCCCTGCCGATGTTCCACCCCGCCTACCTTCTGCGCAACCCACACGCCAAGCGTGAGGCTTGGGCCGACCTGCTTGAACTAAAGGCGCGGCTTGGGGCAAGCCAATGAAAATACTGGCGTTTTCCGATCTGCACCATTCCGCCTCTCGTGCCGAAATTCTGGTCGAGGCCGCGCAAGAGGCCGATCTTGTCATCGGCGCCGGGGATTTCTGTAACGCCCGCCGCGGCCTGCCCGAGGCTATGGCCCTGCTCGATGGCATCACCGCGCCGATGGTGGTGGTGCCGGGCAATGCCGAAAGCGATAAGGAACTTAAAAAAGCTGCGCGCAAAGGCATCCACGTCTTGCATGGTGAAGCCTGTGACATCGGTGGTCTGCGCCTTTTTGGTGTGGGATATGGCGTACCGCCGACGCCTTTTGGCGCGTGGTCGTGCGATATGTCAGAAGCAGACGCCGAGAGCCTGCTAAACCGTTGCAAGGGCGTGGATATTCTGATCACCCATTCGCCGCCCAAGGGTGTTGCAGATGTGACATCGCAGGGGATTTCGGTCGGCTCCACCGCCATCCGCGCGGCCATCGAGACCCTGCAACCGCAACTGGCCCTTTGTGGCCATATCCACGACAGTTGGGGCCAAACCGGCCAGATTGGCGCGACCCAAGTGGTCAACCTTGGCCCCACGCCAAATTGGTTCAAGATCGACGCATAAAGGATAAATTTAGGCATGAGCCGTATCGACGAGAGCAAAGACTTCATCCCTGTTCGTATCGCCATCCTCACGGTCAGCGATAGCCGCGATATCTCCGAGGACCGCTCGGGCGAGGCTCTGGTCACCCGGATCGAAGCGGCGGGTCATATCCTTGCCGATCGGATGATCGTGCGCGACGAGCGCGACCAGATCGCCGATCAGTTGCGCGAATGGGTCGCTTCGGATGATGTCGATGTCGTGATCTCGACCGGCGGCACGGGCTTGACCGGGCGCGACGTGACGGTTGAGGCGCATCGTGATGTTTATGAAAAGGAAATCGACGCCTTCGGCACGATTTTCACCATGGTTTCGATGCAGAAGATCGGCACAAGCGCGGTACAATCCCGCGCAACCGGGGGCGTTGCGGGCGGCACTTACCTGTTTGCCCTGCCCGGCAGCCCGGGGGCCTGCAAGGATGCATGGGACGAGATTCTCAAGTGGCAGTTGGACTACCGGCACCTGCCCTGCAATTTCGTGGAAATCATGCCCCGGCTGGACGAGCATCAGCGACGGAAATAGCGACCCGCCGCGTTGAACCTCCGGCGCTTGGCTTTTTCCGCCCGACGCTTACATTTAACCATCGGGCCCTTGGGCCAAGCAAAGGACACGGTGTGCATGCGGTTTTTGCGTCAAAGCCTGACTGGCTTGTTTTTGGTTTCACTGACTTTGGCCCTGCTGGTCTATGCAGGCCAACTGGTTTTCAGTGCCTTGCAAGAGCGCATGGCCAGCGAACCACGCGTGCCAGAACGGCAGGAACGCGTTTTTGCCGTCAACCTTGTCATGGCCGAGGAACAGACCATCACACCGGTATTGACCGCATATGGCGAAATACAAAGCCTGCGGACTTTGGAAATTCGCGCCAAGACCAGTGGAACCCTGACCGAACTATCCGAGGATTTCGAAGAAGGCGGTATGGTCGAACAAGGCCAGCTGCTGGCCCAGATCGACCCGTCCAACGCGCAATCGGCCCTGAACCTTGCCGAAAGCGACCTACTGGATGCGCAGGCCGAGGTGCGCGATGCAGAACGTGCGCTTGAAATCGCCCAAGATGAACTGGCCGCCGCGCGCGAACAGGCCGCGCTGCGCGAGCGGGCCTATCGGCGTCAGCTTGATCTGGAAGAGCGTGGGGTGGGCACCGCTGCGGCGGTGGAAACCGCTGAACTATCTGCCGCACAGGCCCGACAGGCGGAACTAGCCAGCCGTCAGGCCCTTGCCAATGCCGAGGCTCGGGTCGATCAAGCCCGTACACGTTTGTCCCGGTCAAAGATCGCTCGCGATGACGCGCAACGGCGCCTTGAGGATACCACGATCACTGCTGAATTCGCCGGCACCCTTGACGCAGTGAACGCTGTCGCGGGTGGTTTCGTGTCACTCAATGAGCGGCTCGCCAACTTGATTGATGCCAATTCACTGGAAGTCGCTTTCCGGGTCTCGACAGCGCAGTATGTGCGTCTGCTCGACGATGAGGGGCAGCTCATTCGCGCGCCCGTTTCGGTGGCCTTGGCGACACAGGGGCTGGATCTTCGCGCCACTGGCCGGATCATCCGTGACAGCGGCGCTGTCGAAGAGGGTCAAACCGGGCGCATGATATTTGCAAAACTCGACAAGCCCGGCGGCTTGAAGCCCGGCGACTTCGTCACTGTCGAGATCGAAGAACCACCGGTTGCCAACGCGATACGCCTACCTGCCACGGCGCTCGGCCCGGAAGGCAACGTATTGGTTCTGACCTCGGAAGACAGGCTTGAATCCATGCCGGTGAAACTTCTGCGACGGCAGGGCGATGATATCCTTGTCCGGGCCGATGGCCTTTCCGGCCGCGAAGTTGTCGCGCAACGATCTCCGCTTCTGGGAGCGGGCATCAAGGTGCGACCGCTGCGGCAGCAATCCGAGGCCGACAGCAACGATTTGATGGACCTCAGCGATGAGCGCCGCGCCCGCCTGATCGAGTTCGTGCGCGACAGCACTGACATGGGGCGCGAGGAAAAGTCCCGCCTGCTGGCTCAGCTGGAACAGGCCAAGGTCCCTGCCGGCATGGTCACGCGGCTTGAAACCCGCATGGGGGGCTAAGCCATGGCACGCCAGATCCCGGCCCGCGCCGGTGGGCTATTGTCTTACTTCACGCGCCACAGGACCGTGGCAAACCTTTTGTTGGTGGTCCTGGTGGTGCTGGGCCTTGCGGCCGCCCCCAAGATGCGGGCGCAGTTTTTCCCTGACGTAATCGTTGACAGCGTGAGTGTTTCGGTCATCTGGGACGGGGCAAGCGCCGAAGATGTGGATGCTGCCATTGTGCAGGTATTGGAGCCCGCGCTTCTTGCCGTGGAAGGCGTCGAAAGCAGTAGCGCCACCAGCCGCGAAAACCGCGCCAGCGTCGAGCTTGAATTCGAGCCCGGCTGGGACATGGGCCGCGCCGCGGACGAAGTGCAAGCAGCGGTCGATGCCATCACCACGCTGCCCGAAGAAGCCGAAGAACCGCAGGTTCGCCGTGGGGCGTGGCGGGACAGGGTGACAGATATCGTCATTACCGGGCCAGTCGCGCCCGAGCAGCTTGGCCTTTTTGCCGATGAACTCGTCACGCGGCTTTTCAATGCAGGCGTCACACGGACAACGGTAAGAGGGGTTGCCGCACCGAAGACGATTGTTGAAGTCACCTCGACCGAACTTATGTCGCACGACGTCACCATGGCCGAGATCGCCGAAGTCATTGCCGGCGAAGTGGATGCCGACCCCGCAGGCGATGTAAAAGGCGCCAATACGCGGGTGCGAACGGGCGTCGAAAAGCGCCAACCCGATCAGATTGCGGCGATTGTCCTACGCTCGAACCCGGATGGGTCTTCGCTGACCATTGGCGATGTGGCCGACGTGCGAGTCGAAGGGATCACACGGGACCTGAGCTATTTCGTGGGCGATGACCCCGCCATGTCGATCCGGGTAGACCGGTCGGCGCGCGGCGATGCCATCGCCATCCAGGAGGAAGTGGCCAAAATTGCCGCGGCGATGGAGCGGACCCTGCCGGAGGGGGTCAATATCGAATTGATCCGCACCCGCTCAGAGGCGATTTCCGGGCGGCTGGATACGCTCTTGGACAACGGGATCACGGGGCTGGCGCTTGTCGTGGCGCTTTTGTTCATGTTTCTCAACGCCCGAACGGCCTTTTGGGTGGCGGCGGGTATTCCGGTGGCGATGCTGGCGGCGATTGCCCTGATGTATATCGGTGGGCTGACGATCAACATGGTTTCGCTTTTTGCCCTTATCATTACCCTTGGCATCGTGGTGGATGACGCCATCGTGGTGGGCGAACATGCCGACGCGCGCTATCGAAAGTTCGGGGAAGCTCCGGTGGTTGCCGCTGAACGCGCGGCACAGCGGATGGCCCTTCCGGTGTTTTCTGCCACGCTGACAACACTGATTGCGTTTTTCGGGCTGACCGCCGTTGGTGGCCGCTTTGGCGATTTGATCATCGACATTCCGTTCACCGTGATCGCCGTTTTGACCGCATCACTGGTGGAATGCTTCCTCATCCTGCCGCATCATATGTCCCATTCCCTGAGCCATGCGCACAAGCGGCACTGGTACGACGCCCCAAGCCGCGTGGTGAACCACGGATTCGTCTGGGTCCGCGAGGCCTTGTTCCGGCCTTTCATGGCGTGGGTGATCCGCCTGCGATACCCCGTCATGGCCGGCGTGATTGCCATTCTCGCCTCGCAGGTCGCCGTTTTCGTGCAGGGCGACGTGCAATGGCGTTTCTTCAACGCACCCGAGCGCGGTAGCGTCACCGGAAATTTTGCCATGGCGCCGGGTGCCACGCGCGAAGACTCGCTTGAGATGATGCGCGAATTGCAACGCGCAACCGAGGAATTGGGCGCCGAGTACGAAGAACGCCATGGCCGCAATCCATTGGACTACGTGATGGCGCAGGTCGGCGGGAATACGGGTTATGGTCTGGCAGGTGCCGACACCAAGGAACCCGATCAACTGGGCGGCATTGCGATAGAATTGATTGATGCCGACCTGCGGCCTTATTCCAGCTTTGCCTTTGTCGGCGAGTTGCAGGAACGCGTGCAGCATCATCCGCTGGCCGAAACCGTCAGCTTCCGAGGGTGGCGCTCAGGGCCCGGGGGGGATGCCTTGGACGTGGAGTTTTACGGGGCAAGCGCCGAGACCCTCAAGGCCGCATCCGAAGCCTTGAAAGAGGCTTTGTCGCGCTATCCGGAGGTGTCGGGCGTCCAAGACAATCTGGCCTACGACAAACAGGAGCTTATCCTTGAGCTGACGCCACAGGGTCAAGCGCTTGGCTTTACCATAGATGGCTTGGGCCGTGTGATGCGCCACCGTCTGAACGGTATCGAGGCGGCGACATACCCGCTTGGCCCACGCAGCGCCGAGATTCGTGTGGAATTGCCCGAAGATGAGCTCACCGCCGATTTCCTTGAACGCATGCAGTTGCGCACGCCGCAAGGCGCCTATGTGCCACTTGCCGATTTGGTAAGCGTGGAGCAGCGCACCGGGTTTTCCACCGTGCGGCGAGAAAACGGCATCCGCTTGATCAATGTGACCGGGGACATCTCGGAAGATGATCCGGCCCGCGCGAGTGAAATCAACGAAGCCCTCGAAACCGAGATACTGCCCCGGATTGCCAGCGAACAGCAGGTCGAATGGCGGCTGTCGGGCCTGAGCGAGCAGGAGAGTGAATTTCTGGCTGATGCGCGTCTTGGCCTGATCCTGACCCTGACCGGCATTTACCTTGTTCTGGCATGGGTCTTTTCAAGCTGGACACGGCCCATTGTGGTGATGGCGATCATTCCCTTCGGCTTGGTTGGCACGATCTATGGGCATAATGCATGGGATGTGCCGCTGAGCATGTTCACGGTTGTGGGACTGTTGGGTATGACAGGTATTATCATCAACGACTCGATCGTTCTGGTCACGACAATCGACGAACACGCCCGGGACCGTGGGCTTTTCCCCGGGATCATCGACGGGGCGGTTGACCGGCTCAGGCCCGTTTTCCTGACGACAGCGACAACTGTTCTTGGTTTGATGCCCTTGCTTTTCGAAGGCTCGCAACAGGCGCAGTTCCTGAAACCCACCGTGATCACATTGGTTTACGGTCTTGGGTTCGGGGTTGTCGTGGTCCTGTTGGTGGTGCCTGCCCTCATTGCGATGCAGCAGGACGTGGCACGCCAGACAAACGCCCTGAAGCGTAGTCTGCGCGCGCCGGTACCGGCGGTTCGCAGAACAGTCGCCTTGGGTGGGGTGGCGATCATGGCTTGGCTGGTCGCGACCATGGGCACCACCCTTGTGTCAGGCACCCTGCCGGCGGTCCTGACCTCGCTCGCCCCAATGCTTGAGGAATTGCCCGCGATGCCCGCCGCCTTGGCAATATTCATCACCGGTGCGGCGCTGATCGTTCTGGGGCTTTACGCGGGGCTGTCCCTGACCGGCCGGAGCCGGGCCGATCAGCGTGCCGGACAACCCTGAATATCAACGGCCTGACCACCGCCAAGAACGGTTATCCGTAGACCATCCCGATTGAGTGCGAAGCTGTCGCCTTCGACGTGATAAAGTTCCGTTTCAGCCACAAGCCGCCCATTCTGCCGGGTCGTTCTGGCCTGTGCCACCCAGATTTGCGGGTTGTCCGTCTCAATGACGGCGATCTCGTCACGGCCTTGGCGCTTGACGTCAATCTCGGCGCGCAGGCGCATCCCATCTTCTATCGGCGATACGGAACAAACAACGCGTCCAACGCCTGCTTCCCGGGCCGAGTACGGTCGCGCCGCAAGCGCCGCCACGATGCGCGGATCACGCTTACCGCCTGCCTGAGGAAGATCTTGCGAGATGCTCAGGGTCAAAGGCAGGCACACATCTTTGCACAGCCCCAGTTCAAGCGTGCCATCCAGATTGATCGCCTGCCCTGCCTGCTTTGGCGTAAAATGTATCGGCAACGTCAGGGAATCGGCATATCCGATAGTGCGCACCCCGTTTTGGGACAGAGTACGGGGTGTTGGCCATGTGATCGCCACATCCGACAAATTGCGCGACCCTGACCAGTTGAAGCGCGGCGGAATGCCCGCATCGCCGGGCGCGCGCCAATAGGTTTTCCAACCGTCCTGAAGTTCCAGATGAAGGGCAGCGACATGGCGCCCATCCGTAGCACGCCATCCTGTCAGGATACTGGCCTCAACCAGATCGGCGGCAGGATTGGCATGCACAGGGGGCGCAAAGGCACCTGCAAGAGCCACGCAAATAGCAGAGAGTTTTCTAATCATGCCTTTCAAATGGGGGATTCCCATTGAAATGCCAACTCACTTTCCGGCGAGAAGTCGCGAGTATGTCGCATCGCATGCTTGCACTGTAGCCACGCTACCCCCATTCTTTAGGAGGTAAGCCAGAGAACAGAGCATCCCGTGACTGACCAGATTGACCTGACAGGAAAGCTACTGATCGCCATGCCCGGCATGGGCGACCCGCGATTCGCCCATGCGGTGATTTACGTCTGTGCGCATTCCGAAGAAGGCGCCATGGGATTGGTCATCAACAAGCCAACAGGCGATTTGCACCTTCGCGATTTGCTGGAGCAGTTGTCAATCAAGCCAACCCCGGACACGCGTGACATCCAAGTGCATTTCGGCGGTCCGGTCGAACACGGCCGCGGCTTTGTCTTACATGACTATGGCTATCACTCCTCGATTTCCACACTGGACGTGAACGAAGAGTTCGCGATGACCGCCACGCTGGATATTCTTGAGGACCTCGCCGAGGGGCGTGGCCCGGGAAAGGCCATCATGGCGCTTGGCTATGCGGGTTGGGGGCCCGGACAAGTGGAAGCCGAAATCGCCCAGAACGGTTGGCTCACCTGCGAGGCCGACCATGCCTTGGTTTTTCAAACCAGTGACACCCAGAAATGGGAAGCATCGCTCAAGAAACTGGGCATTAGCGCCTTGGCGTTATCGTCGGACGCAGGACACGCCTGAACCTATTTCAATTCGATCTCGACAAAGGCCATGGCGGCCGTGCCTGCGTTAATGACATTGTGCTCGACGCCTTCGCTTCGACGGTAAGCGTCTCCGGCACGGACGGTCACGTCCTGCCACTCTCCTCCCGGCAACTCCAGCCGCATATGACAATCCGTGAGCGCCGTGATGACATAATCGTATTCATGCCGGTGCCAGCCGGTCTCTTGCCCGGGCTCAAAATCGAACCGCGTTACACGTACGCGATCGTCGTCGAGCATGGCCGTCGAAGAACACTTGTCGGACATGGATAACCTTTCTTTCAAAGAATGCCCGTCCACATCATGCCGTTGCACGATTGCATTGCAAAGCTATTCCTTGTGAAAGCACACGAAATTATTGGTGCCCGTTCGCGGCTGGAGTTTTACGACAAGTCCGGACCAAAGCATTGGCTGACCCTATTGGGTTGCTGCTGTGAACGGACCTGAGCGCCCAAATATTCCTTGGGCGCTGAAACCTAGCAATCTCGGGATTTTGGTAGCGGAGGAGGGACTTGAACCCCCGACACGCGGATTATGATTCCGCTGCTCTAACCACCTGAGCTACTCCGCCAAACCGTGGCGGTAGGTAAGACAGGGCGCGCGTCAGGTCAAGTGCCAAAATCGTGGTTTTCGCCAGGCGGCTCAGCTTCTGTTCAGCAGCGGCTCGATCGCGCGTGTAATCGCTTGGGCGCGGGGCCGAGTTGCCGACCCCCAGACATTAACGACCTTGCCATCTGGACCAATCAGAACCTTGGTGAAGTTCCAGCTTGGAGTGAACCCCTCTGCCTCTGCAAGCCACTTGTAAAACGGATGTGCTTCGGGGCCGCGTACGCGGGTAATTGTCGTCATCGGTAAGGTCAGATTGAAATTCACCTCACAAAACTCAGCGACTTGTTCATCGCTGGCAAACTCTTGCTTGAAGTCCTGTGAGGGGACAGCCAATACGACCAACCCTTGATCGCGGTACTCGTCATAAAGAGCCTGAAGCCCATCGTATTGCTTGGTGAACCCACAACGTGAAGCCGTGTTCACGACAAGCACAGGCTGGCCAGCCCAATCGGAAAACGAAAGTACCCCGCCATCAATCGAGTCGAAGCGCCAAGATCGGTCAGCCGCTACAGCCGGTATGGTCGAGAGTCCGGCCCACAGGCAGGCGGTGCCCAGAAATCGGCGGCGAGAATGCATCGGCATGGGTCACTCCAGAATGAAATTCCGTCGCTCGATATGTAGACCGGGCAATGCCTTCGTCCAATGCAGCTTGTGTCCTGCGCCAAGCTCAAGCATTTTCCACCTATGACACATCACACAGACACGTCCAGAAACCTTGACGATCTTCGCGACATTCTTGGCCCGGACTACGTAAAGACAGGCGAAGAGGCCGCGCCATGGTCACGCGACTGGCCGGGTCACGCACATTGGACGCCGCTTGCCGTCGTAAGGCCCGCAAACACCCAAGAAGTCGCCAAAGTGGTCCAATGGGCCAATCATACCGCGACTCCCGTTGTGCCGGTTTCAGGGAATACCGGCCTTGTCGAAGGGAGCAGCGCCGAAGGGGCACTCATGCTGTCCCTGGATCGCCTGTCGGCGATTCGTGAAATCCGTCCAGAGGCGAAGGTGGCGATTGTCGAAGCGGGCGCTGTCCTGTCCAATATCCACAGCGCAGCCGAAGAGCATGATTTGATCTTTCCCCTGACCTTTGGCGCCCGGGGCTCCGCCATGATCGGCGGAGCATTGTCGACCAATGCGGGCGGATCGAACGTGGTGCGCTATGGCAATACGCGGCACCTCTGCCTTGGTATCGAGGCCGTCCTGCCCACCGGCGAAGTCGTGGATTTGATGAGTGAGTTGCACAAGGACAATTCCGGCTATGACCTTCGCGATCTGCTGATCGGAGCCGAGGGGACATTGGGCATCATCACGGCGGCTGTGCTCAAGCTGCACCCCAAGCCCAAAGCCTATGCCACAGCCATGGTCGCCGCCCCGTCACTCAAAGATGCGCTGACCCTGCTCAACATTTTACAACAGGAAACCGGCGGCGCGGTCGAAGCCTTTGAATTCATGCCGCAGGTTTACATGCAGGCCTATCTTGAGCGCTTCCCCGAGGCACGCGCGCCCTTCGATGAGGCGTACGACATCAACATTCTGGTTGAGGTCGGTGCCCTTTCCCCGCGCGAGGCCACCCCCGGCCCGGATGGTCAGGTGCCCGTCACCGCCCACCTCGAGGAGGTCTTGGGCCGCTTGTTCGAGCAGGGTGCCATTCTGGATGCCGCCGTCGCCCAATCAGATGCGCAACGCCAAGAAATGTGGGCGCGGCGCGAAGCCTCGGCCGAGGTGGCGCGTTTAAGGCAACCCTTGGTCGACAACGATATCGCCGTGCCACTGGACAAGATGCAGGAGCTGCTTGAGCAGATCACCGAAAACGCGCTGTCACTTGATCCTGACCTCCTTCCGATGTGCGTGGCACACCTTGGCGACGGCAACCTGCACTTCGCCGCATGGCCCAGCACGGATGACCCTGAAACCTTAAAGAAAATCAAGGATATGGTGGATGACACCGCGATTGCCTTGGGCGGGAGTTTCTCCGCCGAACATGGCGTTGGCTTGACCAAGAAGCCCGCCATGTCCCGGCACAAGAACCCGACGGCCCTCAAGGCGATGCGCGCGATCAAACAGGCTCTTGACCCTCAGGGCATCATGAACCCCGGGAAAGTACTGCCTGACGATTAGTCGCGCCAGTCGAAGAATCCGGGTCCACCCTGTTCCAATAGCTTTACAGCCATCTCGCGGCCAAGGTCGGGACCATCTTCGATCGGCGCGGACTGGTCATCGGAAAGCGCTTCCGACCCGTCCGGGCGCAGCACCTCACCACGAAGGCGCAGCGTGCCACCATCCAGTTCCGCCAAGCCTGCAATGGGCGTTTCACACGACCCATCAAGTGCGGCGAGGAAGGCCCGTTCGGCGGCGAGCCGTTGGCCCGTGACCTTGTCGTGAATTGCCGCCAGCATATCGGCGGTACGGGTGTCATCCATCCGCCGTTCGATCCCGATGGCTCCTTGGGCCACGGCGGGCAGCATCACGTCAGGCTCAACCGCGGCAGTGGCCACATCGGCACGATCCAGACGATTGAGGCCGGCCATGGCAAGAAAGGTACAGGCGGCCACGCCATCATCCAATTTCTTCAATCGTGTCTGTACGTTACCGCGAAATTCAACCACATTCAAATGGGGATACTTCACCAAAACCTGCGCCTTGCGCCGTAAGGATGAGGTGCCCACCTTGGCCCCCTCCTCAAGCTCGGCCAGTGATGTGACATGCGGCGAGACAAAAGCATCGCGCACGTCTTCACGTGGCAGATAGGTATCCAGAACCAACCCCTCGGGCTGCAAGACCGGCATATCCTTCATCGAGTGAATCGCAATGTCGATATCCCCCTTGAGCATCGCATCTTCAATCTCGCGGGTGAACAGACCCTTGCCGCCGATCTCTTTCAACGGACGGTCAATCACCTTGTCGCCCGTTGTTTTTATCACAACGATTTCAAAGGCTTCTTGAGGAAGGTCGAAAGCGGCGGACAGCCTGTCACGGGTCTCATAGGCCTGCGCAAGAGCCAGCGGAGAACCACGGGTGCCCAGCTTCATCGGGGTATCGGGGGTCGGTAAATCGCGTGTCATGGCATGGGTCTAGCCATGTCCCAGCGCCCTGACAAGCGGCGGATGCTTGACATTGTGTCGCCATGGGGTGACCACCTTGCCAAACGGAGGAACACCATGACCGCGCATAAGACGATCCTGAGGGCCCTCGCGGGCGAAACGCTTGAGACACCGCCCATCTGGATGATGCGGCAGGCAGGGCGGTATCTGCCCGAGTACAAGGCCACGCGCGCGGAAGCGGGCGACTTCCTTTCCTTGTGTTATAACAGTGACTTAGCCACTGAAGTCACCCTGCAACCGATCCGCCGTTATGGATTTGACGCGGCCATTCTTTTTGCCGACATCTTGCTTGTGCCGCAGGCCTTGGGCGCGGATCTGTGGTTTGTCACCGGCGAAGGCCCACGGCTTTCGACAATCACCAATGAGGCGGGGTTCAAGGCCCTGAAACCGGCGTCCGATATCCACGAAACCCTAAATCCGATTTACCAAACCGTGCGTAACCTTGCCGCAGCACTTCCCAAGGAAACCACGCTCATCGGATTCGCCGGCGCGCCCTGGACGGTGGCTACCTATATGATCGCCGGGCAAGGCACCCCCGATCAAGGCCCAGCCCATGCGCTGAAGGCTGAAAACAAAGACCTTTTCGAAGCGCTGCTGGAGCGTCTGACCGAAGCCACCATCGAATACCTCTCGGCCCAGATTGAGGCAGGTGCCGAATGCGTCAAGCTTTTCGACAGCTGGGCCGGGTCACTGAAAGGTGAAGATTTCGACAATTACGCGACCGCCCCGGCGAAACGCATCATTGCCGAACTCAAGGCCCGCCACGGCGATATTCCGATCATCGCCTTCCCAAGGCAGGCCGGGGATAAGTACATAGGATTCCACGAAAAAACTGGGGCGGACTGTGTTGCGCTGGACGATTCGGTGAGCCCCGAATGGGGGGCCGCGAATGTGCAAACCTCGGGCTGCGTACAGGGAAATCTTGCGTCAAGACATATGGTTACGGGTGGTGACGACCTTGTGCGCGAAACCCGCCACATCGTGGACGCCTTCAAAAATGGCCCGCATATCTTCAACCTTGGCCACGGGATCACCCCCGATGCCGACCCCGACAACGTGCAACTGATGATCGACACGGTGCGCGGCGGATAATTTCGTACGAGTCGTACGCTCAAGGGGCCATTTTCGTACGAAAACCGGCCCCTTTCCAAAATGCACCGTACGAGTCGTACGAAACAGGCCAACCGTACGGTGCACATGGCCCATATTAACCTTTTCCAGACATGCTACCTCAGCACGACAAGAGGCAAAGCCATGTTCATCGAAGTTCTTAGCAACGAATTCCGCACCCGGTTTCGGGCATATATGGATCACCACCTCACCACAGGCGATCGCATCCTCGTCACCCGCCACGGCGAACCTGTGGGCGCTTGGGTGAGTCACCGGGATTTCAAACGGCTGGAAGAGGCCGACAACAGCCGAGAAGAATTTCTGGAACACCAGCACCAACAGCGGATGCGCGACTATCGCATGTTACGTTATGAGCAGATGTAGATAGGGGGCTTTGCCCCCGCCGCCCTTCGGGCGACTCCCCCAGGATATTTTAGAACAGAAGAAGATTGATGCGTTCATGTCTTCTTCTGGCCCCAAATATCCCCGCCGGAGGCACCCGAGGAAGAGGCCGGAGGCCGATGACGAGATATCAAGCGCGCGCGCAGCGCGCACAATATGAAAACCCCCGCGCGGGGCGGGGGCTCAAAGGTTTAGTGGACCACGGCGTCTTGCGGCGGGTCCTGCTTGGTTGACCCGACGCGGTCGCCGATGATCAGGCCCTCGGCTCCGGCGGTGACCGGGACGGTCGCCCCGTCGAGGATATCCCCGGCCAGAAGCGACTCGGCCAGCGGGTCTTGCAGGGCCTTCTGGATCACCCGTTTCAGCGGCCTTGCGCCATAGACCGGGTCATAGCCTTCATCGGCCAGCCATTTGCGCGCGGCGTCGTCCAGCTCCAGCGTGATCTTGCGGCTGGCCAGGCGTTTGAGCAGGCGGGCCATCTGGATATCGACGATGCCGTCCATCTGGTCGCGCGTGAGGCGGTCGAAGACCACGATCTCGTCCAGCCGGTTGAGGAACTCGGGCCGGAAGTGCGAGCGGACCGCATCCATCACGTCGCGCTTGGCGTCTGCCGCATCCGAGCCGTCGGGCAGTTGGCTAAGCGCCTGTGAGCCGAGGTTCGACGTCAGGATGATCAGCGTCTGCTTGAAGTCCACGGTGCGGCCTTGCCCGTCGGTCAGCACGCCGTCATCCAGCACTTGCAGAAGCACGTTGAAGACTTCCGGATGCGCTTTTTCCACCTCGTCGAAAAGCACCACCTGGTAGGGGCGGCGGCGCACGGCCTCGGTGAGCACACCGCCTTCGTCGTAGCCCACGTAGCCCGGGGGCGCACCGATCAGGCGGGCGACCGAGTGTTTCTCCATGAACTCCGACATATCGATGCGGACCATGGCGCTGTCGTCGTCAAAGAGGAATTCGGCCACGGCCTTGGTCAGCTCGGTCTTACCCACGCCTGTCGGCCCGAGGAAGAGGAACGACCCCAGCGGGCGGTTTTCGTCATTGAGCCCCGCGCGCGCCCGCCGCACGGCGTTGGCCACGGCCTTGACGGCGGCGTCCTGTCCGATCACCCGGCGGTGCAGGTTGTCTTCCATGCCGAGCAATTTTTCGCGCTCGCCTTCCAGCATCTTGGCGGTGGGGATACCTGTCCAGCGTTCCACCACGCTTGCGATCTGTTCGGGGCGCACGGCCTCTTCGACCATGACATCGCTGTCCTCGGCCTCTTCGGCCTCGGAGAGTTGCTTTTCAAGCTGCGGGATGACGCCATAGGACAGCTCCCCCGCTTTGGCGAGGTCGCCGGCGCGTTTGGCGTTTTCAAGGTCGATGCGGGCGCGATCCAACTGTTCCTTGATGTCGCGGGCGGAGGCGAGCTTATCGCGTTCGGCCTGCCATTGCGCGGTCATCTGGGCGGATTTGTCCTGTAGGTCGGCCAGTTCCTTTTCCAGCTTGTCCAGCCGGTCCTTGGAGGCAGCATCGTCTTCCTTGCGCAGGGCTTCGGCCTCGATCTGCTTTTGCAGGATATCGCGATCGAGCGCGTCGAGTTCTTCGGGTTTGCTGTCCACTTCCATACGCAGGCGCGAGGCGGCCTCGTCCACAAGGTCAATGGCCTTGTCGGGCAGGAAGCGGTCGGTGATGTAGCGGTGCGAGAGTTGCGCCGCTGTCACCAGCGCCGAGTCGGAGATGCGCACGCCGTGGTGAAGCTCATATTTCTCCTTGATGCCGCGCAGGATCGAGATGGTGTCTTCGACGGTGGGTTCCTCGACCACAAGCGGTTGGAAGCGGCGGGCGAGGGCCGCGTCTTTTTCGACGTGCTTGCGGTATTCATCGAGGGTGGTGGCGCCGATGCAGTGCAACTCCCCTCGCGCAAGGGCGGGTTTGATGAGGTTGGCGGCATCCATCGCGCCATCGGTTTTACCGGCGCCGACGAGGGTGTGCATTTCGTCGATGAAGAGGATGATTTCACCGGCGGCGGCGGTCACCTCGTTGAGGACGGATTTCAGGCGCTCTTCGAATTCGCCGCGGTATTTGGCCCCGGCGATGAGCGCGCCCATGTCGAGCGCCAGGAGTTTCTTGTTTTGCAGGGATTCGGGCACGTCGCCGTTGACGATGCGCAGGGCGAGGCCCTCGGCAATGGCGGTTTTACCGACGCCCGGTTCGCCGATGAGCACCGGGTTGTTCTTGGTGCGGCGCGACAGGACCTGCATGGCGCGGCGAATCTCATCGTCGCGGCCGATGATCGGGTCGATCTTGCCTTCTTCGGCGGCGCGGGTCAGGTCGTGGGCGTATTTTTCCAGTGCTTCATAGGTATCTTCGGCCGAGGCGCTATCGGCGGTGCGGCCCTTGCGGATATCGTTGATCGCCTCGTTCAGCGATTGCGCCGAGACGCCGCCTTGGTCCAGCGCGTCCTTGGCCGGGGATTTGACCACCGCGAGGGCGGTCAGGATGCGTTCGACGGGCACAAAGCTGTCACCGGCCTTTTCGGCCAGTTTTTGTGCCTCAGAGAGCACCTTGCCGGTTTGTTGATCCATGTAGGTTTGGCCCGCATCGCCGGTGACTTGCGGGATTTTGCCCAGCGCCAGATCAAGCACTTGGGTCACGCGCTCGGGCTTGCCGCCGGCGCGTTTTATCAGGTTGCTGGTCAGACCTTCGGGGTCATCGAGCAGGGCCTTGAGCAGGTGTTCGGGGGCGAGTTTCTGATGGCTTTCGCGCATCGCGATGGTCTGGGCGGCCTGAATGAAACCGCGCGACCGTTCCGTGAACTTTTCGAAGTCCATGGTAGTTCTCCTTTTTCCAAGCGTTCCCCCGGGTTGCCCACCCAGTATTAGGCATGGGACGGTCGGGGACCTCGACCATTGAAATGGGTAACGGGCGCGTGATCTTCAAGGATTGCTTGGCCAAATCCCGCCACCGATGTGGTTTTGCGAAAACTTTTTCGTGATTCCCCCTGAAAGCCGCGCCAGGCCGCACCACCTATCCACAATGTTATCCACAGGCCCGCGAGGACAGACCAATGACCATGCCGAAAGTGATCCTGAGCCGCGTTCAATACGCTCCCGAGGTGCCCGGCTTCACCGCGCTCGTTCATGTGTGTGACGGCGGGATGGACTATACCTACCCGGTGCAAATGGCCGCCCCGCTGACGGAGGAATTCGACACGATCAGCCGCGCCCTGACCCGGCGGGGCCTTTCCGCGCACCAGAACGCCAAGGCGGATTGTTTGCGCATGGTGAGGCCCGATCTGACACGGCTTGATCCCGGTCTTGGTGTGAAAAACGGTGTCGCCGCCTAAGGCCTGACATCTTTCCGGAGCGGGGAAAGCGCTTTTGGAATTCACCTCGTTTCCAAGAGCCACCGCGTTTAAGACATGCGTGTTTGTAGTGAGTGATGCGATGACCATGCAGGTCATCAAGGGGTTATATGCACATATTGGATGTCGAGCTGGCAGCGCTTCGAAATTGCCCTGAAACCGGGCGAGTCAACGCGACCGTGACCTTGAGGACAGACGCGGGCAGTATGACCATCGAGGCCACGGCCTCGGATGATCGGGACGGCGACAGGCGCGGCTTTATCGAAACGTTGATGCAGGATGTCATGCGCCAAATCCGCTTCATGCCCGAGGTGCGAAGCGGCCAGACACGGGTCACCCTTGCACCGGATGCGCTTGACCGCGCGATGCAACAGGCTTGACGCGGGCCGGGCAGGCCGCGACAAGGGCCGCGCAATCCACCCGCGAGAAGGCCCTTGCCCATGTCCCATGCCCCTGACGACCGTCTGATCGTTGCCCTTGATGTGCCGAACGCCCTTGAGGGGCTGCAACTGGCCGAGAGTTTGGGCGATGCGGTGAGCTTCTACAAAATCGGCTTGGGGATGCTGACTGGTGGGGGCCTCGCGCTTGCCAATGAACTCAAGCAAGATCACGGCAAGCGCATTTTCCTCGATATGAAACTGTTCGATATCGGGGCCACTGTCGAGGCAGCAGTGCGCGGTCTGGCGCAGTTCGATCTGGATTTTCTCACGGTCCATGGCGACCCGCATGTGGTACGCGCCGCGCAGGAAGGCGCAAGCGGCAGCCAAACCAAGATTCTGGCTGTGACCATTCTGACCTCTTTGGACCGCGGCGATCTGGATGCAGGTCTGATCAAACCCGGGGATATTCGCGATCTGGTGGCCGAACGCGCGGGCCGCGCCTTCGAGGCAGGGGCCGATGGCGTGATCGCCAGCCCGCAAGAGGCGGCGATGATCCGCGCCCTGCCCGAGGCCGATGGCCGCTTGATCGTGACCCCGGGTGTGCGCCCGGCGGGCGCGGCACTGGGCGATCAGAAGCGGGTGGCGACACCCGCGCAGGCGTTGCATGACGGGGCCGATCATATCGTCGTGGGGCGTCCGGTCTGGGCTGCACCGGACCCGGCAAAGGCAGCCCGGGATATTCTGTCGGAGATTTCGAGGTAAGGCGCTTCGGACGGGTTTGGACACCACGACTGCCGGGGGCGCATACGAAATCTTGAAAAGATTTCGATCCGTTTTCTTTGCAAGAAAACGGCCCCCTTACCCCTCCTCGGTCACAACGGTCGAACTGCGTTCCAATGTCCGGTGCACCGGGCACTTGTCAGCGATTTCCATCAGTTTTGCGCGTTGATCCTCGGACAGGTCGCCCTCAAGGCGCACCACGCGGGTAAACTTGTCGGCCTTGGCATCAGAACGCGAATTCGCATCCTGAGCATGGACCTTGTCATGGCTCACATCGACGCTGACGTGGCGCAGGGGCCAGCCCTTGCGGCGGGCGTACATGCGGATGGTCATCGAAGTGCAGGCCCCCAACCCCGCCGACAGGAAGCCGTAGGGCGACAGGCCGCGATCAGTGCCGCCATAGGCCTCGGGTTCATCAGCAAGAAGGTGATGCTCTGACCCCGCGTTGACATCTTGCAGGAAGCCCTTTGGGTCGGCCTCGGACACGCGCACGATGCCCTCGGGCGCGCCGGGGGGCGGCGCAGGCGGTGCAAGGTCGAGGTAACGCGTGGCCCATGCGGCGATGACCTCGGCGGCGTATTCGGCATCGGAAGGATCCGAGATCAGGTGGTCCGCCTCGTCCAGTGTGACAAAGCTCTTGGGGTGTTTGGCGGCCTTGAAAATCTCGGCGGCGTTCTCGATACCGACGATCTCGTCGCGCGGGGCGTGCAGCACCAGAAGCGCGCGGCGGAGGTTGGCGATGTCGTCATGCAGGGTTTCGCCCTTCACGCTTTCAACAAAGCCCTTGCCGATGGTCACGGGCCGCCCGCCAAGGTGAACTTCGGCGCGGCCCTGTTCTTCGATCTGGTCGAGGGCCTCATCGAAATTATGGGTCACATGTTCCGGGTCCGACGGCGCCCCGATGGTGACGATGGCCTTGGCGCTGTCGATGCGTTTGGCCGCCGCCAAAACGGCGGCCCCACCCAGCGAATGCCCGATCAAAAGGCTGGGGGCCATGTTGCGGTTGGCGAGGGCCGTGGCGGCGTGCTGCAAATCCTCGATATTCGAGGTGAAGGAGGTATTGGCGAACTCCCCTTCGCTATGGCCCAGCCCGGTGAAATCGAAGCGCAAAACCGCGATCCCCGCTCCCGCGAGGCGCGCCGCGATGCGGCGCACGGCGGGAATATCTTTGGAGCAGGTAAAGCAATGGGCAAACAGCGCCGTGGCAAGATGCGGGCCGTCCGGCATGTCCAAACGTGCGGCGAGAGTATGGCCGGAATGGCCTGTGAAGGTGAAACGTTCGGTTGGCATGGGCCCTTTCCTTGGGTCGCTTGTGCATCCAAGGGTATGGGTTCGGACCTTTTGGTGCCAGCGATGTGTCAGTCGCGTCACGGCAAGGTGATCTCCGAGAGGGCTTGAAACCGGTGAAAACTTGAGCGGAATTGACCGCAGTTTAACCGCGTCCGGCAGGGATTTGTTAACGCAAGGGCCGGCATCCTTCTCCTCGTGGAGATTGGAGGGGCCATGAAGATACGCCTCAGAACACGAAGGGATGTCACCCTTTTCGCCTTGGCGATCAGCCTGCTTGCGGTATTGGGCAGCCTTGCGCTGCGCGGCCTGTTACAGCCTGCGGATGTTTATGCGCGAACGCTTGTGTCAGGCTCGGCCGTGGCGGCGATGCTGGCTGCGCCGATTGCCTATTACATCGGGTTGCAGATGCTGGATACGCAGCGTCTGACGCAGGCGTTGGAGCATGCCGTCAATCACGACAGCCTGACCGGCGCCTCGACCCGTGCCAGTTTCGAAGCGCAGGTGGCGCAGCTTCCGTCCGGGCCGAAGGCCATCATGGTGGTGGACATCGACCACTTCAAAACGGTGAACGACCGCTTTGGTCATCAGGCGGGCGATAGCGCCCTGTGCCAGTTTGCCCTGCGTCTCAAACGGAACTGCCGCGAGGATGATATCATCGCGCGCTTCGGCGGTGAGGAATTCGTCGTGCTGCTGCACAACGTGAGCCTTGCCGACGCCCAGGCCGCCGCCGAGCGGCTTTGCGCCAAACTGCGCGAGGCTCCGATCATCTTGAATGGTCAGGCTCATCGCCTGACGGCGAGCTTCGGGGTTGCGCCATTGGTCAATGCGCGCGAGCTAGATGACGCCTTGGCACAGGCGGATGCGGCGCTCTACCGTGCCAAGAGTGCCGGCCGCGACAGGGTGTTCACAAGCGATACCAAGGCTCCGCCATTCAGCGAAGCCTCTTGAGGCAAAGGCCTTATCCGCCCATGAGTTCGGGATCGAACGGGTATTTCGTGAGGTTCTCGAAGCCGTCTTCGGTGATCAGCACCTGGTCTTCCAGCTTGATCGAGAAATCACCGCCTTCTTCGCCCACCAAGGCCTCGACACAGAGGGTCATGCCCGGTTCAAGCTCATAATCGAAGGCGCCTTCGACCATGTGGTCAGGGTAGGCCACGAGGGGCCATTCATCACACAGCCCCACGCCGTGCATCAGGCAGCCATATTTCTGGCGTTGGTACTTGGCGTCCAGAACATGGGTGTTGCGGCTGAGATCCTGAATATTCACGCCGGGTTTGAGCATTTGCATGTTGGTCTGGATATGTTCGACCGCGTGTTGCATGGCATAGATCATATCGGGGCGCGGCTTTTGATCGCCGATCCACCATGTGCGCGAGATGTCGACGCAGATGCCGTAGCTGCCGACAAGGTCGGTATCGAAGGCGATGATCTCGTTGTTCTGGGTGATGCGCCCGCCGCATTCCTGAAACCACGGGTTGGTGCGCGGCCCGGAGGTGAGCAGGCGGGTTTCGATCCATTCGCCGCCACGGCGGATGTTTTCGGCGTGCAGCACGGCCCAGATGTCATCCTCGGACGTTCCACCAAGGGGCACGTTCTCGCGGGCGAATTTCTCCATCTCATGCACCGCCACTTCGCAGGCATGCGAGGCGCAGCGCATGGCGAGGATTTCATCGGGGCCTTTGACGGAGCGGGATTTTTCGGTGACTTCCTCACCTTCCATGATCTCAAGCCCCTGCGCCTCCAGCGCGCGCAACCCGTGCAGCATGATCTTGTCCACGGCGAGGCGCTTGTTGCCCGGCGCGTGTTCTTCCAGAAGCACGCGGATTTCATTCGACAGCGTATCGGCGGCCACATCGACCTTATCGCCCCGGTCGAAATAAAACAGGTCCGCGCCCGAGCGTTGTTCGCGGACCAGCGGGTTGAATTCGGACAGGAAGGGCGAATTCTTGTAATCCCAGATCACCATGTAGCCATCGGCACAGAGCAGGACCGCGCGGAAGGGGTTATGGGTGTTCCAAAGCTGCATGTTTGTGCTGTCGGTGGCGTAGCGGATGTTGAGCGGGTCGAACATCAACAGGCCCGCATAGTCGCGGTCAACGATATGTTGGGTCAGACGTTGCCAGCGATAGCGGCGCATTGCCTGCAAGTCGGGCAGTTGCAGGCCCGCCGACGCCCATTCCGCATAGGCCAGTTGCGTTGGCCCGATTTCCACGCGGTCAGCATCGTTGGGGGTGTTATCGCCCAGCGTGGCACCACGGGTGGGGTCAATCTTGCGGCGATCACGGAAATGGGTGTTCATCGGCAGCCTCCTTTCAAGAAGGCTGCACCGGGTTTTGCCGCGCCGCTTGCCGGAATGCGACGCATTTCCACGTCGCATTTTGCCTGTCACGTAAGTTTTGGAAAAGCGTCACGCGGGTTTTGGGAAGCCCTTGTTTGGTGCGCCAACACACCAACAAGAGGGATGATTCCATGCGTTTCGTGACGACATCTGTATTGGCGCTTTCGGTCGTGGCCGGGGCGGCCACCGCCGAACAACTGACCTATGGGCCGCGGCCTGCCTACCTGATTGACCGTATGGCCGAGGGCGCGTTGAAAGACAGCCTGAGCGCCTGTTTGGGCCAAAGCCCCAAGCGGTCGGATTTTTCCATCGGGCACCGGGGCGCGCCCTTGATGTTCCCCGAGCATACCGTTGAATCGAACCGCGCAGCCGCCCGGATGGGCGCGGGCATTCTGGAATGTGACGTGACCTTCACCAAGGACCACGAACTGGTCTGCCGCCATGCGCAGAACGACCTGCACACAACCACCGACATTCTGGCCAGCGATCTGGCCGAGACCTGTGTTGTGCCCTTTACGCCTGCTTCGGGTGATGAACCGGCCAAGGCGGAGTGCCGGACATCGGAAATCACGCTGGCCGAGTTCAAGACCCTGACCGGCAAGATGGATGCCGCCGACAAGAGTGCCACCACGGTCGAAGGTTACATGGACGGCACCGCCGGCTGGCGGACCGATCTTTATTCGGTCGAGGGGGGCACCTTGATGACCCATGCGGAGTCGATCGAACTCTTCCGGGATTTGGGCGCGAAATTCACGCCTGAGCTGAAAAGCCCATCGGTCGAGATGCCGCATGATGGGTTTTCGCAGGCCGATTATGCCCAGAAGCTGATTGACGAGTACAAGGCGGCGGGCGTGCCGGCATCCGATGTCTGGGCGCAGAGCTTTAACCTTGATGATGTGCTCTATTGGATCGAGAACGAACCGGAGTTCGGCAAGCAGGCGGTTTATCTGGACGGGCGGTATAGTGTCGAAGGGTTCGATCCGATGGACCCGGCGACCTTTGAACCCAGCATGCAGGACCTTGCCGATATGGGCGTGCAATACATTGCGCCGCCGATGTGGATGCTGGTGACCACCGAAGGCGAGGAAATGGTGCCCTCGGCCTATGCCAAGGCGGCGAAAGAGGCCGGTTTGAAGCTGATCACCTGGACGCTGGAACGGTCTGGCCCGCTGACCAATGGCGGTGGGTGGTATTTCCAGTCGGTCAAGGACACCACCGATACGGACGCCGATTACTTCACCCTGCTGGATACCCTGCATAAACAGGTTGGCATCGAAGGTATCTTCAGCGATTGGCCGGCGACGGTGACCTATTACGCCAATTGCATGGGCATCGAGTAAAGTTTGGGGGCGCGCTCATCAGGCCTTGCGGCCTTCCTCGCGAGGAGCGCAAGCGATGAGCGCCCCCTTTTTCGCCCCTTAGCGTGATTGTTCGTGTTCGAACCTTTGGCGCGCGATGGCCTCGTTGCGGTCGGCCTTTTGCTGATCGGTGAGGCACGCCTCGACATAGTCAAGATGCGCGATGACAGCGGCGCGGGCAGCTTTGCCATCGCGGGCTTGAAGTGCTGCATTTATGGCGCGGTGTTGGTCCAGAAGCGCGCCGCGCGTGGTGCGCTGTTTGAACATGACTTGGCGGTTGTAGAACACGCCTTCCTGCAAAAGCTGGAACATCGAGCGCATCATGTGCAGCATGACCACGTTATGGCTGGCCTCGATGATGGCCATGTGAAACTCGGCATCCAGCTGCGCCTCGGTCTTGGGACTGCGCTTGGTGTGGGCCGCTTCCATCTTTTCGAAGACGGTCTGCACCACGCGCAGGTCGGTGTCCGAGGCCAAGCGCGCGGCGCGCTCGGCGGCCAGCCCTTCCAGATCACGGCGGAAGGCGATGTAATCGAACACGGCCTCGTCGTGGTCGGCGAAAAGCCGGATCAGGGCGGGGGAAAAGGCGCTGCCCAGGACATCGGCCACGAAGATACCTGCACCCGCGCGGCTGGAAAGCAGGCCCTTGTCTTGCAGGTCGGCCACAGCCTCGCGCAGGGAGGGGCGGGAGACCCCCAGCTTTTCGGCCAGTTCACGTTCGGACGGCAGGCGTTCGCCGGGGCGCAGGATGCCCCGGAGGATCAGCTTTTCGATCTGGCGGGTGACAGCCGTCGAGAGTTTCTCGGGCGTGACTTTTTGAAATGGCATTGGCGCGGTCCTGAACGGGGTGGCCGGGATGATAGGGGCAACTGCGACCTCGGGCAAGTTCAGCCGCTTTGCCGCCACTTGCCAAACTGTTCAGGCAAGAAGGCCTCAACCGCCGCCGTGGCGATCACCAAGGTTTCGCCGTTGTCGGGGTTGGTCACGTTTTGCCCGCCTTTGACCGCCGTGACCTTGGCTTGTCCGCGCGGCAGGGTTTTGGCCAGTGCCGCGCAATCCAGCGCCTCGGGGTCTTGCACGCCGATGGTCACCTGCACCTCCATTTGGCTGTGGCTGATGCCGATGGCCCCGAAGATGGGCAGGGTGGAATGGCGGATGGCATCCTGAATGGCGCGGGTGGCGGCCTTTTGGTAATCCATCCCGTGCAGGTCGTTGCCCATGCCCATTTCGATAATCACACGGCGGCGGATCATTGCAGGCGCTCCATGTCAAAGGCCACGGAAATGGCGGCATTGGCGATGACGGTGGGGTTGCCCTCACCTTCCGGGCGGGGGATGTCGAGGCCACCGTGGGTGGCGGTGACGGTGACTTGGCCATAGGGGAAGACCTCGGCCACGGCTGCACAATCCACGGCGTCGGGGTCTTGCACGGCCACTTCGACGTCGATCAGCATGGCGGATTTATCGAAGCCGAAAAGCTCGGCAATGTTGATGGAGTTGTGCCAGAGGGCATCTTGCACGGCGCGCTTGGCGGCTTGGGTATAGTCGCGGCGGCGCAGCGAGGTGCCCATGCCGAATTCGGTCAGGACGCGGTGTTTGGGCATCGTGGGGTTCCTTCGGTTTTCTGCGCAGTTTGCCGGGATCGGCGCGCGGGTTCAATGCGGGATCAGCAGGGCGATGACACCGACGATGATCAGGCTCAGCGCCCAGACCACATCAAGGTTGAACCAGCTTTTCTTGAGGAACTTGAGGCCCAGCCAATAGTAGACGCCCATGGCCACCGCCCCGCCCGAGGCGGCCATGGCAAGGGTGTGCAGCAGGGCCACCATCAACGCGCGGGTTGTATCCGTCGCCATGAGGGCGGCAGCGGCGCTGTGGCCTGCGTTTTGGTCAATCGTGGCGCAGATGCCAAGGTAGATCGGCACCAGCATCAGCCCCGCCCCATGCGCCATGGCCGCAAGGAAGGACCAAAGCGCCAGCCTTGTGGGCGGCACACGGGCCAGAAACCTTGGGTGGCGGCGGTTGATCAGAAGGTAAATCCCGAGGCCAATCACCAGACAGGCAGCAGCAATGCGCAATTCACGCTGCCATTCGACCAGCGTGACCATGAGCGAGAAGGGCAAAAGCACCACCACCATGGCCAGCATGTGCCCCACCGCCAGCGCCAGAAGCGCGCGGTACAGGGCCCCTGCCCGGCTTTCCATCAGTGCCGCCGACACCGCCAGCGGCCAGCCCATGCCGGGGTTGATCCCATGGTAGATGCCTGACGCGGCCACGGCCCACCACAGGGCTGCCGTCGTCGAAATATCGCCTGTCATATATGTTCTGCCCGCCCGCCCCGGGCGCATCCCGGGGCCTCATGGTTGGCCGAGAAGTCCCGGGTTACGCCCGGGACGCCGTTCAGCATGGTTCAGACAGAGGGGTAGCAGAAGCTATCGGTGGAACAATCGCCCCCCTCAAGCCGGATTTGGTGCGCGCGGTAGCCCTTGGGGAAGTTCACGTAGAAATCCTTGTCCAAGGTCAGGCCGCCGTTTTCGCCCACATGGGCCATGACCATCTGCCCGCCTTCATCGTCGGGATAGAATTGATCGTCCCACGAGGAATAGAGCGAGTTGGTCCAATAGACGCGTTTACCATCGCGGCTGATTTCCACCATCTGCGGGCCATAGGCGAAATCCTGACCGTTGGGGTGTTTTTTATCGGCCACGATGCCGCCCAGTTCGACCTTACCGGCCAGCGTGGGGTTCATCGGGTCGGAGACATCGTATTGATGCATCTCACCAGTGCCCCAGCAGGCGACGTAGAGGTATTTGTCGTCAAGCGAGAGGTCGATATCGGTAACCAGCGGCGGCACCGCCTCGAACCCTTTGAGAAGCTCGGGCAGATCATCGGCGGCGGCGGGTTGCGGCGGGATGGTGATGGTTTTCTTGGCCTCGAATGTGCCGTCATCCTTGCGCCACCATGTCCAGATGGAGCCTTCGAGGTTTGTGGTATCCACCACCACGCCGCAGAAGCCGTAATCCTTGGCCGGGTCGTGGGCGGGACGAATCTCCAACGCCATCTGGTGGTTTTCGCCCAGGTCGATGGTTTGGACGTTCTTGCGCGCGCGCAGATCCCAGAAGTGGATCGCGTGGCCATATTTGTTGGACAGAAGATCCTCAGGTACGATGCCGTTTTCAAACTGCGGCGGCAGGCCCCATTCGGAACTGACCATGTAGTTGCGCGGCAGGTTCCACCAGAAATCATAGTGTTTGTCCTGTGCCCCACGGTCCATTTCATAGCGGCCAAGGATTTCGAAGGTTTCGCAATCCATGATGAAGATGCCCGGCGGGCCATCCATGCCATCCTCGCCGCCACCACCAAGGGTGGAGACATAGATGCCTTCGGGGCCGCAGTGGATGGTATGCGGGCGGGAATAGCCGGTTTTCTCGAACACCTCTTCAGGTTCGATAACCTTGTGAATCTTGGCCTTGAGCGGCTCTTTCACGTCGATGATGTAAATCCGGCTGGAACGGATGCCGGGAATGATCAGGTAGCGGCGTTCAAGGAAAGCATGGCCAGTCAGCGGCGAGAGCGCCGAGGAACAGGCGTTCCAGCCGAAATGGTGAAACTCATCGCCTTTATGGGGCATGATCACCTGATGCAGGATTTCGCCAAAGGTTTTCGACTTGGGGTCAACATCGACCACGGCCAGACCGTCGGGTTGGCTGCCATCGGGGCTGAGCATCAAGGTGAAGGCCAGCGTTTCGGCGGGGGCCTCCATGGCCATTTTCGGGGTCGCGTGAAAGGTTGGGTCCGGTCTTAGATTCATGTGAAATTCCTCCCTGTGCGGGTGCCTTTTTTGAAATACCGACAGCACCCTGCGGCAGAGGGTCGCACATAATCAAATGTCTGACAAATGAAATCGCTCTTAAGTTGCTGGGCCTCTTAAGGTGAAAAGGCCGCCACCCTTTGCGGGGTGACGGCCCAAGCGTGAATGGAACGGACAGGTATTAATTCCAGAACCCTTCGTCGACGCCCTTCATCTCTTCCAATTCTTCTTCATTGAACTGGGTCACGAAGGCATAGCTGACGTCGTCGACGGGGACGAGTTTTGCATCATCCACGGACAGGACAACGTGTTTGTCGGCCAGACCCAAAAAACCACCCACTTCGGCGACGATACCTGTCATCTTGCCGTTCTTCGACAGGACCACATCTTCAATCTCACCGATTTGGTTCCAGTCTGAATTCACACCGTCAAAGTTGGCATTGTCCCAACCTTCGTCATTGGCTTCATCGGTGGTGTAGATCGCGCCGCCGGTGATATCGCGGGTGCGGATCAACTCGCCCTGCATATCGCTCATTTCGGCGGTTGAGACTGTCCAGTCACCGCTTGCTTCTTTGTCCATGCCTTTTTCGGCATTGGCTTGATCCATCTTTTTGGATTGTTCACCGTAATCGCCCGAGGCGTTCATCTCGGCGTTGGATTCGACTTGGGCCTTGTCGGATTTGTTGTGGTCTTCGCTTGTGGAATGGTTGTCGGCAAAGGCTGTGGTGGCGGCCAGCGCCATTGCAATCGCTGTCGTTCCAAAGAGTTTCATGACATGCCTCCTTTTCGTTTGGCTTGTGCAATCAGAACGCAATCGCCCCCCGATCCTGTTCCAGACCGGAGGGCGAAAAGACTCATGATTTGCGATGGAACGAAGGCCGCCGGATTGCGTTATGCGCGCGGCTTAGAACTCCACCCCGATTTGCGCCTTGATGCCTGAGCGGAAGGGATGCTTCACCAGTTCCATTTCGGTTACCAAGTCGGCGATTTCGATTAGGTCATCCTTGGCGTTGCGGCCTGTCAGGACGACGTGGGTCATGTGCGGTTTTTCCTCGGCGAGGAATTGAACCACCTCGTCGATATCAAGGTAGTCGTAGCGCAGGGCGATGTTGATTTCGTCCAGCAGGACCATCTTGTTGGCCTCATCCCGGATCAACTCCTTGGCCTTTTCCCATGCGGCTTGGGCCATTTCGGTATCGCGCTCGCGATCCTGGGTTTCCCAGGTGAAGCCCTCGCCCATGGTGTGGAACGAACAGGTGTCGGAAAACTTGGACAGGATCATGTCGCGTTCGCCCGTGCTCATCCCGCCCTTGATGAACTGCACCACGGCGCATTTCATGTCATGGGCGATGCAGCGGAAGATCATCCCGAAGGCGGCCGAGGATTTGCCCTTGCCCTTGCCGGTGTGGACGATGATCAGGCCTTTCTCATCGGTCTTGGTGGCCATGATCTTGTCGCGGGCGGCCTTTTTCTTGGCCATTTTCATCGCGTGGCGGTCGGGGTCGTCAGACATGAGCGCGGTTTCCTTTCACTGGAATAGACCCAAAACATAAGGCGCAATCAGGGCGGTTAGCAAGGCATTGAGGCCCATGCCGATACCTGCGAAGGCACCGGCGGTTTGATTGACCTGAAAGGCGCGGGCGGTGCCGATGCCGTGGGCGGCGACCCCCACCGAAAAGCCGCGCGCGCGCCAATCGGTGATGCGCAGGGCGTTCATCAGCGGCGTGACCACGACCGCACCGATAATCCCGGTGATGATGACAAGGGCCGCGGTGAGTGTGGGCAAACCGCCCAGTTTCTCGGCGATACCGATGGCGACGGGCGCGGTGGTGGATTTCGGCGCGAGCGAGGCCAGCGTTGCACCTTCGACGCCCAGGGCTTTGGCAATCCAGAGCGCAGACGCAACAGCAGTGACCGAGCCCACGATCAACGCGCCCGCCATGGGAAGGAGCGTACGCCGGACGTGGTGCAGGTTGCTGTAGAGCGGACCAGCAAGCGCCACAGTGGCCGGGCCAAGCATGAAATGCACGAACTGCGCGCCCTCGAAATAGGTGGCATAGGGGGTTCGCGTGGCCCAGAGCACCACGCCGAGGATCACCATGGCCAGCAGCACCGGGTTGACCAGTGGGTTGCGGCCCGAGGCGCGGAACAGGGCATCGCCGATGAGGTAAGCGATCAGCGTGGCCGTCAGCCACAAAAGCGGCCCTTCGCGCAGGTAGGACCAGATGTCGGGCAGGTCAGTCATTCCGCGCCCTCCGTACTGCCGGTCAGGCGGGCGAGGGCCACGAAAGTCAGTGCGCCTGCGACAAGCGCGATAAGAGTGCTGGCCACCAGCGCCGCTATGAGGGCAAGGCCCGAAGTGCCCAAGACCTCGACATGGCTGATGACACCGACCCCAGCGGGCACGAAGAGCAGCGACAGATGCGCAAGGATGCCTTGCGAGGTTGGCAGGATGCGTTCGGCAAGCGGCTTGCTTGCCAGGAAACTCACCAGCAAAAGCGCCATGCCGATCACCGGGCCGGGGATGGGCAGCGCCAGCAGGCGAGCCAGCACCTCCCCCACCAGTTGGGCAACGAGGATAATGGCGATGTTGAGGATCATGGGATTGGCCTTTCGCGTCATGCTCTGGGTCAGCATATGGACCGCGCAGCGAAAGGAAAGACCGCGCCCGGGGGACGCGGCCCTTTGGTTCTAAGCGTGGGCTGTGGCGCGTGGGGCGGCAGGCCGCCCGAAATGCCGCTTGTTGAGATGCAGCATCAGCCAGATCATCGCGAATTGCGAGGCCAGCGCGATGGCGGTCAGCGCCCAGAAGGCCAGCCCGAACTTGTCGATCACACCGGCTTCTACCAGCCCCTTGTTGACGAAGAAATGCATCATCACCGCGAAGGCCACACCGGGGCAGATCAGGGCATATGAGCCGGGCGAGGTTTTCTCACCGGTGACGAACTCGGACATGTACCCCTGACGCTTCAGGACCAGGAGGCCAAGCAGCAGGAACAGCACCTCGATGGTCAGCAGGCGGGCGAGAAACACCAGCGTTTCACCCGGTGTGCCGTGGGCGTCAAAGGCCACGTGCAACCCATGGTTCTGCCGCATGAAAAGAATACCCAGAACGGTGACAATCGGCACGACGACCATCAGGGTCGGCGCGGCCTCTTTCGCGGTGCCGTGGTGGAGCATGGAGTTGAAGCCGGTGATCGCGGCGACCAGCGTGTAGATGATAGCGGTGATCCCGAAGAAGGTGGAAAGCACAAGGCTGACCCCGACTGTAATGGTGTTGGTGCTCATGGCGGCAGGTGCGGCGAGGCCCACGCCAACCATCGAGATCGCGAAGGCGGGCAAGAGTTGGGCAAAGGAGTTATGAGCGGTGACGTCGAACACCCCGCCTTGGGTCAGAACCCGGCCAAGAAAATGGCCGATCAGGCGGAAGGCCCAGACCCCCAAACCTAAGAAGGCCACAAGCGCCAGCGGGAAGAGGTATTCGACGATTCCCCAAAGCCCCGGCACGAAGACCAGACCAAGGATGAAGCCGACGTTGATTGTCATGGCGGATGCCAAGGGCGCGGCCAGAAGGGTGGTTTCGCCATTGGTTTTTCGCAAATCGTTGTACGCTTGGGTCTTCATGAAGCGACGCAGGGCAGCGATATTCCAGATCAATGATTTGATATTGAGAATGGCCATCGCGGCGATACCCAGCCACGCTGTGACGATGGCCGCTTGCAATGCAGGGTTTCCGCCGCTGAAGGCCGCCATCACATCCTCGAACACCGGCACGGGGCGGCCCGGATGCGGCACCCAGAACATCAGGTACATGAAGAAGGTGACCACAAGCCCCCCTGCCCCAAGCGAGGCAAGGAAGTAGAGCGGTGAATAGGTATCGGCGGGGCGGGTTTGTGCGGGCATGGTCGCCTCCTTTCACATTCCAATTTCGGAATATATTACATTCTAAAATTGGAATGTGTATGGGGCGGAATGTCGCTGCCTGAAACTGAAGAGGGCTGGAAGGCCGTTACATGTCAAACCAAGACGAAGTCTTGAAGCGCATAGCCCTGCACAAAAAGCAGAGCGGTCAGATCACCGTGGTTCACCCGCACATCACATTGCGCGGCAACGCTTGGCTTGGCGTGTAGCGCCACGCCGGTTCCCGCGCGCCCCAGCATGCCAAGATCATTCGCGCCATCGCCCACGGCGATTACATCCGCCTCGGTGATACCCAACTGTTCCGTGACCTCTTCAAGTGCGGCCACCTTGGCCTCGCGACCAAGGATTGGGCGGGAAACGTCGCCAGTGAGGGTTCCGCTCTCTATCAACAGGGTATTGGCGCGATTCTCATGAAAGCCGAGATCGGCCGCCACCTTTTCAGTAAAGGCCGTGAACCCACCCGAGACCAGCACGCAATGCCCGCCATTGGCCCGCATCGTTGCCAAAAGGGTTTTGCCACCGGGCATATAGCTGATCCGCTCGGCCAGAACTTGGTCTATCACGGCCTCATCCAACCCTTTCAAAAGCGCCACGCGTTCAAGTAATGCACCTTCGAAATCCAACTCACCGTTCATGGCCCGCGCGGTGATCTTTTTCACGTGGTCCCCGACCCCAGCCACATCCGCCAACTCATCGATACACTCCTGCTGGATCATGGTGCTGTCCATATCGGCCAGAAGCATTCGTTTGCGCCGTCCCTCGGTGGGTTGCACGACCAGATCGACGCGCATTCCCTGAAGATCCTCCCAGACCTGCCACAGGTTTTCAGGCAAAGCCTGCAAATGAAACTCCGCTGCCTCGTCAGGCGACAGCCAAATCGCCTGAGCCCCGCCCCAAGCATTGCGCAGGGTTTCGACAAGAGCAGGCTCAAGCGCGCCCTTCGGCGCAATCAGGGTGGCGGTGAACATGAAAAACCTCGGGTTTGTAATGCACCTGCGGCATAGCGCAGGTCAGCCAAGGGTTCCAGTGGGCGGCGCGCAAACAGGGCCCACGCCGGGCCACATCTGTCCCGCAAGTTTCCGATCGTAGCCACCATGCGTCGTATTTTGCCACCGAAACGCCGCTGAATGTCATTTCTGCACTTGCGAAATTGCCGGACGGGCCGTATCCCATTCGGTGGGACACCCCTCCCCAACGAGGGGCGCTTATCTGGAAGGGTAGCAGAAATGGCTATTGAACAACCGGCAACGCGGCCGGCCAATCCGCGTTTTTCCTCTGGCCCCTGTGCCAAACCCCCCGCATTTTCGCTGGATAAACTAAGTGACGCGCCCTTGGGCCGCAGTCACCGTGCCGCCGTGGGCAAGGCCAAGCTGAAGGCCGCCATCGAAGGCACCCGCGAGGTGCTGGGCATCCCCGCCGACTATAAAATCGGCATCGTCCCCGCCTCGGACACCGGCGCCGTGGAAATGGCGATGTGGAACCTCTTGGGCGAACGTAAGGTCGAAATGCTGGCCTGGGAAAGCTTTGGCGCGGGTTGGGTTACCGACGCGGTGAAACAGCTCAAGCTGGATGCCGAGGTCAAAGAAGCCCCCTATGGCGAGATCGTGGACCTTTCCACGGTCGATACCGACAATGACGTGGTCTTCACCTGGAACGGCACCACCTCGGGCGCGCGTGTCCCGAACGGCGATTGGATCAAAGCCGACCGCCAAGGCCTGACCATCTGTGATGCCACCTCAGCGGCCTTTGCCCAGCGCCTGCCGTGGGACAAACTGGATGTCACCACCTTCTCTTGGCAGAAGGTTCTGGGCGGTGAGGCTGCGCATGGCATGATCATCCTCAGCCCCCGCGCCGTGGAGCGCCTGGAAAGCTACACCCCCGCCTGGCCCCTGCCCAAGATCTTTCGCCTGACCAAAGGCGGCAAGCTGATCGACGGTATTTTCGAAGGCGCGACCATCAACACACCTTCGATGCTGGCCGTGGAGGATTACCTGCTGGCGCTTGACTGGGCGCGCTCGGTCGGGGGCCTCGAAGGGTTGCGCGAACGCGCCTATGCCAACCTTGCCGCGGTGCAAAGCTTCGTTGCCGAAAACGATTGGCTGGCCTTCTTGGTCGATGATCCGGCAATCCGCTCGAACACCTCGGTCTGCCTGAAGTTCACCGATGAGCGCATCACCGACGGCGCGGCTTTCGCCAAGGCTATCGTCAAGCGGCTGGATACCGAAGGCGTGGCTTATGACATCGGCGCTTATCGCGATGCGCCGGCGGGCCTGCGCATCTGGTGTGGCGGCACAGTCGAAGCAGCCGACGTCGCGACCCTCATGCCCTGGATCAAATGGGCCTTTGAGGCCGAGATCGACGCGCTGAGCGAAGCCGCCTGATCCCGATTTCTTGAAAAGAAATCGGTCCGGACTTTTTTCAAAAGTCCGGGCCACGCCCCAACATTTTCTCATAAGGACCAGAAACATGGCTCCCAAAGTACTCGTCTCCGACAAGCTCTCGGAAACCGCCGTTCAAATCTTCCGCGACCGAGGCATCGACGTTGATTTCATGCCCGACCTCGGCAAGGACAAGGAAAAACTGGCCGAGGTGATCGGCCAATACGATGGCCTTGCCATTCGCTCGGCCACCAAGGTCACCCCGACGATCCTTGACGCGGCCACCAATCTCAAGGTCGTGGGCCGTGCCGGGATCGGCACCGACAACGTCGATAAAGAGGCCGCGTCGAAAAAGGGTGTGATCGTGATGAACACGCCCTTCGGCAACATGATCACCACCGCCGAACATGCCATTGCGATGATGTTCGCCGTGGCCCGTCAAATCCCCGAGGCCTCGGCCTCGACCCATGCGGGCAAATGGGAAAAATCCAAGTTCATGGGCACCGAACTGACCGGCAAGACCCTTGGCGTCATCGGCGCGGGCAACATTGGTGGCATCGTTTGTGACCGGGCCCGTGGCCTGAAGATGAAGGTCGTGGCCTATGACCCCTTCCTGGGTCAGGAAAAGGCCGACAAGATGGGCGTGGAAAAGGTGGAACTGGATGAGCTTCTGGCTCGCGCCGATTTCATCACCCTGCACGTGCCGCTGACCGATCAGACGCGCAACATCCTGTCCAAGGAAAACCTTGAGAAGACCAAGAAGGGCGTGCGCATCATCAACTGTGCCCGTGGTGGCCTTGTGGATGAAGAGGCTTTGGCCGACCTGCTGAAATCCGGCCATGTTGCGGGCGCGGGTTTTGACGTTTTCGCCGAGGAACCCGCCAAGGAAAACCCGCTGTTCAACCTGCCCAACGTGGTCTGCACCCCGCACCTTGGGGCCGCCACCACCGAGGCGCAGGAAAACGTGGCGCTGCAAGTGGCTGAGCAAATGTCGGACTATCTGCTGACCGGCGCCGTGACCAACGCGCTCAACATGCCGTCGGTGACCGCTGAAGAAGCCAAGGTCATGGGCCCGTGGATCAAACTGTCGGATCACTTGGGCAACTTCATCGGCCAGATGACCGATGAGCCGATCAAGGCGATCAACATCCTTTACGATGGTGTGGTCTCGGAAATGAACCTTGAGGCGCTGACATGCTCGGCTGTCGCGGGTATCATGAAATCGGTGAACCCCGAGGTGAACATGGTTTCCGCTCCGGTGGTGGCCAAGGAACGCGGCGTCAAGATCTCGACCACCAAGCAGGACAAGTCGGGTGCGTTCGAGGGCTATATCAAACTGACCGTGGTCACCGATAAGCGTGAACGCTCCATCGGCGGGACAGTGTTCTCGGATGGCAAGCCGCGTTTCATCCAGATCAAGGGCATCAACATCGACGCCGAGATCGGCGCGCATATGCTTTACACCACCAACAACGATGAGCCGGGCATCATCGGCACCTTGGGTCAGACCATGGGCGAGAACGGCGTCAACATCGCCAACTTTACCCTTGGCCGCTCGGCGGCGGGGGGTGAGGCCATTGCCCTGCTTTACATTGATCACAAGGTTTCGCCCGAGGCGATCAAGAACCTTGAAGCGACCGGCAAGTTCCAACAGGTCCGCGCCCTGGAATTCGACGTGGCCTAGGCCGAACCCCGCGAGAAGACCGAAACGCCGCTCCGCTTTGGGGCGGCGTTTTGCTTTTTGGGCTTGCCCCTTTCCAATCACCCCGCGACCTGCGATCACTCCCCCATGACCCAACCAATTTACGCCATTGGCGACATCCACGGCCAAAAGGCCCTGCTTGACCATGCCCTTGCCCTGATCGAGTCCGACGCCGGTCGCGAGGCGCGCGTTGTTTTTCTGGGCGACTACATTGACCGAGGCCCCGATAGCCGCGGGGTGATTGACACCTTGATCGAAGGTCAAGCGAGCGGGCGCGATTGGATTTGCCTGCGGGGCAATCACGACACCTATCTTCCGCGCTTTTTCGATGCGGGTGAGGCCTATACCAGCAAAGGCCACCCGGACCTGCCGTGGTGGGCCGAGCGGCTTGGCGGCGATGCGACCTTGGCCAGTTACGGGATCGAGATCGAGGGCAAGACCGACACCGCGATATTGAAGGAAACCCGTGCCAAGGTTCCGCCTGCGCATCGCGACTTCCTGGCCGCATGCCCATTGTACCACCGCGAGCCGGGCTTGATTTTCGTTCATGCCGGCCTGCGCCCGGGTCTGCCACCGGAAAAGCAGTCCGAAGAAGATCTGATGTGGATACGCGAGCCCTTTCTTTCGGACCCGCGCGATCATGGGGCGATCGTCGTTCATGGTCACACCGCGATCGACGCCCCCTGCCACCATGGCAATCGGGTCAACCTTGACGGCGGAACCGGTTGGGGCCGCCCACTCCATCCTGCTGTTATCGAAGATGGCAAATTCTGGATGCTTACCGCCGCCGGACGGCAACCACTCGATCCTGTCGGTTGACCCGGGGAGACACGCCGGATTTCTGTGACTGACGGTGCGTTCCGTTTGCCTTCCCACGCGCCCTGCGGATAGGCTTGGCTCGAAGCTCAGCAACAGGGAATGACCCATGACCGATATCGTGATTCTGGACGGTGCGCGCACCGCAATTGGCACTTTCGGCGGTAGCCTCGCCGGGACCCCACCAAGTCAATTGGGCGCCCATGTCGCAAAGGCCGCCATGGAGCGGTCCGGGGTCGAACCGGCGCAAGTCGGCCACGTGGTCTTTGGCCATGTCATCAACACCGAACCGCGCGACATGTACCTGTCGCGGGTTTCAGCGATGGATGCGGGCATCCCCGATATGGTGCCTGCCATGAACGTCAATCGCCTCTGCGGGTCCGGCGCGCAGGCAATTGTTTCGGCAACACAATCCCTGATGCTGGGGGATGCGGATTACGCCGTGGCGGGTGGCGCCGAGTCGATGTCCCGCTCGCCCTTCATCATCCCCGATCAACGCTGGGGGGCGAAGATGGGCGATGTCAAAACGCTCGATATGATGCTGGGTGCTTTGAACTGCCCCTTTGGCACCGGCCACATGGGGGTGACTGCCGAAAACGTGGCAACAGAGCACGAGATTTCACGAGAAGCCCAGGACGCCTTTGCCGCCGAAAGCCAAGCCCGTGCGGCCAAAGCGATAGAGGCAGGCCACTTCACGGACCAGATCGCGCCGATCGAGGTGCGTGTCAAACGCGATATGGTGCCTTTCGACACGGATGAGCACCCCAAGCCCACCACGGTCGAAACCCTTGCCGGGTTGCGCCCCGCCTTCCAGAAGGACGGCAGCGTAACCGCCGGAAACGCAAGCGGAATCAACGATGGCGCAGCGGCCATGGTGCTGGCCCGTGCCGAGGCGGCCGAGGCCGCAGGCCTCAAGCCCAAGGCCCGAATTCTGGGCTATGCGCACGCCGGTGTGCGCCCCGAGGTGATGGGCATCGGTCCGGTGCCTGCCGTGCAAAACCTGCTGGCCAAAACCGGGCTATCGGCAAGCGATTTCGATGTGATCGAAAGCAACGAGGCCTTCGCCGCACAAGCCCTTGCCGTGAACAAGGAACTCGGCCTTGATCCGGCGCGCGTCAATCCCAATGGCGGGGCCATCGCCCTTGGCCATCCTGTTGGGGCCACTGGTGCGATAATCACCCTCAAAGCGCTTTATGAACTTGAGCGCACGGGCGGCAAGCGGGCGCTTGTAACCATGTGCATCGGTGGCGGTCAGGGCATCGCATTGGCCCTCGAGCGGATGTAGCGCATCCGTACCAATAGATGACTTGCGGCTCCGGCTCCCGGGGCCGCACGACGCCCAAGACCCCGACAACCGCATTCCGTTTAAATGGTTATTCACCATAATGGCGGATTGTCCTTCCCGATGACCAAGTAAGGCACGGCGGAGGACAGGGCATGAGCCTTGCCAACAAACTATCCCAGGAGAGGCGCGCGCGTCTTGCTGCCGAGCGACTGCTGGAGCAAAAACAGGCGGAATTGCATGCCGCCAACCGTAAACTCGGGCATCATGCGCGCCAGCTTTCGGACGAGATCGTGGAAACCCGGGCCGAGGTGGAAAACGTCCGCGATGAGAATCGTCGGGTGAAATCCGACCTGACAGTTGCCAATCAAAAGGTCGAAGTGGCAGAGCGCCGTCTTTGGCATTCGATCGAGGCCATTCAAGACGGGTTCGCCTTTTTCGATGCCGACAGCCGCATGATCGCCGCGAACCATGCATGGCTATCGGTGTTCGACGGGTTGGAGGCGGTTCAACCCGGGATTTCCTATGTCGAAATCCTCCAGTTCGCGACCGAGGAAGGAATCATCGATATCGGCGACATGACCCCGGCAGCTTGGCGCGAAGAGATGCTGGATAGATGGCAAAGCCCCAACCCCGAGCCGCGTGTCATCCGCCTTTGGAGCGGCGAATACATCAAGCTCATTGATCAGCGCGGGCACGGTGGCGATGTGGTGAACCTTGCGCTCAACATCACCGACACCATCCGGTACGAGCAGCGCCTTCAAGAGGCGCGTCGCACCGCCGAGGCTGCAAACCGAGCAAAATCCACCTTCCTCGCCAATATGAGCCATGAAATCCGCACACCAATGAATGGCGTGGTGGGCATGGCCGACTTGCTCAAAGAAACCGCGTTGAGTGAGGAACAGCTGCTCTACGCCGATACCATCCGCAACTCGGGCGAAGCGCTATTGGTCATCATCAACGACGTGTTGGATTACTCAAAAATCGAGGCCGACAAGCTGACGCTTCATGCCGATACCTTCGATCTGGAACGGTCCATTCACGAGCTTGGTTTGCTGTTGCAGGCCAATGCCCGCGACAAAGGCTTGGACCTTCTGGTGGATTACGACATGTTCCTGCCCACCGAGCTGATTGGTGATCCGGGGCGTTTGCGGCAGGTACTGACCAACCTGATCGGCAACGCCGTGAAGTTCACTGAAAAAGGCCATGTGATTGTGCGGGTAACCGGGGTCACAGAAGATGGGACATGCCGTCTGCATATCACGGTTGAAGATACAGGCATCGGCATTCCAGCCGATAAGATCGAACATGTCTTTGGGGAATTCAATCAGGTTGATGATGAACGCAACCGCAAATTCGAAGGCACAGGGCTAGGCCTTGCCATCTCCAAAAAGCTCATTCACCTGATGGGCGGAAATATCTGGGTTGAATCGCAAGAGGGCGCGGGAAGCTGTTTTGGCTTTACGGTCACGCTGCCCTTGGCGGCAGGTGTTGATGTATCTGATCCGGTGGCCCCGGAAGGGCTGCGGAATTGCATGATTGTTGAGCCGCATGACTTGTGCCGTGGAATTCTGGAAAAGCAGCTTTCGGCGCTTGGCTTGATGGTGACAAGCTGCGCCACTGCCAAGGACGCCCTCGAAACGGTGACAGAAACAACTGACCTTATCCTGACCGATCACCACATGGCCGATATGGACGGTATGGAACTGACCGAAACCCTGCGATCCAGGGGACATGAAACCCCGGTCATCGTGCTTACCCCGAATGCCGGCATCGCGGCGAACGATCCGGCGCGACGGCATCTTTCGGCCGTTCTGCAAAAGCCGGTCGCGCGACAGGAACTTCTCAATGCGTTGCATGAGATCAAAGTGAACGCGCCCAAATTGAACAGCCCCTCGGAAAGGCCTTGCACCCCGCCCCAAGACGAAACCCCGGCGCCTGAGGCTGCGCGCGCCGTAAGGGTTTTGGCCGCAGAGGACAACAAGACCAACAGGCTGGTCTTTTCCAAGATGGTGCAAGCGCTCGATATTGAGCTGAAGTTCGCTGAGAACGGCGAAGAGGCCGTGCAGCTATTCCAGAGTTTCACTCCGGATGTGATCTTCATGGATATCTCCATGCCGGGCATGGATGGTAAGCAAGCAACGCAAGCCATCCGGACAATGGAAGCAGGGGGTGAAAGCCATGTGCCGATCATTGCCATGACAGCCCATGCCATGAATGGCGACGATGACGAGATACTGGCCGCAGGGCTGGATCATTATCTGACCAAACCGCTGCGCAAGGCCGATCTGGTTGAGCACATTTCCGGTGCGCAGCCCGAAGGCACGCGCGACCCCGTGGCTTGATCAGTCGTCTGCGGCGCGGACGAAAACGGGTTTGTCGGCCTCGGACATGTCCGGACGGTACTGATAACCGCCAGTGTCGAACTCGGTCAGGGCCTGCGCATCGGTCAGACGGTGCTGAATGATATAGCGCGCCATCGCCCCGCGGGCCTTCTTGGCATAGAAGCTGACGATCTTGGGGCCGCCGGGTTTTTCTTCCATGAACACCGGCGTGATCACCCGCAGGCCTAACGCCTCGAGGTCCACGGCCCCGAAATATTCCTGACTGGCGCAATTGACGAGGGTGTCGGTGTTGAGCTCTTCGGCCTGCGCCTTGAGTGCCTTTGCAATCTTGTCGCCCCAAAAGTCATAGAGCGTTTTACCCTTTTCGGTTTTGAGGCGGCTGCCCATTTCAAGGCGGTAGGGCTGGATCGCGTCCAGCGGGCGCAAGACGCCGTAAAGTCCTGACAGAATACGAAAATGCTCCTGCGCCCAAGCCATTTCATCAGCATCAAGCGAGGCCGCTTCAAGCCCTTGGTAGGTGTCCCCGGCAAAGGCAAGTGCGGCGGGTTTTTCCTCCATCTCGCCAAATTCGTTGAACCGTTCGCGGTTCAGCTTGGCCAGATTTTCACTGATCTTCATCAGCTTTTGCAGGTCGTCCACCGATAGGCCCTGCGCCACTTGGGCCAGATCATTGGCCTCAGCCTGAAAGGCGGGGCGAGTGGCCTCAATCCCCTCGATCGGGTCCATGTTCATTTTCTTGGCAGGTGAGACAACAACAAGCATTCCGATATCCCCAAATTCAGCGTTGCGGGTGATTTAGTCCGCCGCTTGCAAAACGTCCAGAAACGCCGGGCCAAAGCGTTCGGCGCGGCGTTCGCCAAGGATACGCGTCAGGCTGTCCAGATCGCCGGGGCGGCTACTGGCCACCTTGGCCAGAAGCGACGCAGAACAGCTGAGCGGTTTGTCGATCCCACCTTCGCCGCGTGCCAGATCGGCCTGCACCTCAAGCAGTTGATCGTAGAGTGAGCCGGCCGCTCGGCCCGCCAGCTTGCGGCGGGTGGGGTGCATGGCCTCGGCCTCGCCATTGATGACCGACAGAAAATCATCGCCGTATTTCTCAAGTTTCTTGGCCCCTACACCGCCAATGCGGGCCATGTCATCAAGGCTATTGGGGCGTTTCTCGGCCATTTCGATCAGCGTGCGGTCATTGAAGACCACATAGGCCGGCACCTTGGCGGCCTCGGCCAAGGCGCGGCGTTTGGCCTTGAGCGCGGAAAGCAGCGGCGCGTCTTCATCCGAGACAAGCGCCTTGGCGGCGGGGCGGCGGGTTTTGGGAACAAGTGTGTCACGGCGCAGGGTGATCGCCTCCTGATCGCGCAGGATCGGCAGGGCCTTGTCGGTCATCCGCAGGGCGCCATGCCTTTCGGGATCGGGGCGCACAAGGTCATGCCCCATCATCTGCCGGAATACCCCTTGCCAGTTGCGCCGCTCCAACTCACGGCCCACGCCGAAGGTAGGCAATTGATCGTGCCCGCGCGCCTGCACCTTCTCGGTGGCGTTACCGATGAGGATATCGATGAGATGCCCCGCGCCAAACCGCTCCTCGGTCCGTAGGATCGCCGAGAGGGCCTTGCGCACGGCTTGGGTGCCGTCGAAGGTTTCCGGCGGGGTATCGCAGAGGTCACAATTGCCGCAGGGCGCAGCCTCCTCCCCGAAATACCGCAAAAGGGTGGCGCGGCGACATTCAAGCGCCTCGGCCAGACCCAGCAAAGCGTTCAATCGCCCGTGATCTGCCATACGCCGTTCGGGTGGGGCGAGGCCTTCGTCAATCTGGCTACGGCGAAGGCGGATGTCGTCTGGGCCGAAAAGCGTGAGGGTTTCGGCCGGCGCGCCATCCCGCCCCGCGCGGCCGATTTCCTGATAATAGGCCTCGATCGACTTGGGCAAATCGGCATGCGCCACCCAGCGGATATCGGGCTTGTCCACACCCATGCCAAAGGCCACGGTGGCCACCACGATCAACCCGTCCTCGGTGCTAAACCGCCCTTCGACATGGCGGCGGTCATCGGCCTCCATCCCGCCGTGGTAGTGGCAGGCGTTATGCCCTGCCTCACGCAGGGCGGCGGCAAGGCTTTCGGTCTTGGCACGGGTGCCGCAATAAACGATCCCCGACTGCCCTTTGCGCGCCGCCAAAAATTCGAGAATTTGCCGACGGGGGCTGTCCTTGGGGGCAAAGGCAAGGTGAATATTGGGGCGGTCAAACCCTTCAAGAAACGTTGGAGGCGCGACTCCATCAAAAAGTTTCTCGACGATCTCGTCACGAGTCTCGGCATCCGCCGTGGCGGTGAAGGCTGCCAAGGGCACATTCAGCGCGCGCCGCAACTCCCCGATGCGCAGGTAATCGGGCCGGAAATCATGGCCCCATTGGCTGACGCAATGGGCCTCGTCCACGGCAATGAGCGAAACGCCGATGCGGCGCAACATTCCGATGGCGGATCCTGCTGCCAGACGTTCTGGCGCGATATAGAGCAGCTTCAATCGCCCGCCTTCAAGCGAGGACCAGACCGCCTGGGTCTCTTCATCGGTATTGCCCGATGTCAGGGCGCCAGCCTCGACGCCGGCTTCGCGCAAGGCGCGCACCTGATCCCGCATCAAGGCAATCAAGGGTGAAATGACCACGGTCACCCCATCGCGCATCAAGGCGGGAAGCTGGAAGCAAAGAGATTTTCCGCCGCCCGTCGGCATGATCGCCAGCGTGTTACAGCCTTGGTGGATGGTGTGCACGATCTCTTCCTGCCCGGGGCGGAAGGATTCGTAGCCGAAAACGTCGCGCAATAGCGTGGCAGCGCTCTGCATGAGAAAGCCCGTAAGATTTTATTTGTCTGCTCTTACGGGTGACTTTTTCACACTAAGATTCGGTAAACAAGGCCCCGGTCAGTAAAAGGCAGCCGCATTGTTCATCAGAATGATGCGCACCGCGTAAACCGCGATCAAGGCCACCAGAGGGGCAAGGTCTATACCGGACATGGGCGGCAGGATGCGCCGTATGGGGGCATAGATCGGCTCAAGAATTCGGTTCAAGCCATACCAGATTTGCGCAACGAACTGTTGATGCAGGTTGAGCACCTGAAAATTGATCAGCCAACTCATGATCACATGCGCGATGATGAAGAACCACAGCACATCAAGCAAAAGCATCAGGATCTGGAAAAGCGACTGCATTGGCATCGTCCTCTGGTGTTCAAACAGCCCAAGACCTAAGCGCAGGCTCTGCAAAGCGCAAGCCTGACGCGGGGTTGTGGTTGACCTTCGGGCATGCAGCCCCGACAACCCCGCCCAAAGGAGGGCCACCCATGTACCCTGTCGTTCGTCTGATTTGGCAGATGTTCAAGCATCGCAAGGACACGCTGCTTGGCGTGACCGATACACATGTGTCGCGGCATATGTGCCTGCCTTGGGACATTGATCTTTGGATGGAACTCAACAATGGGCGCACCCTCACGCTGTTTGATATGGGGCGTATTCCGCTGGCCCATCGGGTTGGCCTGATTGCCGCGCTCAAGCGCCGCAAATGGGGGCTGACGGTGGCCGGGGTCTCGGTGCGCTATCGCCGCCGCATCCGTATGTTTGAAACGATCGAAATGCGGTCGCGCGCCGTGTGGTGGGACGACAAGTTCGTCTATATCGAACAATCCATGTGGAAGACATCGGGCGAATGCGCCAATCACATCCTGCTGCGCACGGCGGTGACGGGCAAATCGGGGATTGTTCCGCCTGAGGAGGTGATGGCCGAAGTAGGGCAAAACGTGACACGCCCCGATGCGCCGGAATGGGTCAGCGCTTGGACCGCCGCCGAGGCCAAGCGCCCTTGGCCCCCGATGCAGGAATGACTTGCCTCTGCCGGGGATAGCCTGTCTTATCGGCCCAAGACCAAGGGGCGGGTGAGCATGTCCGAGATTTCTGCAAAAAAACGCATCTGGGGCTGGTATGCCTTCGATTGGGCCAGTCAGCCTTATCACACCCTGCTGGTCACCTTTGTTTTCGGCCCTTTTTTCGCCCTTGTGGCGAAAGAGCATTACCTGTCGCTCGGTCAGGATACGGAGGCCGCCAAGGCGAGTGCTCAAAGCCTGTGGTCCTTGGGGTTGACCATTACCGGATTGATCATCGGTTTTGGTGCGCCGTTTTTTGGTGCGCTTGCGGATACGGCCGGCAAGCGCCTGCCCTGGATCGTGGGTTTCTCGGCGCTCTATGTGATCGGGGCGTCGGGGATATGGTTCATGCTGCCCGATGGCTCCAACCTGATGTGGGGCCTTGTGATGTTCGGGATCGGGTTCATCGGGGCTGAATACGCGTTGATATTTATCAACTCGCAACTGCCATCGCTTGGACAAACCGATGAAGTGGGGCAGCTTTCCGGCTCGGGTTTTGCCATTGGCTATATCGGCGGTCTGGTGGCTCTTGCGATCATGCTTCTGTTTTTCACCGAACAGCCCAGTGGCAAAACCCTGATCGGGCTGGACCCGGCCCTTGGTCTGGATGCAGCGCAAAATGAGGGCACCCGCTTTGTCGGGCCATTCGTGGGCCTATGGTACGCTGTCTTCATGGTACCCTACTTCCTTTGGGTGCGCGACATTGGCCCGCCCGCCCAGGGGCGCGGTGTGGGCGATGCCCTACGCCTTTTGGGCCGATCCGTGAAAGCCTTGAAGCGGCGGGTCAGCCTGACCTCCTACCTTGTGTCGTCGATGTTCTATCGTGACGCTCTCAATGGGCTTTATACCTTCGGTGGGTTCTACGCGAACCTGGTTCTTGGGTGGAGCATTGTGTCGATTGGTATCTTCGGCATTGTCGGCGGTATCTCCGCCGCGCTCTTCAGCTGGCTGGGGGGCAAAGCGGACAAGCGCTTTGGGCCCAAGCCTGTAGTCCTTGTGGCCATATGGGGTTTGATGCTGGTTTGCGTAACGGTCGTGGGTATGGACCGTGAGCAGATTTGGGGCATTGCCCTGCCAGATGGGTCTGCCCTGCCGGATGCAATTTTCTTTGGCTGCGGGGTGCTTATCGGAGGTTTCGGTGGCACGCTGCAAGCGGCCAGCCGATCCCTCATGGTGCGCCATACCGACCCCAAGGCCCCGACCGAAAGTTTTGGCCTCTACGGCCTGTCGGGGCGTGCCACGGCCTTTATCGCGCCGGCACTGATCGGGGTTGCCACGACGATGAGCGGCAGCGCGCGAATTGGGGTGTCGCCATTGATTATTCTTTTCCTGATTGGCTTGCTGCTGCTACGCTGGGTCAAGGCAGAAGGAGATCGTGAGACATGGGCCGTACCCTCACAGTAATCGCATTAACCTTGGGTTTGTCGGCCTGTGGCAGCTCGGCGCCAGAGGTTAACAGTACCGCGCAAGAAGTCGTTTCAACGCAGAATATTCCGGCATCCATGCGCGGGGTGCATGCCAAGCAATTGTTTGGAAGCCATAAAAATTCTTCCCGCCAAAGCGCGGCACCGTTTGGCGGCTATGCCAAGGGCTGCATGGCCGGGGGCGTGCAATTGGCCGAAACCGGGCCGACGTGGCAGGCCATGCGCCTGAGCCGGAACCGGAACTGGGGCCATCCGGAAACCATTGATTTCATTCAGAAACTCTCGCGCTTCGCGGCCACGCAACCGGGTTGGAACGGGCTTTATATCGGGGACATCAGCCAGCCGCGCGGGGGGCCGATGCTTTCGGGGCATCGCAGCCATCAGATTGGGATGGATATCGACATCTGGATGCGGCCTGCGGATCGGTTGAACCTGAGCAGGTCCGAGCGTGAGGGCATCTCGTCGATCTCGATGAGGCGGGCTAAGGGTGCGTATACAAACGATAAATGGACGCGGGCGCATCACGAAATCATCAAGGCCGCCGCCAAGGATTCGCGCACGGCGCGCATTTTCGTGTTTCCGGGGGCCAAGGTGCAGATGTGCAATGACGAGAAGGGCGATCGCGCGTGGCTGAGAAAGATCAGACCATGGTGGGGGCACCATTATCATTTCCATGTGCGGCTGAAATGTCCTGATAATGCAAGGGGTTGCGTGAATCAGAGCCCGCCGCCTGCCGGGGATGGCTGTGCCGATGCGCAGCAGTGGGTGAAAAACATCCTCAACCCGCCGCCGCCCGACCCCAATGCGCCCAAGCCGAAGCCGCGCCGCGAGCTGACCATGGCGGACCTGCCGGGCCAATGCGTTGCGGTCCTGCAATCAGAGTGAACCCATATCTGGAGAAAAAAATTGCGCCTTCCACTGTATTTTGTTTTGACAACTACGAAATCTGTGGCAGGCTGTGGATAAGTTCAACAACTGAAAGGAGGTGGTCCAGTGTCTATAAAGGGATTGGAGAGAGGTGTCGGAACAGTCAGGGGAGGCACCGTCTGAGGCAGCCCTCGGGCGTATGACCACCCGGATTGGCATGGCCTAACCGCCCCGCCTCCGTTAACCTTTAGAGGGCCGTTTCGTTCACCGAAACGGCCCTTTGAATTTCGTACGAGTCGTACGCTGACCCCCCGAGTTTCGTACGAAAATCCGCACCCAGCCAGAGGGCATCGTACGAGTCGTACGAAACGCCGCAAAAAGAGCCCATGAAAGTTAACGACCAGATCACCATCGAAGACTGGGAACTGACCGAACAGTTCATCCGCGCCTCGGGCCCCGGCGGGCAGAACGTCAACAAGGTGTCGACGGCGGTGGAACTACGGTTCGAGGCGGAGCGGTCCCCCAACCTGCCCGATGCGGTGAAACGAGGCCTGCGCCGTGTGGCGGGGCGACGGTGGACCAAGGACGGCGCAGTGGTGATCCAGGTGGAGGAAACCCGCAGTCAGGCCCGCAACCGCGAGATCGCGCGGGACCGTCTGGCCGAGTTGATCCGCAAAGCCTGCGAAAAACCCAAACGCCGCATCCCGACACGCCCCACCTTGGGGTCAAAGAAACGCCGGTTGAAGGCGAAGAAGGTGCGCGGGGAGGTGAAGGCGCTTAGGGGGAAAGTGGATGGGGAGGAGTGAGGGCGATTGAAGCGAGTACCAAGAATTGGTACATTGTGGGCAAAGGAGACAGCCCATGCCGCGCAACACCTCGGTCGTCCTGAGCGATCACTTTAACGATTTCATAACGAAGGCCGTGGAATCTGGCCGCTATAACTCGGCCAGTGACGTGGTACGCGCGGGATTGCGGATGTTGGAAGCGGAAGAAGAAAAACTGCAACGCCTGAGAGAGGAATTGCAAAAGGGAATCGACAGCGGTTTCATCGAAGATTTCGATTTCGATGAGTTCTTGGCTGATATGAACAGTAAACACCGCGCATGATGCACTTGCGCCTTTCGCATGAGGCCCGGGAAGACCTGCGCGGGATATGGATATATTCTGCGGAGACATGGGGCCCACAACAGGCCAACAGATACTTGGATGCAATCCGCGCCGCGATTACGGGGTTAGCGGATGGCACCACAGTCTCCCGCAGCGCCGAGGATGTTTTGCCCGGATGCCGTAGGGTGACCTGCGGGCGGCATGTTGTATATTTCCGAGAAGATATGGATGCCGTTGAGGTGATCCGGGTGCTGCATCAGCGGATGGATGCAGGGCGGTGGGTTTGAGGTTGGTAACAACTTTTTAGTAAAGAGGTACACATTAAGTCATCAAAACCTACACTATTTTCCATGTAAGGCCCACATCCCTCAATGGTGTTGCGCGCCAAGTATAGTCACCATAGGTTGTGCGAAAACTGAGGTTAATTGATGTTTTTGATCTATTATGATGAGGTTAAGTTTGAAAGAGGCGTTCAACCTGCGCATTGGTTTGGTGGTATAGCTGTCCATGTCGATGAAATTGGTACAATTGAGGCGGAGCTAAATCAGCTGGCGAAAGAAATCTTTGGTCAGTCTGTTCTGAATCTGGAGACTGAATTCCACGCCAAGGACATTTTTCACGGCAAGAATAATTTTAAGGGCATGCCATTCGAGGAAAGGCTAGCAGTTTTTGAAAGATTGGTATCTTTCACAGCCTTAGACGAGGTTAGCTCAATTTACGCTCGCGTTGAACTGGAAAAAGTACATTTCATCTCAACCAAAGCCGAGGGCGAAGAACTAGCTTTTATGTATTTCATCGAAAAAACTGACGAATTCTTAAAACGCAAACGATCGTACGGCATGTTGATTGGTGATTATGACGAGCCCAACATCGGCCCTTCGGTCGCAAATTTATCCAAATTTCGCGATGATGGGACAAAGTTCAGTTATGGTCGAGAAATCAAGCAACTCGTTGACACAGTGCATTTTGCTAAATCTCATCACAGTCGTCTTATCCAGCTTGCAGATGTAGATTTGTACTGTCGCCAATTCATGTGCCAGAAGAACGAAACAAATTCGCGAAAAGCCCTTGTCGAAATAATCCGCAAGTATTCTGCAAAAAGATTCCCCAAGAAATACAAGGATTATCCGTCACTTCGATGATAGGAGAAGGTGATGACCGGCGCCCGAAGGCTGCCAAGACGGGTGTCAATGGATCTGCCGGTCTTCGGCACCACTAACTATACGAAGTCTAGAAAACTTCAACCCACTTAATAGATCAAATTTGCCTGTCTAGGTAAATTTTCGCCTAAACAACCACCTCCATCTCCTCCTGCTCACCCACCCCAAACACCCGTTTATACCGGGTGATCTCGTCCTCCGGCCCCATGGCCTTCCTGGGATTATCCGACAATTTCACCGTGGGCCGCCCGTTGGCCGCCACGGCTTTGCAGACCAGGGAGAAGGGGGCGAGGGCGTCGCCTTCGGTGAGCCCTCGGAAATCGTTGGTCAGGAGTGTGCCCCAGCCGAAGCTGAATTTCACGCGGCCGTAGAAGCGTTTGTGCAGGTCGATGATTTTCTCTTCGTCCAACCCGTCGGAGAAGATGATCAGTTTCTCGCGCGGGTCTTCGCCGCGGTCTTGCCACCAGCGGATGGCGGTCTCGGCCCCCGTCGCCGGATCGCCGGAGTCGATGCGGATGCCTGTCCAGCCGGCCAGCCAATCGGGGGCGTGATCGAGGAAGCCCTGGGTGCCGTAGGTGTCGGGCAGGATGATGCGCAGGTTGCCCTCGTGCTCCTCATGCCAGTCGGCGAGGACCTTGTAGGGGGCTTGGCGCAGGGCCTCGTCATCCTCGGCCAGGGCGGCGTAGACCATGGGCAACTCGTGGGCGTTGGTGCCGATCGCCTCAAGATCGCGGTTCTTGGCGATGAGGCAGTTGGAGGTGCCGACGAAGCCCGCGCCCAGCCCTTCGCCCATGGCTTGCACGCACCAATCCTGCCACATGAAGGAGTGGCGGCGGCGGGTGCCGAAATCGGCGATGCGCAGGCCGGGGAGGCCGCGCAGGCGTTCGATCTTGCCCCAGAGCTTGGTCATGGCGCGGGCGTAGAGGACTTGCAGTTCGAACTTCTTCATGTCGTGCAGGACCGCGCGGGAGCGCAGTTCCATCAGCACGGCGAGGGCGGGGATTTCCCAGAGCATGACCTCGGGCCATTTGCCCTCAAATGTGAGTTCGTATTGCCCGTCGCGTTTTTCGAGGTGGTAGGGAGGGAGTTGCAGGTTCTCGAACCACTCCATGAAGGCGGGGGTGAACATCTGGCGTTTGCCGTAGAACATGTTGCCGCGGAGCCATGTGCTCTCGCCCCGTGAGAGGGAGAGGGAGCGGATATGGTCAAGCTGTTCGCGCAGCTCGCCTTCGTCGATGATATCGGCGAGGCGGATGGAGGTGCTGCGGTTGATGAGCGAGAAGGTCACATCGGTGTCGGGCTTGTTGCGGAAGACCGATTGGCACATCAGCAGCTTGTAGAAATCCGTGTCGATGAGGGACCGCACGATGGGGTCCATCTTCCAGCGGTGGTTGTAGACGCGGGTGGCGATATCGACCATGGCGGGCCTCCGGGGAACAATTCCGCCCGGTTAAAGCAAAGCGGGCGGGGGGTGGCAAGGTCAGGACGCGGCGAGGGTGGCGCGGATGTCCTTGAGAAGCGAGGAGGCCCCGAAGCGGAAGAGCGTGGGCTGGAGCCAGTCGGGGCCGAGGCGGGCGTGGGTGGCGGCCATGTAGGGCAAGGCCGCGCGGGCGGTGGAAATGCCGCCGGCGGGTTTGAAGCCGATTTGGTGGCCGGTTGCCTGATGGTAGGCCTCGATCGTGTCGAGCATGGTCAGGGCGGCGGGGAGCGTGGCGTTGGTGGCCTCCTTCCCCGTTGAGGTTTTGACCACATCCGCCCCGGCCATCATGGCGGTGAGGGAGGTGCGGGCGACGGTGGTAAGGTCGCCCAGTTCGCCCACGGAAAGGATGCATTTGAGGTGTGCATCACCGCAGGCCCTGCGCAGGGCGCGGATATCCTCGTAAAGCGCGGGCCAATCGCCGGAGAGGGCGAGGTAGCGGGGGATGACGATGTCGATTTCCGTGGCCCCGGCGGCGGTGCTGTCTTCGACTTCGGCCACCCGGGCGCGGGGCGAGGATAGGCCCGCCGGGAACCCGGCGGATACCGCGGCGACGGGGATGCCGGTGCCGTCAAGCGCGGCAAGGGCGGTGGGGATCATGGCGTGATAGACACAGACCGCGCCGACGGTGAGGCCCCCTGCCCCATGCTTTTCAGCCAGTTCGGCGGGCAAGGGTGCGCGGGCGGTCTGGCACAGGGCCTCGACCCGTTCGGGGGTGTCATCGCCCGAAAGCGTGGTGAGGTCCATGCATTGGATCGCACGGAGGAGCCATGCGGCGTGATGGGTGCCCGCGTTGTTGCAGCTTGCGTCGATCTCGGCGGTCTCGGCCTCCATCGCCGCGTCATCCACCTGCACGCTGTCCAGCCAGCCCAGATCAAGCGCCTGGCCCGGATTGCGGGGCGGATAATCGGTGGCAAGCGGCGGCGGGGCGATATCGGTGAAGCAGCGCATTGCAAATCCCTGATGGACAATTGCCCAAGCTGTTGCACGCCCCCCCGGGCTTGGCAACCCAAGCTCGGCCCGGCAATTGCACGGAAGCGCCACGCCTGGAGTGGCGTTAGAAGTTGTTTTTGCAAATCATTCGCAATTCATTTGACTTAGTTGCGAGTCACTCTCATATTCTCCGCAGTGCAGAAAACGCGAGAGAATGATTCCATGTCTTTGACCCGTCGTGACCTTCTGGCCTTTGCCGCCGCGAGCCTTGTCGCCCGCCCCTCCTTCGCACAGGAACGCCTGACGGTTGTTGCATCAACCGGGATGATCGCCGATGCCGCGCGGCGCGTTGGTGGCAGCGCGGTTGAGGTAAAGGCCCTGATGGGCCCGGGGGTTGACCCGCATTCCTACCGCCAGACGCGCAGTGATATCGTGGCCATGACGCGCGCCGATCTGGTACTTTGGCATGGGCTTTATCTGGAAGCACAGATGGAGGAATTCCTTCTCAAGCTGGGCCGCCGCCGCAACGTGGTGGCCGTGGGCGAGGCGGTGCCGCAGGCCGAGTTGATCGGGCATGAAGATTACAGCGGCAAGTTTGACCCGCATGTCTGGATGGTGCCGGAGCTTTGGGTGCCTGTGGTGCGCGCGGTGCGCGATGCGCTGAGCGATGTTGCGCCGGACAGCGCCGAGGTCTTCGCCGCCAATGCCGAAACCTATATCGCAGAGATCACACGGCTGGGTGACTATGCGCGGGGTGTTTTGCAAACCGTGCCGGAGCCCGCGCGCGTGCTGCTGACCGCGCATGACGCCTTTGGCTATTTCGGGCGCGCCTATGGCTATGAGGTTTTGGGCATCCAGGGGATTTCCACGGAATCCGAGGCGGGGTTGAACCGTATTCGGACGCTGGTTGATATGCTGGTGGAGCGCGACATCGGCGCGGTTTTCGTTGAAACCTCGGTGTCGGATCGCAACATTCGCGCGCTTGTCGAAGGGGCCGCCGCCAAGGGGCACGAGGTGCGCATCGGGGGCGAGCTGTTCTCGGACGCGATGGGGGAACCGGGCACCTATGAAGGCACTTATCTGGGGATGATCGACCATAACGCCACGGTGATCGCCGCCGCCCTTGGCGGGCAGGTGCCCGAGCGCGGCATGGATGGCAAGCTCAAGGCGGGGATGTAAGTGATGGCGTTGAAACTGGCCCGTGAGAGCGGTCACCCGCAGCCACAAGCCGACCAAAGCCACAGCCCGATGGCCATTCGCGGCCTGACGGTTAGTTATGGTGAGAAACCGGCAATCTTTTCGGTCGATATGACGGTGGAGCCCGGCGCGATGACGGCGATCATCGGGCCGAATGGCGCGGGCAAATCAACGCTTCTCAAGGCTGCTTTGGGCGTGGTCAAACCGCTGTCGGGCAATGTCACCTGTTGGGGTGCGCCTTTGGGCAAGATGCGGGCGCGCATTGCCTATATGCCGCAGCGCGCCAGCGTCGATTGGGATTTCCCGACGCGGGTGATCGACGTTGTCCTGATGGGGATGCAGCGCGAATTGGGCCTTTTGGGCCGGGTGCGCACCAAGCATCTTGAGCGGGCGGTGTCGTGTCTGTCGCGGGTTGGCATGGAGGGCTTTGCCGACCGTCAGATTGGCCAGCTTTCCGGCGGACAGCAGCAGCGGGTGTTCCTTGCCCGCGCCTTGGCGCAGGAGGCGGACCTGTACCTGTTGGATGAGCCTTTCGCGGGGGTCGATGCGGCCACGGAAAAGGCGATTATCGCCGTGCTGAAAGACCTCAAGGCCAAGGGCAAAACCGTGGTGGCCGTGCATCACGACCTGTCGACGGTGCGCGATTATTTCGACCGTGTGTTCCTGATCAATACCCACAAGGTGGCCGAGGGGCCGGTAGAGAGCAGTTTTACCGAAGAGACCCTTCAATCGGCCTATGGCGGGCGGTTGGCGAACCTGCCCAAGGGCGCGGTGGGCTAAGCCATGCTTTGGGAGGCAATGTTCCTGCAACTTGGCTATAACGCCACGCTGGTCACCATCGGCGCGGCGCTTTTGGGCATGGCGGCGGGTGCAACCGGGGTTTTCCTGTTTCTTGGCAAACGCGCCTTGGTGAGCGATGCGATCAGCCATGCCACCCTACCCGGTGTCGGGCTGGCCTTTATCGTCATGGTGGCGTTGGGCGGCGATGGCCGGGCGCTTTTGGGGCTTTTGCTGGGCTCGGCCCTGTCGGCTGGGGTGGGCCTTTTGTGTGTCAGTTGGCTGACCCGGGCGACGCGGTTGAGCGAGGACGCGGCGATTGGCGCGGTGCTGTCGGTGTTCTTCGGGTTCGGGATCGTGTTGTTGACGGTGATCCAATCGATGACCGCCGGGCGGCAGGCCGGGTTGGAAACCTTCCTTTTGGGATCGACCGCCGGGATGCTGTGGGATGATGCGGTGGTGATCGCGCTGGGCGGTGCGGTGGTTCTGGCGCTGGTGATGCTGTTGCGCCGGCCGATGGCGGCGGTGGCCTTTGACCCCGAGTATGTCGCCGCCAGCGGTGGCGATGTGCGGCGGATCGAATTGGCGATGATGGGCTTGGCCATGGCGATTACGGTGGTGGGGTTGAAGGTTGTCGGTCTGATCCTGATCGTGGCGCTGTTGATCATTCCCGCCGTCGCGGCGCGGTTCTGGAGCGAACGGGTGGGCCGTGTCGTGACGAGTGCCGGGGCGCTTGGCGGGGCCTCGGGGTGGATTGGCGCGGCGTGGTCGGCGACGGCGCCGAACCTGCCCACCGGACCGATTATCGTGCTGGTGGCCTTTGCGCTGTTTTTGGTGTCGCTTCTGCTGGCGCCGGGGCGCGGGGTTTTGGCCGCCGCTCTGCGACACCGGCGGTTTCAGCGCCGGGTGCATTTGCGGCAAGGCTTGCTGGCACTGGCGCAGGGCCAGCCGATTTACGAGGGCCTGACCCTGCGCCTGATGCGGGCGGCGGGGCATTTGCGGCCCGATGGTGTGGCGACCGAGGCGGGGCGCGCGCAGGCCGCTCGTGCGCTGTTGGATGAGCGCCGCTGGCACCTGCTGCGCAGCGATCCGCGGCACGAGGCAGCGGCGGCGCGGTACGACGGGTTGACCCCGTTGGAGCGGGTTTTGACCCCGGATCAGATCGCGGAATTGGATCGGCAGTTGCGGCCAGAGGGGATCACATGATGGGTGAGGAATTCGTGGCCCTGTCTTTGCCGCCGATGGTGATTGGCACCTGTGCCGCCGTGGCCTGTGCCCTGCCCGGGAACTTCCTGTTGCTGCGGCGGCAGGCGTTGATTGGCGATGCAATCTCGCATGTCGTTTTGCCGGGGATCGTGGCGGCCTTTCTGGTGACCGGCGTGATTGCCGCGCTGCCGATGATGCTGGGCGCGGGGGTGGCGGCCCTTGTCGCGGTGGCATTGATCGAGGTGATCCGCCGCTTGGGCAAGATCGAGCCGGGGGCGGCGATGGGCGTGGTCTTTACCGCGATGTTTGCCGGGGGTGTGCTGCTGTTGGAGCAGTCGGATACATCGGATGTGCATCTGGACGTGCAGCACGCGCTTTATGGCAATCTGGAAAGCCTGATCTGGCTGGATGCCTTTGGCTGGTCGTCGCTATTCGAATGGGAGGCTTTGAAGGGGCTGCCACCCGAGCTGCCCCGTATGCTGGCGACCATGCTGTTTGTCAGTGCCTTCACATGGGTTTTCTGGCGGCCGTTGAAGATCAGCAGTTTTGACGAGGGGTTTGCCCGGACGGTGGGCCTGCCGACCGGGGCCTTGGGCCTGTCGTTGGTCATCGTCGCGGCGATTGCGGCGGTCGCGGCCTTTGATGCGGTGGGGTCGATCATCGTGATCGCGATGTTCATCTGCCCGCCCGCTGCCGCACGGTTGATGACCAACCGGTTGGAGGTACAGGTGGCCTGGAGCGTTGTTTTTGCCGTGATCTCGGCGGTGCTGGGCTATGTTCTGGCCGGATACGGCCCGCTATGGCTGGGCTTTGACGATGCGGTGAGCGCGGCGGGGATGATCGCCACGGTGTCGGGCGTGATCCTTGGGCTGGCCGCGGTTTTCGGGCCGCATCGGGCGCCGGTTGGGGCCGCGGCGGAAGGCTAACCGCAGATGTGGCGCACCATGGCGCTTTCGGGGTCTTTCAGCGCCTCGATGACATCGAAATGATGGGTGCCGGGGGCGATGTGCAGCGGGGCGTCCCATGCCTCGGAGAGCCATCGCGCTTGATCCAGAAACACGGGACGTTCATTGGCCCCGACCCAGATTTTTACCGGGACATCCACCGGCGTCATCAATACCGGGCTTTCGGCCTCGGCGGTGGCGATGTTCATCCTGAATTGATCGTTCATGGAGGTTTCCAGCAGCGGGCGTAGGTCGGCCACGGGGGAAATCGGTACGACCGAGGAAAGGCGCGCGGCCAGATCATCGGGCAAGACCCCCGGGACCGCCATCCGTGAGACCAGATGGCCCCCGGCGGAATGGCCGGTGAGGGCAATTGGACCATCGACCTGGGTTGCTGCAAAGGTCACGGCCTGTTCGATCTGATCGGTGATCTGGGCGATGCTGACATCGGGGCAGAGGTCATAGGAGGGCATCGCCACGGCCCAACCCCGGGCCAAGGGACCGGCGGCGAATTGCGACCAATAGGACTTGTCGAACCGTAGCCAGTAGCCCCCATGAACAAAGACACAAAGGCCCTCGGGCGCGCCATCAGGCAGAAAGATGTCCATGACCTGCCGGAGGCTGTCGCCATAGGCAAGGCCCAGTCTGGCGCGGCCCTCCTCCTCAAGCCCTTTGCGAAACTCTGCCGCCAATCGCGCCCAGCGCGGCGGATAGTCATCCGCATCTGGGATATGCGCGGCATTGGCGTAGGCGTCATCCAGCGGTTTCATGGTCATCCCTTCCATTGCCTTGCGCAATACCCTAGGTCTCTTGGCAAGACACGCGCAAGGTGCCATGCCATCGCGCATTCAGACCAAAGGGAGAGACGCCATGACCAAGACCGATCTGAAATCGCTTTTGAAAGACCCCAGCCTTTTGGCCGAACAGGCCTATCTGGCCGGTGACTGGGTGGATGGCGACGAGGGGACCTTCGAGGTCACGAACCCGGCCCGTGGTGACGTTATTGCCCATGTGGCCGACCTGAGCCGTGCGCAGGTGTCCAAGGCGATTGCCGAGGCTGAGGTCGCACAGAAGGACTGGGCCAAGTGGACTGGCAAGGAACGTGCTGCGGTGCTGCGCAAATGGTTCGATCTGATGATGGAAAACCAGGATGACCTTGGCACCATCCTGACCGCCGAGCAGGGCAAGCCGCTGACCGAGGCCAAGGGCGAGATTGCCTATGGCGCCAGTTTCGTCGAGTTTTTCGCTGAAGAGGCCAAGCGCGTTTACGGCGAAACCATCCCCGGCCACCAGCGCGACAAGCGCATTACCGTGATGAAACAGCCCATCGGGGTCGCCGCGTCGATCACGCCATGGAACTTCCCCAATGCGATGATCACCCGCAAGGCCGCCCCGGCGCTGGCGGCGGGCTGTGCCTTTGTGGCGCGGCCTGCGGAACTGACGCCGCTTTCGGCGACGGCCATGGGTGTTCTGGCCGAGCGGGCGGGTATTCCCAAGGGGGTCTTTTCGGTGGTCACATCCTCCAATGCATCCGAGACCGGCAAGGAGTTCTGCGAAAACCCCATCGTGCGGAAACTGACCTTTACCGGGTCCACGAACGTGGGCCGCATCCTGCTGCGGCAAGCTGCCGATCAGGTGATGAAATGCTCGATGGAACTGGGCGGCAATGCGCCCTTCATCGTGTTTGACGATGCCGATCTGGATGCCGCCGTGGAAGGCGCCATCATGTGCAAGTTCCGCAACAACGGGCAGACCTGTGTTTGTGCCAACCGGATCTATGTGCAGGCCGGCGTTTATGATGCCTTTGCCGAGAAACTGAAGGCGGCGGTTGAGAAGTTGAAGATGGGCGACGGCATGGAAGACGGCGTGGCGCTTGGCCCGCTGATCAACGCGCAGGCGGTTGAAAAGGTTCAAAACCATATCGCTGATGCCAAGGCCAAAGGCGCGAATGTGATCCTTGGGGATAGTGAGGCCCCACAGGGGCCGGGGTATTTCCTGCCCCCCACCATCGTCACCGGCGCCACCAAGGAGATGGAGTTCTCGACCGAGGAAACCTTTGGCCCCTTGGCACCGCTCTTCAAGTTCGAGGATGAGGACGAGGTGATCGAACTGGCCAATGACACGATCTTTGGCTTGGCCAGCTATTTCTATGCCAAGGACCTGAGCCGCGTTTACAAGGTGGCCGAGGCTTTGGAATACGGGATCGTGGGCGTGAACACCGGCATCATCTCGACCGAAGTGGCCCCCTTTGGCGGGATCAAGCAATCGGGGCTTGGCCGGGAGGGCAGCCACCATGGCATCGAGGAATTCATCGAGATGAAATACGTCTGCATGAGCGTGTGAGTTCGAAGCGGGGGGAACCCCTTGGGTTAACGGGAAAAACCGCTGTCTGCATCACGTCGGTATTGCGTCGGTATTGCGTCGGTGCTTTTTACCGACGCCCGGCGGATTGACAGGGCGTGCGGTGAGAAACCTACGGGAGTTTTGTACGTTTTTTTGCGCCGCCGCTCATCAGCCCTTGCGGGCTTCTTCGCGAGGGGTAGTCGCACCCGGTCGCGGTTTTTCGCGCGCTTTGATCGGGTGATTTCGCAATTGGTGTGAGGCGTGCTTAGATCTGCGTGACACCAAGGAGGATTTTCCGATGCTGCGTTTGAGTACCGTTCTTGCAAGCCTTTGCCTTGCCGCCCTTCCCGCCTGCGCCCAGAAAGGGGCGGGACCGCTGGACAGTCTTGAGGCTGAATTCGTGGCGCGCGGCAACGAGCCGGGGTGGCGCGTGACGGTGGGGGGCGATGCGGTTGAGATCGTGGCGGCCTATGGGGAGGACACCCGGAGCACCCCGCGTAGCGCGACGCAGGTGACGGATATGGGCCAGACCCTTGAGATGCCGCAGATCAATGCGCGGCTGGAGGTGGAGGATCAGCTGTGCCGGGATGACATGAGCGGGATGCCCTATCCGCAGCGCGCGGTGCTGTCACTGGACGGTCAGGAGTATCGCGGCTGTGCGGGTGATCCCCAAGACCTTTTGACAGGCGCGGAATGGCAGGTCGAGAATGTCTCGGGTGGTGGCGTGATCGACGGCGCCGAGGTGACGATCGCCTTCGATGTCGAGGGCCGCGTCAGCGGGCGGGCCGCCTGCAACCGGTATTTCGGGGGGTATGATTTGACCGGCGAAGGGGTATCTTTCGGGCAGTTGGCTTCGACCCAGATGGCCTGTGCCGAATCGCTGATGGATCTGGAGCGCAAGACGCTGGCGGCCCTCGGCCAAGTGCGGCGGTTTGATTTCGATGAGACCGAAGCGCTGTTGTTGATTGGTGGGCCTGAGGGTGAGGCGCTTTTGACTGCGCGGCGGTGAGGGCGCGCTCATCAGGCCTTGCGGCCTTCCTCGCGAAGAACGGCAGTGATGAGCGCCCGGTTGCTCAAATGATCCAGCTTAGCCCGTCTTCGGTGCGGGCCTTGGGGTGGTATTCGCCGCTGACCCAGCCCTGGTAGCCCTCGGAGTCCAGTCTCGCGAAAAATCCCGGATAGTCGATTTCGCCACTCATGGGTTCGTGCCTGCCGGGGTGGCCGGCCACTTGCACATGTGCGGCGCGGGCCCCGTGTTTGGCCCATGTACCCATGACATCGCCGGTGATGCGGTGGGCGTGGTAGGCATCGAATTGCAGGGCGAGGGTGGGGGCGTTGAGCGCATCAAGGATGCCCGCCGCCTGATCGAAATCGTTGAGGAAATAGCCGGGGATTTCGATGGGGTTGATCGGTTCGATCGTCAGGGGGATGTTGCCTGCCTCCTCGGTGGCCCAGCGCAGATTTTCGAGGAAAGTGTCATTGGCGCGCGGCCCCTCGGCCAGCCCGGCCATAATGTGGATGCGGGCGGCGTTCACGTTGTGAGCCATCTCAAGCGCTTGGTCGAATTCGGCCCGAAAGCGCGCCTTTTGCCCAGGAACGGCGGCCACGCCGCGCCCGCCGCTGTCCCAATCCGGTGCGGGGGTGTTGATGAGGGCCACGGGCAGGTCAGCATCGGCCAAGGCCTTGGGCCAGTCGGGCGAGGTGTAGGGAAACAGAACCTCGACCCCCTCAAACCCGGCCTTTCGCGCGGCCATGGCGCGTTCGGCCACTGGCCACTCGGTGAAAAGCAGCGTCAGGTTGGCGGCGAAGCGGGGCACCGGGCGTCAGTCGGGCAGGTCCGACGAGGGGATGATGCGGAAAAATTCGCCCCCCGACCAGAGGCCGAACCAGCCATCCACATGCGCGCCGATATCGACCAGCCGGTAGAAGCTTTTGCGGTCAATGAGCGCCTCAAGATTGTCGCGGATGAGGACGTAGGGTGAGGGTTCACCGGTGTCAGCGTCGCGTTCTACGCGAATCGGGTTTTCCGGCCCGGCGACCATGCGGTCGCCGACATTGGTTTCGAACACCAGCTCTTGCGATTCACCCTCACCCTCGGCCTCGAAATCGACGGCAACAAAAGGCGCGTCATCGACGGTGATTCCCACTTTTTCCACCGGGGTGACGAGGAAATACTTGTCATCGTCTTTCCGCAGAATGGTAGAAAACAGCCGAACAAGCTCGGGCCGCCCAATCGGTGTGCCAAGGTAGAACCATGTGCCGTCACGGGCGATGCGCATGTCCAAATCGCCGCAAAACGGCGGATTCCACTGATGCACAGGCGGCAGGCCCTTGCCTTGGGCGGCGCGGGCGGCCTCGGCGAGGCTTTCGGCTGACGGGGTCGTGATCGTGTCTTTGCTCATTGCTTTTGCCATTTCCATCTCGCGCGATACACTCATAGGTAAGGATATAGATCACAGGAGGGTTTTGCCATGTCCGATGATGCCGATCTTTTGGCCGGGCTTGAGGCGCTTGAAGGAAAGCTGGCACAGGCGCGCGCCTCGATCACCCGCCGGTTCATCGGGCAGGAGCGGGTGGTGGACCTGTCGTTGTCGGCGCTTTTGTCGGGCGGGCATGGGTTGCTGATCGGTTTGCCGGGCTTGGGCAAGACGCGGCTGGTTGAAACCCTGTCGAAGGTGATGGGCCTTGATGCCAACCGGGTGCAGTTTACGCCCGATTTGATGCCAGCGGATATTCTGGGCTCAGAGGTTTTGGAAACCGGGGCCGATGGCACGCGGGAGTTCAAGTTCATTCCGGGGCCGATTTTTTGCCAGCTTTTGATGGCTGATGAGATCAACCGCGCCTCACCGCGGACGCAATCGGCACTGTTGCAGGCGATGCAGGAACGGCAGGTGACGGTCGCCGGGCAAGACCGCCCGCTGACCCCGCCCTTCCATGTGCTGGCCACGCAAAACCCGATTGAGCAGGAAGGCACCTACCCCTTGCCGGAAGCGCAATTGGACCGCTTCTTGGTGCAGATTGACGTACCCTACCCCGATCGCGATACCGAGAGGGAAATTTTGCTCGCCACCACCGGGGCCGAGGAAGAGGAGGCGCATCAGGTTTTCACGCCGGAGGAATTGATCGCGGCGCAGGGGATGCTGCGCCGGATGCCGGTGGGTGAGGGCGTGATGGAGGCGATTTTGGATTTGGTCCGCGCCTTCCGGCCCGAGGACCCGAGCGCGCCGGAAAACGTGCGCGCCTCGGTGGCGTGGGGGCCGGGGCCGCGGGCGGCGCAGGCGCTGATGCTGACCTGTCGGGCGCGGGCGATGTTGCAGGGGCGCTTGGCGCCCGACATTGATGACGTGGCCGCCATGGCGCAGCCGGTGCTGGTGCACCGGATGGCGCTGAGTTTCGCGGCGCGGGCGCGGGGTGAAAGCCTTGATGCGCTGATTGCCGATACCGTGGGGCAGATCACTCGGAGCGAGGCCGCCGCGTGACCCAAACCGCCCCCCTACGCCCAAGGGCCGAGGCAGAAGCCGCCGCCCTTCCCCCTCTGCTGGCCCGGGCCGAGCATTTGGCGGGGGCTGTCTTGCTGGGCGAGCATGGCCGCAGGCGCGCGGGGGTGGGCGATGATTTCTGGCAATACCGCCCGATGCAACCGGGGGATTCGCGCCGGATGATTGATTGGCGGCGCTCGGCCAAGAGCGACACGCAGTTCATCAAGCAACGCGAATGGCAGATTGCGCAAAGCGTGATGCTTTGGGTGGATCATGCCGCCTCGATGCGCTTTGCCTCGGACGACGGGTTGCCGCAAAAAGCCGATCGCGCGCGCCTTCTGGCGCTGGCCACGGCGATTTTGCTGAACCGTGCGGGGGAGCGTGTGGGGCTCGCGGGAAGTGACCTGCCGCCGCGGCGCGGGCAGGTGCAGATAACCCGGCTAACCGAGGCCTTGACCCGCGAAGAGGGCGAGGCCCCCGATTATGGCGCGCCGGAATTGCGGGGGATGCTGCCGCATTCCCGGGCGCTGTTCCTGTCGGATTTCATGGGGCCGGTGGAGGGCGTGCGCGCAGCGCTGACCAAGGCCGCCGACCGGGGGATTCGCGGGGTCGTTCTGCAAGTGCTGGACCCGGCGGAGGAGCATTTTCCCTACCGTGGGCGGACGATTTTCGAATCCATCGGTGGTAGCCTGACCCATGAAACGCTGAAGGCCTCGGAACTGCGCGATCGGTATTTGGAGCGTTTGGCGGAACGCAAGGCCGAGTTGCAGGATCTTTGTGCCGCGACCGGCTGGCACTATGGGTTGCACCATACTTCGGAGTCGGCGCAATCGGCGCTTTTGTGGCTCTATTCCGCCTTTGAACGGGGGACTGCGCGATGATGCTTGGCCCCATCGGATTTACCGTGCCTTGGCTTTTGGTGGCGCTGGCGGCGCTGCCGATCCTGTGGCTGATCCTGCGGGCGGTGCCGCCCGCACCCATTCGCCGCCGCTTTCCCGGCGTGGCGCTTTTGCTGGGCCTGCGGGATGATGACAGCGTCACGGACCGGACGCCTTGGTGGCTGTTACTGCTGAGGATGCTGGCAGTGGCGGCGATAATTATCGGGCTGGCCGGGCCGGTCTTGAACCCGCGCGGCGAAGGGGAAGAGGCCCGCACCGGGCCGCTTTTGATCGTGCTGGATGCCTCATGGGCCAGTGGGCGCGATTGGCCGGCGCAGGCGGATTTGCTGGAGTCGATGCTGGCCGAGGCGGGGCGCGCGGCGCGGCCCGTGGCCCTTTTGCGGCTGTCGGACCCTGAGCCTGCGGCCTTTCAGGCAGCGGAGGCGTGGCGCACGCGGCTGACCGGGTTGGCCCCCAATCCTTGGGCGCCAGAGATGCAGGGCGCGGCCGAGTTTTTGCCGGAGGGTGATTTTGAAACCCGCTGGTTCTCGGACGGGTTGGCACGCGAGGGGCGCGAGGATTTGCTTGCGGCGCTTGAGGCGCGCGGTGCGGTGACGGTGCATGAAAGCCCCGCGCCCACCTTTGCCCTGCGCCCTGCAGTGATGGCCGATGGTATTGTCGAACTGACCGCCCTGCGCGCGCGGCCCGGTGGGGAACGCGAAGTGACCGTCGAGGCGCATGGCCGTGACCCGCAAGGGATTGCGCGGCTCTTGGCCAGCCTGCCACTGACATTTGCCGAAGGGGAGGTTCAGGCCACAGGTGAGCTTTCCCTGCCTGCGGAGTTGCGCGCCCGCCTGACCCGGTTCGAAATTGCCGGACAGCCGCAGGCCGGGGCCGTGAGCCTGACCGACGATAGCCTGAAGCGGCGCGAGGTGGCCTTGATTGCCGGGCGTGAGGACCGCGAGGGATTGGAGCTTTTGTCGCCGCTGCATTACCTTGAGCAGGCTCTGGAGCCGTCGGCGGATATGCTGGATGGCGCGTTGATGGATATCCTGCCAGCCAACCCTGATGTGATCGCACTGGCCGATGTGGCCACGCTGGCCGCTGCCGAGCAGGAGGCGCTTTTGGAGTGGACCGAAGACGGCGGGATGCTGTTGCGCTTTGCCGGGCCGCGCCTTGCGGCCTCGGATATTTCCCGCGAGACCGAGGCCCCCTTGATGCCCGTGCGCCTTCGGGCCGGAGGGCGCAGCGTGGGCGGGGCGATGTCGTGGGGCGAACCCAAGGCGCTGGCCCCCTTCACCGAGGACAGCCCGTTTTTCGGCCTTTCGGTCCCGGATGACGTCACGGTCACGGCGCAGGTCATGGCGCAGCCCGACCCGACGCTGGCCAATCGGGTGATCGCGCAGCTGACCGATGGCACCCCGCTGGTGACCCGCAAACAGGTGGGTTCGGGGCAGGTTGTCCTGTTCCACGTCACGGCCAATGCCGAATGGTCGAGCCTGCCCTTGTCGGGTCTGTTCGTCCAGATGCTGGAGCGGTTGGCGGTGTCCTCGGTGGTGGCGAAACCCGACGCTGCCGAACTTGAGGGGACGACGTGGCAACCGGTGCAGGTTCTGGATGGGTTCGGGCGGCTGGATGATGCCGGAACGCTGCCCGGGGTTGCCGGGGAAACCCTGATTGAGCCGGTCTTGGGGCCAGGGTTGCGCCCGGGTCTCTATGACGGCCCGGATCGTCGGCTTGCCCTGAACGTGACAACACCGGACACGACGCTGACCCCCATGGCGTGGCCCGCGCGGGTGCCGGTGGAGGGGCTGGCACGCCCGGCCGAGGCGCCACTGGGTGGATGGCTTTTGGGATTGGCGATGCTGCTTTTGATGGCGGATATCATTGCCTCGCTCGCCTTGTCGGGGCGGTTGATGCCCCCCCGCGCCACGGCGGTTCTGGTGGCGGGCCTGATGTTGAGCGATGCTCCGATGGCGCAGGCGCAGCAAGGCACGGACAAGCCGCTTGAAGCCGCAACAGAGGTGGTGCTGGCGCATGTCTTGACCGGGAATCAAGAGCTTGACGAGACCGCGAATGCCGGGCTTTTTGGTCTGTCCGAGACCCTGTTTTTCCGCACCTCGGTCGAGCCTGCCGACCCGATTGGGGTTAACCTCGAAACCGATGAACTGGCGGTTTACCCGCTGCTTTATTGGCCGATCACGCGAGATCAGCCGATCCCGTCGGATGAGGCCTATGCCAAGCTGAATACATATTTGCGCACCGGGGGAATGATCCTGTTCGACACGCGCGATGCCAACGTGGCGGGCTTCGGGGCCTCTTCGCCCAATGGTCAGATGCTGCAACGGCTGGCGCAGCCGCTTGATATTCCGCCGCTGGAGCCGGTTCCGGACGATCATGTTCTGACGCGGACCTTTTACCTTTTGCAGGATTTTCCCGGGCGGCACACGGGGCGCCCCATCTGGGTGGAGGCCGCACCACCCGATGCCGAACAGGTCGAGGGCATGCCGTTCCGCAATCTCAACGACAACGTGACGCCGGTGGTGATCGGGGGCAATGATTGGGCTTCGGCATGGGCGATTGATGAACGGGGCAACGCCTTGTTCCCGGTTGGCCGTGGCTATGCCGGAGAACGGCAGCGCGAGTTGTCGTATCGCTTTGGGGTGAACCTTGTGATGCATGTGCTGACTGGCAATTACAAATCCGATCAGGTGCACGTTCCGGCACTACTGGACAGGCTGGGCCAATGACCTCGACCATCGTATTCGACCCGCTTCTGCCTTGGTGGCTGATTGCCGCCTTGGGCGGCATGATGATGGCGGGGCTGGCGCTTGCGCTGTGGCGTGGCTTGTCGGGCTGGGCGCTTCGGGGGCTGGCGGCGCTTGTGGTCCTCGCCGCCTTGGCGGGGCCGGTGTATCAGCAGGAAGATCGCGCGCCGCTGTCGGATATCGTGCTGCTTTTGGAGGATGAAAGCGCCAGTCAGGGGCTGTCGGACCGCGCCGCGCTGACGGCGCAGGCCGCCCAAGACCTTGAGGATCGTTTGAGCGCGCGGCCCAATACCGAAGTGCGCCGGATTACCGTACCCGACGGTCAGGACAACACCGGCACGCAGGCCATGACCGCCCTTGCCCAAGCCTTGGCCGAAGAGCCGCGCGGGCGGATCGCCGGGGCGATCCTGCTGTCGGACGGGCGGGTGCATGACGCGGAGCGCGCGCCGGACTTGCCCGCGCCGCTGCATCTGTTGCACACCGGGCGCGAGGGTGACTGGGACCGAAAGTTGACCATCGAGAACGCCCCCGCCTTCGCCATTCTGGGCGAGGAGGTGACCATGACCCTGACGATCAGCGACGATGGCGCATCCCCCGACGGCGTGCGGGATGTGCCGCTGGATATCGCCATCGACGGGGAAGAGCCGCAGCGCTTCAACGTGCCGCTTGGCCGTGAGATCGACCTGCCGATCACCCTGCCGCATGGTGGGCGCAATGTTTTGCAGTTCACCACGCCCATGGCCGAGGGTGAGTTGACCGACCGCAACAACACCGCGTTGGTGCAGATCAACGGCGTACGCGACCGGCTTTCCGTATTGTTGGTTTCGGGCGAGCCGCATCCCGGCGGGCGCACGTGGCGCAACTTGCTCAAGTCCGACAGTTCGGTGGATTTGGTGCATTTCACAATTCTGCGCCCCCCGGAGAAACAGGATGGCGTTCCGGTGCGGGAGCTGTCGTTGATCGCCTTTCCGACGCGGGAGTTGTTCCTTGAGAAGATCGAGGATTTCGACCTGATCATTTTTGACCGCTACAAGCGGCGCGGCATTCTGCCGTCGCTCTATCTGGATAACGTGCGCAACTACGTGGAAACCGGGGGCGCGGTGCTGATCGCCGCGGGGCCTGATTTTGCCAGTGCTGACAGCCTCTATCGCACACCGATTGAATCGATTGTTCCGGCCCGGCCCACGGCGCGGGTATTGGAAGAGCGTTTCCGTCCGGAGGTGACCGACCTCGGAGAGCGGCATCCGGTCACTGCTGGATTGGACCGGGTATTCGAGGGAGAATGGGGCCGTTGGATGCGGCAGATCGAGGTCAGCCAGACCTCGGGCGATGTGGTGATGACGGGGCAGGACGACCGTCCGCTTCTGGTGCTGGACCGGGTGGGCGAAGGGCGCGTGGCGCTTCTGGCCTCGGATCATGCGTGGCTGTGGAACCGCGGGTTCGAAGGCGGTGGGCCGCAGTTGGAATTGCTGCGTCGGCTGGCCCATTGGATGATGAAAGAGCCCGAGCTTGAGGAAGAAGCGCTTTGGGCCGAGGCCACGGGCCAGCAGATGCGCATCATACGGCGGTCCCTGTCGGAAGAGGTTGGCCCTGTCACCATCACCACACCCTCGGGTGAAGAGGTTGTCCGCGAGTTGGAAGAGGTCAGCCCGGGGCGTTTCGAGGCACTTTATGATGGGCCGGAAATCGGGCTTTACCGGCTGCAAAACGATGAGCACATGGCCGTGATCGGGCTTGGCCCGGCCTCCCCTGTGGAGTTCGAGGAAACGATTGCCAGCGCCGAGCCGATTGCCAGCATCCTGGAGGCCACGAATGGCGGCGTGAAACCGGTGGCCGATGGCCTGCCCCGTATCCGCGAGGTGAATCCGGGGCGTCCCGCATCGGGGCGCGGCTGGATCGGGATTACGCCGAGGGGGGCTTATGAGACCCAAAGCGTGACGCAAACCGCCTTGTTGCCCGCGTGGCTGGTGTTGCTTTTGGCGGCAGGGTTGATCACCGGCGGTTGGCTGCGTGAGGGGCGGCGCACCTGACACGGGACCGAACGCGCCGCAGGAGTCCCAAGGCATCCACGCCTATTTGCGCGATTTGTCCTAGAGTGCGCGTGACGGGTTACGAGGACGCGTGGTCCTGCTCCGCGCGGGTTTGGCCGAAGCCTGTGGACCCGCCGAACGCTCGGATTGATCCGGAACGCAGATGCACCCCGCCCCGCAACCGCCCACGACATTGCAGGACCGGGACTCACCGCCCTGATCCTCGATGTTCCGTGGGGCTTTGATGGGCCCGAGGAGAGCGCGAAGAAGAAAACGCAGCATTCTGCCGCTCCTGTCTTTGGTTGAGGCCTGCGGTGAGACTGCGCTCAAAAAGTTAATTCGAGGTTTCCCGATACGGCTCGCCTTTTGACGAGGCCCTATCGTGGCACATCGACCCGCGTTGCCGTCTTGGCCCAGCCATCGACGGAACAGCGCGGCACGATGAAAACGGCCTGCATGCCGTCGGGTATTTCGACCCCTGAAAGCGCGCGTGTGAAGGGCTGCTCCTCGATATGCGGATGATGCAGGACGCGCAAACCAAGGGAATTGCCCGCCTCGTCGCGCACCTCCCAGCCGTCTGCGTAATGGTCCCAGCCTGTATCGGGATGCGCCAATGTGACATGCACTGTCCATGTCTGCCCACGGTTTTGCAGGTCAACATCAACGACTTGCGGATCGTCCGCCACGGCGGGAAGGGGGCAAAGCGTGATGAGGCAGACAAAGAAAAAGCGTTTCATGGGATGCAGCTTAACTTAGATTGCGCGCGGCTGGCCTTCACGTTTCGGTGTCTTCAGCCAACATCAGAACGGCACGGGAATGCGAGGCAAACTCACGCCGCAGCAGCACGAGGCAGGTGAAGATCACCGCGCCGATCAAGGCCTCGGGCCCCAATAGCCAAACCGCCGTCGTCAAGGCGAAGTAGGTTGACCGCAGGCCACGGTTAAAGCCTTTGGCGGCGGTGATATTGATCTCCCCCGCCTTGCGCGCGCGCGGCAGGGCCTTGGGGTGGGCGGGGTCGTTGGGGACAGCGGACATCAGAACCGCGCAATAGCCAAACAGGCGGTTCGACCAGACGAATTTGAGAAAGGCGTTGGTCAGAAAAATCAACAGAACCAGAATCTTGACCTCCCACACGATTATGGGGTCGTTCTCCAGTGTGAGGTCTGACGCAACACCCATGAAGCGTTCCATGTTTCCCAGAAGGGCAAGGCAACCACCGATGGCGATCATCGTGGCCGAGGCGAAAAAGGCGGTGCCTTGGCGGAGTGAACTGAGGATTTGCGCATCGAATATACGTGGCTCGCGCGAGACCATCTGCACCATCCATTCGCGCCGGTATTGCGCCATGAGGACCGACACCGAAGGGTAGCTTTGCGGTGGATTTTCAACCAGCAAACCGATTACAATCCACGCGGTCAGCAAAAGCGCGACCGCAACAGCATCGGTATTCGAAAAGAGGGTCAGGCGTTCCATCCAGTCCATGCTGTGACGATAGCGCCATGCAACGGAACTTGCCAGAAGGGGCAATTGGTTATATTTATTTACCAATAAGGAGTGTTCGCCCATGGAAATGCCCCAGCCAAACCCGGCGATCTTGTCGCGCAAAGCCGACCTGATCGACAAGCTGCGTGACGCTATGCCCACGGATGCGGTGATTTCCGATCCGATGGAAACCCGCGCCTATGAATGCGATGCGCTGACAGCTTACAAATGTGCGCCCATGGCGGTGGTTTTGCCCGGCTCGACCGAGGAGGTATCGGCGGCATTGCGTATCTGTCACGCGATGGGGGTTCCGGTGGTGCCGCGTGGTGCGGGAACATCGCTTGCCGGAGGCGTGTTGCCGACCCAGGACAGCGTGATCTTGGGCGTGTCGCGCCTTACGGATGTTCTGGAAACCAATTATGACGACCGGTTCATCCGGGTCCAATCGGGGCGCACCAACCTGTCGGTTACGGGCGCGGTCGAGGACAACGGATTCTTTTACGCGCCAGACCCCTCCAGCCAGTTGGCCTGTGCCATCGCAGGCAACATCGCGATGAACTCGGGCGGGGCGCATTGCCTGAAGTATGGTGTGACAACCAACAACCTGATGGGGGTCACGCTGGTTCAGATGGATGGCACCGTTGTGGAATTGGGCGGCGCGCATATGGATGCGGGTGGTTATGACCTGTTGGGTGTTGTCTGCGGGTCGGAAGGGCAGCTTGGTGTCGTGACAGAGGCCACCCTGCGCATTCTGCCCAAACCCGAAGGCGCGCGGCCGGTTTTGATGGGCTATGACAGCAACGAGGTGGCCGGGCAGGTTGTCTCGGACATCATCAAGGCAGGTGTGCTGCCGGTGGCGATCGAGTTCATGGACCGCCCCTGTATCCGCGCCTGCGAGGCCTTTGCCAAGGCGGGGTATCCCGATTGCGAGGCCTTGCTGATCGTCGAGGTTGAAGGCAGCGAGGCCGAGATTGACGAGCAGTTGGAAACGATCATCGGGATCGCCCAGACCCATAAACCCGTGGACCTGCGCCAAAGCACCAGCGCCGAGGAAAGCGCGCGTATCTGGCTGGGCCGGAAATCGGCCTTCGGGGCGATGGGGCAGATCAATGATTACATGTGTCTTGATGGTACGATCCCGGTGAGCCAACTGCCTTTCGTGCTGCGCCGGATTGGCGAGATGTCGAAGGAGTTTGGCCTTGATGTGGCCAACGTGTTCCACGCGGGCGACGGCAACATGCACCCCTTGATCCTCTACAATGCCAATACGCCGGGCGACCTTGAGAAATGCGAGGCGCTTGGCGCGGAAATCCTCAAGCTCTGCGTCGAGGCGGGCGGGTGCCTGACCGGAGAGCATGGCGTGGGCATCGAGAAACGCGATCTGATGCTGGATCAATACGCGCCCGAGGACTTGGATATCCAGATGGCGGTCAAGGATGTGTTCGACCCCAAGTGGCTCTTGAACCCGGCCAAGGTTTTCCCTTTGAGCAACAGCGAGGCACGCCGTATTGCCGCCGAATGATGCCCTACTGACAGGTTTGGATAAGTGACGATGTTGACACCCCAAAGCGAAGCCGAATTGGCCGAGATCGTGGCCGGGGCCGATGCCCCCTTGCGCATCATCGGGGGCGGTACACGGCCCATCGGAACACCCAAGGCGGGTGAGGTTCTTTCGACTGCGGGGCTGAGCGGGATCAGCCTGTATGAACCCGGCGCCCTGACCATCGTGGCGAAGGCGGGTACGCCTGTGGCCGAGATCGAGGCGGCCTTGGCCGAGGAAGGCCAGATGCTGGCCTTTGAGCCGATGGATCATCGCCAGTTGCTTGGCACGAGCGGCACGCCGACGATCGGCGGCGTGGTGGCGGGCAATATCTCGGGACCGCGGCGGGTTTCGTCGGTGGGGGCGTGCCGGGATAGCCTTTTGGGGGTGCGCTTTGTCGATGGCATGGGCCGTATCCTGAAGAACGGCGGGCGGGTGATGAAGAACGTCACCGGCTATGACCTCAACAAACTGATGTGCGGATCATGGGGCACGCTTGGGGTGCTGAGCGAAGTGGCCTTGAAGGTGCTGCCGCGCCCGGCCGCCACCGCGACCTTGACGCTTTCGGATGTCTCGCCGGATCGTGCCGTGCCTGCGATGGCCGCGGCCCTTGGCACGCCGTTCGAGGTGAACGGCGCGTTTTACGGGCCGTATGGCGAGAGTGCCGGGGTCATGCATATCCGGGTTGAGGGGGCTTTGACCTCGGTGAAATACCGGGCGGCGGAATTGGCGAAATGCCTTGCCCCCTATGGCGAGGCAAAGGTGGAAACCGACGCCGAGGCCTGTCGTGAGCTTTGGGCCGGGATCAGGGATATGACCTATCTGGCTGATAAGCCGGTGATCCTGCGGTCCTCGATCAAGCCCAGTGACGCGCCGGGATTTGTCGGCGAACTGCAATCGGCGCAGCATTATTTCGACTGGGGCGGCGGATTGATCTGGTCTGCGGCGGAAGCGGCACCGGAAGAGGGCGCGCGCGCCCTTGTCACCGCCATGCATCAGGCGATGGCACGGACAGGCGGCCATAGCACACTTTTGAAGGCCCCGGAGGTCCTGCGCCAAGGGCTGCCGACCTTCCAGCCATCCAAGCCCGCGGTGGCGGCGATAGAGGCCGGGTTGCGCCAGAAGTTCGACCCCAAGAGCCTGTTCAACCCTGGCCTTATGGGGCAAGCGGCATGATCCTGGAATTGACATTCGCGGTTATTTTCGTGGCAGGGCCGGCAGCCTTCTGGGTGTTGTCCAAACAAGACGCAACACGGCGATACTTCATAGTTCTCTGGGTGGCCACGGTTGGCCTGTTGGCAGGAGCCTATGGCGTCGGAACCTACGGGATAAACCTAAGCCTTGGGGCATTTCACACGGGGCTGATCGTGCTTGTGGCGTTCTGGCTGTCGTGGATTGGCATGCTGTCGCTGATCATGTTGGCGGTCAAACGGCAGGTCGCGTCAACCGCTGTGCGCCGTGTGGCCTTTGCGATTGGCGCGATTGCGACCACCCTGCCCTGGTTCGGGCTATATGCAGCAAGAATGTTGGCGGAATAGATGAAAACGGAATTCACCGCAGAGCAGCTTCAGGACCCCGGCATCGCGCGGTCCAACCAGATTTTGCGCACCTGTGTGCATTGCGGGTTCTGCACCGCGACCTGTCCCACCTATCAGGTGCTGGGCGACGAGTTGGACAGCCCCCGGGGCCGGATTTACCTGATCAAGGATATGCTGGAAAATGACCGGGTGCCCGATGCCAAGACGGTCAAGCATATCGACCGCTGCCTGTCGTGCCTTGCCTGCATGACGACCTGCCCCTCGGGCGTGCATTACATGCATTTGGTCGATCATGCGCGGGAGTACATTGAAGAGCACTACAAGCGGCCGCTGGGCGAGCGCGCGCTAAGGTGGATTCTGTCCAAGATCCTGCCCTATCCGGGGCGGTTCCGGCTGGCGCTTCTGGGGGCCAAGATCGGGCGGCCTTTTGCGTTTCTGATGCCGGATGCGCGGTTGAAAGCGATGTTGGAGATGGCCCCGAAGCAGGTGCCTCCTGTTTCGCGCAATGACGATCCGCAGGCTTTTGCGCCAAAAGGCGAGCGGCGCAAGCGCGTGGCCCTGATGACAGGCTGTGCGCAAAAGGCCCTCAACACCGATATAAACGATGCCACCATTCGCCTGCTGACGCGTTTGGGTTGTGAGGTGGTGGTGGCCGAGGGCGCGGGCTGTTGCGGGGCGTTGACCCATCACATGGGCAAGACGCAGGAAAGCCATGGCACGGCGGCAAAGAATATCCGCGCTTGGGCGGCGGAAATGGATGGCGACGGCTTGGATGCCATCGTGATCAACACCTCGGGTTGTGGCACGACCGTCAAGGATTACGGCCATATGTTCCGCAATGAGGCCTTGGCCGAGGATGCCAAGCGTGTCTCGGAGATTGCAATGGATGTGAGCGAATTGCTCATGCAGCTTGACCTGCCGGAAGGTTCGCCGAAGGACGAGGTCATTGCCTATCACGCGGCCTGTTCGCTCCAGCATGGCCAGCAGATCAAGACCTATCCCAAGGATTTGCTCAAGCGGGCCGGGTTTGCTGTGGTGGAACCGAAGGATAGTCACCTTTGCTGTGGTAGTGCAGGCACTTACAACTTGATGCAGCCGGAGATTTCCAAGCAACTCAAGGCGCGCAAGATCGAAACGCTTGAGGCGCAAGGCCCCGATATCATCGCTGCGGGCAACATTGGCTGCATGATGCAGATCGGATCGGGCACCGGGGTGCCGGTCGTGCATACCGTCGAGTTGCTGGATTGGGCGACGGGAGGGCCGAAGCCGCCTGCCCTGACGCCGGAACGCCAAGCGGGACCACAGGTGCCAAACCTTCGGGCCGCGCCCTAATTTTGCCCCAAATCGCTGCTAGCTCGTTTCGGTAACTTTCAATCGTTCGGAGGCGTCATGCTGCGGTTCTTGTTCCTGATCCTTCCGGTGGTGTGTCTGGGGTTTGCCGCGAAGGCACAAGACAGCCGCCTGCAACGGTTGGACACGGGGGACGACAGCCGCATGTGGCAAGCCGTTGGCCGGCTTGATATCGACGGTCGCGGGTTTTGCACCGGCGCGCTGATCTCGCCCAAGCTGGTTCTGACGGCTGCGCATTGCCTTTATGACAAGCGCACCGGTCAGGCGGTCGACATCGAGAAGATCGAGTTTCTGGCCGGGTGGCGCAACGGTCGGGCCGAGGCCTATCGTTGGGTCAAGCGGGCGGTCACCCACCCTGAGTATGAATATAAAAACCAAGTCGCGGCAGACCGTGTTCGCAACGATGTTGCATTGCTGGAACTGCACCACCCGATCCGTAACACGCGGGTGGTTCCTTTCAAGACCGATATTCGCCCGCGCAAGGGCCAGCGGATCGGCGTTGTTTCCTATGCCGCAGATCGGGCCGAGGCCCCTTCGCTTCAGGAGGTGTGCGATGTGATGGGACGGCAGGACGGTGTGCTGGTGATGTCCTGCGACGTGAATTTCGGGTCCTCCGGTGCGCCGATCTTCAGCTTTGACGCGGGTGAACCGCGTGTCGTTTCGGTGGTGTCGGCCATGGCCGAGGTGGACGGTCGGAAGGTGTCACTCGGGACCCAGCTTCAGCGACCGTTGGACCTTCTTCGTGCGCAGTTGGACAACACGCGCGTGGTGACACCCAAGACAGGCACCAGCCGCTTCACATCCGGAGAGAACCGGCAAACAGGCGCGAAATTTGCCAAGCCCTGACCCGTCGGTCAGGCCTTGAAAAGCCCAATCCTCGATCCCAAATCAACCTCGTTCCGGCGCCTCATTGGGCCGGACACAACCCGCCTGTCCCATCAGGGAAGGCTCAACATCGGTATCGCTCAATGGAGGATGACCAATGCGAAACTTTGATCTTGCGCCCTTGTATCGCGCAACCGTCGGCTTTGACCAAATCGCCGACATGATGGACCGGGTGCTGTCCAATGACATGGCACAGCCCACCTATCCACCTTACAACATCGAAAAGACCGCCGACGACGCCTATCGCATCTCGATTGCGGTGGCTGGCTTTGCCGAAAGCGACCTGTCGGTCGAAGTGAAGGACGGCGCGCTTGTCGTGTCTGCACAGAAGGCGGAGGACGATAGCGAGCGCAGCTTCCTGCATCGCGGCATCGCCACCCGCGCGTTCGAGCGGAAATTCCAACTCGCCGACCATGTGCGCGTGACCGGTGCCACCCATGCCGATGGCATGCTGCACATTGATCTGGTGCGCGAGGTGCCGGAGGCCCTGAAGCCGCGCCGCATCGAGATTGCCAGCGGCGAGGCGGTTGAAAAGGATGTGGTTGACGCGAAGGCTGTCAACTAAAGCGTTTCGCAAAAAACCTGACTAACAGATTTTTGCGAAATGCCGTGCTCCGCACAATTGTTGCACACGTTCCGTCTTTGGCTGATATCTCAGGTTAAAGGCGGAACGCTTTAACCACTGCTTTTCCGAGCCTGATGGCCCGGCCGACAGTCGGCCGGGCTTTGTGCTTCAAGCGCTCAGGCGCGCACCACGTAGACCGAGCATTCGGCGTGGGTGACGACGTGGCTGGCCGTGGTGCCAAGCAGATAATCCGTTACTTTGGGGTTGGCGGATTCCATGATGATGACATCGACCTTTCGCTCATCAGCCAGTTTGACGATCTGGCGGTGCGTGGCCCCTTTGCGCACGACGCATTCGACATCGACGCCCTCAGCGGGATGGGCTGCGACGAATTTTTTCAGTTCATCACCCCAGTACTTATCGGAATCGTAGATATTGAGGTTCCGCTCGATTTCGGGCGCGACGGTTGCGACGATCAGTTTCGCCCCGCGCCGCTGGGCCATTTCCACGGCCTCGGCATAGGCGTTGTATTCCACTTTGACGTGGCGCAGGTTGACGGGGCAGAGGATCAGCTTGGTTTCGCGGGACATGGGGCACCTTTGTTTGGGCGGGGTCAGGATGCATGCGGTATATCATAATTGTCATACCTGATGACCCACAGCGGCACAGCATGGGCAAAAACCGCCACCCACAAGAATTTGATCCGTGGGATCAGTTGACTTTGGCGGGTGACCCTGACCATCCTTGGGCATGCTTTGCGCTATGAAACGTGGTGTTGCGAGATGTTGGCCGCTGCTTATGCTGGTTGCGGTCTGCCTTGTCCTGTTTGCACCGGGTTCTGCCGAGGCGCATGGACGCAATCACGGCGTTGTCGTGACATCCTCTGTGGTGGATGCTGACATGCATGTGGCATCTGAGGGGGCCGTGCCAGATTGCTGTCATGTTGATGGCAGTTGCACCAGCTTCGCGATGGTTGCTGTGCCGATGTCACCGCGTGTGGGTATGATGCGCCTTGTGCTGGTCAAACCGGACGGGGCCATGCGGCGCGGCTCGCGTCAGGATACGGCTGATCCGCCGCCTCCGCGCGCCTGATCCCTGAATTACCTCGGGTTCGAGGGCTGAAATTTCGGGATCAAAGGAGACATATGATGACCATTCGAAAACTGATGTTGGGCGGTGCAATGACCGCTGTATTGGCTGTGGGGGCATGGGCGCATTCGGGCGCGACAGGCGTTGTCAAGGAACGCATGGAGGCCATGAAATCCATGGGCGCGGCGGTGAAGGCGCTGAAACCGATGATGAGCGGTGAAGCCGCTTATGATGTGGAGGCCGTGCGCAAGGCAGCGCGTGAGATCGCGGCGCAGTCTGGCGACAACATGACGGCGCTGTTTCCGCATGGGTCGGATGATGCCCCATCGGAGGTTTTGCCCACGGTTTGGACAGATCGTGAGCGGTTTGAATACTTGGCCGATGCGCTTGAACAGGCGGCGCTTGGGCTTGAGCAAGCGGCCGACAATGGCCTGCATGCGGGGCAATCCGGCATGATGGGTGGTCAGTCGGGCATGATGGGCCAAGGCGGCATGATGGGCGGCCAGTCCGGTATGATGGGCCAAGGTGGTATGATGGGGCAATCCGGCATGATGGGTGGCCAAGCGGGTATGATGAGCGCCGATCACATTGGGCAGATGCCTGCCGATGGGGCCTTTATCATGATGACGCAGGTCTGCTCGGCCTGCCATGATCGGTTCCGCGAGAAAGACGACTGATCATGCGACGTATATTGGTGGTTGGAGCCGCCGTGGTTGTGACGATCACGGCGGCAAGCGGCGCCTTGGCGCTGTGGCCGATTGGCGAGGCGGTCACTTTGTCAGAAAGGCAGGGCGATCCGCAGCGTGGGGCCTATCTTGCGCGGGCGGGGGGATGCATTGCCTGTCATTCCGACGCCGCGTCGGGGCGGCCTGCGCTGACGGGGGGCGCGCCTATCGAAACGGGGTTCGGGCACTTCGTGCCGCCGAACCTGACCCAAGATGAAACGGTGGGGATCGGGGCGTGGAGCGTCAAGGATTTCGCCCGCGCGATCCGGCAAGGGATCGCACCGGATGGGCGCCCTTACTATCCGGCGTTCCCCTATGCTTTCTACGCAGATTTGAGCGATCAGGATATCGCCGACCTCTGGGCGGCGTTCCAGACGGTTGCCCCACAGCAGGCTGCGCCGGGCGCGCATGACATCGCCTTTCCTTTCAATTTGCGGTTCGGGTTGAAGCTGTGGCGGGCGGCTTATGCCAAAGCGCCGGCGACCGCGCCTGACACGGACCGATCCGAGATGTGGAACCAAGGACGGTGGTTGGTGAATGGTTTGGCGCATTGTGGTGCGTGCCATACAGACCGGAACCTTTTTGGGGGGCGGGATGTGACGCACCCCTTGGCAGGAAATGACGACCTGCCCGATGGCGGCAAGGCCCCGGCGATCACCGCCTCGGCCCTGCAAGAAGCGGGTTGGAGCGTTTCCGATCTGGCCTTTGCGCTGAAATCCGGTGTGTCGCTTGATGGCGATACCTTCGGCGGCGGCATGGGCGAAGTGGTGCGCGACGGCACGGCGTGGTTGAGCGCGCAAGACCGCCGGGCAATGGCCTTGTACTTGCTGGATCAAGATGGCCCAGTGTCAGAGGAGACAACGGAATGAACAAGAAACTTGGCTTGACGGCTGTCGCCCTTTTGCTTTTTGGTGTGGCGCTTTGGAATTGGGGCAATTCCAGTGGCGGGTTTGACGGTGACAGCGCGACGAATGCGCCGGTGCCACAAGGGGCGGCCCTGGCGCAGGTGCGCCTGCCCGAGAGTTTGTCGGAGCGTGCGCAACTTGGTGAGCGTGCCTTCAATGGGGTCTGTGCCGAGTGTCACGGGACGAATGCCGCCGGACGGCAAGGCATCGGGCCGCCCTTGGTGCACAAGATCTACGAACCCTCGCATCATGGCGATATGTCGTTTCACCTTGCGGTGCAAAACGGGGTGCGGGCGCATCATTGGTCATTCGGCAATATGCCCCCGCAGGATGGCCTGACCAAGGCGGATGTGTCGGCCATCGTGGCCTATGTGCGGGAGTTGCAGCAGGAAAACGGGATCAAATGATCTTGGCGCAGTTCCGCGGCTTTCGGCGCTTCCTCTGCCGCGGGACTGCTATAGGCTTTGGTCCATGTCACGAATCAATCTTGAACAGCTGCGCACCTTTTTGTCGGTTGTGCGCATGGGCGGTGTCGGCAAGGCAGCGCAGGCGCTGAACCTGACGCAGCCGGCGGTGACGACGCGCATTCGCAACCTTGAACAAAGCCTTGCGGCGGACCTGTTCGACCGGACGGGCACGGGCCTTCGTTTGACCAAGCGCGGGGAGCTTTTGTTGCGCCATGCCGAACAGTTCGAGCAACTGGGCGAGCTGGTGGCGCGCGATGTGATTGATCCGGGCGGCACCGAGGGGCATTTGCGCCTTGGGGTGTCAGAGACGATTGCACAATGCTGGTTGCCCGAGTTCATTTCCCGCCTGCATGAGACCTTTCCGAAGCTGGAGATCGAGATCAACGTCGATATCTCGACGAACCTGCGCGCAGCGCTGTTGGATCGGGAGATTGACCTTGCGGTTCTCTTGGGGCCGATCTCGGAATATTCGGTCGATAATCTGGATCTGCCGGGGTTTGATCTGGCGTGGTATCGGGCGGTGGATCAGGTGAGCAGCGAGGCGGGGTTTTTCGACCGCCCTGTGATCACCTATGCCCGCAACACGCGGCCTTACCGGGAATTGAAGGCGGAGCTGTTTCAGCGCGAGGGGCCGGGGATACCGCTTTTCCCATCGTCGTCCTTGTCGGCGTGTTTCCGTCTGGTGGAGGCCGGGCTTGGTGTGGCGGCCCTGCCGCGGGCGCTTGGGGCGGGGTATGTCGCGCAGGGCAAGATCGTGGAGTTTGATCCCGGCTGGACGCCGTCACCCCTGCGCTTTTCGGTGTCTTATATGGGGGAGCCGCGCAGCCATATGGTGGCCGAAGCCGCCCAGATGGCACAGGACGTGGCGGAGCAGTTCGAGGCGCATAAAATTCCCTTATGACCTAGGGTAATACTATTCGATTTGTATTTATGTTAGCGCCGGGCAATCCTTACGACTCAGGAGGGCCAAGGATTTGGGCACCACATATCTAGAGCTCAAAGGATTAAGCGCCGCGCAGGTGCGCGCGGCCATTCGCAGCGGGGATTACGCAGGGCATACCGCCGGGCTGGGTGCGGGATGCCTGCAAGCCAATGTGGTGATCATGCCCGAGGCCCATGCCCTCGATTTCATGCGGTTTTGTCAGCGGAACCCCAAGCCCTGCCCCCTGACGGGGGTGTCGGACACGGGCAATCCGATGATGCAGACCATGGGACACGACATCGACATTCGCCGGGATGTGCCCGCCTATAATATCTATCGCGACGGGGCGCTGTCCGAGTCGGTCACTGATATTGCCAGCCTGTGGCAAGAGGATATGGTGGCCTTTGCCTTGGGGTGTTCGTTCACCTTTGAGCATGCGGTGCAGGCGGCGGGCATTTCGCTTTGGCATATTCAGAACAACACCACCGTGCCGATGTTCCGCACGTCGATTGATACCGTACCTGCCGGGCGGTTCTCGGGGCCGATGGTGGTGAGTATGCGCGCCATCCCCGAGGGTCGGGTGGATGAGGTGACCCGCATTTCGCGGCTTTATCCCTTGGCGCATGGTGCGCCTGTGCATGTCGGTGATCCGGGCAAGATCGGGATTGCCGATATCGCCCGCCCGGATTGGGGCGACCCGGCCCCGATTGGCCCCGGTGAGGTGCCCGTGTTCTGGGCCTGTGGGGTGACCCCGCAGGTGGCCGTTGAGACAGCAAAGCTGCCGCTTTGCATTACCCATAAGCCCGGTCACATGCTGATTGCGGATGTGGCCGAGGATGCCGAGGTGCCGGTGATCCGGCCCCAAAAGTGAAGACCAAAAAGAGAAATCCAACAAGGAGAGATGACATGAAACATATTCTTGGAACCGCAGCCGTTGCTGCCCTGATGGCCGCCCCCGTGGCCGCCGAAGACCTGTCGGTTGTGGGAAGCTGGTCAAGCCTGCCGCTTCATAAGCAATATGAGGCGCCCTTCTGGACCGAGACGCTGCCCGAAGCCTCGGGTGGTGAGCTTAATGTATCGCTGACCACCCATGGCCAGATGAACCTTGGTGTGGCCGATGTGTTCCGCCTGTTGGGTGATGGGGTTTATGACGTGGCGATGACCGTGGCCGATTATGCCGTGGCCGATGAACCTGCGCTTGAAGGCCTCGACGTGCCGCTGCTGGCGCTGACGGCGGATGAGGCGCGCGCCATGGTCGATGCCGCGCGTCCGATGGTGGATGACATCTACCGCGATACCTTCAACAGCAAGGTTCTGGCCATTGCGCCCTATCCGCCGCAGGTGGTGTTCTGTAACGCCGAGGTCAGCGAGTTGGCCGATCTGGAAGGCAAAAAGGTGCGCGCCTCGGGCCGGATGACGGCCAAGTTCCTTGAGGCATTGGGCGCGGAAGGCGTCAACGTCGGCTTCTCGGAAGTGCCGGGGGCGCTGCAGAAGGGCGTTGTGGATTGTGCCGTGACCGGGGCCGGTTCGGGCTATAGCGCCGGGTGGTGGGAGGTTTCCACGCACCTGATGGCGATCCCGCTGGGTGGTTGGGATTCGGTTGTCACGGCGATGAACATGGACAAATGGAACAGCCTTGATGCCGCGACCCAAGAGTTGATCACCACCCAAATCAAAGCCGAATTCGAAGAGCCTGCTTGGGCCGCCGCGCAAGATGCGCTTGTCAACGATATTGCCTGCCTGACCGGCAATGGTGAGTGCCCGGCGGGCGATGCGCGCGACATGACCTTGGTCGAAGTGTCGGACGCCGATTTCGAGAAGGCGCGCAACATCCTTATCGGTGAAGTGCTGCCCGATTGGGCCGAGCGCGCAGGCGGTGACTGGGCCGAGCGTTGGAATGCCTCGGTTGGTGAGGTCGTTGGTGTAACCATCGAATAACCCAACCAATTGGATGAGGGCCCCATCATGCCGGAACGTCTTTTGAACAGTCTCAAGCGGCTTAATCGCGGTGTGGCGGTTTTGGTTGGCATCATGTTGCTGGCCTGTGCCGCTGTCGTGCTGGCCGATATCGTTCTGCGGCAGGTGGGGTCCTCCTTCGGGGGGACCGATGAAATCAGCGGCTATGCCATGGCGATTGCCACATCGTGGGGCATGGGTTTTGCGTTGATGGAATTGGGCCACGTCCGCATTGATATTTTACGCAGTCGCACCGGCCCCAAGGGCCGGGCGGCGTTCGATCTGTTTTCCATGCTGGTGCTGAGCGGGATGGTGACCCTGATCGCGGTGAAAGCATGGCCGGTGCTGGACCGCTCGCTTTCCATGGGGTCGCGCGCCAACACGCCGCTTGAGACCCTGCTTTGGACGGTGCACATGCCATGGTTCACGGGCTGGGTCTGGTTTGCCGCCATGTCGTGGCTGACGTTCATTGCCGCGCTGATATTGGTGGCGCAGGGCAAATTCGGTGCCAGCGAAGCCGCCATCGGGGCCTTTGGCGAAGAGGAGGCGGTGTAATGATTGGTTATGTCTCAATCGGCCTTCTGGCGCTTCTGAGCCTGTCGATTCCGGTGGGGATCGTGCTGTTCCTGCTTGGATTTGGTGTCGATACGTTTTTCAGCCCCTTCCCGTTGATCCGGGGCCTTGGCAACATGGTCTGGTCGACCTCGAACAATGCCACGCTGATCGCTATCCCCTTCTTCGTGATGTTGGGCGAAATCCTTGTGCGGAGCGGCGTGGCCGCGCGGACCTATGCCGCGCTTGATAAGTGGATTTCATGGCTGCCCGGTGGCTTGGTGCATGCCAATGTTGCCACGGCGACGATGTTTTCGGCCACCTCGGGCAGTTCGGTGGCAACTGCGGCGACGGTGGCCACGGTGGCAATGCCGCAGGCCGAAAAGCTGGGCTATGACCCCAAGCTGTTTTCCGGGGCGATCGCCGCGGGCGGGACGCTTGGCATCATGATCCCGCCGTCGATCAACCTGATTGTCTATGGGTTTTTGACGCAAACCTCGATACCGCAGTTGTTTCTGGCGGGGCTGGTTCCGGGGATCGGGCTTGCCGTGGGCTTTATCGTGATTACCGCGCTGATTTGTGCCGCCCGCCCCGAGTTGGGTGGGGAACGGCGGATGTTCCCGCTGCCGGAAATGCTGCGGGCGCTGGTGCATCTGATCCCCATTATCCTGCTGTTCACCGTCATCATCGGCACGATCTACAAAGGCTGGGCCACCCCGACCGAGGCCGCCGCCGTGGGCGTGGCCGGGGCCGTGGTGATTGCGGCGGTGTTTGGCGGGGTCTCAACCAAGATGTTCTATGAAAGCATCCTTGGGACGGTAAAGATCACCTCGATGATCATGCTGGTGGTGCTTGGGGCCTCGTTCCTCAACTTCACGCTGGCTTCGGCGGGCTTGGGCAATGAACTTCGGCAGTTCCTTGATGGGCTTGGCCTGACGCCGCTGATGACGATTTTGGTGATCGTGGGAATCTACATCGTGCTTGGGTTCTTTATCGAAACCCTGTCGCTCATGGTTGTGACGATCCCGATCATCGTGCCCTTGGTGGTGGAAATGGGCTATGATCCGATCTGGTTCGGTATCCTGATGATCGTGCTGATCGAGATGGCGCTGATCACGCCACCCGTGGGCCTGAACCTTTACGTGGTGCAGGGGGCGCGACAGTCGGGTACCATGAGCGAGGTGATGCTGGGCGCTATTCCCTATGTGATTGCCATGCTTTTGATGGCCATGGCCCTGATCGCTTTCCCGCAAATCGCGCTCTATCTGCCGGGGGCTTTGAACTAGACAGCCCGTTCCCCGCCTTGACCTATAGGACAACAAGCCGACGACACCTGCCCGTGATGCCTGATGCACATGACATGGACGCTCTGCTGACCTATCAACGATTGAACGGTGCAACCAACGATAATGAAACTCGAGGGAGGTCCGATGACCCGTACTGTCGATCTGAATGCCGATATGGGCGAAAGCTTTGGTGATTGGGACATGGGCGACGATGCCGCGCTTTTGCGGATTGTGACCTCGGCCAATATCGCCTGTGGGATGCACGCGGGCGATTGGGACGTGATCGCGCGGACCATGCAGGCCGCGAAGGCGAATAGCGTTGGCATCGGAGCACACCCTGGCTTTGCCGATTTGCAGGGCTTCGGGCGGCGGCGGATGCATGTGCCGCTTGAGAGCCTTGGCAATCTGGTACGTTATCAGCTTGGCGCGGCGCTCGGCATGGCCCGGGCGCAGGGCGCCGAGGTACGACACCTGAAGTTGCATGGGGCCTTGGCGAACATGGCCTCGGAAGACAAACCCATGGCACGGGCTTGCTATGAGGCGGCATTGTCCGTCGATCCCGAGATTATCATCATGGTTCTGGCCGGTACGGCGCAGCAGGCAGCCGTCAGCGAACTGGGGTGCAATGCCGCCTGCGAAATTTTCGCCGACCGCGCCTATAATGACGACGCCACGCTGGTGGACCGAAGCCAGCCGGGAGCGGTGATCCACGACGCCGAGGCGGCGGCCAAGCGGATGGTAGACATGGTGAAGGCGGGGGCCATCATCACCGAAAGCGGCAAGCATATCCCGACGCGGATCGACACGATTTGCCTGCATGGTGATACCGCCGAAGCGGTGCAAATTGCCGCGCAAGTGCGCGGCGCGCTTGAGGCGGATGGTGTGACCCTCAAGGTTTTCGATGGCGCTCCACTTTGACAGATCGTCAAAATGGTCAAATCAAGGAAGACTGGCTCAGGCAAACTTGCGTTCAATTCCAAACGCGAAAGCGGACCTCACGCTTGGTGGATGAATTCCGCGCGATCATAAGTGCTGGCTCGGGGAACCGGAATTCGTTCAGGCCGTCTATTGTCTGCACCCATCGACCATTGGCAGGAAAGCTGTAGCTGCGGGTCGCGAGACTTGTCCACTCCCGCCGCCGAGGCATCGGATCCGCACCCGGCATCCAGAACACGCCGGCCATCATGCTGTATTGCCGGAATTTAGAGGCTTCGAGCGTTTCCATATCCCTGGCATCCCGCATTAGTCCGAAAGCCGTGAAATGATAGCACGGCCCGGTTGCCCCGTCGGCCACCCAAAGGGCGTCATCATGGCCTGTGAGGTAACCACTGTAGGCACCGGGATGCAGCCAACGCGGTGTCACGAGGACGTGCCGCTGGCGGGGCTTCACGTCTACATGGGCGTAGCCACGTGCCATGATCCTCATCCCTTGGTGCATCGGGGAAATTTCGATACGGCCAGTGTTGTCCGTTGCCCCGAGGTAGGTTGCGCCGGTTCCGGAGGACATGCCCCAGACCGATGCACCGCAAATCGGACCCTGACGGTTCAAGCCCATGACCAATAATTCTACTGAATCAGTGGTTTCCGAGAGCGCCTCACCGCTTTCTTCTATCTCGTCAGGAAGAAAAGCCATGTCAGCTCCGGTTGTCACCATGGCTTAATGCGCCTCGGCCCAGTTGTCGCCTTGGCCTGCATCGACCACCAGCGGCACGTCAATCTTGACGGCCGGGGTAGCCGCCCCTTCCATCACGTCGCGGGCGGTGTCGATCAGTTTATCGACCCCGTCATTTGCCACCTCGAAAATCAATTCGTCATGCACCTGCAAAAGCATCTTGGCGGGCTGGCCTTCGATAGCTGAGGGCATGCGGATCATGGCGCGGCGGATGATATCGGCGGCGGTGCCCTGGATCGGCGCGTTGATCGCGGCGCGCTTGGCAAAACCGGCGCGCGGGCCTTTCGCCGTGATCTCGGGCGTGTGGATTTTGCGGCCAAAGAGGGTTTGCACAAAGCCGTGGTCCTTGGCAAAACCCACGGTGTCGTCCATGTAGGCCTTGATGCCGGGGAAGCGTTCGAAATAGCGGTCGATGAAGCCTTGGGCGTCCTTGCGAGGGATGCGCAGGTTGCGGGCAAGGCCAAAGCCGGAAATACCGTATATCACGCCGAAGTTGATGGCCTTGGCCTGACGGCGAATCTCGGGCGTCATCTCGTCCATCGGCACGTCGAACATTTCCGAGGCGGTCATGGCGTGAATATCCTGCCCCTCGCGGAAGGCTTGTTTCAGCGCGTCGATGCCTGCGACATGGGCCAGAATCCGCAGCTCGATTTGTGAGTAATCGAGGCTGACAAGGCGGTTGCCCTCTTCGGCCACGAAGGCCTCGCGGATGCGGCGGCCTTCCTCACTTCGGACGGGGATGTTTTGCAGGTTGGGATCGGTCGAGGCCAAGCGCCCGGTACTGGCCCCGGTTTGCACATAGGATGTATGCACGCGGCCTGTCTCGGGGTCGATATGATCCTGAAGCGCGTCGGTGTAGGTGGATTTGAGTTTGGACAGCGCCCGCCAATCCAGCACCCGCGCGGGCAGGTCATGTTCGGTGGCCAAGTCTTCCAGCACGTCGGCACCTGTGGCATAGGCCCCGGTTTTACCCTTCTTGCCACCTTCGAGGCCCATCTCGTCAAACAGGATTTCGCCCAATTGCTTGGGCGAGCCGACGTTGAACTTGCGACCGGCCAACTCGTGAATCTCTTCCTCAAGCTGCGCCATCTTCTGAGCGAACTTGCCGGACATGCGCGAGAGAGTTTCGCGGTCCACCTTGATCCCGTTCCGCTCCATCTTGGCCAAGATGGGCGACAGGGGGCGCTCAAGCGTCTCGTAGACCGTCGTGACCTTTTCCTGATGCAGTTGCGGTTTGAAGGTCATCCAAAGGCGCAGGGTGATATCGGCGTCTTCGGCGGCGTATTTCACTGCGTCGTCAATCGGCACCCGGTCAAAGGTGATGGCGGATTTGCCGGTGCCCAGAAGCTCCTTGATCGGAATGGGCGTGTGGCTGAGGTAGCGTTCGGACAGGGTGTCCATCCCATGCCCGTGGATGCCGGAATTGAGCGCGTAGGACATCAGCATCGTGTCATCAATCGGCGCGATCTCAATCTCGTGGCGGGCGAAAATCTTGGCGTCGTATTTCATGTTCTGCCCGATCTTGAGGATGGAATCATCCTCAAGCACGGGTTTCAGCGCTTTGAGGGCGTCCTCCATGGCCAATTGCCCGTCGGCCAAGGCCTCGGAGCTAAAGAGGTCATCTGCCGCGCCGTCGCGATGGCCAAGCGGGATATAGCAGGCCTGCCCCGGTTCAACGCTGAGCGAGATACCCACCAAAAGCGCCTGCATTTCATTGAGCGAGGTGGTTTCGGTGTCGACGGCCACATAGCCGCGCGCCTTGATCCGCTCAATCCACGCCTCAAGCGATTTCATGTCCGAGACACGCTCGTATTTTTCGGGGTCGATGGCGGGCCAATCGGGGGCTTCCTCCACAGGGTCGGCCCCGGCGGGGTTGGTATCGGGGATGACCGGCGCTTCGGCCCCAAGGGTTTCGGCGATGCGTTTTGACAGCGTGCGGAATTCCATTTCCGCAAGGAACCCCAGAAGGGTGTCGGGGTCAGGGTCGCGCAGGTCCAGATCATCCAATGTGAAATCAAGTGGGGTGTCGCAATCAAGCTGCACCAGCTTCTTGGACAGTTCAATTTGCTCGCGCTTCTCGATCAGGGTTTCGCGGCGCTTGGGCTGCTTGATCTCTTCGGCGCGGTCCAAAAGGTCCTCAAGCGAGCCGAATTCGTTGATCAGAAGGGCGGCGGTTTTCACCCCGATGCCAGGTGCACCCGGCACGTTATCAACGCTATCGCCCGCCAAGGCCTGCACATCGACGACCTTGTCGGGGGTGACGCCGAATTTCTCTTCCACACCTTCCACGTCGATGCGGCGGTTTTTCATGGCGTCGAACATTTCCACGCCATCGCCGACCAGTTGCATCAGGTCTTTGTCGGAGGACACAATCGTCACCCGCCCGCCAGCCTCGCGCGCCTGACAGGAAAGCGTCGCGATGATGTCGTCGGCCTCGTAGCCTTCGATTTCCTTGCAGGCGATGTTGAAGGCCTCGGTCGCGCGGCGGGTCAGCGGGATTTGCGGGCGCAAATCCTCGGGCATTTCATCGCGGTTGGCCTTGTATTGATCGTAAAGATCATTGCGGAAGGTGTGGCTGCCCTTATCAAAAATCACCGCGATATGGGTGGGGGCATCATTGCCGGTGCTGTTGCCGTCAATGTAACGCTGCAACATGTTGCAAAAGCCCGAGACCGCACCGATGGGCAAGCCATCTGATTTGCGCGTCAGTGGCGGCAGTGCGTGATAGGCGCGGAAGATGAACGCCGAGCCATCAATCAGATGCAGGTGGCATCCTTTTCCAAAAGACATGGACCGCCCCCCGTCAGGCTTGAATTATTGAGTCGTCGTGCGATTGGCGCACATCAGCTTGTGCTGACCTTACCCTCGAAATCGCGGTGGATGTATTTGCAATCGCAATAGGGGCATTCCACATATCCGGTTTCATGCGGGATTTGCAGCCAGACGCGCGGATGGCCCAATGCCCCTTCGCCCCCGTCACAGGCGACGCGATAGCTGTCTACGAGCTTGCTTTCCGGAGCCTTTGTTACCATCGGGGCGTTTCCTTTTGCCGATCTTTCCACTAGGTCCGAATATGAGCGATCCGAAAGGCAGGGGCAAGGGGACCATGGGCCAGAACGCCATTGAAATACGCGGCTTGCGCAAGACCTATGCCGCAAGCAAGGGCGCACCGGACAAAGAGGCGCTGAAAGGCGTCGATCTGGACATCCCGCAGGGGTCGGTTTTCGGGCTTCTGGGGCCGAATGGGGCGGGCAAGTCGACGCTGATCAATATCCTTGCCGGTTTGGTGGTGAAAACTGCCGGCCAAGTGACGATCTGGGGCTTTGATCAAGACGTGAATCCCCGGCAAAGCCGCGCCTCGATCGGGGTAATGCCGCAGGAATTGAACCTTGATCCCTTCTTTACTCCACGTGGGGCCTTGGAGGTACAGGCGGGGCTTTATGGCGTGCCGAAAAAACAGCGGCGCAGCGATGAAATCCTGCGGCTTGTGGGGCTTGAGGACAAGGCCGAGGCCTATGCCCGGACGCTTTCGGGGGGCATGCGGCGGCGTCTTTTGCTGGCCAAGGCGCTTGTGCATACGCCGCATGTTCTGGTGCTGGATGAGCCAACGGCGGGCGTGGACATCGAATTGCGCCAGATGCTGTGGGAAAACGTGCGCCGTTTGAACCGCGACGGCATGACCGTGATCCTGACCACCCATTACCTCGAAGAGGCCGAGGAGATGTGTGACGAGATCGCGATCATCAACCACGGCGACATGGTGGCGCGGGACAGCACCGAGAACCTGCTCAGCCGTCTGGACGGCAAATGCATGGTGATCCAGCCCGACGAGACACCCAAAACCCTGCCCGAGGCACCGGGGATCGAGGTGGAAACCAGGCCCGATGGGTCACTTGCGCTGAGTTACCAAGCGCGGGAAACCTCGGCCGAGGCGGTGCTGGAAGCAGTGCGCGCTGCGGGGATTCGCATCCGCGATGTAAAGACCGAACAGGCCGATTTGCAGGATGTCTTCCTAGAGCTGACGCGAAGCCGGTAACACCGTCAGCTTGGGGTTTCGTCCGTAAGCGGAGCGGTCAGGCGCAGCATGATTTCGAACATGTAAAACAGCACGATGGGCAGTGCCGAAAAGACGACAACGCGCATCTGAAGCGTGGTGCCCGCCGCCAGCAGGCTTTCATTGACGACAAGCACCAACACGGCGGTGAGTGTATAGAGCCGAAGTAGGTGATAGCGAAACTCTAGCGGGACATCTGAGTCTGCCCGCACCGGTGCGAACCGGTCGAGAACCATACGGTCCCCACACAGGCCTATGACAATAATCCCAACATAGACTGCGCAGGCCGCTGAGACGATCCGTTGCGTGACAACCGGATCCGCCATCCAGATTTGCAAGGCAAAAAGCGCAAGATAGACCGGCAGGGCCCACGATAATCCGCCTTTGGCACGTCCGAACAGGCGGCGTTGCCGCCTAACGGATATGGGCAGGACCGCATAGAGATGCGCGGCCTGCGCCAGAACCGCCGACCAGACGAAGGCCGTGGGCGGCTCTACCCCAACGGCGCGCAGGAGCGTCCAACTCCCTGCGAAGACGGCAGGCATGAGCAGCCGCCCCCAAGTGATTAGCGGCAATGAGCGTAACAATACCCACAAAACAAGCGATATGCGACGAAACGTGTTCATAGCGCCAGACTACCGGCGCACATGGCGGATTTACGGCGCTGATGGGGAAATTGATCGCCTAACGACCTGTTCGCGCCTGCTCGTTTATCGCCGCCTCGATCCGGTCCAGCCGGGCCATGACTTCATCCCGGTAGCTGTCGGTTTTCTCGACGTCTTCTTCATGGTGGGCATCCTGCATCGAATTGACGATCAGGCCGACGACAAGGTTCACCACCGCGAAGGTCGTGACCAGAATGAAGGGCACGAAGAAGGCCCATGCGTAGGGGTAGACCTCCATTACCGGGCGCACGATGCCCATGGACCACGATTCAAGTGTCATGATCTGGAACAGCGAATAGGCCGAGAGGCCTAACGTTCCGAACCATTCGGGGAAGGTCTCGCCGAAGAGCTTGGTGGCCATCACGGCGGCAATGTAGAAGATCAGCCCGGTCAGCAGGAAGACCGACCCCATGCCGGGCAGTGCGCTCATCAACCCTTCGACCACGCGGCGCAGGGAGGGCGTGACAGACAGCACGCGCAACAAACGCAGGATGCGCAACGCGCGGAGCACCGAAAGCCCCTGTGCCGCCGGGATGAGGGAGATACCGACAATTATGAAATCAAAGATGTTCCAGCCGCGCTTGAAAAAACCGAAACCCCGCGCCGTGAGCTTGGCGGCAATTTCGACCACGAAAATTGCGAGGCAGATTTGATCAAGGGTCACGATGAGCGGCCCGGCCATCTCCATCGCGGGTTTGGAGGTTTCCAAACCTAGAATCGCGGCGTTGAACAAGATCACGCCAAGGATGAAATTCTGTACTGCCGGTCGATCGACGACCGCGCCTATCTTGTCTCGAAATGTCATGTTTCGGCCCTGTAAATACTTCGCAAGGATATGGGGCGAAAGGGGCGGCCCTGCAAGCCGATGAACGGCAAACGGCCCGACGCAGATTGCGCCGGGCCGCTTTTTTAATCGGAACCGCCAGTGCCGATACGCGGTTTAGCCCGCTTTTTGAATTTCAACCGAATGGGGATAGGGGATCGAAACGCCCGACTTGTCGAAGGCTTCCTTTACGGCTTTGGTCATCTCGAACTTCACGTCCCAGTAATCGGCGGCGTCGCACCAGATGCGCGCGGTCAAATCCACGCTGCTGTCGCCAAGGTTGGTGACGCGCACCCAAGGGGCGGGGTCATCGTGAACACGGGCGTCGGCCTTGGCCAGATCAAGGATGATGCCCATGGCCTTGTCGGCATCATCGCCATAGTCGATGCCAAAGGTCATATCGACGCGACGGGTGTCGTGATGCGAGAAGTTGGTGATGATCGCGCCCCATGCCTGACCATTTGGCACGATAATTTGCACGTTGTCGGGGGTGACCAGTTCGGTGATGAAAAGGTTAAGGTCTTTGACCGTCCCCGCTGTGCCGCCGATATCCACGTATTGGCCGAGTTTATATGGCCGGAAGAGGATCAACATGAAGCCTGCGGCCAGATCGCTGAGCGTACCTTGCAGCGCCAGACCGATGGCCAGGGTAGCCGCACCCAGAACCGCGACAAGCGAGGTGGCCTCGATCCCGAAAATACCAAGCACCGCGACCAGCACCATGAGCAGGATGACCCACTTCACGACAGAGGCCACAAAGTTCCCAAGCGTGTTGTCGACGTTTTCATTGGCGTTGACTTTGCGGCGGACAAGGCCGCTGACCATACCGGCGACCATCCAGCCGATGATCAGGACGACAAGCGCCTTGACCGCGTTCATCACCAAAGGCGCGTAGGCACCCATTGAGTCCATAAATGCTTCCATGAAAGCCCCCAGAATTCACAATAAGGCGACCCAATGCCGCCCTTTACCAGATGCGCAAATACATCACGGCAAACCCTGACCTCTAGGGGTTTTTTGTCAAGGATTTCCCCGCAAACAGGCGTGTTTAGACGGGAAGGCTGCCTTCCAGAACATAGCGCAGGATTTGCACCACTTGCGCAGGTTCACGCGCCATGGCGAGGGCGGCGGCGTCGACCTCTTTCAAGGCGTGGTCGTGCTCGGGCTGTTGCAGAATGATCAATGACTTGCCAAGGGCCGCCGCATAACCCGCGTCAAAGGCGGCATTCCATTGTTTGTACTTCTCGCCAAAACGGACAACCACGACATCGGCATCGGCAATGCCCTTGCGGGTGCGTATGGCGTTGACCATGGCGCCCTTGTGATCGTGCCAATACTTGTCATCCTCAGCCCCAAGGATCGCCACACCGCAATCATCCGATGCGCCATGATCGGTGACCGGGCTGTTGAAGGTGACATCGAGCCCCTTGGCCCCTTCGATGATCTGCTCGCGCCAGTCGGTATGGATTTCGCCGGAAAGATAGACATTCAGGGTCATTTGGTCCTCGGATCAGTTGGGTTTGATTGGTGGATACATAGCGCGCCTGCCCTGCCGCGTCACCCTTTGCAGGGCTTTGGATGCGGACCGGGAGGTGTTAGCCTGCTCGTGCTGTTCCACAGCACGCCCCAGGAGAACACACATGCATTTACGCGCCTTATCAATCGGAACGGTCGTTTGTGGTTTGCTTGCCGCGCCCGCCTTTGCCGCCGACAAGGTGGCCGAGATTTTGCAGGCTGCCGAACAGGCCTGTGCCAGCTTCGAAAACGGGCAATTCGCGCATGACGATGCCATCGTTGCGGTCGACCTGACCGGCAATGGCGAGACCGATACCCTGGTCGATGAAAGTCAGTTTTCCTGCAGCTCAGCCGCCTCGATGTATTGCGGTAGCGGCGGTTGCATGTTGCATGCCGTCGTGGGTGATGAAAGCTGGCGATTTCAGGCCGAAGGCTGGCGCATGATCGAATGGCACGACCGCCCCATCCTGTTGATCGCACGGGATGGGGGGTGGTGCGGCGGCGCGGGGGCGCAGCTGTGCTATGAGTCCGTGACATGGAGCAACGGCGACATGCTGACCGTCATGCCGCCGCCGCAATAGTGCTTAGCCCCGCAGGGTGCCGCCTGTGGCCTTTTCGACCTTCTCGACGATCTTTTTCGAGACCTCGTCGATATCGGCTTCTTTCAGGGTTGTGTCGGTGGGTTGCAGGCGCACCGTGACAGCGAGGGATTTCTTGCCCTCACCAAGGCTGCCGCCGATGAACTCATCAAAGACGCGCACATCTTCGATCAGCGCCTTGTCGGCCCCGGCGGCGGCATTGACCAGCGTCAGCGCCTCAACCTGCGTATCCACGACAAAGGCAAAGTCACGTTCGACTGCCTGCAAATCGCTGACCGTCATTGCCCCGCGTGAGGCGCTTTTCTTGCGTGGCAGGGGGATTTCGGCGGGGAACAGGGTAAAGGCCACGGCGGGGCCTTTGACGTCCATCTGCTCCAGCACGCGGGGGTGCAATTCACCGAAGATGCCCAGCACCTTCTTGGGGCCAAGGCAGATACGCCCGTGGCGACCGGGGTGGAACCATTCCGGCCCGTCGCGCAGGATTTGCACCTTCACAGGCGCGCCCATGGCCGACAGGATCGCCTCGGCATCGGCCTTGGCATCGTAAAGATCCACGGGCCGGGAGGCACCGTGCACATCCTTCGGCCCGTTGCGCCCGACCAAAAGGCCGGTGACCTGCACATGCTGTTGTTCAGGCTCACCGCCTTCAAAAGCGTGGCCCACTTCGAAAAGCGCCAAATCGCTCATGCCGCGGGCCTGATTGCGGGCGGCGGCTTGTAGCAGACCGGGTAGCAGATCGGGGCGCATATGGCTCATTTCCGAGCTGATCGGGTTGGCCAGCATGGTGGCATCGCCGCCGCCGCCAAAGCGCGCGGCACTGGCTTGGTCAATGAAGCTATAGGTGACACATTCGTTATAGCCCAAGGCCGCCGTGGTGCGGCGGGCGGCCTGTTCGCGGCGCTGCATGGGGCTGAGGATCGGTTTCGGCACACCCACCTGACCCCGCGCCAAGGGCTTGCCTTCCAGCTTGGTCAGGGAGGCCACCCGCGCCACCTCTTCCACCAGATCGGCCTCGCCCATCACGTCGGGGCGCCAGCTTGGCACATGGGCCATGTCGCCCTCAAGGCGGAAGCCTAGGGCGGTCAGGGTCTGGCGTTGCTCGGCCTCGGGGATGTCCATGCCCACAAGCGATTGCACGCGGGCGGGATCAAGCCGGTAGGCGCGGCTGACATCGGGGACTTCACCGGCGATGATCACCTCGGACGGCTCGCCGCCGCAAAGGTCCAGGATCATCTGGGTGGCCAGCTCGATCGCCTGCATGTTGAAGGCCGGATCAATGCCGCGTTCGTTGCGATAGCGCGCGTCGGAATTGATCTTGAGGGCGCGACCCGTAGTGGCGATTTGCACGTGGTCCCAAACCGCGGCCTCAAGGAAGACATTGGTGGTCTCATCGGTGCAACCCGTTGAAAGGCCACCCATAATTCCGCCGATGCTTTCCACGCCGGTGTCATCGGATATCACCACTTGGCCGGGGCCGAAGGTGTATTCCTTTTCGTCCAAGCCCATCAGGGTTTCGCCGCCCGTGGTGCGGTGCACCCGCAGGTCACCGGTGACCTTGTCGGCATCGAAAACATGCAAGGGGCGGTTGCGGTCGAAGGTGAAGAAGTTGGTCACATCCACCAGCGCCGAGATGGGGCGCAGGCCGATGGCGCGCAGGCGGTCTTGCAGCCATTCGGGCGATGGGCCGTTCTTGATACCGCGGATCAGACGCCCGGCGAAAACCTCGCAGCCACCTTCACGGGTATCTTCGTCAATCGTCACGGCGATCGGGCAAGGGAATTGCCCCTCCACCTGCGCCTCGGGGGCGGGCTTCATCGTGCCAAGGCCGCGCGCAGCCAGATCAAGCGCGATACCGCGCACGCCCAAAGCATCGGGGCGGTTGGGGGTGATGGCGATCTCGATCACCGGGTCCACCTTGGCGGGGTCATGGACCGCCAGCCAGTCGGTGAACCGCTCGCCCACCTCGCCCGAGGGCAACTCTATGATGCCGTCGTGTTCTTCCGACAATTCCATCTCGCGCTCGGAGGCCATCATCCCGTAGCTTTCGATGCCACGGATCTTGCCAACGCCAATTGTTGTATCAATTCCAGGGACATAGACGCCCGGCTTGGCCACCACCACGGTGATCCCTTCGCGTGCATTCGGCGCGCCGCAGATGATCTGTGTCTGCCCCTCGTCGGTCTCGACCTGACAGACCTTCAGCTTGTCCGCATCGGGGTGCTTCTCGGCGGAGACCACCTTGCCGATGGTAAACTCAGAAAGTCGCTCGGCGGGGTTGGAAATCTCTTCCACCTCAAGGCCCAGATCGGTCAGGGCCTCGGCAATCTCGGCCACGCTGGCCTCGGTCTCAAGATGGTCTTTCAGCCACGACAGGGTGAATTTCATCGGCTTTCATCCACGGATAAACAAGGGTTTCACGCGCGTTTAGCCCATATGAATGACCGGGAAAACCCCAAGCCAAATCCCTTTCTTCTGGCCTTAAATATCCTGGGGGTGAATTGGCCGAAGGCCAAGAGGGGGCAACGCCCCCTGCCCCATCCCCGCGAATCACACCTAAGCCCTTGGTAAACAAACAAAATACTTATCAGCATTGCGTCGGCAAAACGTCGGTATTGCGTCGGTGCGATGCCTCTCAAACCCGCAGTTTAACAAGGCGCGCGGCGCAAAACGTACAAAACCTACGTGACTTTCGTACGCAGCCCCGCCGCTCAATCTCGGGCGCGTTGTGCCAGTTGATCAAGGTTGCCCATGCGCCAAAGCTGCACCTCGCGCGCAAGGCGCAAGCTGGGTTTGAGGCAGAAGAAGACCGAGCCGATGACGAACAGCCAGATCGCTGTCGTTTCCACCGAGGGCCAGAAAAACAAGATCGAGCCGACGAGAAAGGAAATCGCCGCGATGAAATCGGCCACGGTATGGGCAATTTCATAGGCGGCGTAAACGCGGCGGGTATCAGCGCTGCGCTGACGGGCTTCGTGGGTAAACAGGCGCATGACGGGCCTCCGGCTTGCATCGGGTTTACCTGGAGGGTGGCGGGTTGACCTTGGAGAGGCAAGAGCGGCGGCGAGGCGTTTTCTTGAAAAGAAAACGGCCCGGAATTTTTGAAAATTCCGGTCATTCGCCGGAACAAGCCGCGCCCTGCCGCTCATCAGCCCTTACGGGCTTCATCGCGAAGAACGCAAGTGATGAGCGGTGCCAGAGCAGTCGTGCGCATGAATGCGCACCCTACGGGCATTGGTCAGGATTTGACTTAGCGACTCAACCCACCGTGCAACGTCGGCTGATCCAAACTCGCAAACCCGTAGTGGCGCAGCCAGCGGAGGTCGGAATCGAAGAAGGCGCGCAGGTCGGGGATGCCGTATTTCAGCATGGCGATCCGGTCGATGCCCATCCCGAAGGCAAAGCCCTGCCATGCCGCCGGGTCTATGTCGCCTGCCATCAGCACCTTGGGGTGCACCATGCCGGAGCCCAGAATCTCAAGCCAGTCGTCGCCTTCGCCGATTTTCAGGGTGCCATCGGCCCATGAGCAACGAATGTCGACCTCGGCCGAGGGTTCGGTGAAGGGGAAGTGCGAGGCGCGGAAGCGCAGCTCTACCCCGTCCACCTCGAAGAACGCGCGGCAGAACTCCTCCAGCACCCATTTCAGGTTGGCCATGGAGATGTCTTTATCAATCGCCAGCCCCTCGACCTGATGGAACATCGGCGTGTGGGTCTGGTCATAATCGGCACGGTACACACGGCCCGGACAGATCACGCGGATGGGGGCGCCTTGGGCCTCCATCGAGCGGATTTGCACCGGCGAGGTATGGGTGCGCAGCACATGCGGCGGGCGGTCGTCATCTGCGGCGCGGTGCATGTAGAAGGTATCCATCTCGGCCCTTGCGGGATGGTGGCCGGGGATGTTGAGCGCATCGAAATTGTGCCAATCGCTTTCCACCTGCGGGCCTTCGGCCACGGCAAAGCCCATGTCGGCGAAGATCGCGGTGACCTCTTCGGTAACTTGGGACACCGGGTGGATCGTACCCATGCGGCGGCCCCGCGCGGGCAGCGTGACATCCAGCCATTCGGCGCGCAGGCGTTCATCGAGTGCGGCATCCGAAAGCGCCTGTTTCTTGGCGGCAAGGGCCGAATTGATTTCGTCCTTGAGGGCGTTGAGTTTCGGCCCCATGATCTGCCGTTCCTCGGGGGTCATCTTGCCCAACTCGCGCATCTTGAGGCTGATCTCGCCCTTTTTGCCGACGGCCTGCACGCGCAGGTCTTCGAGGGTGGATTCGTCGCCTGCGTTTGCGATGGCGGCAAGGTACTTGTCTCTGAGGTCGTCCATGAGCCTATCCCTTTGGTCTTGGCCGCTCTGCTATACCTTTGGGGCGCGTGAGACAAGGTGCTTGGGGCTAGAGGTCGCGGACATATTCGGCGGTGAAGCGGGCGTAGCCGTGGGCGGTGACGCGGTGCTGGCCTTTCATGTGCTCATGCAGCGCGGGAAGCTGGTGAAAGGGCACCTGTGGCAGGCTGTGGTGTTCGACATGGTAGGGCATGTTCCACGCCAGAAAGCGCACCGCGCGGTTGGTGAAAGTGGTGCGGGTGTTTTCCAGCATATTGGCGACAAAGGCGCAGCGACCATGTTCAGCAAGTAGGTAGAGGCGCAGGAAGGGTTGGCCGATGAGGCAGGGCAGGAGCCAGACCCAGAACAGCAGCGGTGTGACCGTGATGCTGAGGGCGCAAAGGGCGTAGCCTGCCAGCATGATACGGGCCTCTTGGCGGATACGGGTGTGGGCGCGCGCGGGCACGTATTCGCCGGGGTCGCGGCCCAGCGCATTGCCGATGGTTTGCCGCGCCATGCCCCACCAATAGGGCACCCCGCTGATGTGAATGAGGTAAGCGGGCCATGTTTCGGGCTTGGCCCCCGAGAGCAGTTCGGGGTCTTTGTCGGGGATATTGGTGTGGCGGTGGTGGGCGAGGTGGAAATAGCGGAACCATTCGAACGGATTGAGGATCAGGAAACCGGTGATGCGGCCCGCCCATTCATTGAGCCACGGCGTGGCGAAGGGGCTTTTATGGGTTGCTTCATGTTCCAGCGTGAAGAGAAAGCAGATCGAGATGCCCTGCCCGACAAGCGCCAGTTGCCAGAGCGGCCAGCCTTGGGCGATCCAGAGACCAAAGCCCACGATTAACGCCAAATGACCCGCGAGGTGACGCAGGCCGGGGGCATCAGACAAGGCATTGAGCCGTGCCAACTCATCTTTTGGAAGGGTGGCTATAAGGGCTTTGTGATCCATGGTGGCGGCAGTTTAGGCCGCCGCCGAGGATCGTGTCACGCGACTTCTGAGTAGGGCGCGTGATCGCGGCGCGCGAATTCGACTTTCGAGGCCTTTTCACCCTTATTGCGACCAACTTCACGGTCGTGGGCCTCCAGAAGGCGGCGGGCCTTCTCACTCAGAAAGGGGGGCTGCTCGTGGCTTGCGTCAAAGGGCATGATGCGTTCCTTCGCTCTGCTTCTGCATCTCTTCGGCCTTCTGGCCTTGATGCAGAAGATGGCAGGCGATTCGGGAGGCATTAGGGCCGAAAGGTGATTTCCGTAGCGATTGCCGCCACAATCCGGCCATGAACCGCACAACGAAAAACGCCGCCGGGTTTGTCCCGACGGCGCTTTTTGTTGTCCCTCGTGCGACTGGCTTATTGGGCCAGGGCGCTTTTTGCCTGATCGACGATGGCGCCGAAAGCGGCCGGTTCGCGCACGGCGAGATCGGCCAGAACCTTACGGTCCACTTCGATGCCGGCCAGGTTGAGGCCATTGATGAAGCGCGAGTAAGTCAGTGCTTCGTCATGTGCGCGCACAGCGGCGTTGATCCGCTGAATCCACAGCGCGCGGAAATTGCGCTTGCGGTTCTTGCGGTCGCGTGTGGCGTACTGGTTGGCCTTGTCGACGGCCTGAGTGGCCACCTTGAAGGTGTTCTTGCGGCGGCCATAGTAGCCTTTGGCGGCCTTGGTGATTTTCTTGTGACGGGCGTGGGTTACTGTCCCACCTTTAACGCGTGCCATATGTCAGTTCTCCTTGGCCTTAGCGGGAATAGGGCATCATCGGGCGGACGATCTTGGCGTCTGCCTCGGACATGACCGTGGTGCCACGGGCATCGCGGATGAACTTGTTGGTACGTTTGATCATGCCGTGGCGCTTACCGGCTTGGCCGGTTTTGATTTTGCCATTGGCCGTGACCTTGAACCGCTTTTTGCAGCTCGACTTCGTCTTCATCTTGGGCATTTCCGGCTCCTTTTCCTTCGGGTCGGTCATTATGCGCGACTCGGCATGCCACTTAGGCCGGTCCCGCGGACAGGGGGGCCATATACGCCCGCTTTGGTCTGATGGCAAGGGAAAATCGGAGGCGCGCACGGGGGGCGTGCTGACGATGGTACAATCCTGTCATTGCCACCTATCTGATCCCGCGGCAACAGCCCGCCGCGACGAAATCAGCACTCCTGACGCCCTGCGCAACCGGCTGCGGAATGCTGCGCCTTCACGTCAGATACTTCGCCACCACGCGCACGAAGGTGTCGGGGATATCCTCGATCGGGTAGCCACCCGGTTTTTCGCTGATGGACCAGACCATCAATGCGCCACCCGCGATAATCGCGAAGGCGGCGACGCGCGGGGCGCGACCTTCGGTAATCGCGGACATGATCGAGGGAATGGAAAACACCGTCAGGATGATGCCAATGATGAAGGCCAGATCGGGATCCATTGTAAACCTCCGGTAACCTCTCAAAAGAGGATTACCCGAGGTTACCCCGGTTCGGTCGAATAAATCAAACTTTCCTGACAGGGCGCCACACGCAGGATGTTCGTGGTGCCCGGCACGTTGAACGGGACACCGGCGGTGACGACGATCTGATCCAGCGCTTCGGCGTAACCGTGTTCGCGGGCGGCGCGCGCGGCGCTGAGCACCGCTTGTTTGAAGCGTTCAAGCTCGCCTGTCATCACGCAGTTCACGCCCCATGTCAGGGCCAGACGCCGCGCGGTACCACGCATGTTGGTCATGGCGATGATCGGCACGCGGGGGCGTTCGCGCGCTGTCAGAAGCGCGGTGGTGCCCGATTGGGTGAAACAGCAGATCGCCTTGATGTCGGTGGTTTCCGCAATTTCACGAGCGGCGGCGACGATCCCGTCGGCCACGGTTGTACGCTCGGCCCGGCGCGAGGCTTCGATCACCTCGCGATAGGTCGGGTCGTCCTCGACCTCGCGGGCGACGTTGTCCATCGTGGTCACGGCTTCGACCGGATAGTCGCCCGCCGCCGATTCCGCCGACAGCATGATGGCATCGGAGCCTTCGTAGATGGCGGTGGCCACGTCCGAGACCTCGGCCCGGGTGGGCATGGGCGACTCGATCATCGATTCGAGCATCTGGGTGGCGACGATCACCGGCTTGGCCATCGACCGGCACTTGCGCACAAGACGTTTCTGGATCGGCGGCACGTTCTGCACGGGCAGTTCCACGCCCAGATCACCGCGGGCCACCATGATACCGTCGGAGGCGTCGAGAATCGCATCGAAGCGGGCCACCGCGGCGGGCTTTTCGATCTTGGACAGGATCGCGGCGCGGCCCTTGGCCAGGTCGCGGGCCTCGGTCACGTCTTCTGCGCGTTGTACGAAGCTGAGCGCGAGCCAGTCGATACCGAGGTCACAGACGAATTCAAGATCCTTGCGGTCCTTTTCGGACAGGGCAGCCACCGGAAGCACGACATCCGGCACGTTGACGCCCTTGCGGTTGGAGATTGTACCGCCGGTGACGACTTCGGTCTGGGCGAAATCCTTGCCGCAGTCGGTGACGCGCAGGCGAATCTTGCCGTCATTGACCAGCAGGCTCGCCCCCACTTCAAGCGCCTCGAAAATCTCGGGATGGGGCAGGCAAACGCGGGTGGCGTCGCCTTCGGCCTCATCAAGATCAAGACGGAACGACGCCCCTTCCTCAAGCTCTTCTTCGCCATTGGCAAAGGTGCCAACGCGCAGCTTGGGGCCTTGCAGGTCGGCAAGAATTGCAATGGGGCTTTTCAGGTCTTCCTCGACCTGCCGGATGATGCGGTGTTTCTCGGCAATCTCGTCATGGATGCCGTGGCTCATGTTCAGACGAAAAACATCTGCCCCGGCCTCGTGCAGCGCGCGGATGGTCTCGTAATCGGAGGACGCGGGGCCAAGCGTGGCCACGATCTTGACGTTGCGGTGGCGTCTCATGCGGTAGGGTGTCCTTGTCGTCTTGTTGTCTTTGCGGTGTCACGCGCCGGGCGGTGACTGTCAATGGCGCATAAGGGAAAGGCGGGGGAACACCCTGTCCGTTAGCGCTAACACACTTCAAAGTCCTTATTACGCATTTCACATCCCCATGCAACTGTCATAAACCCTGCGCAAAGGACATGACAGGCACATGACGTACACCCCGTTTTTCATCGAAGGGGCCGACCGCCCCGCGCGTTGGCTGATTACCTGTGACCACGCGGCCAATACCGTGCCGCCCTTCGTGGGCGGCGGAAGCCTTGGGTTGTCCGAGGCCGATATGACCCGGCATATCGCCTATGACGTGGGCGCCAAGGGCTTGGCGCGGGGCTTGGGCGCGGCCTTGGATGCGCCGGTGATCGAGACGAATTTCTCGCGGCTCGTGATTGACCCGAACCGCGGCGAAGATGACCCGACGCTTTTGATGAAGCTCTATGACGGGACGATCATCCCGGCCAACCGGCATGCCGGGGCCGAGGAACTGGAGTTGCGGCTGAACCGCTGTTACCGGCCTTATCACACGGCCTTGGCCGAATTGGCCGCGCGGCGCGACGATACGATCATTGTCTCGATCCACAGCTTTACACCGCAGTTGCAAGGCCGCCCGCCCCGGCCTTGGCATGTGGGGGTTCTGTATGCCGCCGACGAGCGGTTGAGCCGACCCTTGATCAACCGGTTGCATCAGGAGCATGACCTGTGCATCGGGGAAAACCAGCCCTATGGCGGGCACCTTCCGGGTGACGCCATCGCGCGTCATGCGATTGCCTATCAGCGGCCCAATGTCCTGATAGAATTGCGCAATGACCTGATCAGGGCGGAGGCGGACCAAGCAGCATGGGCCGAAAGGCTGGCCCCGCTTCTGGAAGAGGCGGCGGACCGCGCAGGAGTTTAAGTCAATCCGCTGTGTATGTGCCGTGCAAGCAGCCACTTTCGGCATCGAACCTCGGCGAGGTATGCAGCCGGTCGGATAACTCGAACTGGGCGCATATTTCATAGGCCGTATCGGACAGGCGCGCATAGCGATAGGGGGCATCGGTGAAACGGTCCGTCAGTTGCGGCGCGGGGCAATCCCGGGTCTCGTCCAAAACCTGCGGCAAGGTGTTGCCCTTGGTTCTGGCAAGGCAGGTCACATGAGCCTGAAGGCTGTGCAGGTCGGACATCCGCTTTTGATCGCGGTTTTCCATGCGGGCGGCCTCGGGCCCGCCGATAAGCCAGAACCCGGCAGCCAAGGCCGCCACGACACCGGCGCCAAGCAGGAATTGGGGAAGCGCCTTATTCGCCATCGTCATCCTCCGCCAGTTGCGCCCGGTAATAAAGGAAGATCACGCCTGACACCGCCGCGACGACGGCGGACTTGGCGAGGAATTGAAGCGTTGCCTCGCCGTCCAGAAAGGTGAAAAGCACGAAAACGAGGGTTCCCAGAAGCGACAGCGCGGCGAGGAACAGAACGATATAGCCCACCCATTTGCGCACCACCGAGCGGCGCGCGCCCTTGTCGGCCATGGTCGCACGTTCCGCCCGGCGGTTGAGCCATGCAAAAAGCGGGAAAAAGACGATAAGCGTCGCCATGGACCAACGAATGGAGGACAGGCGATAGACCCCGCCGCCCGCTCCATCCGGGTCGGGCCATGCATAGTCGATCAGGTGGATTCCCAGCATCACCAGATGCCACGCGGTCATGCCCAGCGCGATGAAAATCAGGCCATAGAGAAACGCCTCGCGCGCAGAAACAAAGGGGCGGGGGCGCGGCACCGGCGGCAGGAAGGCGGTATCGTCCCATGCCCTGAGGCCGGTGTCGATTTCGCTGTTGGTCCAACCGGCCTGATGCAGGGCTTGCTGAATCTCGGTGCGCGAGCGGCCCGCGTTCAGCGCCTCATGCACGAAGGCGGCGATTTGATCGGAGTTCTTCATGGATCCCCTTTCCGGCCATCTGGCTGTAACAGATCACACGAATACCGGACGGCACGCCATGACAGCGGTCAAGTCAGGGTTTGCCGCAGATCACAGCCAGTCGCGCAGGATCGGGATGAGTGGGATATCCGCTGGCGGCATGGGGTAGTTGCGCAGTTCGTTCACCCGCGCCCACTTGAGGGTTTGCCCCTCGCGGCCTTGCGGGAAGCCCTGCCACTTGCGGCAGGCATAGAGCGGCATGAGCAGGTGAAAATCCTCGTAGGAGTGGCTGGCGAAGGTCAAAGGGGCAAGACAGCTTTCCCATGTGTCGATGCCCAACTCTTCCTGCAACTCCCGAATGAGGGCGTGCTCGGGGGTTTCGCCGGGTTCGACCTTGCCGCCCGGAAACTCCCACAAGCCCGCCATGGATTTGCCTTCGGGGCGTTGGGTCAGAAGGATGCGGCCCTCGACGTCAATCAAGGCCACAGCCGAGACAAGAACGGTTTTCATGACCGGTAATCCGCGTTGATCTCGATATACCCATGGGTCAGATCGCAGGTCCAGACATGCGCAGTGCCGCCGCCAAGACCAAGGTCCACATGGATCACCAGTTCTTGGTTTTTCATGTAGGCGGCGGCCTCGTCCTCGCTGTAGTCCGGGCTGACCCAGCCGTCCTTGGCGACCAATGTATTCCCGAACCAGATCGACAGGGTATCGCGGTCGGCCTTGGCGCCGGATTTGCCGACAGCCATGACCACCCGGCCCCAGTTGGGGTCTTCACCGGCGATGGCGGTTTTCACGAGCGGCGAGTTGGCGATGGCAAGCGCATGGGTGCGGGCATCTTCATCGCTGGCGGCACCGGTAACCGAAACCTCGACGAACTTTGTCGCCCCTTCGCCGTCGCGCACCACTTGGTGCGCGAGGTCCAACATCACGCTGCGCAGCCCTTCCATGAACCCGACGCTGGTGTCGGTCACCCGGATACCCGAGGCCCCGGTCGCCCCCACCAGAAGCGTGTCGGAGGTGGAGGTATCGCTATCAACCGTGATGCAGTTGAAGGTCTTGTCATTCAGGGCCGAGACCATGGTTTGCAGGGTCGGCTGATCAATCGCGGCATCGGTGAAGATATAGACCAGCATGGTGGCCATATCCGGCGCGATCATGCCCGATCCCTTGGCGATACCGGCGATATGGACGGGTTGCCCGTCGATATGCACGGTGGTGCCTGCGCCCTTGGGGAAGGTATCGGTCGTCATGATGGCGCGGGCGGCATCCTCCATCGTGGCGGTGCCGAGCGCTGCGGTCAAATCCTCGACCTTCTCGGTGATCTTGTCATGCGGCAGACGCTCGCCAATCACCCCGGTGGAGGAAGTGAACACGCGCGACGCAGGCAGGCCCGTGGCTTTTGCCACAGCCTCGCAGATTGCCGCGACCGAGCCTTCGCCCGCCTTGCCGGTGAAGGCATTCGAGTTGCCCGAATTGACGATGATCGCCGCGCCCTCATCCGATTGCCCGCCGATCTTGGCCTGACAATCCAGCACATTGGCCGAGCGAGTGGCCGAGCGGGTAAAGGCCCCTGCCATCACGCTTCCCGGTGCCAGCCGCGCCAGCATCACATCGGTACGGCCTTCGTAACGAACACCGGCCTCGATGGTGGCAAGCCTGACGCCGCCGACCTCGGGCAATACCGGAAAGGCCGCAGGGGCCAAGGGGGAACGCGGCGGCGTGGCACCCATGGATCAATCCTCCAAAAGGGTCATGTCGTTGATGGCGGCAGGATCAATGCCCGAGGTATCGGCGCGGTCCACGTCGCCGCGCGCTTCGAGTGTCTTGACGTAATCCTCGAAGGCGGCCTGGCGCAGTTCCTCTTCCAACTCGGCGCGCACGTCCTGAAGCGAGGGCTGGTCCTTGATCCGGGTTTCGTTGAGCTTGATCACATGCCAGCCGAATTGCGTTTGCACGGGCGCCGAGACCTCGCCCGCCTCAAGCGCGGTGACCGCGTTGAAAAATTCTTCGACCATCGTGCCCTCGCCGAACCAACCCAGATCGCCGCCATTGGCGCCCGAGGGTCCGACCGAGTTTTCCTGCGCGAGCGTTGCGAAGTCCGCACCGCCCTCAAGCTCTTCTATCAGGGCCTTGGCCTCGTCCTCGGATTCGACAAGGATATGCGCGGCGCTGTATTCGGTTTCGTCTTCGGCGTTGCCGTATTTTTCGTCATAGGCGGCCTGAACGGCCTCGGCGTCCGGATCGGCGCCCATCACCTCGGTGATGACCTCGCCGGCGACCACGGCACGCCGCTCGTTTTCGATAAGCAGTTCGCTCTGGCGCGAAAGCTCGCCTTCGAAATCCTGCATCAGAAGGGTTTGTTGAACCAATTGTTCAAGGATGCCGTTGAACAGCACCTCGGGGGGCAATTGTGCGTATTGTTGCGGCAGGCCCGAGCGCAGGGCAATCATATGGCCCAGCGTGATATCGGTACCGTTCACAGTGGCAACCACTGTTTCGGGGTCGGGGGTGTCCTGTGCGGCGGCGGGCGCGGCTGTCAGAAGGCCCGCGGCCAGTGCCATTGCGGAGAAAAACGGGGTGCGGATAAGCATGAAAGACCTTTCCTTGCGTTCGAGGCTGACCGCCACGCGGCTTTGCGTGACGTTGACACTCATTCGGCGGCCCCTTACATCGCCTTGAAGCCAAGGCAAAGCCGCCATTCCCTGCCCGTTCTAGGGTGGCAGGACAGACGGGGCAAGCAATTGCCTTTCACGCACAAGCAAAAGACCGGAACGGATAGCACATGTTGGGTATTGGAACCGTCGCCAAGAAGATCTTCGGCACCGCGAATGACCGCAAGATCAAGGCGACACGCCCTCTGGTCGCCAAGATCAACGCATTGGAACCCGAATTCGAGGCCCTGAGCGATGAAGGGCTGATCGAAAAAACCGCCGAATTCAAGGCGCGGGTCGAGAACGGCGAGAGCCTTGATTCCATCCTGCCCGAAGCCTTTGCCAACTGCCGCGAGGGCGCGCGACGCGCCTTGGGCCTGCGGGCCTTCGATGTGCAGTTGATGGGCGGTATCTTCCTGCACCAAGGCAATATTTCCGAAATGAAGACTGGCGAGGGCAAAACCCTTGTCGCCACCTTCCCCGCCTACCTCAATGCCCTGACCGGCAAGGGCGTGCATATCGTCACGGTCAACGATTACCTTGCCCGCCGTGACGCCGACTGGATGAGCAAGGTCTATGGCGCCTTGGGCATGACCACCGGGGTGGTTTATCCGCAGCAGCCCGACGATGAAAAACAGCAGGCCTATGCCGCCGACATCACCTATGCGACCAACAACGAGCTGGGCTTTGATTACCTGCGCGACAACATGAAATCCTCGCTTGAGGAAATGAGTCAGCGCGGCCACCATTTTGCTATCGTCGACGAGGTGGACAGCATCCTGATCGACGAAGCACGGACCCCGTTGATCATTTCCGGCCCGGCGCAGGACCGCAGCGATCTCTATGTCGCCATCGACGCACTGATTCCCGAACTGACCGACGAGCATTACAGCATCGAAGAAAAATCCAAGACCGTGACCTTCACCGACGAGGGCAACGAATTCCTTGAAGAGCTTTTGCATTCCAAGGGTCTGCTGGACGAGGGACAGTCGCTTTACGACCCCGAAAGCACCACCATCGTGCACCACGTCAACCAAGGGCTTCGGGCGCACAAGATGTTCCTGAAGGACCGTGATTACATCGTCCGCGATGGCGAGGTGATGCTGATCGACGAATTCACCGGCCGGATGATGGCCGGGCGGCGTTTGTCAGAAGGCCTGCATCAGGCCATCGAGGCCAAGGAAGGCTGCGAGATCAAGCCCGAGAACGTCACGCTGGCGCAGGTGACCTTCCAGAACTATTTCCGCCTTTACGAAAAACTGTCGGGCATGACCGGCACTGCCTCGACCGAAGCCGAGGAATTCGCCGAGATTTATGGCCTTGGCGTGGTCGAAGTGCCCACCAACAAGCCCATCGCCCGAATTGACGAAGACGACGCGGTTTATCGCACCGCGCAGGAGAAATTCGACGCCATCGTCGACTCGATCCGCAAGGCGCATGAAAAGGGCCAGCCGATCCTTGTGGGGACCACCTCGATTGAAAAGTCTGAGGTGTTGAGCCAGCTTTTGACGCAGGCGAAAATCACGCACAACGTGTTGAACGCCCGCCAGCATGAGCAGGAGGCGCAGATCGTCGCCGACGCCGGGAAGCTGGGCGCGGTGACCATCGCCACCAACATGGCCGGACGCGGCACCGACATCAAACTGGGCGGGAACGTCGATTTCAAGATCATGCAGGCGCTGGAGGCCGACCCCGAGGGCGACCCCGAGGCAATCCGCGAAAAGATCGAGGCCGAACACGCCGCCGATGAACAGGCGGTTATCGAGGCCGGGGGCCTGTTCGTTCTGGCCACCGAACGCCACGAAAGCCGCCGCATCGACAACCAGCTGCGCGGCCGGTCGGGCCGTCAGGGCGACCCGGGGCGCTCGGCCTTCTTCCTGTCGCTGGATGATGACCTGATGCGCATCTTCGGCTCGGAACGCTTGGAAAAGGTGCTGTCCACGCTGGGCATGAAAGAGGGCGAGGCGATCGTTCATCCTTGGGTGAATAAATCGCTTGAGCGCGCACAGGCCAAGGTGGAAGGGCGCAACTTCGACATCCGCAAGCAGCTTCTGAAGTTCGACGACGTGATGAACGAGCAGCGCAAGGTGATCTTCACCCAGCGTCTGGACATCATGAAAGCCGAAGATCTTTCCGAAATCGTGCAGGACATGCGCGGCGAGGTGATCGACGATCTGGTCGAACAATACATGCCCCCCAAGACCTATGCCGACCAGTGGGATACCGAGGGCCTGCACGCGGCGATCATGGAACAGATGAACATGGATCTGCCGATTCAGGAGTGGGCCGAGGAAGAAGGCGTGGATGACGACGACATCGCCGACCGTATTGAAAGCGCCGCCGATGACATGATGGCGCAAAAGGCCGTCGCCTTCGGCCCGGACAACATGCGCTCCATCGAAAAGCAGATCCTGCTGCAAACGATAGATCAGAAATGGCGCGAGCACCTTCTGACGCTGGAGCATTTGCGCAGCGTCGTGGGTTTCCGGGGATACGCGCAGCGCGATCCGCTGAACGAATACAAGAACGAGGCCTTCCAACTGTTCGAATCGATGCTGGACAGCCTGCGCCAGGACGTGACCCAACGCCTGTCGCAAATCCGGCCCATGACCGAGGAAGAACAACAGGCCATGTTGGCCCAGATGCAAGAACAGCGCGCCCAGATGGAGGAAGCCGCCAAGGCCCGCCACCCGGGCAGCAAGGTGGCCGAACCCGGCGGCGAAGCGGCTGCGCAAGGCTTCGATGAAAACGATCCTTCGACATGGGGCAACCCCGGCCGGAACGAGCCCTGCCCCTGCGGATCGGGCAAGAAATTCAAGCATTGCCACGGGCGTTTGGCTTAGTCAATGAAATCAAGAACTTAGCAGATTGAATTGCAAATAAAAGTGTTGTACACTTGTTAGGCAAAATAGGATTTTTGCTGTGGTGTCAGGCATTTGTTAGGCAAAGAAAACCCTGAATATGCTGAAAAGCTAATGGATGGAAAGGTGCTGTTGTGGACGCGCAATAGCATCTTTCAAGTGCGCTTATACGCAGGCAATCGGCGCTACATTTACAAATCACTAAAAACACGAAACTTAGACGAAGCACGTGAAAAAGCTGTGCGTGCTTACTACGAGCTAGAGTTTCGCAAAGAGCAAAAGCTGCCAACACGGCAAAAGCGATTCAACGATGTAATCGACGAATACATTGCGATGCGTCAAAGCCAATATGAGCGAGGCACCCACAAGCAAAGCAACAAACAAAATCAACAACACAGAGGCGCTGATATGCTCCGGCAAATAAAGCGTGTGAGCAAATTTTGGCGTGAATATTGTGGTGGAAAGCAAGTCGACACAATCGACGACGCCTTGCTGCGCGACTATGTTAACTGGCGGCGCGATTACTACAGACGCATGCCTACACATGAAATGCCTAAAAATGCAAAGCTCAACCCAGCCGACAAGACATTGGAATGGGAAACGACATTTGCGCTAACTTTGTTAAAATATGCCCATGAGCGGGGCTATCGAGGCAATAAACCGCTGCCAAAATATCGTTACAAAGCCAGTCGTAATAAAACGCGTCCGGCTTTTACACTAGACGAGTATCGCAAGCTTTATAAAGGGTTGCGGCGCTGGATACATGAAGAGAAGAACAACGCAAAAAAGCGGTATGCGCGCGAGCTATTGCGCGATTATGTGCTGATACTGTCAAACAGTGGAATGCGCGTAGGTGAAGCTAACAATTTGCGCGAAAGCGATTTGGTGGAAATTACAGATGATAACGGACGCACGTTATATGGCTTCAATGTTGACGGCAAAACAGGCAAGCGTTTTGTCGTGCTGCGTTCCAACGGAAAACGCTATGTAGACAGGGTTTTAGAACGCAATAAGAAGTGGGCTGACAACTGGGAATTAGCATCAAAAAATGATGTAAAGCAGCATAATCGACGTAATGCTGATCGTGGTGATTGGCTTTTTAAAATGGCTGATGGGAACAAAATCATCACGCTTATAGATCAGTTTAACAAAGTGCTTGAGCGCGAAGGCATTACTTACAATCCAGACGGTGAAAAGTACACGCTATACAGTTTAAGGCATTTTTACGCAGTGCAGATGCTTAGGACTGGTAAGGTAAACGTGTTTGACATTGCAAGAAACATGGGTACCAGCGTGCAAATTATTGAAAGTTATTACGGAAAGCACGCAACCAGTAGGTTGCTAGCCACACGATTGGGTGGCTAGGCTCGGGAAGCCAAGGCTTGGACCAAGTGATCCAATCCAGAAATAAATTAATAATCCGTAGGAAATTTATGCTCTGCTAAACAGAATTTTACTGACACCGCTTGTGCAGATGCTAATGTTGCTGAACACAATATTCAGCGGGTGAGAAGAGAGATGTTAAAACATATTGATTGTTTCGCTGGAGTAGGCGGAGTCGCCACTGGATTTCATGCTGCTGGCATCTCAACTTGTCTAGCGATCGAGAAAGTGGACACATGCGCAGAGACATATTCTGCAAACCATCCCAATACCCCCTTGATAAAAGGTGATATCAGAGATGTCCGTGATGCTGAGATTCGGCAGCATGTCGAAGGTGACGTTGATGTTGTTACTGCGGGCATGCCGTGTGAAACTTTCAGCACTGCAGGCTCGTCAAGCCGCAGTTTCTACGATCATCGTCAAACTCTTTTTGAAGAGGCTATTAGAATAGCTGATACAGTTAATTCAAAATTTATCCTTTTTGAGAATGTGCCAGGCTTCGCGAACAAAAAAGTTGCAAAAGACTCTTCAGAGCTTGTTATCGACTTATTGCGTAAAAGTTTGCAAGAACACGGCTATAACAACAAAATCGAAATCGTATTGAACGCCAAGGACTATGGTGTCCCTCAAAGCCGACAGCGACTTTTTGTATTGGCGTCTAGAGAAAACGTTCAATTAACCGCACCGCATGCATCAAATAATCGTGTTACGGTTGGCGAAGCTTTTGCTAATTTGCCACATGTCGACACAGCTGGACCAATCATTTCTGATGAATTTCTTCCAGTTACAAACGATTATCTTTCATTATTGGCTAACCATAAGTTTTGGAATATGCCGAATGGTTCCAAGTGCACTTACCAAAAGTCTCCTAAGCATCGCCCCCATACCATCAAACGATTCGAACTGATTCAAACGGGTGAAGGGCTCAAATCCCTTTTTGATCGGTTGCCGCAACATGAAGTTGAAAGACTGCAAAGTGAGCGGATTCTTCCTAAAAAGTGGTATATTCAACGTAATAGGCGTTTAAACCCCGCGGATGTTAGCCCGACGGTTACATCACATTGTATAGATGAACTTCTTCATCCAACACTCAACAGAGCAATAACTGTACGTGAAGCTGCGAGACTGCAAAGCTTTCCAGACTCTTACGATTTTATTGGTGGACCCGAAATTTGCCCGCATGTCTATGAAACACAAGACAAATACGAGCAAATTGGTGATGCAGTTCCTCCTCTGATGGCTTATTCTTGGGCTGTCAAATTGAAGGAGTTGCTTAATGCCGGAAGAGGAGCGCCAAGAGCAAATTATAGCTCGATGTGTGGAGCTTTATGATAGCGAGTTTGCTGCGTGTGAGCGTGCTGGTGAATCTGAAACAGACGCACAACGTCACGCAATATCGAAAAGCTTTGAACTTGCAGTCGGTGAATTTGGCGTAAAGGATGCGAGCTTTATATGGCGCGCAATAGACAGCGCTCATGTAAAAAGAAAATCTGGAGCGCTCATTGAACCTGAAGTAATTGATGGTGTGCGAGCTGCCAGTCAAAGCTGGAATAAATCTAGTGGGCATGCTTTCGAGCAAAGTTTTTGTTCGGTAATGAATGAAAAATTGCACAATACCAATATGCGATTTTTGCTACAAAGAGAAATTTCCGCTTTAATCAAAAATCAGTGTCTTCTTAATAAGGAGCGTGATCTTGCCTCAATAAATGGCTGGAATGCGTCAAGTGTCTTCGATGTGTTTGTCGCCCAAAAAGAACCAAATGAAGAGCTCTTTGAAGTTTTTGGATGCGTTCAATGTAAAACCAGCATTCGGGATCGGGTAACAAGAGATCGCGAGCCAAGTACTCAAGCAATGAATTCTTTTTTTTGGTCCATAGCTGTGGTTATTGATGGGCATTTTCTAAAGCTACCAAAATTTGAGCACATGGTTAACGGTGGAAGTAACGACTATCCGAATAATGGCTGGCACGGCATGTACGCTTTTAGCAACTGCTCGAATGTTGACAGAGTTTTTCTGCTAGAAGACGGATTGGAACCTTTAATAGAACACTCTAAAAAAGCGTACCGAGCTTTCAATTCAGAGCGTCAATGGCTAGATGCTGATTGGCGCCCTTAAGTGTGTCGTTGTCAATTTACAGTTATCTTTTTTCAGCGTCTAAACGAACGCTTGGAACTGTAGTTTTTGATTAGCTTAGCACAGCCTGAATTTTGTTGAGATTTTCTCGTATGCGTGTTGGCAGTTTGTCCCAATCTGCGTTGTCGGCGAACACTTGGTTGCAGGCTATTATAGCTGCACGATGGTAAACGTATATGTTGTGATTGGTAAGCAAGCAGGCGCTGAGCTTGTCGAAAAAAGTCTGTGCAAACAGCCCGCGCTCCACATGCAAATCATTGATGCTAAAGCGCTTACTAATCGGTGACTGAATATCCTCCAAATAGCGAACATCGTCTTGTTTTTTGTATTTGGGATGCTGTGGGAATGGCATGCTTGGGATGCGCCAGGTTTTAATATCACTCGTTAAGGCGGGCATTTGACAAATTTTTTCGTATTTACCTGCTGTTTGAAACGGTGAGCTGCTGTCGTAGCTGACTGTGATTTCTGTGCCGAGCAGCCGGCGAAGTTGTTTCTGAATTGCCGTGCAATAAACCGCATGTTCTGCGGGAGATAGCATCAGTATGTGCAACCATTCTGCGTGATCAAGTTTTTGATCGTCCAGCAAACGTCGTATCCATTTCAAGATAGGATCAAGCCCGCTTTTTGTGTCGCCACCAAAAGCCCATCCTTCAAAATCAAAGTCTTTAACAGCGTGGTACCAAGCTTCACCTGTGCCGTTTCCAGCGTCTTGCAAGACATTGAGGTATTTTGCTTTGGCACCTGTTGCCTTGCCTCTGTTGTCAGCAAAGTAACGTAAGTTTTCCACACTTAGTTCAATCAGCTGTTCGGTGTTGAGGTTAATAAACGGTGAAGACTTTGCCTGTGGATTTGTATGCACCCAAAGCGGCATATCCAGTGTCATCGCATAGTCACTGTTTGTATCAAGCCAGCGTAAAATATTGTCGCGTACGCTTCGCCGTGCAAGCCATTGGTGGTACACAGCGTTAGGCTGTTTGCTATACTTTTGCAAATCGCTGACAGCTTTCAGGCTTCCCATGCCAATTTGGAAGCCGCCACTGTCTCCTAAAACAACAGTGTCTTTGCTGCGCCGTGCAACCATGTCTGTGGCAGGCAATGTAGCTTTTTCGAACTGCCCGGCGCTATAGAGCACATATTTGCAGTGCCACAGATTGTTGTTGGGATTCAAAAAATCCAAATCAGCAAGATTGCATCCTTGGGGTAAATTACCATCGCGCACAGACGCGACATCGCTGTAGGGTAAGTTGGCATAACCGCGTTGGAGTGACGGCAAATAGATTGCATACCCTTCGTACTGAGCAGTTAGATTTTCACCGATTGAATGCACAGGCATTATGCTTGCTCAGGCAAATCTGTGTATTGCTCATAAGCAGGCAAATAGCTTTGATAGCGAGCCAAGTCTGTTTCGTATTCCAACATCATCCCACTAGCGTTCCCGCGCATAACGATGTCATGCTTGTCTAGTGGCAGTGTCGCTATTGCGCTAAACAACAGCATGGCGTCTTTGGGGTAAAGATTGATGGTGGGAGTGCTGGTGCTGATTTTTGCTTGCGCCGCTTTGCCCAATTCAAACTGTTTTTGCTCTGAAAAGCTTTTGTTTTTGGCATCCCACCAGTAATCAAATCGCACACTACTTTCACTGAAATGCAGAGCGATTTTGCGGCTTTGTGGTTTGTTGAAAAAGCTGCGTATACGCGTGATCCAGTGTTGTACGCAATTTGCGTCAAATTCCGCAAACCATTGAGCATTTGCTGTAACGCGCCAACTGCTTTTAAAGCGTGTTTCTGGATCAATCATCATACCCACTATGCTTTCCTCTGGCATTTCCTCGCAGTCGTAAAAGTAAATGCTGCGCTTGTGATGTGTCGCTTCGCTGTTGAGGTGCAAACTGTATCGGGTGAGTCGATCTGTTGAATTCTCAATCAGCCTATCTTTGGGCTCAGCAGTATAAAGCGAGAGCTTTTGGCTGTTTATCAATTCCCGTTCAATCCAGCTGCGATCAGAGCCCCGCAATACAAGTGAATTGCCGTCGTGCAGCTGCATGCGCTTGGGAATTACATGAGTGACAGCAGTGGTTTTGTAAGGCGTTTTTGTAACCACGATGTCTTTTTGGGCTGGGCGCACTAATAATGTGGTATTGCAAGGGACATGCACGGTTTTGCCGTGTCTATCCGTGCGCGTAACTGTGCTACTCAAGTCAAAGAAACGCTTGCGATATTTTTCTAGAGGTGCAGGTACAGTATGTGGCTGCAGTGCCTCTGCAATTAAGCGCAAGCTGGGCGTAACGCCAGCTCTGTCAATATCTGTGCAAGCAAGCAGCGCGGTATCAATCAAATCATCAGTGTAGTTACTGCCCACAACTTCCAGCTCGCCTGTTTCGTTGTTTCGCCGCGCCAGCATTACAACAAAGTCATCGCTGTTGGTGACGGCGGAAGCAAAGGCAGGGAGGCTTGCCTTGGGTTTTACGCTTTTGGCATGCTCCACTTTGTTGTTGAAAACTGCAGCGTTGCCAGTGCTTCCAGTTTTGCGTCCGCGTCCATCTTGTTCTTCAAAATCAGCAGCTTCTTCCTCGTCAGCCAGCTCTTGCGCTGTCATACGCCTTTCACCGCGCAGCTCGCCCAATCCACCCATGTCGTGTATGTGATTGATCAGTGCTGTGCGGGCATCGTTGCTAAAAAGATGTGGTTTTTCAGCATAAGTCTCGTGCAACGCTAGTAGGGATTTGGACCAGTTGCTTATGGTGCTTGCGTGCTTTTTTACGTCCATTTGCCAAATCATACGTACCAAAGGGTAAAAGTTTGGCTGGTTGCTCGGCTTTCGCCGCGTGCGAATACCGCGTTCGTCGTAAAGCTGTTTTAAATAATCGCCCTGCTGCTCCGCAGCCCGCCACCACAAGTATGCATCGACTATGTTTTGGTACAGCTGATTTCTGCTGCTTTCATACGCAGCTGTTTGCGACTGCGCAGCTGCTTCAAGTTGCTGAAGCTGTCGATCCAAATCGTTGTTATTTGTCATTAGGGAGCCCGAAAAATTTTACATCGAAAGGTGATGCAAGAGTTATCCTACAAGCTCCACAGCTGCCCGCAACTTTTTATCGTTTAATTCAATATAGCGTTGTGTGGTGTTGAGGTGCTTGTGGCGCGCGAGCGCCTGTACAACACGCGCATTCAACCCCTTGTCTGCCAACTCAGTCACAAACTGCCGCCTGCCGCTGTGACTGCTCGCCCCATCAATGCCAGCAGCAGTGTAAAGCGTGTAAAATAGGTTCACCATCGTCTGCGCGCTAAAGCCGCCACCTTTTGCACTAAAAATCAGCGGTGCCTCAGGCTGCTGTAGGCGGCGCGGGTATTGTTTAGCATACCGAGTCAAAGCTTGCGCGGTGCGGCGGTTGATTAAAACTGTGCTGGTGCAGCTGCCTTTGGTTTGTGTCGCTTGCAGCAGCACGAACTCACGCACAGCGCCTGTGCTTTCAAATACGTCACCAACGCGCAAAGCTGCTATCTCACATGCGCGCATACCAGCATAAAAGCTCAGCGCTACGGCTGTATGATTACGTGTTGGATAGCGCCGACTGTTAATCACGGCTGACAGGCGTTTGAACTCTACTTTGTTGAGTAGTTTTGCTTGTTTCATTTTGAAGTCCTCAGTAATGTGTGGATTTGCTTTAAGTTATTATAAAGTCACACATTTTCGCGGACGATCGGAATTTACATTTTTGCTAAGTCGCTGTTTTAATTGAGGCTTGGAGCGAAATGTTAGGGATTACATATTAGCTAACATTATTGCTTACATCGTTTTTCGATGTAAGCCACAGTTCGTACATAGCCGCGCAAAATAAACTCGTTAACCGACTAATGCTAAATATTGCTGAAGGGGTAACGAGTATGAACAAGCGAACAACTGACGCATTGCTTAAAGAAATGCGCCAACACATCAGGCGATTGCCGAAAGCAGAAAAAATTGAGCTGGCTGAAAAACTCCTGCAAATTGCTTCGACGGCAATAAATTGGCTGCGGGAAGACGACAAAGGTGGCACAACAGCTTCGCGCCGACGCAAGCTGCAAGGACGGGAAACCAAGCTGGATGCGAACAAACCTGTTTCGCCAGTAACTGTTGCTGAGCCGCATAAGCCAAAACCGATGAAATACAAAGGCAAGCACAGAGATGACTAAGTGCGCAGTAGTGCGTGTTTATGACGTGCTGTCCCAAAACGAGTTAGTGCATACAGCTGAAGACTTTGGTGTGAATTGGTGCGGCAAATGCAAGAGCTGGTATGCGGAGCGTAAACACGCTAGGCGCGATTTTGGCGTTGCAGCTGCTACAGCGTGCTATCGCGCTATTCACCATAAACTTGAGCAAGTGCGCAAAAGCAGACTTCGTATCGGCGCTGTGCTTGATGATGAAGTTGAAGCACTTGAAGCAGCACGTGATTTAGTGCAGCGCTATCTGCTTGAGCATCACAGCATCTCAGCTGTTTTGGTTGATGAAAAGCACGAGCTTGTTTGAATTGGTATCTGGAATCAGTTTATCCGTTCTTTTATTTAAAGGCTCAAAAGTCTTTTGAACGCTTAGGCTGTGATTTGAGTATACTAAAGATTAGCAACAGCCTAACGGCGTCACTTCTAATATATCTCAAGTTATAGCCCTCTAGTGCCGTCAGCATCGCCGCGTCGCACCGTGTGAAGACAATCACTCGTGCTTAAGAAATGGGCTTAGTGCCATAGTTTGCTTTAACGAGCCGTCGCAAATATCGCATTTGATCAAAATCGGATGCATTCATCGACACTGTATTTGTGTAGCTAAGCTGCGGGTTAAATGTGTCTTGTTTAAGCTGTCCATATTCATGCAGGCAATACACGCTAGCCGCGTGTTTGTTGCGTATAAGCTCAACTCTTGATGTTGCACAGCTTTCGTCAAAGCTGCTCCAAAGCGTCTTAAGTGTATTGCAGAAAGTTGTAGTGCCGCCAAAGCTTTTGAAGGCAACGTGAAAGTGTGTGTTAAAACCACTCTTTCCGTAGTGCTTAAACACAAAGCGTTCAATACGCCTTCCAAGCTTGCATTCTGTTTTCCCCAAAAACGTCCTGTCTGCTTTGTTCAAGAATACCCGCAAAACTTGCTCTGCTTGTGCATCGCTAATGTCGTAGCCATTCGCAAATTTGAGCGTGGCAAACACGTCTACGTCAGAATTTCGTATCCAGTTTATGTATTGATTTTGTATGTCTTGATTGCACGCTAACACCGTTTACTCCGCTTGCTTTTATTTATTTATCCTTAGCGCGCTAAAGTGAAGTTTTTTGATTTTGATCGTCCAAGCTACTGCTAGAGCTTAATATTTTTTGAGCCGCTGAAATTTGGAGGACAAAATGGCTTTATTAGACGAACTCAAGCTCACAACATACGAGCCGGGCGCATTCTCAAACCCCGTTTCTAATCGTCGGCACAAGTTCGCAGCAAAGATTGACGAGCAAATTAAGCTTGCTGTTGATCCAGATTATCAGCCTAAAAAGCTAATCTGGCGTGAAGATGCACACGGTAATAGGACGCGCGTTGAAATGCCAAAACGTATTAAACCATGGTGGAGTCAAAGTCCGGACGGAACTGTGCTTTTGACATTGCGCTACGGCAGTAAAGCTTTGGAATTAGCTAAGGGTAAGAATGCTGTTGAAGTGTTGAGTAAAGAAGACGTGGAAGGAACGTTGCGTAAAATAAAACTGGCTGTTTTGGCTGGTGAATTTGATGCTCTGCTTGAAAAGCACATAGTCAAAAAGAAACCGATAGAAGCAAATAAAAGCTGAGCAAAAACAATGAGTTAAATGTTATGCAATTGTTATGCACAGCTGCATGTGTATGATAATGCATTGTTATTATTGAATAAATCGCAATCCGTTTGATTTCAAGCACTGCCACGGGCGGCTCGCCTAGCGTGAGCCGACGGGCGGCGGCCTTCTGACCCGACATTACAAGCCCTAAAGACTCCGCGGGGCTGCCACATAGCGGCCTCTTTCCGGGGGTAGGTTCCTGCTGACCTATTCCAGGTGTGGAGGAATGTTATGTCCAAGGTACGGCGTTTTATCACCGCTGGCGGCACCCTGTTTTGCGCCCTCGGCATCGGCTTTTTGATGCAGACCAATGCCAAGCAAGACAAAGAAGCCACCCTCGCACCCGAACCGGTGGAAGCCAGCCTGTTGCAGGACGAGGTCAGCCCGGCTGACCCCTCGGGCAGCGATCATGTGGAGATTTCCGATATCCAACTGACAGCGGCGACCGGGGTGACCCCGCCCAAGGCCGCGCCTCAACCAAAGACCCTTCCCGAGATCGCGATCACCCGCGCGGCCTTTGATCCCGCGACCGGAGCTGAAACACCCGTTGGCGACCTTCCCAAGGAAGAACCCGCACCGGAATTTTCCTGTGAGTTCAACCTGACAGCGACGCCCGCTGCCGCCGCCATGGTGACCCTTGACCTTGAAGCCCCCTGCATGGTCAACGAGCGCTTCACCCTGCATCATAACGGCCTGATGTTCACGGCAGCGACCGATCAGGACGGCATGAGCCGAATGACCGTTCCTGCGCTGTCCAAGCATGCTGTCTTTATCGTGGCCTTCGCCAATGGCGACGGCGCGGTGGCCAACGCCGAGGTGTCGTCGGTAGAGTATTACGACCGCTATATCGTGCAATGGCAGGGGCAGTCCGGCCTTCAGGTGCACGCCCTTGAATATGGTGCAACCTATGGCGAGGACGGCCATGTCTGGGCCGATGCCAAACGTGACATGGGCATCGCCGCGCGCGGCGAGGGCGGCTTCATCATGCGGCTCGGCGCGCGGGACATGGAAAACGCACGCATGGCTGAAGTCTATACCTTCCCGACGCTCACGGCGCAAAAGCCGGGCGAAATCGACCTGAGGCTCGAAGCGGCGGTGACGCGCGCAAACTGTGGCCGCGATATCGAGGCGCAAAGCCTGCATATTTCCGGCACGCAGGCCCCTGTCGCCAGCGATTTGACGCTCGCCATGCCCGAATGTGACGCTGTTGGTGATTATCTGGTGTTGAAAAACATGTTCAATGACCTGAAGATCGCCCGCAACTGATCCGCAGTATTCGGGGGCACCCAGATGTCATTGGTACGTGCGGCGTTTCGCGCCGCACTTTTTCTTTTTTGCATGGCGACAGCCGGGCTTGCACAGGATGTGACGCTGACCTCGCGGGATGGCGATGTCGAGATCTCCGGTAACCTTCTTGGCTTTGATGGCGAGTTCTATCGCGTTGACACGGTTTATGGCGAATTGACCGTGGATGGCTCGGGCGTCCTGTGCGACGGGCCGGGATGCCCGAACCTCGAGAACTATGTCGCACGGGTGACCCTGTCCGGGGCGCCGGTGATTGGCCGGGTTCTCATGCCCGCGCTGCTTGAGGCCTTCGCCATCCGCAACGACTATGGGCTGGAGCGGATTTCGGATGAGGACCGAGGCATCACATATGCCCTGAGCGATGGCAAATCCGGTCGCCTGATCGGGGAGTTCACCTTTCGCCTGACCAACACCGACGAGGGTTTCGCCGATCTTCTCGCGAATGAGGCAGACATGGTGATGTCACTCCGCGAGGCGCGCCGGAACGAAGTGCGCCGCGCCCGCGACGCCGGCTTGGGAAACCTTGAGGCCCGAGGTCGCAGCCGGGTTCTGGCGCTTGACGCCTTGGTTCCCGTGGTGGCGCCCAGCAACCCGGTACAGGCGATCACCGTGCCCGATCTGGCGCGCGTTCTGGCCGGGGAAATCGACAACTGGCGCGATCTGGGTGGCCAGAACGCGCCGATTGCCGTGCATCTACGCGATGCGCGCTCGGGCCTGGGGCAGGCGACTGTCAACCGCCTGCTTGGGCCGCTGCGCAAACCTCTTGTCCAGAGTGCCATCCGGCACGACGATACCCCCAGCCTCATCCGCGCGGTCACAGAGGACCCGTTTGCAATTGGTGTGACCAGCCATTCGGAAACCGGAAACACATGGGAGCTGGCTCTGAAGGGGGATTGCGGATTCGCGCTGCGGGCCACGCGACGTGCGGTAAAGACCGAGGATTACCCACTGACCGCGCCGCTGTTTCTATACATGCCCGCGCGGCGCTTTCCCAAGCTGGTGCGCGAATTCCTGTCCTACATGCGAGACCCTTCGGCGCAATTGGTGATCCGGCGGGCGGGCTTTGTTGATCAATCCCCCGAAGAGATCGAGATCAACGCCCAAGGGGATCGTTTCGCTAATGCCATCGCCCGCGCCGGAAGTGAGGTTGGCCTGCGCGAGTTGCAACGCATGGTCAAAACACTGGCCCCTCTGCGACGGTTGACCACAACCTTCCGGTTTGAGGCGGGGTCTGCCCGGTTGGATGCGCAATCGCGCTCCAACGTGCGGCAACTGGCCCGCGCACTTGAGGTGGGGCTTTACGATGCGCGGCGCCTCGTCTTCGTAGGGTTCAGCGATGGCGAAGGCCCCGCCGCCGCCAATCGCGATATTGCCATGCGCCGCGCACAAACGGTGCGCGATGCCGTGACCACAGCCGCCGAAACCGCCAACCTTGCGCGCATACAGCTTGAGGTCGAAGCCTTTGGCGAGGCGATGCCCATGGCCTGCGACGACAGCGCATGGGGCCGCCAAGTCAACCGCCGGGTCGAGGTCTGGGTGCGCTGACCGGCCAAGGGCCAAGGATTTTGCAAAATCCTTGCAAGCGGTTTCCAAACCGCTTGCCGGCCCTCACAAAAAACCTTCGGCGCGAAAGCTCAACTCGCAGGATTTGCCGATGATGATGTGATCGTGCAGCGTCAGGCCCAGCGCCTCGGCGGCGGCGCCGATTTGCGCCGTCATGGCGATGTCAGCCTCTGACGGCGTCGGGTCGCCGGAGGGGTGATTATGCACCAAGATCAGCGCGCTGGCATTGAGATGAAGGGCGCGTTTGACCACCTCGCGCGGATAAACCGGCACATGATCCACCGTACCCTGCGCCTGTTCCTCATCGGCGATAAGGACGTTCTTGCGATCAAGGTAAAAAACACGAAACTGCTCGGTCTCACGATGCGCCATGGTGGTGTGGCAGTAATCCAGCAGGGCATCCCAGCTTGAGATCACCTGCCGCTGCAAGACCCGCGCCCGCGACAGGCGGTGCGCAGCGGCCTCGATGACCTTCAATTCGCAAATCACCGCCTCGCCCACGCCAGACACCTGTGCCAAGCGTTCCTTCGGGGCCGAGAGCACGCCGTTGAAATCCCCGAACTGATCCAGAAGCGTGCGCGCCAGTGGCTTTACATCCCGCCTGGGGATGGCGCGAAACAGGACAAGCTCCAAAAGTTCGTAATCCGGCATGGCCTGTGCGCCGCCGTCCAGAAACCGCGCGCGCAACCTTTTGCGATGATCCTTGATATAGGAGGGCAGCGCCCCGCCACCCATGACCGGCGCGGCGGGGGCTTCGTCGCTTTCGAAAAGCGGCAGGGGCATCTCGGAAAAGGCGTTTTGCTGCGACATGGGAAAACCCTGCCGCAGCGAGATGAACGAAGGGTTAACGCAGGGCTTAACTGGCGGCTTTCATCAGCCCCTCATCCTGCAACCGCGCATGCGCGGCATCCAGCGCCTTGGTGGCGCGTTCGATCAGCGTGTCGATCTCGGGCTTGGTGATCACCAAAGGCGGCGAAATCACCATGCGGTCGCCCACATGACGCATCACCAGATTGTTGGCGAAACACGCCTCGCGGCAGATCAACCCGGCGGTTCCCACATCGGCGGCGAACTTGGCGCGGCTGGCCTTGTCCGGCGTCAGGGCGATAGAGCCCATGAGCCCGACAATCTCGGCCTCGCCCACCAGCGGGTGATCGACCAGACCTTCCCATTTTTCTTTCAGGTACGGCGCGGTGTCCGATCCGGCCCGCTCGACAATGCCTTCCTCGTCCAGAATACGCAGGTTTTCCAACGCCACGGCACAAGCCACGGGATGACCGGAATAAGTGTAACCATGCGCAAACTCGCAGGCGTTCATCACCTCGGCCACCTCGTCACAGACGATCGAGCCACCGATTGGCGCGTAGCCCGAGCTTAGCCCCTTGGCGATGGTCATGATATGCGGGCGGATGCCGTAGGTTTGCGAGCCGAACCACTGTCCGGTCCGGCCAAAGCCGCAGATCACCTCGTCCGCGATCAGCAGGATACCGTATTTGTCGCAAATCCGCTGGATCTCGGGCCAGTAGGTCTCGGGCGGCACGATCACACCGCCCGCCCCTTGAATCGGCTCGGCGATAAATCCGGCAACGCGGTCTTCGCCCAATTCCAGAATCGCCTCTTCCAATTCCTGCGCCCGGGCAAGGCCGAATTCCTCGGGGGTCATTTCGCCTGCCTCGGCCCACCAGTTGGGTTGGTTGATGTGGTGAATATCAGGGATCGGCAGCCCGCCTTGCGCATGCATCCCCTGCATCCCGCCAAGGCTGGCGCTGCCGACAGAGGACCCGTGGTAGGCGTTCTTGCGGCTAATGATGATGTTCTTGTCGGGCTTGCCCTTCTGCGCCCAATAGGTGCGCACAAGGCGGATATTGGTGTCATTCGCCTCGGACCCAGACCCGGCATAGAACACGTGGTTCAGATCACCCGGGGCAAGTTGCGCCAAGCGTTCCGAAAGCGCGATCACCGGTACATGGGTCGTCTGGAAGAAGGTGTTGTAATAGGGCAGTTCCTTCATCTGCCGGGCGGCGGCTTCGGCCAGTTCTTCGCGGCCATAGCCGATGTTCACGCACCACAGCCCGGCCATGGCATCAAGGATTTCGTTGCCGTCGCTGTCGGTCAGGGTGACGCCCTTGGCGCGGGTGATGACACGCGCGCCTTTCGCGTTCAACTCATCACCATGGGTGAAGGGGTGCATGTGGTGCGCGGCATCCAGCGCCTGAAGTTCGGCGGTGGGCATATGGTTGGTGATCAGGGTCATGACCGGGCCTTTCGGGATCAGGGTTTCGCGGTAAACGGGCCATGCGCGGCCCTTTTGCCCCAGAATATGATCAAATTAATCCCTGTCAATCGAATCAGCGTCATACCTCGGGATCATCGAGTGACTGGCGCACTTGCTCCATTCCCTGGATCACATCTTCGCGGATCGCCCTGGCCGCACCCTCGGCATCGCGGGCGCGCATCGCTGCCATCAGCTCCTTGTGTTTGTCGGGTAAATTTTGCGTTCCCATCCGCCCGCAAACCACCCGGAGTGACGGCCCGAACCGCAACCAAAGACCATCTGCCATATCCGCCAGAATAGGTGCCGCCGCGAGGTCATAGAGCCGCTTGTGGAAGCGGTAGTTCGATTCCAGATAGCCGCGCAAATCGCCCCGCGTGATCGCCGTATCAAGAGCGGCGTCCAACTCTTCCAGATGGTCAAGGTCTTCAGGCGATGCACGCTCGGTCGCGCGCAGGGCCAGATGCGGGTCAAGCCATTGACGTGCAAGTATTAATTCGCTCACATGATCGGCTGTCAAAAACGGCACGCAAACCCGTCTGTTGCCCTGGAACTCCAGTGCGCCCTCAGCCGTCAGACGGCGGATCGCCTCGCGTACCGGGGTCATGCCAGCCCCCGTTTGATCGGTCAGGCCCTGAATGGTCACCGCCTGCCCGGGCGCAAGATCACCGAACAGCACCAAACCTCGCAATTGCCGGTAAATGACCTCATGCGCGGGCAGCCGCCTTCCCGGCGCAGGATCAGCGGTTAAATTCTGTGCAACTTTGGTCATTGTCCGGGCCTTTGCGCGCATTGCGAAACTGTCATTGCTTGCGAGTTTATCCACTGCATGAAAACATTACCATATTGCCATCGGCGGATATTTTTGATCAAATCTGCCATCAAGGTATCACAAAGATGCCATCCAACGGGAGACCAAGTATGAGAAACCTGATTCTGACCGCAACCGCCACCCTGGCCCTTGGCGCAATGACCGCGCAGGCCGAAGAGGTGCGCGTGTACAACTGGTCCGACTATATCGACGAAGACCTGCTGACCAAGTTCGAGGAAGAAACCGGCCTCGATCTTATCTACGACGTCTTCGACAGCAACGAGTTGCTGGAAACCAAGATGCTGGCCGGTGGCTCGGGCTATGACGTCGTGGTGCCGTCCGGCACCTTCCTGCAACGTCAGATCACGGCAGGTGCGTTCCAGAAGCTGGACAAGTCGCAGCTTCCGAACCTCGACAACATGTGGGACGTGGTGCAAGAGCGCACCGCCGCCTATGACCCCGGCCATGAGTATTCGATCAACTACATGTGGGGAACCACCGGAATCGGCGTGAACGTCGGCAAGGTGAAGGAAATCCTTGGCGAAGACGCCCCGATCAACAGCTGGAGCCTCGTGTTCGAGCCGTCGAACATGGAAAAGCTGGCAGACTGTGGCGTACACTTTCTTGACGCCCCGGCCGAGATGATCCCCGCGGCGCTGAACTATATCGGGGAAGACCCCGATAGCCACGATCCGGATGTCATCGCCAAGACCGAAGAAATCTACATGGGCATCCGCCCGCATATCCAGAAATTCCACAGCTCGGAGTACATCAATGCACTGGCCAATGGCGATATCTGTGTCGCCGTGGGCTGGTCGGGTGATATCCTTCAGGCCCGTGACCGCGCGGCCGAGGCCGACAACGGTGTCGAAGTGGCCTATCACGCGCCGAAAGAGGGCGCGCAGATGTGGTTCGACATGATGGCGATCCCCGCCGATGCCCCCAACCCCGAGGGCGCGCATACCTTCCTGAACTTCATCATGGATGCGCAGAACATGGCGGCGGCGTCGAACTATGTGTACTACGCCAACGGCAACAAGGCCTCGCAGGAATACCTTGTGGACGACGTGATCAACGATCCGGCGATCTATCCGGATCGGGAAACGCTGGACAACCTGTTCACCACCACACCCTATCCGGCCAAGGTTCAGCGGGTTGTCACCCGCCTCTGGACCAAGATCAAATCGGGCACCTAAGCCCATTTCCCGGCCCGCGCGACACACCTCGCGCGGGCCGCTTTCCTCTTGAGGTGGGGCAGGTATGAACCAATCCGTTTTCGAACCCTGGAACGACCCAAACGCCAAGCCATTGATCCAGTTCAAGGGCGTGACCAAGCGGTTCGGTGAATTCACCGCGATCGACAACCAGACATTCGACATCTACGAGAAAGAATTCTTTGCCCTGCTGGGCCCCTCGGGCTGTGGCAAGACCACCATGATGCGCATGCTTGCCGGGTTCGAAGCCCCCACCGAAGGGCAAATCTGGCTGGACGGGCAGGATATTGCCCCGATCCCCCCTAACAAGCGCGCGGTGAACATGATGTTCCAAAGCTACGCGCTGTTTCCGCATCTGTCGGTCTGGGACAATATCGCCTTTGGGCTGAAACGCGATGGCTTGCCGCCTGATGCCATCGGCGACCGGGTGGGCGAAATGCTCAAACTCACCCGGCTCGAGAAATTCGCCAAACGCAAACCGCATCAGATTTCCGGCGGTCAGAGACAGCGCGTGGCGCTGGCCCGCAGCCTTGCCAAGGCGCCAAAGCTATTGCTGTTGGACGAACCCCTTGGCGCACTCGATGCCAAGCTGCGCCAAGATACGCAGTTTGAACTGATGGATATTCAAGAAACCACCGGCACCACCTTCGTCATCGTCACCCACGATCAGGAAGAGGCGATGACCGTGGCCAGCCGCGTGGCGGTGATGGACGATGGCCGCATCATGCAGGCCGACACCCCCGCCAATATCTACGAGATGCCCAATTCAGTCTATGTCGCAGATTTCATCGGCGATGTGACCATCATCGAAGGCACCGCCACCCGCAACGGCAACGGCTACGACATCGCTTTCGCCGAAGGGCAGCCCAGCCTTCATGCCGAAAGCGAGATCGACCTGACCGACGGCAGCCGCGCAGCCCTCGCCATCCGGCCCGAAAAAGTCTCTATTTCTGCGGAAAAGCCGGAAAACACACGCAATGCCCTACAGGGTAAAATCCTCGATATCGCCTATCTGGGGAACCTTTCGACCTATCACGTCGAACTGCCCACCGGGCAGATCGTCAAGGCGCAAGCCGCCAATACCCGCCGCCTGTCGCGCCGGTCCTTCACTTGGGAAGACGAGGTCTGGATATCCTGGACGGATACCGCGGCCGTCTTGCTGGAGGCCTGAGCGATGCGTCGCGTTGTCCTCATCGCGGTGCCCTACCTGTGGCTTCTGGCACTGTTCCTAGTGCCCTTCATCATCGTCCTGAAGATCTCGCTCAGCGACTATGCCCTGTCGATTCCGCCCTATACGCCCAAGCTGGATTTCGCCGCGGGGTGGGAAGGGATCAAAGCCTTCTTCAGCGCGCTGGATTTCGAAAATTTCACCTTCCTGACCACCGATGATTTGTACTGGAAGGCCTATCTGTCCTCGGTGCAAATCGCCGCAATCGCCACGCTCTGCACGCTGCTGGTAGGCTATCCCATCGCCTATGGCATGGCCAATGCCCCCGATCACTGGCGACCGACCCTGATGATGCTGGTGATCCTGCCGTTCTGGACCAGTTTCCTGATCCGGGTATATTCGTGGATGGGGATTCTTTCGACCGAAGGCTACCTCAATCAGCTTCTCATCGGCATGGGGCTGATTTCCGAGCCGCTGACGATCCTCAACACCAATACGGCGGTCTATATCGGCATCGTCTATACTTACCTGCCCTTCATGATCCTGCCCATCTATGCCACGCTTGAGCGGATGGACGCCTCCCTTCTGGAAGCCGCCGAAGACTTGGGCTGTTCGCGGATTCAGGCCTTTTGGCTTGTCACCCTTCCCCTGTCGCGCAACGGCATCATCGCGGGCTGCTTTCTGGTCTTCATCCCGACAATTGGCGAGTTCGTGATCCCTGCGCTTCTGGGCGGGTCCGACACCCTGATGATCGGCAAGGTCCTATGGGAGGAATTCTTCAACAACCGCGACTGGCCGGTGGCAAGCGCTGTGGCGGTGATCCTGCTGCTGATCCTGATCATCCCGATCATCCTGTTCCAGCGCAATGAACAAAAACAGCGGGAGGCCGAAGGATGAGGATCACGTCACAGCCGAAATCTTCAAAAGATTTCGGACCGATTACTTTTCAAGAAATCGGCACGCCGGAGGCCATCGCATGAGACGCTTCACATGGTTCAACGCAACCTCCCTTACGCTGGGCTTCGCCTTTCTCTACCTGCCGATGGTGATCCTAATCGTCTACAGCTTCAACGCCTCTGAACTGGTCACTGTCTGGGCGGGGTTCTCCACAAAATGGTATGGTGAGCTTCTGCAAAACGAGGCTTTCCTCGACGCCGCTTGGGTCACGCTTCAGGTCGCGGTCATAAGCTCCACCATCGCCACAGTCCTTGGCACCATGGCGGCCTATGTGCTGGTCCGGGCCGGGCGCTTTGCGGGGCGCACGCTGTTTTCCGGCATGATCTATGCGCCGCTTGTCATGCCCGAGGTGATCACCGGCCTGTCGCTTCTGCTGCTCTTCATCGGCATCGGGCTGGACCGTGGGGTGCTGACCATCATCCTCGCCCATACGACATTTTCCATGTGCTATGTCTCGGTCGTGGTCTCCTCGCGGCTGGTCAGTTTCGACCGCTCTTTGGAGGAGGCCGCCCTCGACCTTGGGTGCACCGCGATGGAGGCCTTCCGCCTTGTCACCCTGCCGATCATCGCCCCCGCCGTGATCTCGGGCTGGCTTCTGGCCTTCACCCTGTCGCTTGACGATCTGGTGATCGCGTCCTTCACCGCAGGCCCCTCGGCCACCACCCTGCCAATCAAGATCTGGTCCTCGATCCGCCTTGGGGTCAGCCCCGAGATCAACGCGCTCTCGACGCTGCTCATTGCGATTGTCGCCGTGGGGGTGATCACCGCCTCGCTGATCACCAAGCGCGCGGCCCTAAGGCAAGAGGCCGAGGAACGCGCCGCCATCCGCGCATGAGGCGGGTTTTTCCAGCCCATGCCTATTCCGAGGCCCCCCGCACCGGGTGTTTTTGGGCTGAAACAGTCTCTGATATAGCCTATTCCAAGGCCAATGGCCGCCTCACCTGCGACGTGGCGGTGATCGGCGCGGGGTTTACCGGATTATCGGCGGCCCTGCATCTGGCCGAGGGGGGCGCGGATGTGGTTGTTCTTGAGGCCGAACACCCCGCTTGGGGCGCTTCGGGGCGCAATGGCGGCTTTTGTTGCTTGGGTGGATTTGGCGCACCCGATGGCGTCATCGCCCGCCTGCATGGCGAAGCGGCCCGGGTCGAGGCCCGTCAGACCGAGATGGCCGCAGTTGGCACCGTGGATGCCCTCACCACGCGGCTTGCCCTCGACGTTGATCGCCATTCCAAAGGCGAAACCGTCATGGGCTTCACCGAAAAGTCGCTGCATGAGTTCGAGCGCGAAGCAGAGCGCATCCACTCCGACCTCGGCATTGCCCCCGCGATTCACCAAAACGACGATCTGGCCGGGCTTGGCATGTCCGGCCCCTTCCACTGCGGCATGACCACCCCGGTGGGCTTTGGCCTCAACCCGGCGAAATACGCCCTTGGCCTTGCCGAAACCGCCAGCGATGCAGGCGCCCGCATCTTCGCCCATAGCCCCGTGCAGCGTATCGACCACGGGCCGGGTTTCACCCTACATACCGACGCCGCCCAAATCACCGCCAAGCGCCTGATCGTGGCGACCAACGGCTATTCCTCCGACGACCTGCCCAAGTGGATGCGCGCACGCTACCTGCCCGCGCAATCCAACGTGCTGGTCACCCGCACCATGAGTGACGAGGAAATCGCCGCCCAAGGCTGGTCCACCGATCAAATGGCCTATGACGAACGGTTCTTCCTGCATTACTTCCGCCTGATGCCAAACCGCCGGTTCCTGTTCGGCATGCGCGGCGGGCTTTTCTCCTCGCCCAAATGGGACAGGCGGATGCACCGCACCATCCGGCAGCATTTCGACCGCATGTTCCCCGCATGGGCGCATATCGACACACCCTACAGTTGGAATGGCCTCCTGAGCCTGTCGCGTGACATGACCCCTTATTGCGGCCCGATCCCCGAAATGCCCGGCGCCTTCACCGCGCTTAGCTTTCAGGGCAACGGCGTCGCCATGGCCAGCCACGCAGGGGCCATCCTTGCCGATCTGGCCCAAGAAAAAGCCCCTAGCGCCATGTACCCCGACATCATGCGCAAAGCGCCCCGCCGCTTCCCTCTGGGCCAGTTCCGCCGCGCGTGGCTCTGGCCGCCCTATGCGCTGGCTCATCTGACAGGAAATTAAAGCGTTTCCAGTTTACCTTGACTCAAAGTGCATCACCAATGTCGCGAGAAGGCCGTAGGCCTGGCAGGGTATTGGTGATGCAACAATAACTGGAAACGCTCTAACCCTGCGGCGTGCGGATCGCCCGCGCCTTATCGCGCTTCAGCCCCAAGTGCCGCTCCCGCAGGATAATGATGATCCCCGCAAGGATCACCAAACCGGCCCCAAGCAGCATCGGCCCGGTCGGCACCTCGTCGAAAATCACATAGCCGATGACGAGGGCAAACAGCATCGAAGCATAGTCAAACGGCGCAATCACGCTGGCATCCGAGAACCGATAGGCCGAAGTCAGGAAAATCTGTGCCGTGCCGCCCAAAACCCCGGCCAAAATCAAGTAAACAGTCTCTAACCCACCCGGAAGCGCCCATCCAAAGGGAATGGTCAGCAACGACAAGAGGGTCGAGGTCAGCGAGAAATAAAAGACGATCGCGCTGGTTTCTTCGGTCGCCACCAGCTTGCGAATGTAGATCTGCGCCAAGGCGGCACAGACCGCGCCCAATAGTACAAGAACCGCACCCACCGCCTGCGCGGTTTCCACCGTCGGGCCGGAAAGTGTGCTCAATCGCGGCGACAGAACGATCAAGACCCCAACAAGGCCCAACCCCACGGCACCGATCCGGAAGAGCCCAACGCGCTCATCCAAGAACATCGCGGCGAAAACCACCGTCAACAGCGGCGCGGTATAGCCCAGCGCCGTGACCTCGGGCAACGGCAAGAGGCCCAAGCCGGCAAACATCAACCCCATCGCCGTGGTCCCCACCACCCCGCGCCAGAAATGCCCCATGGGCGATTTCACCTTCAGCCCGGTGCGCAGATCCCCGCGCAGGGCCAGCCATGTCAGGATCACGGGAATGGCAAAGAACGAGCGAAAGAAGACCGCCTCACCGGGCGGAACAGTGTCTGATGCGGCCTTGATCAGGGCCGACATCACGACAAACAGCATCACGGAACAGAGTTTCAGGGCAATGCCCTTGAAGGGACTCATTGGCACATCTCCTAGTGCCCAATCCATGCGCCTGCCTGCGCAAAAGGTCAATCACCCGCGCGGCATCCAATACACAAAGAAAAGCCCTGCGTGACGATCACGCAGGGCTATTGGCCAAGCGCTTCTCAGCCCTCACGGGGCCTTCGTCGCGCTGAACGCCGTCAGGCGTGAAAAGCGGCTCTATTCCGCCGCATCCCGCTTGGGCAACACCCAATCGGGGCGCGGGAAATGGCAGGTATAGCCATTGGGGAACCGCTCAAGATAATCCTGATGCTCAGGCTCCGCTTCCCAGAAATCGCCCACCGGCTCCACCTCGGTCACCACCTTGCCGGGCCAGATGCCACTGGCCTCCACATCGGCAATCGTATCCAGCGCCACCGCCTTTTGCGCGTCATTGCAATAATAGATGGCCGAGCGATAGCTTAGCCCCACATCGTTCCCCTGCCGGTTCAGGGTCGTCGGATCATGGATCTGGAAAAAGAACTCCAGCAACCTCCGGTAACTCATCCGGTCGGGGTCGAACATCACCTCAATCCCCTCGGCATGGGTGCCGTGGTTGCGATAGGTGGCATTGGGCACATCCCCCCCAGTGTATCCCACACGGGTGGAAATCACCCCATCCATATCGCGGATCAGGTCTTGCATCCCCCAGAAACAGCCACCGGCCAGAACTGCACGTTCGCTCATCTCACGTCCTCCACTTGATCCAGATAATCGCCGTAGCCTTCGGCCTCCATCTCGTCGCGATGGATGAACCGCAAGGCGGCGGAATTGATGCAATAGCGTAGCCCGCCCCGGTCTTGCGGCCCATCGGGAAAGACATGCCCAAGGTGGCTGTCGCCATGGGTGCTGCGCACCTCGGTTCGCACCATCCCGTGGCTGGTATCGGTCAGCTCATTTACATGCGCGGGCTCGATCGGCTTGGTAAAGCTCGGCCAACCACAGCCCGACTCGTATTTGTCGGACGAGGCGAACAAAGGCTCACCCGAGACCACATCCACGTAAATCCCCGGCTCCTTGTTCCCAAGGTACTTGCCGGTGCCGGGACGCTCGGTGCCATTCTCTTGCGTCACCCAATACTCTTCGGGGTCCAGCGCCGCGATGACATCGGGGTTCTTCTCGTATTTCGGCATTCGGCCCTCCATGCCCTGTTCACTTATAAAGATGGGGCTGAGGGCCAAATATGAAAGGGTTCACCCACTCTCGCCCACATTCTCTGCAAAGGATTTCTTGAAGGCCTGCTGCTGATCGGCGCTCGCCTCGGTTTGATATTTGTCCTTCCACTCGTCATAGGGCATGCCATAGAAAATCTCGCGCGCCTCGTCCTTGGACATCTCGATGCCGCGCTCATTCGCGGCCTCTTGATACCAGCGCGACAGGCAGTTGCGGCAAAACCCGCCAAGGTTCATCAGGTCAATGTTCTGCACATCGGTGCGCTTTTCCATCAAATGCTCACGCAGCGTGCGGAATGCAGCGGCTTCCAATTCGATACGAGTCTGGTCGTCCATGGGTTTCCTCCTGTCTTTGGTCACAACATGCGCTTGGGCGCGAGCGGGTTCAAGCCGTCTTGATTGACTTCAGCACAAGCCGCCGCATCTTGACTCCCACTGACCGGAGGCTTGATGCGCTTATTTGCGACCCTGATCCTTATCACCACGCTCTCGGCCTGCACCCCCGGCGCGCCACGCTCGGGCGGGGATATCCTGATGATCGGCGATTCCGTTTTGGCTTGGAACCGTACATCAGGCCGTGATGTGGGAACCGCCCTTGGCGCAAGCCTTGATCGCACCGTCACCAATCGCGCCACCCCCGGCGCACAGATCCGCAAGCGTGGCTTTGCCTCCGCCCTTGGGCTTGGCATCCCCGACCAACTGGTCATGCGACCGTGGAACTGGGTGGTGATGAACGGCGGGGCCAATGACCTCGGCTTTACCTGCGGCTGTACCCGTTGCGACGGGGTGATCGAGGCGCTGATCTCCCGCGATGGGACGACCGGGGATATCCCCACCCTGATCAACCGCGCCCGGTCCACCGGGGCCAAGGTGCTTTGGATGGGCTACTACCGCGCCCCCAACTCCGGCAGCTTCCAAGGCTGCCGCCCCGGTCTTGTCGAAATCGAACGCCGTGTCGCAAGGCTCGCCCGCACAAGCTCCGGCGTCTTCTTTGTGGACTCCGAAGATGTCATCGCGCCGCGCGACCCATCGCTCTACGCCGCCGACGCAACGCACCCCTCGCCCAAGGGATCAGCGGTGATCGGCCAATACCTCGCGCAAACGATCAAGGCGAATTGAAGCGTTCCGCCTTTAACCTGCGGCATCAGCGAAAGGCGGAACGCGGGCAACGATTGAACGGAGCACTGCGTTTCGCGAAACGCTTTAGATCGCCGCCTTCAGGCTTTCATCTAGGTAAATCTCGCGCAGCCGCTTGGCCACCGGCCCCGGCACCCCATCGCCAACGGGTGTGCCGTCAATCTCCACCACTGGCATAACAAAGGCACTGGCCGAGGTGACGAAGCCCTCGTCGGCCTCTTTCGCCTCGTCGATGGTGAAAGACCGCTCTTCCACCTCCATCTGCGCCTCTCGGGCAAAGCGCAGCACAGCGGCGCGGGTGATCCCGTGCAGAATATCATTCGAAAGATGACGGGTGATGATCTTGCCACCCTTCACGATATAGGCGTTGTTGCTGGTGCCCTCGGTAACAAAGCCATCCTCGATCATCCAGGCATCATCGCACCCGGCGGCCTTGGCCATCATCTTGCCCATCGACGGGTACAACAATTGCACCGTCTTGATATCCCGACGACCCCAACGCACATCGTCGATACTGATGATCTTCAGCCCCGTCTCGGCCTGCGGGCTATTGGCAAGGCCGGGCTTTGATTGGGTGAACAAGACCACGGTGGGTCGGGTGGTCTCGGCATCGGGGAAAACGAAATCCCGGTCGCCATCGCTGCCGCGCGTGACCTGAAGATAAATCAAGCCATCGTCGATCCCGTTCCGCGTCACCAATTCGCGGTGGATCTCCAGCAGATCATCAAATTCCGGCGGCTGCTTCATGTCCAGCTCATTGAGCGAGCGTTCCAACCGCTTTGCATGACCCGCGAAATCAATCAGCTTGCCACCCAGCACGCTGGTCACCTCGTAAACCCCATCGGCCATCAGGAACCCACGGTCAAAAATCGAAACCGTCGCCTCCCCTTCCGGCAGGTACTCGCCATTCACGTAAACGGTTCGGGTCATGTCAGTCTCCTCAGCCCCAGAGCGCCGCATCGGGCGGATGCACCCCGGCCTCATCAAATGTCAAAGCGTTGTCCCGGTCTTCGGCCAGAAGAAGCGGCCCGTCAAGGTCTGTGACCATGGCCCCCTGCGCCACCAATGTCGCAGGCGCCATCGCCAAAGAACTGCCCACCATGCAGCCCACCATCACCTTGTATCCTTCGGCCAAAGCGGCCTCGCGCAGGGCAAGCGCCTCGGTCAGCCCCCCGGTCTTGTCCAGCTTGATGTTGACCACATCATATTTGCCCTTGAGGTGCGGCAGGCTCTCGCGGTCATGGCAGGACTCGTCGGCACAAACCGGCACGGGCCGCTCCATCCCGATCAGGGCCTCGTCGTCCCCTGCGGGCAAGGGTTGCTCCACAAGGCTCACCCCCAACCGCACCAGATGCGGCGCCAGATCGGCGTAAACTTCCGCCGACCAGCCTTCATTGGCATCGACGATAATCCGCGCCTCGGGCGCGCCCGCGCGCACCGCTTCCAAGCGCGGCATGTCATCCGGCGTGCCCAGCTTGATCTTGAGCAAGGGCCGATGCCCATGCTCCGCCGCCTGCGCGCGCATCGCCTCAGGCTCATCCAAAGACAGGGTATAGGCCGTCACCTCCGGCCCCGGCGCGGGTAACCCGGCCAAGTCCCAAACCCGCTTGCCCGCGCGCTTGGCCTCCAGATCCCACAGAGCGCAATCCACCGCATTACGTGCGGCCCCAGCGGGCAACAAACCCTGCAACGCCGCCCGGTCAAAGACCTCGGGCAACCCTTCGATCTCTGCCGTCACACTGTCCAAGGTCTCGTCATACCGCGCATAGGGCACACATTCGCCCCAGCCCGTCACGCCATTGTCACTCACCCGAACGGTCAAAACCTCGGCCTGCGTGCGCGAGCCTCGGCTGATGGTAAACACCTGCGCCAGCCGAAACACATCGCGCGTCACTGAAATATCCATGCCCCTGCCCTTTCTTCTTGGCCAAAATACTCCCGCCGGAGGCATCCGACGGCAACCAATAGCACCAAGGTCAGATCACAGGGCAGCCAGCGCATCCACCAGTTTGCCCGACCCAAAGCGATAGGGGTCGGTGGCCGGCAGGCCCATGCGCTCCTCGACCTCGGCCAAATAGGCCTTGGCCTCATCCTCGCCCATATGTTGGGTGTTCACCGAAACCCCAACCACTTCACAACCCGGGTTGGCAATCCGTGCCAAGGGCAGCGCGGTGTCGCGCAGCTCTTCCAGCGTGGGCAGGGTGTAATCGGGCAGGCCCCGCATATGCGCGCGCGTCGGCTCATGGCACAGGATCAGCGCATCGGGCTGACCGCCATGAATAAGCGCCATGGTCACGCCCGAGAACGAGACATGAAACAGGCTCCCTTGCCCTTCGATCAAGTCCCAGTGATCCTCGTCATTGTCCGGGCTTAGCCATTCGACCGAGCCGGCCATGAAATCGGCAATCACCGCGTCCAACGGCACACCATCCCCGGTGATCAAAATGCCCGTCTGCCCGGTGGCGCGGAAGGTGGCCTTCATGCCGCGCTCCTTCATGTCGCGCTCCATCGCCATGGCGGTATACATCTTGCCCACCGAACAATCGGTCCCCACTGGCAGGCACCGCTTGCCGCGCCGCTTCTTGCCATCGGCAATCGGGTACTCCACTTCCGGCACCCGCACGTCATGCAAAGAGCGGCCCGTCGCCTCGGCCACCGCCACAAGGTCCGGCTCGTCGCGCAACAGGTTGTGCAGGCCCGCGGCAAGGTCAAAGCCTTCCTCCAGCGCGGTGACCAGAACCTTCTTCCACTCCTTGGAAATCACACCGCCCCGGTTGGCCACGCCAATCACCAGCGTCTTGGCCCCCGCGGCCTTGGCCTCGGCCAAGGTCATATCCGTCAAGCCCAGATCGGCGCCACAGCCCTCAAGCCGCAACTGCCCCACGGCATTCTCGGGTCGCCAATCCCGGATACCGATGGCCACTTTAGCGGCCAGCATATCGGGCGCATCACCCAAGAACAGCAGATAAGGGGTCTCGATCATCGACATGGCAGCACCTCTCGCAGGGGAATCAATGTTTCATGGCAGTTTGCGATGCAAATGCTGCGAAATCCTACGGAAATCCCACACAGGCGCAAGAATGGCGCAAATATCTGCTAAAAGTTTTGGCTCATTGCGAAGTTTCTTCCATTTCTTCGGCCAAAACCTCGGCTTGCAACATCCCCGGTTGCGCCATGCCGATCACACCAGTCGGCACCACCTCGCCGGTTTCTTCCGGCGCCTCGCTGCGCACACGCCGCGCCAGCGCAATCAGGGCCACAACAAGCCCAACCGCCACCACGACCATGGGCAAGCCCTTGCCGCCCGCCATGGGCACCACGTTCGGCCCGATCAGGATGCCTGCCACCTGCCCAAGCTGCATCAAAAACGCCATCGTGCCGCTGGCTGGCACGATCTGCCCGGCACTCAACTGGTCATTGGCGTGGGCGGCAAGAATCGAATAAACCGGCAGGGTCGCCGCCCCGATCACGGCAAAACCCACCACGATATGCCCCGGCGCGCTGTCCAAAACCATCCACATGGCCGCCAAGGCACTCACCCCGGCAAGGCCGATCACCACGTAACGTCGGTCCATCTGGTCCGAGATCCAACCCACCGGGTACTGCACCACCGCCGCCGCGATCATCGCCACCACCAAAACGCCCGAGGCCTGTGCCTCACTGAAGCCCGCCTGCAAAGCGTAAAGCGGCAAGGCGATGAACCACGCCGAAACCCCCGTCGCCATCACCACGATGCCCAACACCGCCACCGGCGAAACCTTGTAAAGCCGCTTCACCGGCATCCTGTCGGGCACCGTGTAATCCGGTGCGCGCACGCCCGACAAAAGCAGCGGCACAATCGCCACCGACAACAGGATCGACGACAACCCAAACAACAGCGTCCCCGACGGGTCGGGAATACCCACCATGGCCGTCCCTAGGGCCGGACCCGCCGATTGAATGATGAAATAGACCGACAAGACCTGCGCCCGGATGCGGTTCTCCGCCTTGGCGTTCAGCCAAGACTCGCTAATCACGTAAAGCCCCGGAAAACAGAACCCCGCCAAAAGGCGCATCGCGCTCCAACTGTAAGGGTCACTGGTCAGAAGGTGGGCAATCGCCGCCACCGACACCATCGAGGCCAGCGCCGAAAACACCCGGATATGCCCCACCTTCTCGATCAACCTTGGCGTCAGGATGGTGCCCGCCAAGGCCCCCAATGGGTAACAGGCCTGCATGATCGAAATCGACAATTCGGAAAAGCCAAGGGTGCTGGCCCGGATCGTCAACAGCGTCACCAACAGCCCGTTGGCCACCATCAGCATCAGCATCCCCAGAAACAGGGGCCAATTGTCAATCAAAGCACGTCGCATACCCCATGGCTGCCACGCTTGGAAAGGCCGCGCGCTTCTGTTCCCGACGAAAAATGGTCGCATCGAAACCAGTTTGCGCAAAGAAGGCCGCAAGGCCTGATGAGCGCGCGGCCTGTTAATCCGCTGCACTGCCGCATTCGGCACCGACGGAATACCGACGCAATACCGACGTTTTGCCGACCGGGGTTCTTTCGTGATTTCAGGGCGTTAACCGCGATTCGGCACAGAGTGCCAACTGACACGATGCTGCACTGCGTCACAAAACCGGGTTGCAGGTAGGTATGCAATTATATACCGCTGACGCGACCGTTCTTGAAACTTTTGAAAAGGTGTCCGAGATGAGCTTCCGCCTCCAACCCCCCGCCCCCGCACGCCCCAACCGCTGTCAGTTGTTCGGCCCGGGCTCGAACACCAAGCTGTTCGAGAAAATGGCCGCCAGCGCCGCCGATGTGATCAACATCGACCTCGAAGATTCCGTCGCCCCTTCCGACAAGGACGTGGCCCGCGAAAACACCATTCAGGCCATCAACGATGTCGACTGGGGCAACAAGTACCTCAGCGTCCGGATCAACGGCCTCGATACCCCGTTCTGGTACCGCGATGTGGTTGACCTGCTTGAAAAAGCTGGCGACCGCCTTGATCAGATCATGATCCCCAAAGCCGGCTGCGCCGAAGACATTTATGCCGTCGACGCACTGGTGACCGCGATTGAGGCCGCAAAAGGCCGCTCCAAGCGGATCAGCTTCGAGGCGATCATCGAATCCGCCGCTGGCATTGCCCACGTCGAAGCCATCGCCGCCGCCAGCCCCCGGATGCAGGCCTTGAGCCTCGGTGCGGCGGATTTCGCCGCCTCCATGGGCATGTCCACTACTGGAATCGGCGGCACGCAGGAAAACTACTACATGATCCGCGAGGGCGAGAAATACTGGTCCGACCCGTGGCACTGGGCGCAAACCGCCATCGTCGCCGCCTGCCGCACCCATGGACTGCTACCGGTCGATGGCCCTTTCGGCGACTTCTCGGACGATGACGGTTTCCGCGCCCAGGCGCTGCGCTCCGCCACCCTCGGAATGGTTGGCAAATGGGCCATCCACCCCAAGCAGATCGCCCTTGCGAACGAGGTCTTCACCCCCACCACCGAGGCCGTGCAAGAGGCTCGCGAAATCCTGCAAGCCATGGAAGAGGCCAAGGCCCGTGGCGAAGGGGCAACCACCTACAAAGGCCGCCTTGTCGATATCGCCTCGATCAAGCAGGCCGAGGTGATCGTCAAACAGGCCGAGATGATAGAGGCCATGTAAGCCGCTGCAATAGCACATGAAAAACCCCGGCGGCCCAAGGCTCACCGGGGTTTTCTTTTCTCTATCGCCCAGATCAAGCCGCCGTCGGCAGGATCACGATCTCGACCCGGCGGTTCTGGCGCTTGCCTTCCTCGGTCAGGTTGGAGGCCACCGGCTGGTTCTCACCCCTGCCATAAGTCTGGATGCGCTCAAAGGCCACACCACCATCCATCAGCACATCCGCCACGGCATTCGCCCGCCGCTCGGAAAGCGCTTGGTTATAGTTGGCCGAGCCCGTGTTGTCGGTATGGCCAACCACCTGCACCGTAGAATCCGGATAAGACCGCAGATTATCCGCCACCGTCAGCAGATCAGACCGCAGCCCCGGATAAACCGTGGAGCTGTCCACGTCGAACAGGATATCCTGCGGCATGGTGACGATCAGGCGGTCACCCGTGTTGGTGATCTGCACATCGTCGTTGTCCAACTGTTGGCGCAGCTCGGCCTCTTGCCGGTCCAGCGCATTGCCGACGGCCGCGCCACCCGCAGCGCCCACAGCGCCACCAATCACCGCGCCCTTGGCCTTGTCATCGCTGACCAAGGCGCCAAGCCCTGCCCCGATCACACCACCAAGCACCGCACCACCTTTCGTGTTCTGGCGCGGATCGTCGCCCACCCGCGCCGGATCAGTACAAGCCGTCACCGCCAGAAGGGACAGACCCGAAAGGGCCAGAATAGTCTTTTTCGCTCGCATCGTATTTGCCTCGTGAAATGATGCCCAAACGCTCGGGCTTAAGGGCAAAATAAGCAACCGCCGCGCATTCCCCAAGCTGAATCAACGGGGAAATCGGCGGCATTTCGCGCATACTGACCCGGCCTAGGCCTCAGCCCGGGCACTTTCCCAAGCCAATATGGCCCGTTTGACCGGCAAACCCCAATGATAGCCGCCCAAGGCCCCCGACTTGCGCAGGGCCCGGTGGCACGGGATCAGGAAGCTGACCGGATTGCGCCCAACGGCGGTGCCCACGGCGCGCACAGCGCGCGGGTTGCCGATAGCCTGCGCGATATCGGAGTAGGTGGTCACATGCCCCGATGGGATTTGCAGCAAGGCTTCCCACACCTTGATCTGGAAGGGCGCACCGATCATGTGCAGCACCGCTTCGCCGCGGCCCGCAAAGGCGGCCTCGACCCATGGGGCAATTGCCTCGGGCAGCTCTTCGAACCGCGCCCCGGGCCAGCGTCCGGACATATCCTCCCATGTCCAATCGCGGCCGAATTCGCCCGTAAAGGCAAGGCCACACAACCCGCGATCTGTCCCCATGGCCAATGCCTCGCCAAAAGGACTGTCGAACCAACCATAGCGAATGGTCAGGCCCGCACCGCCCCGGGCATACTCGCCGGGGCTCATCGCCTCCCACCGCAGGAACAGGTCATGCAATCGCCCGGTCCCCGACAGCCCCGCCTCATGCGCCGCCTCGAGAACCGTGTGCCGTTCGGCCAACAACGCCTTGGCATGACCAAGCCGCAGATATTGCTGATACCGCTTGGGCGAAACACCCACCCAAGCCGAAAACACCCGCTGGAAATGCGCCGGGCTCATATCCATCCGTGCCGACAACGCCTCAAGCGACAGCGGCGCCTCCGCCTCATCCATCAGATCAAGCGCCCGGCGCATGACGTTATAATGATAGGTTTGCTCTGATCCAGCTTCTGACATCGCGGGTCCTCATGTCTGTTGACCATCAGATTAAGCGCCCCACGCCCCCACTGCGACCCGAATGTTGCGCATCCTCACCTTTCGGGGCATATGGGTCGCCATGGCAAAGCAGCTTGATTACCACACGATCCGCGAGATCTTCACCCGCTTTCACGCGGCCGAACCCGAACCCAAAGGCGAGTTGGAGCACGTCAACGCCTATACGCTTGTCGTGGCCGTTGCCCTATCGGCACAGGCCACCGATGCTGGCGTCAACCGCGCCACGCGCGAGCTGTTCAAAGTCGCTGATACCCCGCAGAAAATGCTGGATTTGGGCGAGGACGGCCTGATCGAGCATATCAAAACCATCGGCCTTTACCGCAACAAGGCCAAGAACGTGATGAAGCTGTCGAGGATCCTTGTCGAGGAATACGACGGCATCGTTCCCAACTCTCGCGCCGCCCTGCAATCGCTTCCCGGCGTCGGCCGGAAAACCGCCAATGTGGTGCTGAACATGTGGTGGCACTACCCGGCGCAGGCAGTCGATACCCATATCTTCCGCGTCGGCAACCGCACCGGCATCTGCCCCGGCAAGAACGTCGATGCGGTGGAACGCGCCATCGAAGACAATGTGCCGGTGGATTTCCAACAACACGCCCACCATTGGCTTATCCTGCACGGGCGCTATCACTGTAAGGCCCGCAAACCGATGTGCCCTACCTGCATCATCCGCGAGTTCTGCCAATTCGAGGAAAAAACCATATGACGAAATACCAAGCCGTCGGCATCGGCAACGCCGTGGTCGACGTGATCTCCCAAGCCGACGACCATTTCCTGACCCGCATGGGTATCGACAAGGGCGTCATGCAATTGGTCGAACAAGAACGCGGTGAGTTCCTGTTCGACCAAATGCAAGACCGCACCCAGATGCCCGGCGGCTCGGTCGCCAATACCATCGCGGGGCTGGGGGCCTTGGGCCTTAAAACAGGCTTTATCGGCCGCGTGCATGATGATGAACTGGGTCATTACTACGCCAATGCCATGACCGACGAGGGTATTGATTTTGTCAATTCGCCCGTGCCCAACGGCGAACTGCCCACCTCGCGCTGCATGATCTTCGTGTCGCCCGATGGCGAACGCTCGATGAACACCTACCTCGGTATTTCGTCAGAGCTTGGCCCGGATGACGTCGACGATGATGTGGCCGGTGCGGCGGAACTGCTGTTCCTCGAAGGCTACCTCTTCGACAAACCCAAGGGCAAAGACGCCTTCCAAGCCGCCGCGCGTGCCTGCCGCGCAGGTGGCGGCAAAGCGGGGATTTCCCTGTCTGACCCCTTCTGCGTTGATCGCCATCGCGGCGATTTCCGCAAGCTGCTAGGCGAGCTGGATTTCGTCTTGGGCAACGAACACGAATGGAAATCGCTCTTTGAAACCGATGATCTGGGCGCAGCACTCGAACAAGCCGCCAGCGAAAGCGGCCTCATCGTCTGCACGCGGTCTGGCCACGACGTGGTGATCACCGAAGGTGACGACAGTATCAGTGTCCCGGTCAGCCCCATCGCCCCGCTCGACACCACCGGCGCGGGCGATCAATTCGCCGCCGGGTTCCTGTTTGGCATGGCCAGCGGCGCGCCATTGGACGTAGCCGGGCGCATGGGCTGCATCGCCGCGGGTGAGGTCATCACCCACTACGGCGCAAGGCCACAAGCGGATGTGAAGGCACTTTTTGCCGCCGAAGGCCTGATCTGAGGACCTAGCCGAACTTGCCTTCGATGAACCGCCGGGCCTCGTCACTGCGCGCGGCGGTAAATATCTGCTCAGTCGGCCCGACCTCCAATAGGCGCCCCAAGTGGAAATATGCCACGCGGTCGGCGACGCGGCGCGCCTCCATCATCGAGTGGGTGACCACCACGATGGCATGATCGGGCTTCAGATCGACCATCAACTCCTCGACCTTGGCGGTCGCGATCGGGTCAATCGACCCGGTCGGCTCATCCATCAACAAGACCTCGGGCTGCGTACTGAGCGCGCGGGCGATGCACAACCGCTGCTGTTGACCGCCCGAAAGGTCAGCCCCATCCATATCATGCAGGTGGTCCTTCACCTCGTCCCAAAGATGCGCCCGGCGCAGGCAATCCTCCACATGCACCTCCAGATCGGCCTTGTTGCGCATCAACCCATGAATTTGCGCGCCATAGGCCACGTTTTTCCAAATGCTCGCGGGAAACGGATTGGGCTTTTGCGCGACCCAGCCGAACCGCCGCCGGTGCATTGGCGGGTCGATGCCCGGATCATGGATGTCCTGACCACTCATCTCGATCCGACCATCAATCACAACACCCCGCGTGCTGTCATGCATCCGGTTCAGGCACTTGAGGGCGGTGGATTTGCCACAGCCTGATGGCCCTATGAAGGCCAGTATCTCATTGGGAAAAAGATCGAAACTCACGTCGATCAAAGCATGCTTCTCGCCGTCGCCGTACCACAAATTGACGTTTTGCAGCGTCATGAGGGGCGGCTGGTTGCTGCGTGCTAGCGGCTGTTGAATCTCGTTGTGTTGGGTGTCGAACATCAGACCTCTCCATCTCGGGTTTGGCCTTATTGTCCGACAGCCTTGGAAGACTGCATTCGATCTAGATCAAGGAATCGGATTCTTCACAAAAACTTCACAGATCGCGCCGTCACTCGCCCAGCTTGGCATGCACCTCATCAAGGTCGATCTCACCAATGGGCATCTTGTTCGAAGGATCGTCAAAGTCGTATTTGAACAAGGCGAAATCGCGATGATAAATCTCTTTCACCAGATGCATCGAAAGATCGTCGAAATAATCTTCCACCGGATGTGCCCGCTTCGGCCCATGGCCTTCACTTTCGTTGAAGCGCGGGATCGTCTGCAAGTCCACGTCATGTTGCGTTTTGATCGCACCCAATACCTCGCCCATCCCGTCGTTGAAGGACTCGGTCCAGAAAATCTTGTCGTAGGTACCGCCATTTATGATGAACGTCGACACATGCCCCGACATCGCCGACCAGTGGATATCCGGGTCCATCGGCCGCCGCCAGCGGATGGTGTCGCGGGCGAACAACAGAAACCGGCGGAAGCTCTGGATCTGGTCGAACTCCTGCTTGCCATCCTCGCCGCCCACTTCAATCCCGTATTTCTGGATCAAAAGCGGCACCAGCTTCCCGCGATAGCGTTTGCCGTTGCGCTGAATGCCGCAAATCTTGTCGAAAAACGACGACAGGATGCGCGTGTAAGGGTTCCGCACACAGGTAAAAGCATAAGAAGTATGGGTTTTCACATTCGCCTTGATCAAAGGCTGGCTGTCTTCCCGCGCCCATTTGTGCAGGCCGGTTTCGGCATCGTGTATGTCACCATCAAAGAACTCGCCATGATCAGAATAATACATGATCTGACCAATGGTCGAACAGGCGCATTTCGGCACCACGCGATAGACCACGCTTTCGCTTTCGGTCATCCATGTTCCGGGAAATCCCATGCTCGCAGCCTCCGCTGTAAAATCCCTTTTTCGGGTTATTAGGTATTTAAACCTTTAAAAAATACAAAGAAACCCTGTTTATTCAGGGGCTGTTCAGGACTATCAATGTAAACAACAATACGAAAGAAGGTAAACTGTTTCGAGCATGGCAAAAATTGCGTTCATACTTCTGTGCCACAAGGATCCGGACGCGATCATCAAACAGGCCAATATGCTCACCGCAGCCGGTGACTATATGTCGATCCACTTCGACGCCCGCGCCAATCCCGAACACTTCACCAAAATCCGCGAAGCCCTTGCAGAAAACCCCAACGTCACCTTCGCCAAACGCCGTATCAAATGCGGCTGGGGCGAATGGTCCTTGGTGCAGGCCACGCTTTACGCGGTCGAGGCCGCGGTCGATCAATTCCCGCGCGCAACGCATTTCTACATGCTGTCCGGGGATTGCGCGGCGATCAAATCGGCCCACTATGCGCATGAATTCCTTGATGCCAACGATGTCGATTACATCGAAAGTTTTGATTATTTCGAAAGCGACTGGATCAAGACCGGCATGAAGGAAGAACGGCTGATCTACCGCCACTTCTTCAACGAACGCTCCCAGAAATGGCGCTTCTATGCCACGTTCAATCTGCAAAAGCGCCTGGGCCTCACCCGCAAGATCCCAAGCGATATACAGGTCCAGATCGGCAGCCAATGGTGGTGCCTGCGCCGCCGAACCATCGAATGGATCATCGACTTCACCCGCCGCCGCCGCGACGTTATGCGCTTTTTCCGCACCACATGGATTCCCGATGAAACCTTTTTCCAGACCTTGGTGCGCCACCTCGTGCCGGAAAAAGAAATCCGCACCCGAACCCTGACTTTCCTGATGTTCACCGACTACGGCATGCCGGTGACCTTTTACAACGATCACTACGACCTGCTACTCAGTCAGGATTTTCTTTTTGCCCGCAAGATCAGCCCCGAGGCAACCGAACTCAAAACCCGGCTGGGCGCGCTTTATGCCGATGACGACGCGGAGTTTCAGATATCCAACGAAGGCCGCAGCCTGTTCAGGTTTCTCAGTGGCCGGGGCCGCATCGGCCGTCGCTTCGCCACCCGCTTTTGGGAAACCGAAAGCACTCTAGGCCGCGATCGTGAGCTGATGATCGTGGTCTGCAAGAAGTGGCACGTTGGCAAGCGCCTGCTCGACAAGATCCGGCAACTGACCAACATTCCCACCGTCGAATACCTGTTCAACGAGGAATCGACCCCGCTTCCCGATCTCGGCGGTATTCAGGCCACCCTTGGCAAACGTACCCGCCATCGGCGCGCACTGATGCGTATGCTGTTCGACTACTACGACACCGACCGCCTGATCGTCTGCATGGATCCGGGCAACCTCGACCTTCTGCAAGATTTCTGCGGTGATCGGTCGACCACAAAGCTTTTGGAAATCCAAACCAAGTTTTCCGACGAATATCTCATCGGACACGCCATGCGCGTCGGCCTTGCCGGCGAGCAGACACCGGACGAAACGCTTGAACGCCTGCTGCCCACGATCCGCGCCGACATGGTCTTCGAATCCGACCGCATTCGCGATGCCGAATTCGAAAATCACAATATTCTGCGTGAGGGTGACCACACCGACCAGCACGCAAGCGCGATCGCCCCCTTTCTTGATGTTCCCCATGACAAGGCGCTAGAGATTGCGCAGACCGATCATCTCTTTGCCGATTAAGGACGTTCACATGCCCCATAGCTACGACGATCAGAACATCTTCGCCAAAATCCTGCGCGGTGAGATTCCGAACGACACAGTACTGGAAACCGAGCACAGCCTTGCCTTCAACGATATCCAACCACAGGCCCCTGTGCATGTTCTGGTGATCCCGAAAGGCCCCTACGTTTGCTACGATCACTTCGCGCAAACCGCGTCGGATGCCGAGATTCTCGATTACACTCGCGCCATTGGCGAGGTCTGCAAACTCAAGGGTGTCGAGGATGACGGCTTCCGCCTGATCTCGAACGCGGGAGAGGCCGGCGTGCAAGAGGTTCCGCACCTGCACGTGCATATCCTTGGCGGGCGCCCCTTGGGTCGAATGCTGCAAAAGGCCTGACCGCTCAGGCCTTTCCCTCCAATCCATCCGCTGCGGCGGCGCTTGCGCCGGGGATACGCATCTCGAAGGTGTCCCGCACCACGGTATAGTCGTAATAACCCATGCGCGCGATTGGCTGGATCTTGGGAATGTCCAGCTTGCCGTCAGGCGTGATAACGCCATCGTCCACGCGGATACGTTCGACCCGGCCATAGACGACATCCACCGTTCCCACGTCTGAATCCCCCGGTAGGCGGTGCGTGGACAGGTAACGGCATTCGAACTGCGCGGGGCTTTCCGCCACCCGCGCACAAGGGGCCTCCATGCAAGCTGCTTTCGTAACGCTCGCGGTTTCGAATTCATCCACCTCCCTAGCCACGGCCATGGCGGAACGGTTCACCGCCTCGCGCAAGTCCCAAGTGGCCATGTTCCACACGAACCACCCGGTTTGCTCGGCATTCACGACAGTATCCTTGCGCCGCCCGTCCGGGTACTGGTTGGCGGCGAACATCACCAGCGGCGGGTCGAATGTCAGGTTCTGCCATTGGCTGTAGGGGGCAAGGTTGTGCACCCCGTCACGACTGATCGTGGAAAGCCAGCCGATGGGCCGTGGCACGGTACAAGACTTGAACGGCGAAAACGGAAGCGGACAATCCTCTCGCCCCGGTGCATAGTCCATCTCAGGTCTCCTCGATCATCGTCAATGTCGCCTCACAGGGGCGTCCCTCATAGAACACGCGCAGCCCCTCACCAAAAACCGCATCGCCGTCCGCCGTTTCAAACAAGGTCAGGCAAGAGCGCAGCTTCATCGCATCCACCGGCCCAAGCACCGCCTCGGGCGTCTTGTCAGCATGGCTCAGCATGGCGCGCGTGATCTCAATCAATCGCGGCCCCAGCACGGGATGCGCCAAATAGGCCCGCGCCTCCTCCAGATCGGCAATGCCATAGCGCTGCGCCATCGCCGATTGGCCAAGCCCGCGCAACTGCGGAAAGATGAACCACATCCAATGGCCTTTTTTCGAGCCCGCTTGAATCTCCTCCAACGGGCCGGGCCAGACGCGCGCTTGCGCCTCCATGAACCGCTCAAGGCTCACCCCAGAATGCCGGGCAGGCGCAACCCGTGGTCCCGCGCGCACTCCTTGGCGATGTCATAGCCGGCATCGGCATGGCGCATCACGCCAGTCGCCGGATCGTTCCAAAGCACACGTTCCAAACGCCGCGCGGCATCTTCCGTCCCATCGGCACAGACAACCATGCCCGAATGCTGGCTGAACCCCATGCCAACCCCGCCACCGTGATGCAGGCTCACCCAAGTGGCCCCACTCGCGGTGTTGAGCAAGGCATTCAAAAGCGGCCAATCCGAAACCGCGTCCGATCCATCCTTCATCGCCTCGGTTTCACGGTTCGGGCTCGCAACCGAGCCCGAGTCCAGATGGTCCCGCCCAATCACCACCGGCGCCTTCAACTCGCCCTTGCGGACCATCTCGTTGAACGCCAGACCGGCCTTGTGCCGCTCGCCCAACCCGATCCAGCAAATCCGCGCCGGCAAGCCCTGAAAGGCGATCCGCTCTCTCGCCATATCCAGCCAGCGATGCAAATCGGCATGCTCGGGGAACAGTTCCTTCATCTTTTCGTCGGTGCGATAGATATCCTCCGGATCACCCGACAGCGCACACCACCGGAACGGCCCGATCCCACGGCAGAACAGCGGCCGGATGTAGGCCGGGACGAACCCCGGGAAGGCAAAGGCGTTCTCCAGCCCCTCCTCCTGCGCCACCTGCCGGATGTTGTTGCCATAATCCAGCGTCGGCACGCCCATGTTCCAGAAATCCACCATCGCCTGCACCTGCACCCGCATGGAGGCACGTGCAGCCGCTTCCACCGCCTTGGGGTCACTCTCCTGCTTGGCGCGCCACTCGGCCACGCTCCAGCCCTGCGGCAGGTATCCATGCACCGGATCATGCGCGCTTGTCTGGTCAGTAACGATATCCGGGCGCACGCCGCGCTTGACCAATTCGGCAAAAACATCCGCCGCATTGCCGATCAGACCCACCGATTTCGCCTCGCCCGCCTTGGTCCAGCGCTCTATCATCTCAAGCGCCGCGTCCAGGTCATGGGTGATTTCATCCAGATACCGCGTGCGCTGCCGGAACCTTGCGCGCTCTTCGTCGCACTCCACCGCCAAACAACACGCCCCGGCAAAGACCGCCGCCAAAGGCTGCGCCCCGCCCATACCACCAAGACCACCGGTCAGGATCCACCGGCCTTTCAGGTCACCGTCGTAATGCTGCCGCCCGGCCTCGGCGAAAGTCTCATATGTGCCCTGCACGATACCCTGCGTGCCGATGTAAATCCACGACCCGGCGGTCATCTGACCGTACATCATCAGGCCCTTCTTATCGAGTTCACTGAAATGATCCCAATTGGCCCAATGTGGTACGAGATTTGAATTGGCGATCAAAACGCGGGGTGCGTCTTTGTGGGTCTGGAACACCCCCACCGGTTTGCCCGACTGCACCAGAAGGGTTTCATCCTCCTCCAGCCCCTTCAGCGTCGAAACGATCCGGTCGAAATCGTCCCAGGTGCGCGCCGCCCGCCCGATACCGCCATAAACCACCAACTCATGCGGGTTCTCGGCCACATCCGGGTGCAGGTTGTTCATCAGCATCCGCATCGGCGCCTCTGTCACCCAATGCTTGGCGCTGATCTCGGTGCCGGTGTCGGGATAGATATCGCGGGTGTTGTGACGTGGGTCGGTCATGCCAATTCTCCTTCGCGTGCCAGTCGGTCCAGGGCTTCAAGGATAGCTTTCAAATGCGGGCGCAAAGCCTCGGCCCGCTCGTGCAGATACGGCCAAGGGGCGGCCTCTTCCATGTAACAGCGCTGCGCCAGTTCCATCTGGATCGCATGCAGCCCCGCCTCGGGCCGGCCATAATGCCGCGTTGTCCATCCGCCCTTGAACCGGCCGTTCAGCACCGTGTCATAGCCCTGTGCCGCACGGCACACCGCCTCCACAGCCTCCGCCACAGCAGGCGCACAGGTCGCCCCGTCGTTGGTGCCGATGTTGAAGGTGGGCAAACGGCCCTCAAAAAGATACGGAATCTCTGACCGGATCGAATGGCAATCATAAAGGATCGCCGCACCGTATGTGTCTCTGACCCGGCGCAATTCTGCCTCAAGTGCCGTATGATAGCGCGCGTGGTAAACCTCACGCCGATGCTCTACCTCGCCCCCCGAGGGCGGCACATCCCAGATCGGCTCCCCCTCGAAATCCGTCAGTGGGACCAAGCCGGTCGTGTTCTGCCCCGGATAAAGGCTCTGACCCGATGGGTCGCGATTTGCGTCGATCACGTACCGGTGAAAGGTGGCCCGCACCACCGTCGCCCCCGGCAAAAGACCGTTGTACAGCTTGTGAATGTTCCAATCAGTATCGGCCAAACCGCGCCCCCGGTCGTTCAGCTTGGCCCGTATCTCGGGTGGCACGAAAACCCCCGTATGCGGCATGCCCAGAACCACCGGGCCATCACCCCGGATCACCTCAACCGGCTCCATCACAGCGCCTCCAACTGCAAATCCACATCCGCCGCACGCACCAGATCACCCCCGGCAATCAAATCCGCCGCCGCCTGCAAATCCGGGGCAAGATAGCGGTCGGCCTCCAAGGCCGGCACGGCTTGCCGCAACCGGTCAATGACCTTTTGCAAAGGCACACTTGTCTTCAAAGGCGCACGAAATCCGATGCCCTGCGCGCCACAAATCGCCTCGACCCCCAGAATGGTGTTGAGGTTGGCATTCATCCGCATCAACCGCCGTGCGGCATGGGCGGCCATACTCACATGGTCCTCTTGGTTGGCGCTGGTCGGCGTGCTGTCCGTGGTGCACGGATTGGCCAGATGCTTGTTCTCGCTCATCAAGGCGGCGGTCGTCACCTCGGCGATCATCAGGCCCGAGTTCAACCCCGGCTCCGGCGTCAGGAAGGGCGGCAGATCGAAACTCAACGACGGGTCCACCATCAAGGCCACGCGCCGCTGTGCAATCGCGCCCAGTTCGGCAATCGCCATGGCGATCTGATCGGCGGCAAAGCCCACCGGCTCGGCATGGAAATTCCCGCCCGAAACGATGCGGCCTTCCTCCACCAGAACCAGCGGATTGTCCGTCACCGCATTGGCTTCGATCTCAAGCACCTCACCGGCCCGGCGCAACAGGTCAATCGCGGCCCCGCTCACCTGCGCCTGACAGCGGATGCAGTAAGGGTCCTGCACGCGGCTGTCCCCCTCGCGATGGCTTTCGCGAATTTCGCTGCCCGCCATCAAATCGCGTTGCGCCCGCGCAGCGGCGATTTGCCCGGGATGCCCGCGCAGTGTGTGAATGGCCTCCACCAAGGGTGCGGTCGATCCCATGATCGCATCCGTTGACAACCCCGCGGTCACGATACACCCGGCAGCATTGCGCCACGCACCCCATAACCCGACAAGCGCGCAAGCCGTCGAAAACTGCGTCCCGTTAATCAGGGCCAGCCCCTCCTTGGGGCCAAGCACGATGGGCCTTAGCCCAGCACGCTCCAGAGCCTCCGCACCGCTCAAGCGCGCACCATCGAACCATGCTTCACCCTCACCAATCATCACGGCCGCCAAATGTGCCAAAGGCGCCAGATCACCAGAGGCCCCGACCGATCCCTGATCCGGCACAACCGGCACAACATCGGCCTCAAGCATGTCTTCGATCAAACGTACCGTGCCCCACGCCACACCCGAGGCACCGCGCCCCAGTGACATGAGCTTGAGCACCATCATCAACCGCACGGTCGGGGCATCCAAGGGCTGTCCCACGCCACAACAATGCGACAGGATCAGGTTCCGCTGAAGCGCTTCGGTCTGTTCAGGCGGAATCTTGACGCTTGCCAGTTTGCCAAAACCGGTGTTCACGCCATACACCGCCGCCTCCCCCTCGGCGGCGCGACGCACCAGATCGCAGGCGGCCTCAACCTGCGGCTTCACCGATGGATCCAACCGCGCAGGCAAACCCCCGCGCCAGATCGCCTCAAGCTCTGCCAGACGCACTGCGCCGGGTTGCAAGACCGCGCTCATCCCTCACCTCCAAAAATCCGCCGGTAGAGCGGGTTATACCCAATCCGATAGGCCAGCTCGGCAGGCTTCCCGACATCCCAGATCGCAAGATCGGCCCGCTGGCCCGGCGCGATGGCGCCCGTGTCTTGCAAACCCAAGGCGCGCGCGGCATGTCGCGTCACCCCGGCCAAGGCCTCCTCGGGCGTCATCCGAAACAGCGTGCAGCCCATGTTCATCGTCAGAAGCAGCGACGCCATGGGCGAAGACCCCGGATTGCAATCGGTCGCCAAAGCCATCGCCACGCCATGCGCGCGAAACGCCTCGATCGGCGGTGCCTGGGTCTCGCGCAGGGTATAGAACGCGCCGGGCAAGATCACCGCCACGCTGCCCGCCTCGGCCATGGCGCGGGCATCTGCCTCTGTGGCGTACTCCACGTGATCCGCCGACAAGGCCCCGTATCTCGTGGCCAGTTGCACACCACCCTGATGCGACAACTGCTCGGCATGAAGTTTAACCGGCAGGCTCAAATCGCGCGCCGCGGCAAAAAGCGGCTCCAGCTCTGCGGCAGAAAAGGCAATGCCCTCGCAAAACCCGTCGACAGCATCAACCAAACGCTCGGCGGCAGCTTGGCGCAAGGCAGGCAAACACACCTCTTCGATATACGCGGCGTTACGTCCCGCATACTCCGCAGGCACCGCATGCGCACCAAGGAAGCTGGTTTTCACCCGAACAGGCCGCAGCCGCTCAATCGCCCGCGCCGCCCGCAACATCCGAAGCTCGGTCTCGACATCCAAACCATAGCCGGATTTGACTTCAATGGCGGTGACACCCTCGGAAATCAGAGCATCCGCGAACCGAAGCGCACCAGACAGTAAGGCCTCCTCGCTTGCCGCCCGCGTCGCCTTGACGGTCGAAACGATCCCGCCCCCGGCGCGGGCGACCTCCTCGTAACTTGCGCCTTCAAGTCGCATCTCGAACTCACCGGCCCGGTCGCCGCCATGCACAATATGCGTGTGGCAATCAATCAAACCAGGCGTGACGAGACGACCCCCCAAATCCTCACGCGGCCCATCTTGGTCAGCCGGCAAATCAGCTTCCGGCCCGACCCATGCGATGCGCCCGTCACGCACCACGACGGCGGCCTCCCGGATCAAACCATAGGGCTCACGCCCGGTCATCGTCGCCACTGTTGCATTGCTCAGGATCATTCGCGCCGCCTGTTGAATTCCGACTCGTTTGATGTCATTATGTATATACATATTAATTCCGTCAACACGAGACCTGCCGATGACAACCCTCTGGTCCCCCATGGCCCTTCTGCCCCACGGTTGGGCCAACAACGTCGCGGTCGAGATCGACAACACCGGACGCATCGCATCGGTCACGACCAACCAACCGGAAAAAGGCCAACGCACCGGCCCGCTCGTGCCCGCGCCGGTGAACGTGCATTCCCATGCCTTCCAACGCGCCATGGCTGGCCTGACCGAGTACCGTGGCCCCGAAGGTCAAGATAGCTTCTGGTCGTGGCGCCGCCTGATGTACCGCTTTCTTGATCGGCTCACCCCTGATCATGTGCAGGCCATCGCGGCCCTCGTCCAAATGGAAATGCTGGAAGCGGGCTATGCCACCAACGCGGAGTTTCACTACCTCCATCACGCACCGGGCGGCCAACCCTATACCATCCTCACCGAAATGGCCGATCGCATCATCGCCGCCTCCGACCAATCCGGCATTGGCCTCACGATCCTACCCGTGCTTTACCGCTTCGGCGGCTGCGACGGACGCGCACTGACCACTGGCCAAGACCGCTTCGGCAATACGCCAGATCAATTCGCCCAACTGATTGAGGATCTCAACCAAAGCGTTGCAAACCACCCAGATGCCAACCTAGGCATCGCGCCACACAGCCTGCGCGCCATTGCGCCGGAGGATCTGAAAACAGTCTCTGATATTGCCCAAACCGGCCCAATCCACATGCACATCGCCGAGCAACAGGCCGAGGTGGACGAGGTGCAATCCGCCCTCGGCGCACGCCCCGTGGAATGGCTTTTGGCCAATGCCGATATCACCGATCAATGGTGCCTCATCCACTGCACCCAAATGCAACCGCATGAAACCAAGGGGCTGGCCCAAGCCGGGGCCGTGGCGGGCCTCTGCCCGATCACCGAAAGCAGCTTGGGCGACGGGATATTCGACGGCGTGAACTGGATGAACCATGACGGGCACATCGCCATAGGCTCGGATTCCAACATCCGCATTTCCCTGTCCGAAGAACTCCGCACGCTGGAGTATTCCCAACGCCTGCGCGATCACTCGCGCGCCGCGCTCGCCACGGCGAACCATTCCACCGGCCGCAGCTTGTTCGAGGCCGCCTGCACGGGCGGCGCAAAGGCCGCAGGCCGCGCCACCGGCCAAATCGCCCCCGGTCTCTGGGCCGACCTCTTGGCGCTTGACGGTGAACATATTGACCTCTTGGGGCAAACTGGCGACAGCCTGCTCGATAGCTACATCTTCGCTGGCTCCGACCGAATGGTGCGAGATGTCTGGTCCGCTGGCCGCCACATGGTGCAAAACGGCCGCCACATCGCCCGCGACAGTATCGTTCAAGCCTACCGCAAGGCCATCACCCCCCTGCGCGAGGCGCTATGACCGACCAATTCAACACATGGCAAGCCATCCAGGGAGAAGTGCTGCGCCGTATTCACGCCCGCGATTGGCCTCCCGGTCACCCTCTCCCGAACGAAGTTGACCTTGCCGCCGAATTCGGCTGCGCCCGCGCCACCGTCAACCGCGCCCTGCGCGCCTTGGCCGAGGATGGCATTCTCGAACGCCGCCGCAAGGCCGGAACGCGCGTGGCCCTGCACCCCGTAAGCCGCGCAACACTGGACATCCCCATCATCCGGCAGGAGATCGAAGCGCAGGGCAAGACGCATGACTATACCCTTCTATCGCGTGTCACAGGGGATCATCCGATTTGCGGCAAGGCCCTGCATATCACCGCGCTGCATCGCGCCGACGGCGCGCCTTTCGCGCTCGAAGATCGCTGGATCAGCCTTGCCACCGTGCCACAGGCCACGTCACAACCCTTCGCAACCCACAGCGCCAACGAATGGCTCTTGGCACATGTTCCCTACACCCACGGCGATATCACCTTCTCGGCCCAACCCGCCAAAGCGTCGGAGGCCGAACACCTGAAAACAACCCCCGGTGCGCCGCTCTTCATCACAGACCGTACCACTTGGGATCACGACAGGCCGGTCACCGTCGTCCGCCTGTTCTATGCACCGGGCTACAGCATCCGCACAACGATTGGCGAACGGCCTTAAGCCACGCGCTTCTGTTTGGACAGTTGTACCGCCAGAATGCCGCCCATGATCACCGCAACGCCCAAGCCTTCGCGCAGGCCCAATTGCTCCCCAAGGATTATCGCGGCAATCGCCACACCCAAAAAGGGGTTCAGGAAGTGGAAGGTTGCCGCCTTGACCGCCCCGATCCGGTTGACCAGCAAAAACCAAACCAGCGTTGCCGCCAAGCCGGGCACAAGCGTGGTATAGGCAAAGGCCGCGATCAGCGTCCAACTCCAATCGACCTCGATTGTCTCAAGGCCCAGTGCCGCACCACCCAGAACCACGCTGCCGACCAACATCTGCAACCCCACGATCATCAGGAAGTTCCCGCCCGACGTGGCCCCGCGCACCGCCAAGGTGGCGAAGGTCAGGGCAATCACCCCGGCCACGCAAAGGCCAAGGCCGTACATATCCACGCCACCACTCAAACGCGCGCCCATGATAATCACCACACCGGCGACCCCGGCCAAAAGGCCGATCAGGCCCAGCGCGCCAATCCGTTCCCCGAAAATCAACCACCCGGCCAAGCCCACCAACAAGGGCATGGTCGAGGCGATGATCGCCGCCAAACTGGCCTCGATCGTCTGCATGGCCACAAAGTTCAGCCCCAGATAAAGCGCGTTCTGGCAAATCCCGAAGATGATCGTCGCACGCCATTGCCCGCGCGTCAGGTGCCAGCTTTGCCCAAGCATCCGGGCGATCAGCACCCCCAAAAGCCCCGAGATCAAAAACCGCAGGCTCAGCGCCGTCAAAGGCGGGGCCGCGGCCACGATGATCCGCGCCGAGGTAAAGGCGCTGGACCACATCACCGCAAAGGCGACCCCCATGACGATTGCGCGAATATCCATGCCTGCCCTCGATTCTCATGACCCCAAATGAAAAGGGCCGCCTTATGGGCGACCCTTCCCTGAAACTTACAGTAGATGCAAGATCAGCCGTTGACGCTGTCTTTCAGCGCCTTGGCGATGGTCATCTTCACCACCTTGTCGGCGTCTTTCTTGATCTGCTCACCGGTGGCAGGGTTGCGTACCATGCGCTCGGGGCGCTCGCGGCAATAAATTTTGCCGACGCCCGGCAGGGTCACGGCGCCGCCGTTCGAAACTTCCCGGGTGATAATGTTGATGATCGAGTCCAGCGCGCCGCTGGCGGATTTCTTGTCGGTGCCCATTTCTTCGGCCAGTGCCGCAACAAGCTGGGTTTTGGTCATCGGTTTTGCCATTTTCTGGTCTCCTGTGTCTGCCCGTCTCTTGGGCCTCATGCGCGTGATTTAACTGTATATAGCGATTAAACACAATGAATAGTGGGCAAAGGCAAGCCGATTTCCTGCATTTTGTCACGATTTTCTTCGGATTTTCCCCTATAAAAACGCGGTTTCCTCGAAACTCCGCAGTTTCCGGCTGTGAATCCGCTCCAATGGCATGGTCGCCAGGGTCTCCATGGCGCGGATTCCGATCATCAGATGCCGCGCCACCTGCGCCTTGTAAAAATCGCTCGCCATGCCGGGCAGTTTCAATTCCCCATGAAGCGGCTTGTCACTCACACACAACAGCGTCCCGTAAGGCACACGAAACCGAAACCCGTTGGCCGCGATCGTGGCACTTTCCATGTCCAAGGCAATCGCCCGGCTTTGGCTTAATCGCTGCACCGGGCCGGTATGTTCGCGCAGTTCCCAATTGCGGTTGTCGAAACTGGCCACCGTACCGGTCCGCATCACCCGCTTCAGGTCATAGCCTTCAAGCTCGGTTTCATGCGCCACCGCCTGCTCCAACGCGATCTGGATTTCCGCCAAGGCCGGGATCGGCACCCACGCGGGCAGGTCCGCGTCCAACACCCGGTCCTCCCGCAAATAGGCATGCGCCAGCACGAAATCGCCCAACTGCTGCGAATTGCGCAACCCCGCGCAATGCCCCACCATAACCCAGGCATGCGGCCGCAACACGGCGATATGATCCGTCGCCGTCTTCGCATTCGACGGCCCCACCCCAATATTGACCAAGGTAATCCCCGACCCATCGGCGCGCTTGAGGTGATAGGTCGGCATTTGCGGCAGCTTGGCAGGCACCTGCAAATCCTCATCCGGCCCAGTGATCTCGGCATTCCCGGTGCCCACAAAGGCGGTATAGCCACTCTGCGGATCGCCCAGCGCCCGGCGCGCAAAGGCTTCGAACTCGCTGACGTAAAACTGGTAGTTGGTGAACAACACATGGTTCTGAAAATGACCGGGGTCAGTGGCCGTGTAATGCTCCAACCGCGCCAGCGAATAATCCACCCGCTGCGCGGTAAAGGGTGCCAAAGGCCCCACACCATCCGGCCCCGACTGGAAAATCCCGTTCACGATGTCATCATTCGTCGTCGCCAGATCGGGCACGTCAAAGACATCGCGCAGCGTGAATTGCGCCGCCCCCTCCTGCGGCACGGTCATGCCCGGGTCATTGGCCACCGCGAAATGCACCGGCATCGGCGTGTCGGACACGCCGATTTCCACCGGCACCTCATGATTGGTCAGCAACAGCCCGATCTGCTGCTCAAGATAATTGCGAAACAAAGCGGGCCGCGTCACCGTCGCCGCATGGGTGCCGGGGTTGGCCACATGGCCAAAGCTCAAGCGGCTGTCCACCTGAGCATGGCTTTGCGTGGTAATGCGGATTTCAGGATAGTAGGCCCGCATTCGGGCCTGCGGTACATCCCCCGCCATGGCCCCTCGAAAGGCATCGCACAGATACGCAACCGCCCGGTCATAGAGCAATTCCAATCGCTCCACGGCTGCCGCCGCGTCGGTAAACCCCTCGCGCGGGGGCACCTCGGGCACCGAAACCTGAGGATCATCGCTCACCATTCGCTTTCCTTTCGACACCTGTCGCTTGGGCACGTTGACACGGGCCAGAGGCGCAATCAACCTGACCGCATCCTTTATCTACGCGAGGCAACCATGGATTTCGAAACCGTCAGCCCGGAAGACTTCGGTGCCTCGCTTCGCGGCTTTGGCTTCAATATCCTCGTCACCGACGTGCCGCGCACCGCCCGGTTCCTGGAGGCTGTCTTCGGCATGACAGCCCATCGCCTGAGCAAGGATTTCGCAATCATGTCCCAAGGTAGGAGCATCCTGCAACTGCATGCCGATGGCACATATGCCGAGAACCCGCTGCTGAGCCTGCTGCCCGAAAACCCACCGCGCGGCGCAGGCATCGAAATTCGGCTATATGATTGCGACCCCGAGATGGCCGCCGCCCGTGCCGAAGAGGCCGGCGGCACAATCCTCCAAGCTCCCAGTGACAAACCACACGGGTTGCGCGAATGCTATATCCTGTGTCCCGATGGTTATTGCTGGGTTCCGTCAAGGCCAAAGGCCTGAACTGCGCCTCAACCCATTGACTTCGGCACCACCCTCGCTGACCCTTTCGTCAAACCGTGAAAGGAAACACCCATGAACGCACCGAAACAAACCGCCAATCTCACGCATTGGCAAGAACGGGTCGATCTGGCTGCCGCCTTCCGCTGGACGGCACGCCTCAACATGCACGAAGGTGTGGCCAACCACTTCAGCCTGTCGATCAACGACGATGGCACGCGGTTCCTGATGAACCCCAACCAGATGCATTTTTCCCGCATCAAGGCCTCCGACCTGATCGAGGTCGACGCCAACGACCCCGACACCCTCAACAACCCCGGCGCCCCCGATCCCACCGCTTGGGGGTTGCACGGCGGGCTGCATCGCCATTGCCCGCACGCCCGCTGCGCCATGCATGTGCATTCCATCCACGCCACGGTTCTGGCCACATTGGCCGATAGCAACCTGCCCCCCATCGACCAGAACTGCGCCACCTTCTTCAATCGCTACGTGATTGACGACCACTACGGCGGGTTGGCCTTCGAGGATGAGGGCGAACGCTGCGCCCAGCTTTTCAATGACCCCAAGAAAAAGGTGATGATCATGGGCAACCACGGCGTCATGGTCATCGGCGATACCGTCGCCGAAACCTTCAACCGCCTCTATTACTTCGAACGCGCCGCCGAAACCTACATCCGCGCCCTGCAAACCGGGCAGCCCCTGCGCGTTCTGTCGGATGACGTGGCCGAGAAAACCGCACAAGAGCTGGAAGGCTACCCCGAACAGGACGAACGCCATTTGGCTGAACTCAAGGCGATCCTGGACGAGGAAGGCGATAAATACGCCAGTTGAAACAAGACATCGCCATCAAGGTGGAAAGCCGCGCCATCGGCGGGCCGCGGCGCGGCGACCCAACGAAAGTCATATAGCACTTTATCCCAGTAACTGGCGCGTGACTGACAGGCAGTGCGCGAAACTGTCCCAATCGCCGGGCCGTGGGTGCGGCCCGCCGATGGCGCGGCGGCGCTGCGCGCCTTGATCCCGCGCCTTTCATTCCCCCTTGCCTTTCGCCGCCAACTGCCCAATTCATCCCACATGACCAAAACACTTCTCTCCTTCGGCCATGGCTATTCCGCCCGCGCCCTTGCCCGCCGCCTTGTCCCACAAGGCTGGCGCATCTATGGCACCACCCGCAGCGCAGATAAGGCCGAGGCCCTGCGCGCCGAAGGCGTGATCCCGGTGCTCTGGCCCGATGGCGACCTGACCCAAGCCTTCGCCGAGGCCACACACCTGCTCATTTCCGCCGGCCCCAATGACGAGGGCGATCCGACGCTGAATCACTACCGCGACGAGATCACCGAAATCGCCCCCCGGCTCGACTGGGCGGGCTACCTCTCCACCACCGGCGTCTATGGCGATCACCAAGGCGGGTGGGTGACAGAGGATACCCCCCTCACCCCCTCCACCAAACGCGGCCACCTGCGCGTGCAGGCCGAAGCCGATTGGCAAACCATCCCTGACCTGCCGCTGCACATCTTCCGGCTGGCGGGCATCTACGGCCCCGGTCGCGGACCCTTCGCCAAGGTCCGCCAAGGCACCGCGCGCCGCATCGTCAAAGAGGGGCAGGTCTTTAGCCGCATCCATGTGGATGACATCGCGCAGGTGCTTGAGGCCTCGATCAACCGGCCCAACCCCGGTGCCGCCTATAACGTCTGCGATAATGACCCGGCGCCGCCACAGGATGTCATCGGCTACGCCGCCAAGCTCCTCGGCGCACCACTCCCCCCCAAAGAAGACTTCGAGACCGCCGAGATGACACCCATGGCCCGCAGCTTCTATGCCGAGTCAAAACGCGTCGATAACACCCGGATGAAAGACGAACTGGGCGTTGACCTCATCTACCCTGACTATCGCAGAGGGCTAAAGGCGCTCCTCGCCGAATCCGACTGACCTCAGCGAGAAAGCCCGTCAGGGCTGCCGAGCGCGCCTCACCAAAGCGCGTGGAAATGATGCACCGGCCCGTGGCCCTGCCCCACCTCCAGATCATCCGCCGCACCAATCGCACCGCTGATGTAATCCTTGGCCTTGGTCGCCGCTTGCCGCAGGTCATCGCCCCGCCCCAACCACGTCGCCAAACCCGACGACAGGGTACAGCCCGTGCCATGAGTATTGCGGGTCTCATGCCGGGGCGCGCGCAAACGGGTCATCCCCTCCCCTTCACACAGCAAATCCACGGCCTCCGCCTCGCCCATATGGCCACCCTTCAACAAAACCGCCCGCGCGCCCAAATCCAAAAGCGCCCGCGCTTGGCCTTCCATCGCCTCCAAATCCGGCGCCTCGTCTTCCCCAAGCAAATCCGCCGCTTCCGGCAGGTTCGGGGTAATCACCGCCGCCCGCGGCAACAGCACATCGCGCAACGCGGCCACCGCCTGCGCCTGCAACAACCTGTCCCCGCCCTTGGCCACCATCACCGGGTCCAGCACCACAGGCGCCTCCAAACCCTCCAAGGCCCCGGCCACCGCCTCGATAATCTCGGCGGTGCCCAGCATCCCGATCTTCACCGCATCCACCCGGATGTCATCGCGAATCGACTTGACCTGCGCCTGAACAAACTCAGGCGATACAAGCTCAACCCCCTGCACCCCTCGGGTGTTCTGCGCCGTCAGCCCCGTCAAAGCAGCCATTCCATAACCGCCATTGGCCGAAATCGCCTTCAAATCCGCCTGAATGCCCGCACCCCCCGACGGGTCCGACCCGGCAATCGACAGGATATTTGCCACACGCTCACTCATGCTTGCCCCCATTCTTCCAACAACCCATGCGCCGCCGCCTCCGGATCCTCGGCTCGCGAAATGGCCGACACCACAGCCACCCCCTCGGCCCCGGCCAGTTTCACCTGCCCCGCATCGCCCGGCCCGATCCCACCAATCGCCACGGCGGGCAATCCCGCCGCGCCAATGATCCGCGCCAACCCGTCAAACCCGATAGGGGCGGCATGATCCGGCTTCGTCGCCGTCGCCCGCACCGGCCCCACACCAATGTAATCCACATAGCCCGTCGGGATGGACGCAACTTGGCTCTCGGTCTCAATCGACAGCCCCAAAATCCGATCCGGCCCCAGCCGTTTGCGAATGGCCACCACATCGCCATCGCCCTGACCGATATGCAGCCCATCACAGCCCGACCAAACCGCCACATCGACCCGGTCGTTGATCACCAGTTTCACATCCCCCGGCAAAGCCCCGCGCAAACGCCGCGCCAGTTCCAGCATCTCGTCGTCACTGGCATGTTTATCACGCAACTGCACCACGGCGGCCCCTCCCCGGGCCGCCGCCATGGCCTGTTCCTCAACCGACAAAGGCGCACCGGGGTCGGTGATGAAATAGACCGGCCCGATCATGCCGCGCGCACCCGCGCCCCGGCGCTCAAGCCCTCGGGCGTCATCCCGTGCAACTCATCCAGAAACGCCACGGCAAAACTGCCCGGGCCATCCGTGCGCGCACCGGCACGCTCGCCGGCCAACCCGTAATAGGCCAGCGCCGCAACCGTACCCTCCAAAGCGGGCTGTCCAGACGCAAAAGCGCCCACAACTCCCGTCAAAGAACAGCCCAACGCAGTCACCTTCGGCATCACCGCATGGCCATTCTCCACGCGATAGGCCCGCGCCCCATCGGTCACGAAATCCACCTCGCCGGTCACGGCCACAACACCGCCCGTCGCCTTGGCCAATCCGCGCGCAGCCTCCTCGGCGGCCTCAACCGCATCACCGGCATCGGCCCCTTGGCCCGAGGCTTGCACACCTGCAATCGCCATGATCTCCGAGGCATTGCCACGAATAACCGTCGGCTTCAGCGCCACCAGCCGCTCCACCGCCGCGCGCCGGAATCCGGTCGCAAACACCGCCACAGGGTCCAACACCCACGGCTTGCCCGCCTCGTTCATCACCTGCGCGGCCTCTTCCATCGCCGCCACCCATTCAGGGTCCAGCGTGCCGATATTCACGGTCAAGGCACTGGCGATCCCGGCAAATTCCGCCGCCTCCTCGCGCGCATGCACCATCGCGGGCGAGGCGCCCGCGGCCAACATCACATTGGCCATCACGTTCATCGCAACATAGTTGGTGATATTCTGCACAAGCGGCGGCGTGGCGCGCATGCCTTCAAGATAGGTGCCAATCTTTTCCATCGTCATTCTCCTTCCCGCCGGAAAAAGGCGGGGCAGCAGAACGCGATGCGCGAAAAAGGCTGATCATCCCCGCGACTTCCTCCGCCGGCATGATCCGGTTCAGGTTCAAAGGGTCCGTCTCAGCCCCGTCCGGGGCGCCCCTGTCGCACCCTTAACCTATGGGTCACGCCAGCGGCGTCAACCACAAAGCCACGCGATCAAAAATCAATCGCAAGGCCCTTCTTTTCCCAATCGCCATAGCGCACCGGCTCCAGCCCTTCGCGCCGACCACCCAATTCCTTGGGCAATGCCTGCGCTTCGGCCTCGGCCAATCGCCGGCGCTCCTCGGCCTCGGCCAAGGCCCGCTTGGCCGCCTCTGGAAGGTCCTTTTGCTGGTCTGTCATGGGTTCTTCCTTTGCATTTCTACCCCTGATATACGCCGCGCCACGCCCATGTCCAAGGAGAACCCATGCCGCATCCCGCGCCCAATGCCCGCCAAAGCGCGGTTTACCTTCTCGATCAGGTGATCGGCGAAGGGCGGCTCATGTCCGATCTCATCGCCGCCGGGAAACTTGACCGGCTCGACCCCGCTGACCGCGCCCGCGCCCAGCGCCTTGCCAACGACACCCTGCGCGGTATCGACCGGGCCGACCGCTTGCTCAATCGTCACCTGCGCAAACCCCCGCCGCTGCATGTCTTCAACATACTGCGGCTTGGTACGGTCGAACTGTGCATGGGCGGCGATGCCCATGGCGTGGTCAACGATCTGGTGGGCCTTGTCGGGCGCCACAAACGTTATGGCAACCTCAAGGGGCTGGTAAACGCCGTGCTGCGCAAGGCCGCCGAGGATGGCGCGCGCTCATGGAATGACCTGCGCATCCCCCGCCTGCGCAAATGGCTTCGCGATCCGCTTGTGGCCGCATGGGGCGCGGGGCGGGTCAATGCCATGGAACTCGCGCACTTCCAAGGCGCACCGCTTGATATCACGCCCAAGGCCGACGCCGCCCTATGGGCCGAAAGACTGGGCGGCCAATTGCTACCCACCGGCTCGATCCGCCTCACCGACGCAGCCCAAGTCTCCACCCTTCCCGGCTTCGATACCGGCGATTGGTGGGTGCAGGATGCCGCCGCCGCCCTGCCGGTGAAAATCCTCGCCCCCCAATCGGGCGAGAAAATCCTCGATCTTTGCGCCGCACCGGGCGGCAAGACCCTGCAACTCGCCGCCGCCGGCGCCGATGTCACCGCGCTTGATCTTTCGCCGCGCCGGATGGAGCGTGTCACCGAAAACCTCGCCCGCTGTGGCCTCACGGCCAACTGCCTTACCGGCGACGCGCTCGAACATACCGGCGGCCCCTATGACGCCATCCTCCTCGATGCGCCCTGTTCGGCCACCGGCACCATCCGCCGCCACCCTGACTTGCCCTTCGCCAAGGACGGCTCTGAGTTCGGCGAGCTTATCGCGCTGCAATCGTCCATGCTCTCCCATGCCCTGACCCTCCTCAAGCCCGGCGGGCGTTTGGTGTTTTGCACCTGTTCGCTTTTGCCGGACGAAGGTGAATGTCAGGTTGACGATGCGTGCGCAGGTCACCCCGGCCTGACCGTCGATCGTTCCGCGCTCGACCGTCCGGGCATCGACCCCGACTGGATCACCGATGAAGGCGGCCTTCGCCTTCGCCCTGATCTCTGGCCCGATCTGGGCGGGATGGACGGATTCTATATCGCCTGTCTGCGGCGCTGACCGGCCCGGGTTTCGTACGACTCGTACGAAGGGTTTTGGCGACCCCCTGATTTTCGTACGAAAATGGGCAGGTAAGCGTACGAGTCGTACGAAAATCCTGCCTCCCTAGGCAAAGGGACAGATTCCAGCGGTGACTTGCCGCCTGCCTCGCGGTATAGTCCCGGCAAAACGGCGCCGGAAAGAGCGTTCAGAGGCAAGGCATATGTCACACCCGGAAAACCTGTCTGCGCGGGTCTCGCGCATCCTTGATCGTATCGAAGCCAAGCGCGCCACGCTCTCGCGCCCGGCCACGGGGTTTACCTATAATCCCGATCCTCGCACCATCGGCAGCTTTGCCCGAGGCAGACAGCTTTGCGCCGGTAACTTCTTGTTTTCCGGTCATCTTCTGCAAGAGCCGGAGACCAATATCTGGGATTTGAACGCGCCCGATATCGACTATGCCCAAGCCCTGCACGGCTTTGGCTGGCTTGATGATCTGGCCGCCGTGGGCGATCTTCCGGCCCGCACCCGGGCACAGGATTGGCTTTGGACTTGGATCACCCGTTTCGGCCCCGGCCGCGGCCCAGGCTGGACCCCCAACCTCACAGGCCGCCGCTTGATCCGCTGGATTTCACATGCGCTTTTCTTGTTGCAAACCCGTGACCGCGATGCGTCGGACGCTTTCTATAAGTCCTTGGCACAACAAACAATTTTCCTTTCTCGCCGATGGAAGGGCGCGCATCCTGGCCTGCCCAGATTCGAAGCATTGACCGGCCTTATCTACGCCGGTCTCTCTCTTGACGGAATGGAAACCCATGTCGAGCCAGCGCTGCGCGCGCTCTCGCATGAATGTAAAACACAGATCGACGAGGAAGGCGGCATTCCGACCCGCAACCCCGAGGAATTGCTGGAAGTTTTTACCCTGCTGACATGGTCGGCCATGGCCCTTAGCGAAGCCGGAAAGCCTGCCAGCGATTCGCATTGGGCTGCGATCGAACGCATCGCGCCCACCTTGCGTACCCTCCGGCACTCCGATGGCGGTCTCGCCCGGTTCCATGGCGGCGGGCGTGGGCTCGAAGGACGTCTGGACACCGCCCTTGCCACAAGCGGTGTTAAAGGTCGAAAATCTAACGGGCTATCAATGGGTTATGCACGCATCAGCGCGGGGCGCACCAGCCTGATCATTGATGCCGCGCCGCCACCGAAGGGCACAGCATCCTCAGATGCACATGCCTCGACCCTCGCATTTGAACTAACCTCCGGCCGCCGCCCGCTCATCGTTAACTGCGGTTCCGGGGCCAGTTTCGGGCAAGACTGGCGCCGCGCGGGTCGTGCGACGCCCTCGCATTCCACGCTGATGCTCGATGGGCGCTCTAGCGCGCAATTGGGAAATAGGCGCAAAGATTTGGATTTATTGACAAAAACACCAACGGACGTTCCCGTTCAAATGCTCAAGGCACCTGATGGACTGCGCTTCGAAGGCGGTCACAATGGCTATGTCCCGGCCTACGGCGTGACCCACGCCCGCATTCTCGACCTCACTTTCGATGGCCGCGCGGTCGCCGGAGAAGACATGCTTGCCGCACTTGCTCCGAAGGATCAGAAGCAATTTGACAAGGCAATGGACCTCAAGCGGTTGGCAGGCATTCCGTTTGAAATCCGCTTTCACCTTCACCCCGAAGTCGACGCATCCCTCGACATGGCGGGCAGCGCCGTATCAATGGCCCTGAAGAGCGGCGAGATTTGGGTTTTTCGATGCGACGGCCGCACCAATATGTCCTTGCAATCAAGTGTTTACCTCGAAAGAACACGTCTGAAACCGCGTGCGACCAAACAGATCGTTCTATCCGGCCGCACAATGGAGTATGCGACCCGAATAAGATGGTCACTGGCCAAAGCTCAGGACACGCCGATCAGCATCCGCGACCTCGCACAGGAAGAGCCCGAGTTTGCTCCAGTAACCGAAGACGAATGAGCCAAACACAAGACCCAAGGATCTGCTGCCAATGACCGATCTCGCCCCCGTGCGCCGTGCCCTGCTTTCCGTTTCCGACAAGACTGGACTGGTCGACCTTGGCCGCGCCTTGGCCGAGCGTGGTGTTGAACTCCTGTCCACCGGCGGCAGCGCGAAAACGCTTCGTGATGCTGGACTTGAGGTGCGGGATGTCGCGGAGGTCACGGGCTTTCCCGAGATGATGGACGGCCGCGTAAAGACCCTTCACCCGATGGTACACGGAGGTCTCCTGGCACTGCGTGACAACGATGATCACGTCAAGGCCATGCAAGACCACGGAATCGGCGGTATCGACCTGTTGGTAGTCAACCTTTACCCCTTCGAGGAAACCGTTGCCAATGGCGCGGATTATGACACCTGCATTGAAAACATCGACATTGGCGGCCCTGCGATGATCCGGGCAGCTGCGAAGAACCACGCGTTCGTCAATGTGGTCGTGGATGTCGAAGACTACCCCGTATTGCTTGAAGAACTGGCCGCCAACGAAGGGCAGACCACCTATGCGTTCCGGCAACGTCTGGCCCTGACAGCCTATGCCCGGACCGGTGCTTATGACGCAGCTGTTTCGACATGGATGGCTGACGCTTTGGATCAATCCGCGCCTCGCCGCCGGGCTTTGGCAGGCCAGTTGGCACAAACCTTGCGGTATGGTGAAAACCCACATCAGAACGCGGCATTCTATACCGATGGTTCAGACCGTCCCGGCGTTGCCACGGCCCAACAGCTTCAGGGCAAAGCACTCAGCTACAACAACATCAATGATACCGACGCCGCTTTCGAGCTGATCAGCGAATTCGACCCTGCGGATGGTCCGGCTTGCGCGATCATCAAACACGCAAACCCTTGCGGCGTGGCACGCGGCGAGTCTCTGCAAGAGGCCTATACCAAAGCCTTCGACTGTGATCGCACCTCTGCCTTTGGTGGGATCATCGCTCTGAACCAGCCACTGGACGGGCCAACCGCAGAAGAAATCTCGAAGATCTTTACAGAGGTTGTCATCGCCCCAGGAGCAGATGCGGATGCCAAAGCGATTTTTGCTGCCAAGAAAAATCTGCGCCTTTTGACCACCGAAGGCCTCGCCGACCCCTCCGAGGCGGCGCTTGTGCTCAAACAGGTCTCGGGTGGTTTTCTGGTGCAAGACAAGGACAACGGTCGCCTGACCAAGGATGATTTGAAAGTCGTCACGAAACGCGCGCCGACAGAGACCGAAATGAACGACATGCTGTTCGCATGGAAGGTTGCCAAGCATGTGAAGTCAAACGCCATTGTCTATGTCAAAGACGGTGCGACAGTGGGGGTAGGGGCCGGCCAGATGAGCCGCGTAGACAGTTGCCGCATCGCCGCGCGCAAATCACAGGACATGGCCGATACGCTTGATCTGCCCGCACCGTTGACCCAAGGCAGCGTGGTCGCGTCGGATGCATTTTTCCCCTTTGCCGATGGCCTTCTGACCGCAGCAGAAGCAGGCGCAACTGCGGTCATTCACCCCGGCGGTTCCATGCGTGATGATGAAGTTATTGCTGCAGCAGACGAGGCAGGGCTTGCCATGGTCTTGACCGGAATGCGGCATTTCCGTCACTAGAGCAATGTAGACTAGGCGAGGCCAAATCTGAGCCTTGCCATGAGGCAGGAGAGCATAATGCGCACCGTCATCTGGGTGGCGATCGGCACATTCCTGGTCGATCAGTTTGTGAAATACATTGTCGTGCACTTGCTTGGTCTGCCTAGGGTCGGGGCGATTGATGTCTGGCCACCCTATTTCAACCTTCGCATGGCATGGAATTACGGCATCAATTTCGGATTGATGGCGCAAGACAGCCCCCTGACACGTTGGACACTGATCGGTGTTGCCTTGGTTATTTCTGCCGCCGTTGTCTGGTGGGTCCACGTCGACCCTGCAGGCCGGTGGCAAAAAATCGCCGCCGGTCTTTTGGTGGGCGGCGCGATTGGCAATGTTATCGACCGGCTCATCTACGGCGCTGTCGCCGATTTCATCAACATGTCGTGCTGCGGGATCAACAACCCTTACGCCTTCAACGTTGCGGATATCGCAGTGTTTGTTGGAGCCTTCGGAATGGTGATCTTCAGCAATGATAAGAAAAACGCCTCGTGACCTTGGCGGCTGGATGCGATAAGCCTGTGTCGAAACCTTTCGGAGAGGGGCGATGATCTTATCGCGTGTAACACTTTTGGTCGTTCTTCTTGCAACTGTCGCAGGTTGCTCCAACCGTGGCGAGGACGTGCAACTCAGGCGGATCGAAAAGCCAAGTGAAGGCCCGGACGAATTCTCGATTCTTCCCGGTAAAGAGCTTCAGGCACCAGAAAGCTACCAAGCACTTCCAGCCCCCACACCGGGCGCCGCAAACCTTACGGATCAAAATCCAAAGGCCGACGGCGTCGCCGCCTTGGGAGGTAATCCAGCTGCGCTCAATACCGGGGCCGCGTCTCAAAGGGATGCGGGATTGGTGCGTCACACGTCGCGTTACGGTGTCCAAAGTGGAATCCGCCAAACACTAGCCGTGGAAGACGCTGAAGTTCGCCGCCGCCATGGTCGGCGGAACATCCTGCGCATTGGGCCAACCGATGATTACACCAATTCTTACAAGCGTCAGTGGTTGAACAGCTATGCCGAGCAACGCCGCTTGCGTCGCCTTGGCATCGAAACGCCCGCAGCTCCACCGGAACCGGAATAGGGACTTGGCCTCACGGCTTTGTCAACGCGCTTGAAACGAAGCACGCTCATCGTATCTTCGTAGGTAGTCGGATTTACGGAGAAGGTACATGCGTCTGCTTTTAGCCTGCTTGGCGGTTATCGGTACTGCGGCTCTTCCGCTTCGTGCCGAGGAACAGGTATCAAACTTCACTCTCGACAACGGTATGGAAGTCGTTGTCATCGAAGATCACCGCGCGCCGGTTGTTGTTCACATGGTCTGGTACAAGGCTGGGTCGGCGGACGAAAAACCCGGTGTCTCGGGAGTCGCGCACTTTCTTGAACACCTTCTTTTCAAGGGTACAAAGAACCTTGAACCCGGTGAGTTGTCGGCAACGGTCGCAAGAAATGGTGGTCGCGACAATGCCTTTACCAGCTATGACTACACCGCGTATTTTCAGCGCGTCGCAGCAGACCGGCTGGAATTGATGATGCGGATGGAAAGTGATCGCATGGTAAATTTGCAGCTGGACGAGGGCGATATCGCCACCGAGCGCGACGTCATTATCGAGGAACGAAATCAAAGGGTAGAAAACAACCCAAGCGCGCTGTTCCGCGAGCAAAAGGCCGCCGTTCAGTATCTCAACCACAGCTATGGCATTCCGATTATCGGTTGGCGTCACGAAATGCTGGAGTTGGACCTAGAAGCGGCCCTAGATTATTACGACACATATTACGCCCCCAACAACGCCGTGCTCGTCGTTGCGGGAGATGTGGAGCCGGACGAGGTGCGCGAATTGGCGGAAACCTATTATGGAGTCCTTCCCGCCAACCCTGAATTACCCGAACGCGTTCGCGCGAAAGAGCCGATTCAGATGGCCGAACGCCGCTTGACCTTTGAGGACCCGCGCGTCGCCCAACCTTATGTAAGCCGTAGCTACTTGGCGCCCGAACGCGACAGCGGAGCGCAGAAAAAGGCCGCAGCTCTGACGCTTCTGGCCGACCTCTTGGGCGGAGGTAGCACCTCAATAATGGCTGAGAAACTGCAATTCGAGAGCCAGACCGCGGTTCACACCTCTGCCTACTATCGCGCGACATCGCTGGATGACACGACTTTGAATTTCTTCGTAGTTCCGGCACCTGGCGTAACGCTTCAACAAGCCGAAGACGCTTTGGACAATGTCCTGCTTGAATTCATGGAAACCGGCGTTGATACCGAGCATCTGGAGCGCATTAAAATGCAAATCCGCGCGTCGCAAATCTATGCACGCGACGATGTAAGCGCGCTTGCCAATCGGTATGGGCGAGCTTTGACACAGGGCCTAACGGTGGAGGACGTGCAAGCATGGCCCGAGATCCTTCAATCTATAACGCCCGAAGACATCATGGCGGCCGCCGCCGAGGTCCTCGATCGAAAGAAATCTGTTACCGGGTGGCTAACCGCTCCGGAGGTTACACAATGATCCGCTACATTCTTGCCATATGCCTCACCTTGGCCGCGCTACCTGCCAAGGCCGATGTCGACGTAAAGGAAATCACGACACCGGATGGGCTGGAGGCGTGGCTTGTAGAAGAACACAATATTCCTTTCGTATCGCTTGAATTACGCTTCCGTGGTGGGGCATCGCTTGATGCTCGAGGCAAACGCGGGGCAACGAACCTAATGGTCGGTCTCTTGGAAGAAGGGGCTGGCGACATGGACGCGCGTGCTTTTGCCAGAGCGACAGAAAGCCTCGCGGCGTCTTTCAGATATGATACCAGCGACGACGCCATCAGCATATCGGCCCGGTTCCTGACAGAGAACAAGGAAGACGCCGTATCGTTGCTCCGTGAAAGCCTTGTGAATCCGCGGTTTGATGAACAGGCCATCCAGAGAGTTCGTGCGCAGATCATCTCAAATATCCGCTCCAGCCTCAAGGATCCGCGGGATCTGTCCGGTATGGCGTTCGATAAGCTGGTCTATGGTGAGCACCCCTATTCCACGCCACTCAATGGCACGGTTGAAAGCGTTTCCGGCCTTGAACGGCAAGACCTTTTGGACGCACATAAGGCGGCCCTTGCACGAGATCGTGTATTCATCAGCGCCGTTGGCGACATAACAGAAGACGAATTGAAGCGCCTTTTGGATGACCTGCTCGGGGATTTGCCCCAAACCGGTGCCCCCCTGCCCGGGCCCGCGGAGGTTAACCTTCCCGGGGGAGTTAAGGTTGTCGATTTTGAAACACCGCAATCTGTCGCCGTGTTCGCGCAGCCCGGCATTGATCGCGATGATCCCGATTTCTTCGCCGCCTACATACTAAACCACATCCTTGGCGGCGGGTCTTTTGAAAGCCGCCTAATGCAAGAAGTCCGTGAGAAACGCGGGCTTACCTATGGCGTGTATTCCTACCTTGCCGATCGAGATGGTGCACAACTTTGGATGGGGTCTGTTTCGTCAGCCAATGATCGGATCGCTGAGGCCGTACAAGTGATCCGTGACGAGTGGGCGCGCATCCGGGAAAACGGCGTAAGCGAACAGGAACTTCAGGATGCAAAGACCTATCTCACGGGGGCTTATCCCCTTAGGTTTGATGGCAATGGACCGATCGCGGATATCACGGTCGCCATGCAGATGGAAAACCTGCCCACGGATTACATCTTGAATCGGAATGCAATGGTTGAAGCCGTGACATTGGAAGACGTTAATCGCGTGGCCCAAAAGCTGCTTGCCCCTTCAAGCCTGACCTTTGTTATCACTGGACAGCCTGAAGGGCTTCAAAGCACGATCAACTAGATACCTGCGCCGCCCATGACGGCGGCGCAAGCGTTCAAAAGTCAAGATTTTCGACGCTTAGGGCGTTTTGCTGAATAAATTCGCGACGCGGCTCCACCACGTCACCCATGAGCTTGGTGAAAAGGTCATCGGCCTCGGCCACGTCATCCACCTTCACCTGCAAAAGAGTGCGCGCTTCGGGGTCGAGGGTGGTTTCCCAAAGTTGGTTCGGGTTCATTTCGCCGAGCCCCTTATAGCGTTGAAGTGTCAGGCCTTTTTCACCCTCCTTCAAGATCGCATCCAAAAGGTCAAGCGGGCCGTAGATTTGCTGTGCCCGCTCCTTGCGGACAAGCGTCGCAGGCTCTTTGTAGATGCTTCGTAGCCCTTCTGTCATCTGCCCTAGTTTCCGCGCTTCGCCACCGCGCAGGACAGGGCCATCAAGGGTACGGACCTCTTCCACACCGCGAAGCATGCGGGTCAAACGCATGCCTTGGTCTTGGGTGGGGCGGCCTTGCCAGCCACGTTCGTATTCAAGCGCGATCAGGTCAAGGCGGGAGGCCACCGCATTGGCGACACCCTGCAAATCGGCATCAGCTCGACCCGGCACGAAGGCCTCGGCAATCGCGGCCTGTTCAAGGATGTGACGCGGGTAATGTGTTGGAAAGGCTTCCAAAATTTTCTTGGCTTGCCGCGCTTCTTCGACCACGCGCACCAGATCTTGACCCACGATTTCCTCGCCCGAGCCAAGGCGTAGAACCGCGTCAACAGTCCCCTGTTGGATCAGATAATCCTCAAGCGCGGGTTCATCCTTGAGATAAACCTCTGATTTTCCTCGCATAACTTTGTATAGTGGCGGTTGGGCGATATAAAGGTAACCACCCTCGATCAACTCAGGCATCTGGCGATAGAAAAAGGTTAACAAGAGCGTCCGAATATGCGCGCCGTCAACGTCAGCGTCGGTCATCAGAACGATCTTGTGATAGCGCAGTTTGGAAATATCGAACTCATCACGTCCAATCCCAGTGCCAAGCGCCATGACAAGATTGCCGATCTCTTGGCTGGATAGCATCCGGTCAAAGCGTGCGCGCTCAACGTTAAGAATTTTACCCTTGAGCGGTAGGATCGCCTGTGTTCCACGGTCGCGCCCGGTCTGAGCCGAGCCCCCGGCGCTGTCACCCTCAACGATGAAAAGTTCGGTTTTTGCAGGGTCTTTTTCCGAACAATCCTTGAGCTTGCCAGCGAGGTAATTCACGTCCATCGCCGTTTTGCGGCGGGTCAATTCCCGCGCCTTGCGGGCGGCCTCACGGGCCAAGGCCGCTTCGATAATTTTACCAACGATTTGCTTGGCCTCATTGGGGTTCTCTTCGAACCATTCGGACAGCTTTTCGTTTACCAAACTCTCAACAGCTGGGCGCACCTCGGAACTGACCAGTTTGTCCTTGGTTTGGCTGGAGAATTTGGGGTCGGGCACCTTTACGGACAGCACGCAGGTCAGACCTTCACGCGCGTCATCACCAGTGAAATTAACCTTTTCCTTCTTCGCGATCCCGCTTTCCTGCGCGTACTTCTGAATCGTCCGTGTCAGCGCCCCACGGAAGCCCGCCATATGCGTGCCGCCATCTCGCTGGGGAATGTTGTTGGTGAAGGGCAGAACCGTCTCGTGATAGCTGTCATTCCACCACATCGCGACTTCGATACCGATGTCGTCACGCTCGCCAGTCACGAAAATCGGCTCTTCGATCATCGGGGCTTTATGGCGATCGAGGTACTTGACGAATTCCTTAACACCGCCCTCGTAATGCAACTCGGTTTCAAGCGGTTCTTCGGGGCGTTCGTCGCGCAGAATGATGCGCACGCCGGAATTCAGAAAGGCCAGTTCGCGCAGGCGTTTTTCGAGAATTTCGAAACTATAGTCGAGATTGGAAAAAGTGTCTGTCGAGGCAAGAAACCGCACCTCGGTACCCTTTTTGCCATTGGCATCGCCCACGACTTTGAGGTGCTCGGCGGTCTCACCCCGTTCGAACTTGGCATAGTGTTCTTTGCCATTTCGCCAGATACGCAGTTCCAGCCAATCGGAAAGGGCGTTCACAACCGAAACGCCAACACCGTGTAAGCCCCCGGAAACCTTATAAGAATTCTGGTCAAACTTTCCGCCGGCGTGCAGTTGGGTCATGATGACCTCGGCCGCGGAAACGCCTTCTTCCTCGTGCATATCGACCGGAATACCGCGGCCGTTATCACTGACCGAAACGGAAGAATCCTTGTGGATTGAGACAGTTACGGCGTCGGCGTGTCCGGCAAGCGCTTCGTCGATGCCGTTGTCGACAACCTCATAGACCATGTGGTGCAGACCAGAGCCGTCATCGGTGTCGCCGATGTACATGCCGGGCCGCTTGCGAACAGCCTCTAACCCCTTGAGAACCTTGATAGAATCGGCGCCATACTCTTCGGGTGATGGTACTGCTTCGGCCATGCTTTTTTATCCCTATCACGTTTGCGATTTTATACGCTTTTCTTGTGGCAATGTCACGCAATCACCACAATAGATTGTGGTTTTATGCCGAAGTGACTCGTCCCCGCAAATCAAGGGGTTAACAGGGGGTTCGAACGTACGAGTCGTACGCAACACCTGCCGTTTTCGTACGAAATTCCGGGGGGCTGGAAAAGGTTTCGTACAAGTCGTACGAAACTTCGCTAACTGAGCGCGATAAGACCCGCCACAAAGATCAGCAAAACGCCCGACACGATGTTTGTCCGGCGCAATGCGGCGGGCGACGCCAGAAGGCGGCGCACGCGATCAATGAAGAGCGCCATGGTCAGATTGCCGCCGAGAGGCACCAAGAAGGAAATCGTGACGATGGCCGCGATGTCGAGCGGGGTGACCACGGTCAAATCGAAGAACCCCGGGAGCATCCCCATGTAAAACAGGATCGCCTTGGGGTTGCCAAGGATCACCGCCAGCCCTGCCATGAAGCCCGCCCAAGCGCCCGGGCGGGTCAGGCGGCTATCGGCGGCGATGGTGCGGTCGGCGTGACGGATAAGCAAAAACCCCATCACGGCGAACATCACCACGGCCACATATTTCAACGCCACCATGAGGCCATCGAAGGTGGAGGCGACCCAAGTCACCCCAAGCACCGCCAGAAGCGGCCAAAGGACATCCCCCACGGCCACGCCAAGGGCCAAGGGCCAGGCAGCGGCAAATCCGCCGCTCATCCCCCGCGCCATTAGGGCAAGCCAGACCGGACCGGGCGTAAAGAACAGCACCAGCATCGCCCCGGCATAGAGCCAGAGGTCGAATGGGGTAAGGCTCATTGCGGGCTCTCGGGCAAGATAAGGCTGCCATCTTCGGCCAAAGGCCAAAAAGGATTCATGGCAACTTCCCAGACATGCCCATCCGGGTCGGCATAGTAGCCCGAGTAGCCACCCCAGAAGACCTTTTCCGGGGCCTTGAGTTTTGTTGCCCCGGCAGCAAGGGCCTTGGCATAGGCGTCGTCAACCTCAGCCTCGGTTGCGAAATTCTGGGCAAGGGTGATGGCACCCGTGCCAAGCGTAGCGTCAGAGCGGCCTTGGTCGGCGGCAAGGGCCGCGCGCCCGAAGAGGCCAAGAACCAGACCGTTAAGCTGGTAAAAGGCGATGCTGTCGGTTTCCTCGGCTGGGGTCCAGCCAAGGGCGGCGTAGAAGGCCTTGGCGCGGGTCAGGTCGGCGACGCCCAGGGTGATGAGGGTAACGCGCTGTGGGGTCATGGGGCGGGCCTTTCGTGGGTGGTGCTAATGCCATCGACCTCAGTCACTTCGAGGTATTGAGCGCTTTCACCCAATTCGGCGAATAGTTCAGGGCCCGTGCCTGTCATCCACGCCTGTGCGCCCAGCGCGCAGATCTCATCATAAAGGGCGGCGCGACGGGTGGCATCGAGGTGGGCGGCGACCTCATCCAGCAACAGCAGGGGCGGCGCGCCGAAATCCTGTGTCAGCGCCCGGGCATTGGCGAGGATGAGCGAGACAAGAAGGGCCTTTTGCTCACCGGTGGAACAATCGCGCGCGGGCACGCCCTTGGCGGCATAGACGCCGTAAAGGTCCGAGCGGTGCGGCCCAACAAGCGTCCGCCCGGCGGCCAGATCGCGAAACCGGCTTTCCGACAGCGCATCGCGCAGGTCTGAAACCGTGTCGGGCATCTCGCCTTCTGTGGAGGTCAGTTCCAGTTCCGCCGCCGGGAAGGCGGTTTCGGCCTGCGCTTGGGCCGCTTGCAACTGCTCAAGGGCAAAGAGGCGGTTGGCATGGATCGCCGCGCCCGCCTCGGCCATTTGCCGTTCAAGGGCGATGTACCAATGGCCATCGCGCACCTGATCCTTGAGCAGGCGATTCCGCTCGCGCATGGCCTTTTCATACGCCAGCGTCACATCGGCATGATCAGGCCGGAAGCTAAGCGTCATGCGGTCAAGGAAGCGGCGGCGTCCTTCGGTGCCTTCGATCCAAAGCCGATCCATGGAAGGGATTAGCCAGAGCACACGAGCGATGCGGCCAAGCGCCGTTTGGCTGGCGGTCTTGCCGTCGATCCGGGTTTGGCGGGCGGTGCCTTCCTCGGACCATGTTTCAACCTCGTGCACCTGATGCAGCGAATGCAAATGGCCGGTGACCTTCCAACCTAAGGCCTCGGGGCGGCGCGCCATGTCTTGGGCCGCGGCGCGGCGCAACCCGCGCCCGGGGGAAATGAGCGAGACCGCCTCGATGATATTTGTCTTGCCCGCGCCATTGGGCCCGTAGATCGCCACGGGGCGGGCATCCAATGACAGTCGCGCGCCCTTGTGGGAGCGGAAATGCGATAGTGTCAGAGTCGAGAGATAGAGACCGGGCATTCACGCCCTTTCATCTTTCCAAAAATACTCCCGCCGGAGGCGTCCTGCCCGCGTCACACGCGCATCGGCATGACCACATAGACGGCGCTTGTGTCATTGCCTTCGCGCATCAGGGTGGGATCGCCCGAGGAGTTGAAGAGGAACACGGCGTTTTCGCGGTCGACCTGACTGGCGATTTCCAGCAGGTATTTGGCGTTGAAACCGATTTCCAAGCGTTCGTCGCCATAGGCCACGGCCAATTCTTCTTCGGCGGCGCCGCTGTCGGGCGCGTTGACCGACAGAACAAGGCGGTCTTCGTCGAGGGTGAGTTTCACCGCGCGGGAGCGTTCGGAACTGACGGTGGCCACACGATCGACCGCTTGGGCGAATTCGGCGGCGTCCACTTCCATCTTCCGGGTGTTTCCCTGCGGGATGACGCGGGTGTAGTCGGGGAAGGTGCCGTCGATCACCTTGGAGGTGAGCGTGATGTCAGGCGTGGCAAAGCGGACCTTGGTTTCTGATACCGACACGGCGATTTTCATATCGTCGTCATCCAAGAGCTTACGCAGCTCACCCACGGTTTTGCGCGGCACGATGACACCGGGCATATCCTCCGCACCTTCCGGCAGCTCCGCGTCGATCCGGGCAAGGCGGTGACCATCGGTGGCCACACAGCGCAGAACCTTGCCACCTTCGGCCTCGGAGACATGCATATAGACGCCGTTGAGGTAATAGCGGGTTTCCTCGGTCGAGATGGCGAATTTCGACTTGTCGAAAAGGCGGCGCAGGGTCGGCGCGGGGGCCGAGAAATTGGCGCTATATTCCGACGAGGCCATGACCGGAAAATCTTCTTTCGGCAAGGTCGCGAGGTTGAAGTTGGACCTCCCCGCCTCGACCGTCAGGCGCCCGGATGCGCCATCGTCGGTGAGGGTGACAAGCGCGCCATCGGGCAGTTTGCGGACGATTTCGTGCAGGGTGACCGCGGAAACGGTGGTGGCACCGGCGCGTTCGACTTGGGCCGGGGCCTTGTCGACCACTTCGATATCAAGGTCGGTGGCGCGGAAATGCACGGCGTCGCCTTCGGCTTCGATCAGCACGTTGGCGAGGATCGGGATGGTATTGCGGCGCTCCACGACCGATTGAGCCTGTGCCACGGCCTTGAGCAGCGTTCCGCGTTCGATGCTGAGTTTCATAACCCTCGCTCCCTAGTCAGGTGCCGACCCTCTGGCCGGGGGAGCACGTTAGCAACTTCCCCTTTGGCCTCAAGCCTTTTGTTGTGTTTTCGGGTTTATTCACAGGCACGTCAAGAGCGGCCCCGCGGTTGCGGGTCGCTCTGACATTCTGTGGCGCGAAAGGCGCTCAGCCTTCGAGCGTGCGGCGCAGCATTTCCAGATCTTCGGCGATCTGGGCATCTTGCTGACGCAACTCGTCAATCCGCTTAACGCCGTGCATTACAGTTGTATGATCCCGACCGCCAAAACGGCGGCCGATTTCCGGCAGGGAGCGGCTGGTCAGTTGTTTGCAGAGATACATGGCAACCTGACGCGGGCGCGCGAAGCTGCGCAGGCGCTTGGGGCCGATCATGTCGCTGAGGCGGATGTTGTAGTGATCCGAAACCTTGCGTTGGATTTCTTCGACCGACACTTTGCGCTCGGAGGCGCGCAGCACATCAGCAAGGCAATCCTGCGTCAGTTCCAGTGTGATTTCGTGGCCCACGAGCGAGGCGAAGGCGAAAAGCCGGGTCAACGCCCCTTCGAGGACGCGCACGTTGGTCGAGATACGGTGCGCGAGGAATTCCAGCACGCCATCGGCGATTTTCAGGCCCGGATACTGGGCGCTGTATTGCTCGGTTTTCGATTGCAGGATGCCGAGGCGCAATTCGTAATCCGTAGGATGCAGATCCACGACGAGGCCGCATTGCAGGCGCGACTGGATGCGCTCCTCAAGATTGGCGATTTCACCCGGGGCGCGGTCGGCCGAGATGATGATTTGCTTCTTCTGGTCGATAAGCGCGTTGAAGGTATGGAAAAACTCCTCCTGCGTGCTTTCCTTGCCGGCGATGAATTGCACGTCGTCGACCATCAGCACATCGACCGAGCGGAACATTTCCTTGAAGTCCATGGTCTTGCGGTCGCGCAAGGCTTGGACAAAACGGTACATGAATTGTTCGGCGGAGAGGTAGATCACTCTGAGATCGGGGCGTTGGTTTTGCAGCTCCCATGCAATGGCGTGCATAAGGTGCGTTTTACCAAGACCCACACCGCCATAGAGAAACAATGGGTTGAAGGTGACGGGGCCACCTTCGGCCACACGTTTGGCCGCGGCATGGGCCAATTCGTTGGGTTTGCCGACGATGAAGCTGTCGAAGGTGAAACGGTCATCCAGTGGAGCGGTCGGAAAAAGGCTCTCGCTCATCATGGCGGATTTACTGGCAGCAGGCGCAGCGGGCGACATTTCGGAGTGCGCGTCGGTGGTGTTTTGGGCTTGGCGCGGCGGGCGCGCCGCGCTGTTGGCGGCGACCTGAAAGCTGATCCGGCGGACATCGGAATTGATGTTGCCCATCTGGTAAAGGATCAAATCGCCGAAATTCTGCGAAACGTAATTGCCCAGAAAGCTGGTAGGTACTGCGAGGGTGGCGACCCCGTCGGAGACCTCCTGCAGTTCGAGCGGCTCAATCCAGGTCTTGTAATTGTTGCTGCCGACCGTTTTCAGGAGTTGTTGTTTGACCTTGCCCCATTGTTCTTGTGTCATGCTATCCCGTTCCACAAAATCCACATTCCCCAACCGCGAAGTGCGGCGAATGCGACACATGCCGGGAGGTCGTTGGCAAAGCCTCTTGGTCCCGCTGACGGATCAACGGAGGAGGGGCCCTAGCCAAAACATCACTCTCAATGCGGCAGCTGGCCCGTTGGCGCAGAAATCCCCATGACTGCGTAAACGCTTTAACCTGCTACATGTCTACTTGTCGGACGTCCGGAACGCTGGCTCCGGAAACAACATCGCCTGTCTGGCCTATTTGACCTTTTTGCGACGCTGCAACTGCCTGTCCCCCCAAGCGTGAATCGCAGGTCTGAAGCTAGCAATTTGCAGGGTGCTGCGGCAACTGTTCTTAGCGCTTGACTCTGTGTTTGGTGAAAAAGAATCTCTATCCCTTCGCATAGCCGGCGCAAACAAAAAGGCGCCGCAGATTGGGCGCCTTTAGAAAACAATAGCTTAGGTCGCGCCTTAGCCGAGCGCCTTTACGCGAGCCGCGAGGCGAGAAATTTTGCGCGATGCGGTGTTCTTGTGAAAAACACCCTTGGTGACACCGCGCATCAGCTCGGGCTGGGCGGCGCGCAGGGCCTTTTGTGCGGCATCTTTGTCACCCGAAGCGATCGCTTCTTCAACATTACGCAGGTAAGTGCGGATGCGCGAACGACGGGCTTTGTTGACGGCGAAGCGGCGTTCGTTCTGACGGGCGCGCTTTTTGGACTGGGGCGTATTTGCCATTTTGAATCAAACCTTTGTTTCGGGTTCTGTCTGTTAACTGTGGTGCACGTGGACAACCCGAACCGGCAATTGATCAACCGGGGTGATTCTGGCCAGAGCGGGCCGCACGCGCATGTATGACGCCCGCCTATACAGCAGTTTGCCGCGATTGCAAACGAGAATCAGGTCGATACAGATCGTTGGATGTAAAAAAGGCGCGCAGAGTTTGCGCGCCTTTTGGTCTGTTGATTCGATGAAAGATCAGGACTTCATCGAATCCCAAAAGCTCTTGACCGAGGAAAAGAAACTTTTGCTTTCGGGGTTATTGTCTTCTGACAGCTCCTCGAACTCGCGCAGAAGCTCTTTTTGGCGGCTGGTCAGGTTCACCGGGGTTTCCACGGCCAGTTCGATGAACATATCCCCCGCGCTGCCGCCACGCAGGGCGGGCATGCCCTTGTTGCGCAGGCGCATCTGGCGGCCCGATTGGGAACCTGCGGGAATCTTCACCCGGCTGCGACCACCGTCTATGGTGGGCACTTCGATATCGCCACCAAGCGACGCCGTCGTCATCGAGACAGGCACACGGCAGAAAAGATTGCTTTCCTCGCGCTCGAACAACTCATGCGGGGCGACCTCGATGAAAATATAAAGGTCACCCGGCGGGCCGCCGCGCATCCCGGCCTCACCCTCGCCTGCAAGGCGAATGCGGGTGCCGGTTTCGACGCCTGCGGGGATGTTCACGCTCAGCGCGCGATCTTTTTCAACGCGACCTTGCCCGTGGCAAGTGTTGCAGGGGTTCTTGATGATCTGGCCCAGGCCCGAGCAAGTGGGGCAGGTACGTTCAACGGTAAAGAACCCTTGTTGCGCACGGACCTTACCCATACCCGAACAGGTGGGACATGTGGTAGGTTCGGCCCCGCCCTCGGCGCCCGAGCCATCGCAGGCATCGCATTGCACCGACGTCGGCACGTTGATGGTTTTTTGCAGCCCGTTATAGGCTTCTTCCAAGGTCACACGCAGATTGTAGCGCAGGTCCGACCCTCGCGCGGCGCGTTGACGCCCGCCGGGACCGCGCCCACCGCCCATGAAGTCGCCGAAGAGATCGTCGAAGACATCCGAGAAGGCCGAGGCAAAATCACCCTGTCCGGGGTGACCACCGAAACCGCCACCCGGACGTGCACCCGCACCGTTGCCACCCTCAAAGGCCGCATGCCCGAAACGGTCGTAGGCGGCTTTCTTTTCGGGGTCTTTCAAAACGTCGTAGGCTTCTCCCGCTTCCTTGAACTGTTTCTCGGACTCGGGGTTGTCCTTGTTGCGGTCGGGGTGAAGTTCCTTGGCCTTTTTCCGGTAGGCCTTCTTGATCTCGTCCGCCGAGGCGCCCTTGGAAAGCCCAAGCACTTCGTAATAATCACGTTTGGCCATCGGGGATCTCCTTTTTGTGGAACACGCGGGGCCGGCCCAAGGATCGGACCGGCCCCATTGGTCCCGTCAGGCGCGTTACGAGCGCTTGTCGTCGTCGAGGTCCTCGAAGTCGGCGTCGACGATATCGTCGTCGCCGGCACCACCCGCTTCATCAGCGGCAGCGGGGCCATCTTCAGCCTCTTCGGCTTGGGCCTTGTAGATCGCCTCGCCGAGTTTCATGGCAGCCTCGGTCACGTTCTGGATACCGCCTTTGATTTTCTCGGCCGTGACATCGTCTTTTTCGAGGTCTTCCTTGAGGGCGGAAACCGCAAGCTCGATCGCCTCGACAGTGGTCGGGTCAACCTTGTCGCTGTGTTCCTCAAGCGATTTCTCGGTCGAGTTGATGAGGCTTTCGGCCTGGTTGCGGGATTCCACCAGTTCGCGGCGTTCCTTGTCGGCCTCGGCGTTTTCCTCGGCTTCCTTGACCATCTTTTCGATGTCCTCGTCGGACAGGCCACCGGAGGCTTGGATCGTGATCTTCTGCTCCTTGTTGGTGCCTTTGTCCTTGGCGGAGACCGACACGATGCCGTTGGCGTCGATGTCGAAGGTCACCTCAATCTGGGGCATACCGCGCGGTGCCGGTGGGATGTCTTCAAGGTTGAACTGACCCAGTAGCTTGTTGTCGGCAGCCATCTCACGCTCACCCTGGAACACGCGGATCGTCACGGCGCCTTGGTTGTCTTCGGCGGTCGAGAAGATCTGGCTTTTGTTCGTCGGGATCGTGGTGTTGCGGTCGATCAGGCGGGTGAAGACACCGCCAAGCGTTTCGATACCAAGCGACAGCGGCGTGACGTCGAGCAGGACAACGTCTTTGACGTCACCTTGCAGAACGCCGGCCTGAATGGCGGCACCCATGGCGACGACCTCATCGGGGTTCACGCCTTTGTGCGGCTCTTTGCCGAAGAACTTGGTCACCTCTTCGACCACTTTGGGCATACGGGTCATACCACCGACGAGAACGATTTCGTCGATTTCATTGGCCGCGAGGCCCGCGTCCTTCAATGCGGCTTGGCAAGGTTTCATCGAGGATTTTATCAGGTCGCCCACAAGGCTTTCCAACTTGGCGCGAGTCAGTTTGATGACCATGTGCAGCGGCTGACCGTCCGAGCCCATCGAGATGAAGGGCTGGTTGATTTCGGTTTGCGAGCTGCTGGACAGTTCGATCTTGGCTTTCTCGGCGGCTTCTTTCAGACGCTGGAGGGCCATCTTGTCCTTGGTCAGGTCGACGCCGTTCTCCTTTTTGAACTCATCGGCGAGGTAGTTGACGATGCGCATGTCAAAGTCTTCACCGCCGAGGAAGGTGTCGCCGTTGGTCGATTTGACCTCGAAGAGGCCATCGTCGATCTCAAGGATGGTCACGTCGAAGGTACCGCCGCCAAGGTCATAGACCGCGATGGTGTGGGTATCTTCCTTGTCGAGGCCATAGGCCAGCGCGGCCGCGGTCGGCTCGTTGATGATGCGCAGCACTTCGAGGCCAGCGATTTTGCCGGCGTCTTTAGTGGCCTGACGCTGTGCGTCGTTGAAGTAGGCGGGCACGGTGATGACGGCCTGCGTCACCTCTTCGCCAAGGTAGGACTCAGCAGTTTCTTTCATCTTGCCGAGGATGAAGGCCGAGATTTGGCTGGGCGAATATTTCTCGCCGCGGGCTTCGACCCATGCATCGCCGTTGCCGCCATCGATGACGTTGAACGGCATGTTCTTCTTGTCCTTGGCAAGATCGCTGTCGTCGAAACGACGACCGATCAGGCGCTTGACGCCAAAGACGGTGTTTTCGGGGTTGGTCACGGCCTGCCGCTTGGCAGATTGGCCGACGAGGCGTTCATCTTCGGTGAACGCGACGATGGACGGCGTGGTGCGCGCCCCTTCGGAGTTTTCGATCACCCGTGCTTGGCTACCATCCATGATAGCGACGCAGGAGTTGGTGGTGCCGAGGTCAATACCAATGACTTTGGACATGTTTTTCGATCCCTTCTATCTCAAGGCGATTGTGCGGACGCCCGACCCGTTTCGGCATCAGGCCCCCGGTTTCGAGGCGGAGGGCATCGCCCGTACCGCGCTTCGTGGCGTATATAGGCAGGGGGCTACGGGCCTGCAAGCGCTTGGAGAACTCAGATTTCGCAATTTTGGGGTTAATCGCGGGCGGATTTTCAGCGAATCTGCGGGAATCATGACTAGGGATTACCTCAATATTCGCGGATTTCGCATTTATCGTGGGTTGCTGGACACAACAGAGCAGGCCGCCCTGGTAGAAGATTTGCGTGGAGTCGTGGCGCAGGCACCGATGTTTTCGCCGATGACGCCATATGGCAAACCGATGCGGGTCAGGATGACATCGGCGGGCAAGTATGGCTGGATGTCGGACAAGCGCGGCTATCGCTATGTAACTGAACACCCCGATGGCCGACCTTGGCCCGCCATTCCCGGACGGGTCTTGGAAATCTGGCAAGAGCTGGTCAGCGCCGAGCGTGGGCCGGATTGCTGCCTTGTGAACTACTATGGCGAGGGTGCGAAGATGGGCCTGCACCAAGACCGTGACGAGGCGGATTTTTCTTGGCCCGTATTGTCGATTTCATTGGGTGACGAGGGGTTGTTCCGCATTGGAAACACGACGCGCGGCGGCAAGACCGAGTCGATCTGGCTTTTGTCGGGTGATGTTGTGCTGATGGGTGGGGCGGCCCGGCTGACTTACCATGGTGTGGACAAGATAAGGTTCGGGTCTTCCTCTCTTCTGGAAAAAGGTGGCCGGATCAACCTGACATGCCGTGTTGTCGATTGAATCACCCCGTCCGCCGATGACTGCATGGCATGTATTCTTGCCAATCGATCACGCATGGGATTATCGGCGCGCGTTCCAGCTGTTCGAGGCATATTGGCGGGTATAGAACTCTCCCATGAGCCCCAGCATTAGCAATGCGATCCCGACATATAGCGGATATTCCCAAGAGGAATTGCGCGGGAAGTAATTGACGAAGGCGAATCCACGGCATTGGTCAATCGCATGGAAAAGCGGGTTCCAGTCAAACATGGCCAACATCGTCGGGGGCAGAGAATTGGCCACGAACATCTTGCCTGATGCAATCATGTTGGCCCGTTGATAGACAGTTGTGAAAATCTCAACGAAGGTCGGGAACCATGGTTTGATCGCCAAGAGGCAAAGGCCGATCGCCAACCCCGTGAACCAGCCAAGCAACAACATCGAAAAGGCGGCAATGGGTTGGTCCACCTCAAAGGGCGTGAAAGCCACGTGGTAGACGAACAAAATCACGAAAAGGGACAAAACCTGGATATAGAGCGATCCAAGGGCGGCTGACGCAATGGAGATTATGGTGTTCATCGGTGCATGTTGCATCATCGCCGATGATGGCCCTTCTGCCCCGACGACCGCGCTGAGGCATTTTACGTGCGTCAAGAAAAGGAAGATGCCTGACATCAGGTAAAGCAGGAAATCACCACGCAGTCGCGCACCCTTGAGGCCAAGCACCGAGAACATGACGTAGAAGGCCAAGACGAAAATGATCGCCTGCATCATGTTGCTTCCGAGGGCCCAAAGCGCGTTGCCATGAGATTTGCGCACGCTCCGCACTGTCGCGTGATAAACCAATTCGATCATCGCGACGGCGGAGTGGATCTTGGATCTCGGCCTTAGGTTCTGGAACATGTCCGTTTCTGCCCGGCTGCCTGTTGGATTTGTTGCACGGATTTCTTGCTGTCCCGTTACCCAAGTAGCATAAGGGGCGGCGACTAATCTCGCAATACGTGCGGCAACAACAGGCGCACCTAATTCGGAGAGTGACATTGGACTACGAGAAACTGGTGACCGTGATGCGCCGTTTGGCCCTTGGGGCAGGCGAAAGGATCATGGAAATCTACAATGCAGATGATTTCGACGTGAAAACAAAATCTGACGACAGTCCGGTGACCGAAGCCGATGAAGCCGCCGATGCCCTGATCTCGGCAGGTCTTCGCGAGGCGTTTCCCGATGTCCTGCTGATCACCGAGGAGCAGGCCAGTTCGCACAGCATGACCGGCGATACCTTTCTGATTGTTGATCCGCTGGATGGCACCAAGGAGTTCATCAACCGGCGTGGCGATTTCACCGTCAACATCGCATACGTGGAAAACGGCGTGCCGACGCGTGGCGTGGTCTATGCCCCGGCACGTGACCGGATGTTCATGACCTTGGCGGATGGTCGTGCCGCAGAAGAGGTGGCCCCCTTTATCGCCGAAACCATGGGTGAGGTCACACCGATCAAGGTGTCCCAGGCTGACAACAGCGCGCTCATGGTGGTGGCGAGCAAATCGCACCGCGATCAAGCCACCGAGGACTACATCAACAAATATGCCGTGAAGGACATGAAAAGCGCGGGGTCATCGCTCAAGTTCTGTTTGATCGCGACCGGAGAGGCGGATGTGTACCCGCGTGTTGGCCGGACGATGGAATGGGATACCGCCGCTGGCCATGCCGTATTGCATGGTGCCGGAGGGCAGGTCGTGCGTTTCGACGATCATGCACCGCTGACCTATGGCAAGGAGGGCTATGCCAACCCATTCTTTATTGCCTATTCACCCTCGGTCGAGTTGAAGTCCGCGTGATGTCGGTTCTGGTTGTCATACCCGCCCGCTTCGCGTCGTCGCGCTATCCCGGCAAACCCTTGGCGGAACTGCGGGGTGCCACCGGTGAGTCAAAGAGCCTGATCCGCCGTTCATGGGAGGCAGCGCAGGGTGTCGAGGGTGTGGATCGGGTGGTTGTGGCCACGGATGATGACCGCATCAAAACCGCATGCGAGGCCTTTGGTGCCGATGTTGTGATGACCTCGGAGACCTGCGCCAATGGCACGGAACGCTGCGCGGAGGCGCATGAGGCGCTGGGCGGTGGCTACGAGATCGTGGTGAACCTTCAGGGCGATGCACCTTTGACGCCGCATTGGTTTATCGAAGATTTGGTCAAGGGCCTGCGCGCTGATGCGCAAGCGGACGTCGCCACGCCTGTTTTGCGTTGTGACGGGCGAGCCCTGAACGGGTTTTTGGATGATCGTGCCAATGGTCGTGTTGGCGGAACGACAGCCGTGTTCGGGACCGGGGGCCATGCGCTATATTTCTCGAAAGAGGTCATCCCCTATACCGGATCGCGGTATGAGGACTCCGACGATACACCCGTCTTTCACCATGTGGGTGTTTATGCCTATCGCCCCGAGGCACTCGCCACCTATCCTTCGTGGGATGCCGGGCCGCTGGAAACTCTAGAAGGCTTGGAACAGTTGCGGTTTCTCGAAAGCGGACGGCGCATTCTCTGCGTCGAAGTACAATCGCGCGGGCGACAGTTCTGGGAGTTGAACAACCCAGAGGATGTACCGCGGCTGGAAGACATGATGTCAGAGATGGGAATGCCCTGAGCGCCGTCAAATTTCGTGGCGAAAGGGCAAGTGTTCTTAAAAATGTGGCCACGTTGGCCCAATTTTCTTCACCTTTTCCGGCTAATCGGTAAAAGTGGATAAAAAAGTTCACTGGTAACCGTGAAGTTGTGAGGAGCAGGTAAATGAGAAACAAGGTCACGAAAGCGATCTTTCCCGTCGCAGGGTTGGGGACCCGGTTTTTGCCGGCGACCAAATCTGTGCCCAAGGAAATCATGACGCTGGTCGACCGCCCATTGGTGCAATACGCCATTGACGAAGCGCGTGAGGCAGGCATCAAGGAATTCATCTTCGTCACCTCGCGCGGCAAGGGCGCGCTTGAGGATTATTTCGACAACGCTCCTCAGCTTGAACAAGAGCTTCGCAAGAAAGGTAAGGATGACCTTCTTGAGGTTTTGAAAAACACCAACATGGATAGTGGTGAGGTCGCCTATATGCGGCAACACAAACCGCTTGGGCTTGGGCACGCGGTGTGGTGCGCGCGGCGCTTGATCGCGAATGAACCCTTCGCGGTGATCCTGCCGGACGATGTGATCGCGGCCGAGAAATCCTGCCTTGCGCAGATGGTCGAGGCTTTCGAAGACACCCAAAGCAACATGGTGGCCGCCATGGAGGTGCCCGAGGACAAGGCATCGGCCTATGGCATTCTGGACATCAAGGAAGACATGGGGCGGATCGTGTCGACCAAGGGCATGGTGGAAAAGCCCCAAGCCGGATCGGCTCCCTCCAACCTTGCGGTCATCGGGCGGTATATCCTGACGCCGCAAATCCTGCGGAACCTCAACAAGAAAAAGACCGGCGCAGGCGGTGAAATCCAATTGACCGACGCCATCGACGAAGCCCGCGAAAGCGGCGAGGAAGTCTATGGTTATCGCTTCGAGGGGCAGCGCTTTGATTGCGGCTCGAAAGCGGGCTTCCTTCAGGCCACGGTTTCTTTTGCCTTGGGCCGCGATGACCTGCGGGATGACCTTTGGTCCTACCTCAATGACGTGGTGCATGCCCGCAAGGCAGCGCAATAAGCGCCGTCAGGTGCTTGGTGCATCGCCCGCCGTGCGTTAGGAATTGAACCGTGACACGGCGGATGGCTGAACGCGGGCGCCCATGAACCAGCTTAACGATGCGATAATGGCTTACAGGCTGCGGTGGAAACGCCGCCGCCTGTTGTTCAGGGCCTTGCGCAAACGCCAGCAGTTGCGTGGTGTGGTCAATAGAACGGATCAGATTGCCAAGGGCGATATTCTGGGGGCCGTGACCGTTCGCAACGAAATTGTGCGGCTGCCACATTTCTTGGATCACCACAGGCGATTGGGTGTGGCGCATTTTCTGTTCGTGGATAACGCCAGCGATGACGGCACACGCGAATACCTGTCCGATCAGCCCGACGTATCGCTTTGGACCACGCGCCACAGTTACAAGCTGTCACGATTTGGCATGGATTGGCTGACCGCGCTGCAGGCGCGATATGCCCATGGGCATTGGTGCCTGACATTGGATGCCGATGAAATCTTCATCTATCCGCATCATGATACACGCCCCCTGCCCGCCCTGACCGAGTGGTTGGAACGGAATGAGCGCGGGTCGTTCGGTGCTCTGATGCTGGATATGTATCCCAAAGGCCGGTTGAGCACGCATCCCTATCAGCCCGGGGACGACCCATTCCACCAACTGTGTTGGTTCGATGGCGGCAACTACATGATCCAGCGAAAACCGGATTTGCAGAACCTGTGGATTCAAGGCGGCGTGCGGGCCCGGTGCTTTTTCGCAGATCAGCCGCGCCGCGCCCCGACCATGGGGAAGATCCCGCTGGTCAAATGGAACCGGCGGTTCGCATATGTGAGCTCCACGCATTCATTGCTGCCGCGGCGCTTGAACCATGTCTACGCCGATGACGGGGGCGAGATCGCCTCGGGCATTCTGCTGCACAGCAAGTTCCTGAATGTGATCGTCGACAAATCCGCCGAGGAAAAATCACGGCGTGAGCATTTCGCCAATAGCGATCTTTACGAGGCGTACTACGACCGCCTGATCGACGACCCCGACTTGTGGTCCCGTACCTCCACCAAATTCATAAGCTGGCGACAACTTGAGGCCATGGGTTTGATGTCAAAAGGAAATTGGATTTGACCATCGGGCGTTTCAAAACGATAAACAATATCAACCTTGAGGCCGGTTTGTTTTCTGACAAGCACAAGAATGTGTTAAGGTCCAAGCGGGTAAAGTCGAGCATGCCAAACGATAAACGAAAAAGGAATTAACCGGTGCGGCCGTTGCAATCATATCGCATGCGGCTCAAGCGCAAGCGCGCCAAGCTGCGGGCTTGGCGCAAGCATTTCTCGTTGCTGCCAGTCAAGGACCGCACGGCGCGCATACGCCCCGGTGACGTGCTGCTGTTTTCCACCTTTCGCGACGAATATGTGCGCCTGCCATATTTCATGAAGTATTACCGCGACCTTGGCGTGTCGCATTTCATCATGGTCGACAACGATAGCCAAGATGGCGGGCGTGAGTATCTGGCTGCACAGGAGGATGTTTCACTCTGGACCACCAAGGCAAGCTACAAGAACGCCCGGTTCGGGGTTGATTGGCTGAACTGGTTGCAGGGAAAGTATGGCCATGGTCACTGGACTCTTGTTGTCGACCCGGACGAATTCTTCATCTATCCCTTCTGCGACACGCGGCCGATCCGGGCGCTGACGGATTGGTTGGACACCTCGCAAGTACGGTCCTTCGGCGCGATGCTCTTGGATATGTATCCAAAAGGTCGGATTGATGCGGTCCCCTATCAGCTTGGGCAAGACCCGCTTGAGATTGCATCCTGGTTCGACCCGGGCAACTACGTGATCGAGAAAAACAAGGCCTTCGGCAATCTGTGGATTCAAGGTGGGCCCAGGGCAAGGGTGTTCTTTCGCGACAACCCGAAAAAGGCCCCCGCGTTGAACAAGACGCCCTTGGTCAAATGGGACAAGCGCAATGCCTATGTCAGTTCGACCCACATGCTTTTGCCGCGTGGCCTGAACCTGACCTATGACCAATGGGGCGGTGAGAAAGCCAGCGGTATCCTGCTTCACGCCAAGTTTCTGGATACCTTCACCGCCAAGGCCGAAGAGGAATTGCAGCGCGGACAACATTATTCGGCAAGCTTGGAATACAAGGCCTATGCCGATAGCCTGCGCGATAATCCCGACCTTTGGTGCAAATGGTCGGAGAAATATATAAACTGGCGCCAGTTGGAAATTCTTGGGCTGATGTCCAAGGGAAACTGGGCCTGAGGAAAGGGCAGATACGGGTGAGTGTCGGGATCATCATGCTGGTGCATACGGCCTTTGACAGGGCCGAGCAGGTTGCACGCCATTGGGCGGCGGCCGGTTGTCCGCTGGTGATCCATGCCGACAAAGGCGTTCCGAAACCCGCCTATGACGCCTTCAAGAAATCCCTGTCGGATTTGCCGGCTGTGCGGTTTTCCAAGCGCCATCGCTGCGAGTGGGGAACTTGGGGCCTTGTGGCGGCGACGCAAGGCGCAGCGGAGTTGATGTTGAATGACTTTCCGGACGTGCGGCATGTCTATCTCGCCTCGGGGTCGTGCCTTCCGCTGCGGCCTGTACAGGAATTGATCGACTATCTGGCAGATCGTCCGCAGACCGATTTCATCGAGTCCGCCACGACAGCGGATGTGCCTTGGACAATCGGCGGCTTGGACCATGAACGGTTCACCCTGCGCTTTCCGTTTTCTTGGCGCAAACACCGGTACCTGTTCGATCGCTATGTCGCCCTGCAGCGAGCCGTCGGCTATAGGCGGCGCATTCCCAATGGCATCGTGCCGCATATGGGCAGCCAATGGTGGTGCCTGACGCGGCAAACCCTGTCGGCGATCCTGTCAGACCCCGAGCGCAGCGCCTATGACAGGTATTTCAAGAGCGTCTGGATTCCGGACGAAAGCTATTTCCAAACGCTTGTACGACAGTATTCGCGGCAAATCGAAAGCCGTTCCCTGACCCTGTCGAAGTTCGATTATCAGGGAAAGCCCCATATATTCTACGACGATCACCTACAGCTTCTGCGCCGCTCGGATTGTTTCGTGGCGCGCAAGATATGGCCTTTTGCCGATCGTCTTTACAATGCCTTCCTGAGCGATAACGCCGGGGCCATGAAGCGGACCGAGCCCAACCCTGGCAAGATTGACCGCATTTTCGCCAAGGCTGTGGAGCGCCGAACGCGCGGGAGGCCGGGGCTATTGATGCAAAGCCGCTTTCCGGTGGAAGGGCGTGAAAATGGCCTGACCTGTGCGCAGTACTCAGTGTTCGAAGGGTTCAGCGACCTCTTTGAGAATTTCGAGACATGGCTGGCCAAGATCACTGGCACGCGGGTGCATGGCCATCTTTTTGCCCCCGAGCGCGCCGAGTTTTCGGATGGACAGACGGTCATGAACGGCGCTTTGAGCGACAGCGCGACACTGCGGGATTATAACCCGCGGGCCTTCCTTGCCAGCCTGATCTGGAACACACGCGGAGAGCGGCAGTGCTTTCAAATGGGCCCGCGCGACCACATCAAGAACCTGGAATGGGATCTGGCCAAGGACCCCAATGCGCAGATCTCGGTCATTACCGGGGCATGGGCCGTGCCGTTATTCAAGTCCAACGCCAATTTCTCGGACATCCGCAAGGAGGCCGCGCGCCTTCAGCAAGTGGAAAGCAAGCATTTGGACGTGCTTCGGTCACCCTGGACGAAAGCCCGTGTGCGTATCTGGACAATGGCCGAGTTCATCGAGGCACCGATGGAACCATTGCAGACCATCATAGACGAGATCGGGCAGCAAAACCTGCGCGGGCTGTCCGAGGTGCCACGGATGTCTGACCTCAGCGGTTTTGGGCAGTTCCTCCAGAACCTCAAAAACCAAGGGATGCACCCCTACCTGATGGGGGATTTCCCGGTGGCGCATGACCCGCATGAACCACCGCACAACAAACCCAAACCCTATCTGGTGCAGTAACCCCACATGTCTGGCCCTTTTGATTACTTCGTGGTGTTCGCCGAGATGCGCACCGGATCGAACTTTCTGGAAAGCAATCTCAACGCTTTCGACAGCTTCCAGTGCCATGGCGAGGCGTTCAATCCGCATTTCATCGGTTATCCCAATAAGAGCGAGATTCTAGGCGTCACGCAGGACATGCGCGATGCGGACCCGGCGCGCTTGATCAATACAATCAAGGAACATTCGGATGGCTTGGGCGGCTTTCGGTTTTTCAACGACCACGATCAACGGGTCCTCGATATCTGTCTGGACGATCCGCGCTGCGCCAAGATCATCCTGACGCGCAATCCGGTGGACAGCTATGTCAGCTGGAAGATTGCCCAGGCAACCGGGCAATGGAAACTGACCAACGTGAAGCGCCGCAAAGACAGCAAGATCGCCTTTGACGGGCCGGAGTTTGAAAAGCACGTCGCCCGCCTGCAGGAATTTCAGGTGATGTTGCTGAATCGTTTGCAAACCACGGGGCAGACAGGGTTTTACGTGGCCTATGAAGATTTGCAGAACCTTGATGTCATCAATGGGCTGGCGAAGTTCTTGGGGAGTGACGAACAACTTGAGGCTTTGGATGCCTCGCTCAAGAAACAAAACCCGAGCGGCCTTGAGGACAAGGTTTCCAACTATGATGAAATGGAACGCGCGCTGTCGGGGTTGGACCCTTTCAACCTGACACGGACGCCCAATTTCGAGCCACGTCGCGGGCCGGGCGTGCCGGGTTATGTCACCGGGGCCAAGGCACCGCTTTTATACATGCCGATGCGTGCTGGCCCCGAGCACGAGGTGCACGCATGGCTGGCCGCACTGGATGGCGTGCCTGAAGACACGTTGCCCACCAAAATGCAACAGAAGGGTTTGCGGCAGTGGAAGCGGCGCAACCGAAAACACCGCAGTTTTACCGTGCTTCGGCATCCCTTGGCGCGGGCGCATCATGTGTTTTGCACGCGGATATTGATGCGCGGGCCAGGTACCTTTTCGGACATTCGCAAGACCCTGCGCAATTTCTACAAACTGCCCATTCCCGGAGGCAACCCTGAGGACGATTACGACCGCCGCGCCCACCGCGAAGCCTTTGGCGCGTTCCTGACGTTCCTCAAGGCCAACCTTGCCGGACAGACGGGCATCCGCAATGATGCGCATTGGGCAACCCAAACCTCGGTTATGCAGGGGATGAGCGAGTTTTCCCTGCCAGACATGATCATCCGCGAAGATGAAATGAGCACGCTGCTGCCAATCATCGCCAAGCAGGTCGGCTATTCCAAGCCGCCACGCCCGGCCAAGGCGAAAGAGGACACTCCCTTTGCCTTGGCCGAGATCTATGACGACGATCTCGAAGACCTGGCAAGGTCAGTCTATCAGCGCGATTACATGATGTTTGGCTTCGGCAAATGGCGGGCGTAACGCCCTGAAGGTCAGGCCGCCTGAACGGCCTGAGCTTCTGTTACGATGGTGTGCAGAGTCGCGGGGTCACTGTTGGACCGCAACTTGGCACAAACCGACGGATCACGCAGCGTACGCGAGACAAGAGCCAGTGCCTTGAGATGCTCGACACCCGCGTCGAGCGGCGCGAACAACGCAAAAACCACATCGACAGGCTGCCGGTCCACGGCATCGAAATCCACGGGTTTTTCCAACAGGACAAAAACACCCAGAACCTCTTCGACTCCGTCGATTCTTGCATGCGGAAGCGCCACCCCATGTCCAACACCGGTGGGCCCAAGGCTTTCACGTTCCTGAAGCGCTTCAACGGCACTGGGTTGATCAATCCCATAGGCTGACTCGGCGAGATCGCCCAGCTCGTGGAGCAAACGCTTCTTGCTCGATGCAGAAGACAACACGCGGACTGCCTCAGGTTTGAGGATCATAGACATTTCCATCTGTTCAGCGTCGCTCCGACAGGCTGGCGCATCAGCGCCTCGCTTCGTGGTTTACGGGTCGATCCAGCCGATGTTGCCGTCTTCGCGGCGGTACACCACATTCAACCCGTCATTTTTCTCGTTCCGAAACACAAGCACCGGGGCCTCGGCCAGTTCCATCTGCATGACCGCTTCGCCGACCGATAGGGATGGGATTTGCGTTTCCATCTCGGCCACGATCACGGGCTGCAGGTTTTCAGGCTCCGAATCCTCATCCTCGCTTTCTGAGGCGAGGATATAAGAGGACGCGCCCAAGAGTTCAACCGGCTGCGCACGTTCGCGATGGTGGTCTTTCAGGCGCCGCTTGTACCGCCTTAGTTGTTTTTCCATTTTCTCGCAGCATTTGTCGAAGGCTGCATAGATCTCATGCGCATGGGCCTTGGCTTGCGCTGTCAGGCCAGTGGACAAATGCACGATGGATTCGCAAACGTATTCACTGGCGCTTTTGGAAAAGATGACATGCGCGTCAGTGGGCCTTTCGGCATATTTGGCCACGGCTTCACCCAGTTCCGTCTTGACGTGAGTCTGGAGGGCTTCGCCAACATCGATCTGTTTTCCACTGATTTGGTAACGCATCTTATCTCCTTCGTTTAAACACTCCAAAACCGGCTTGCAGGGCGCAAAAGCACCAATGCAAATATCAGCCTCGGATGCGGAAAAATGACATTCTTGCAGTTTGTCGCTGGCCCGGCCCTGACAAGAGGGCCACATGCGGGAACAGCGCGGGGTGATCGAATGTCATACCCTATTTGAGGCCCTTTGACGGCCTCTTGTCAATGACATTCGAATGACAGTTTTGCCCACGCGTTTACGAAATGCGAAAACTATCGCCGAGATAGACACGGCGCACGTTTTCGTTCTCGACCACTTCTTCGGGGCTACCGGACATAAGTACTTTGCCATCGTGCAGAATATAGGCCCGGTCAACGATTTCGAGCGTTTCACGCACATTGTGGTCGGTGATGAGAACACCGATTCCGCGCTTTTTCAGGTCGGCGACAAGATGCCGGATATCCCCAACGGAAATCGGATCAACCCCGGCAAAAGGCTCGTCCAGAAGGAGATATTTGGGATCGGCCGCCAAACAGCGCGCGATTTCCACACGCCGCCGCTCACCCCCTGAAAGGGCAAGCGCGGGAGCGCGGCGAAGATGCTCGATCGAGAACTCCGAAAGCAGTTCTTCAAGGCGTTCACGTCGCTTGTGGCGGTCAGGCTGTGAGATATCGAGGATCGACATGATGTTGTCTTCGACAGACATACCGCGGAAAATCGACATTTCCTGCGGCAAGTAGCCGACACCCATTTTGGCCCGCCGGTACATCGGCAACGTGGTAACGTCGCGCCCGTCCAAAAGGACATGCCCCCCCTCGGGATAGATCAATCCGGCGATGGCATAGAATGTCGTGGTCTTACCCGAACCGTTTGGGCCAAGAAGGGCCACGACCTCACCCTGCTGCAAATCGAGCGAAACGTCGCGGATGACCACGCGCTTGTTATAGCTTTTGCGCAGGTTCTTGACCTGAAGCCCGGAATTTTCGTGGGCGAGATGAAGTTTGGGCTTGGCCATCGCTTATTCCTCGGATGGCTGCAAGATCGTTTTGACGCGGCCGCTGACACGCGCCGTTCCGGCCCGTGTATCCACATACATGCGATCCCCGGTCAACGCCTGAGGCCCTTGCACCAACAGAACATCGCCTTCCATTTCGATAACGCCATTGTCCATGTTGTAGTCGGCTTGCTTGGCTTCTGCCGCATCCTCACCGCTGACCAAGGTCACACCGCCCGTCGCCTCAAGCCGTTTGATACGGCTTTGGTCTTGGTTGTAGACCACAAGAACGCGCGGGGCCGAAAGGCGCATCTCACCTTGCCCAATCAGGACATTGCCAGTGAAAATCGCGGTGCCATCGTCTTGGTTGACGTTGAGATTATCCGCCGTCACTTCCACCGGAAGGCTCGAATCCTGTTGCGTGTTCCCAAAAGCCACCTGCGCCCCTTGGGCCAGCAAATGCATGGGCTGTATGGCGATGAACAGACAAACGGCAAGCCGCAAAATTCGGGACACGAAAATCATTCCTCAGGTGTTTGCGGAGTGTATAACAGCTTGACGCCATCGGTGAAAAGTAAATGTGCGGCGCCGGTCTTTTGATCGGTATCCAAGACCATGCGCCCAGCGCTGAATGTGCCGACAGGCGCGCTTCCATGGACCGGGCCGGGCGTCTCGGCATAAAGCCGGTCCAACCGCGCGTTCAATCGTTCGGTATTCAGGTCATACCCGTTGGTCGTGACGACATTCACATCGCCCTGCAGATTCGCGGTGAACTCGCCTTGGTTCATTTCCGCATGGTTCGACGTGATGTCGATGACGGTTCCGGAAATAAGCTGCAACCGCGCTTCGACAACCTCGGCCAAAAGCTGCTCGGGGTCGCGGGCATCCGGTTTGGCCTGTTCAGCCCGGACCGAAACCCGGTCCCCGCGGTTTGTCATGCCGGCAAAAGAGGGGTTTGTCGCGCCGAGGTCATCGGCGCGCTGCTCAAGGTCGATATTGGTGATTGGAATATTCTTGGTCGGGTCGACATTTCGCGAAATCAGGAACAGCGTGGACAACAAACCAAGCGCCAGAAGGGGCAGGATGATTTTCATCCATGCCACCAAGCGCGAGTGAAAGTTGTCCGCACCGAGCATCATGAATGCGCAAAAATGTCGGTCTCGGGCCACCCCGCCAGATCGAGCTTGGCGCGCATCGGCAGGAAATCGAAACAGGCCTGCGCCATGTCGGCCCGTCCTTCGCGTGCCAGCATTCGGTCAAGCTCATCGCGCAAACGATGCAGGTAAAGGACATCCGAAGCCGCATAGTCAAGCTGCGCTTCGGTGAGGTCCGGCGCGCCCCAGTCGGAAGATTGCTGTTGCTTCGAGATATCAACGCTCAGCAATTCCTGAAGCAGGTTCTTGAGGCCATGCCGGTCGGTATAGGTGCGCACCAGTTTGCTGGCGATCTTGGTACAATAGACCGGCGCCGTAAGCGCACCGAAGGCATTGTACATCGCCGCGATATCGAAGCGCCCGAAGTGAAAGAGCTTCAGCACATCTGGGTTTTCAAGCATGGCAGCCAGATTCGGGGCCTCCGTCTGGCCCTGTTCGACCTGCACGAGATGGGCGTCGCCATCCCCGCCGGACATCTGGATAACGCAAAGGCGGTCACGATGCGGATTAAGGCCCATTGTCTCACAGTCGATTGCCACGACAGGTCCAAGGTCAAGCCCATCGGGCAGGTCGTTCTTGTAAAGGTGATTTGCCATGCTTCGCTTCCTTGTCGGGCCATCGGCTACAGGCCACAATTGTCATTTCGTCATGCCCCTTAGAGCCTGTCACATTTTGGCACGTATGACGTGCGATTCGGGGTTCAACTGCTTTCTGCGGCACTACGGCGGGCAAATGAAGGGGAATCTCGAACGGCACGGGGCAATTCGCCAAGTGATCCTTGCAAAAACTCGCGAAACCTTGGGCATGCACCTTGACCTTCCCGTGACTGGAAGCCCTATCTGAGTGAGGAAGAATAGGAGTACTTCCAATGTCACGCCACCTGACTCTCACCATTCAAGGCATGTCCTGCGCAGGTTGCAAAGGCCGGGCCGAACGCGCCTTGGCCGCGTCGCCGGGGGTGCAGAATGTGTCGGTCAACCTCGCCAACGAAAAAGCGAATTTCGATTTGGCCGATAACGCAACTTTGTCCGACCCCTTGGCCGCCTTGGAAAAGGCCGGCTATCCGGCACGGACCGAAACGGTCGTTTTCAATGTTGAATCAATGTCCTGTGCGTCCTGCGTCGGACGCGTCGACAAGGCACTGGCCGCCGTTGACGGCGTTCTTGATGTCAACGTGAACCTCGCATCGGAAACGGCGACGGTGCGCTTTGTGGAAGGTGTGACCACGGTTGCAGATCTCATGGCAGTGGCACGCGATGCAGGTTACCCGGCAACCCCGGCCAAAACCGATACGGTGGCCGAAGATGCCGGAGACCGGAAAACCGCCGAAGCACAGGACCTGTTTCGCAAAACAATCATCGCGGCATCCCTGACGCTGCCGGTCTTTGTCATCGAAATGGGCGGGCATGTCTTCCCCGCCTTCAAGGAGTTCCTCCACCATGCGATCGGCCAACAGTCGAGTTGGATCTTGCAGTTCGTGCTTGTCACGCTTGTCCTGATCGGCCCCGGGCGCACCTTTTACACCAAGGGTTTTCCCGCGCTTGTGAAAGGCGCACCGGATATGAACAGCCTTGTCGCCGTCGGCACATCTGCGGCCTATCTCTATTCCTGTGTCGCCACCTTCCTGCCGGCCTTGCTGCCGGAGGGCGTGCGGGCGGTCTATTTCGAGGCGGCGGCTGTCATCGTGGTGCTGATCCTTCTGGGCCGGTCGCTTGAGGCGCGCGCCAAAGGGCGTACGGGCGCGGCCATCCGCAAACTCATGGGTCTTCAGGCGCGCCATGCCCGGGTGATCCGGGATGGCACAGCGCAAGACGTGGATATTGCCGAGCTTTCGGTGGGCGACATCGTTCTGGTCAGGCCCGGCGAACGGATCGCCGTTGATGGTGAGGTCACCGAAGGAAGCGCCCATGTGGATGAAAGCATGATCACTGGAGAACCTATCCCGGTGGAAAAATCCCCCGGTGACGAAGTAACGGGCGGCACCGTGAACGGTGCGGGTAGCCTGCAAGTCCGCGCAACGCGCGTGGGGCACGATACCACGCTGGCCCAGATCATCCGAATGGTCGAAGAGGCGCAGGGCGCGAAACTACCGATTCAGGGCTTGGTGGATAAGATCACGCTTTGGTTCGTGCCTGCGGTTTTGATATTGGCCGCGCTGACGGTTGTCACTTGGCTGGTGCTTGGCCCTGATCCCGCAATGACGTTGGCATTGGTCGCCGGAGTTTCTGTGCTGATTATCGCCTGCCCTTGCGCAATGGGCCTTGCCACCCCGACATCAATCATGGTCGGCACAGGTCGTGCAGCGGAACTGGGCGTCTTGTTCCGCAAAGGCGATGCCCTGCAACAATTGTCATCAGTCGATGTCATCGCCCTGGACAAGACCGGGACCGTCACCGAAGGACGCCCTGATCTGACTGACCTTGAGTTGGCCAGCGGAGTCGATCGCGCCGAAGTCTTGCGCCTTGTGGGCGCGGTTGAAGGGCAATCGGAACACCCCATCGCACAGGCGATCACGCGCGCCGCGCAGGCAGAGGGCGTAGACATGCCAAGAGTGGAAGACTTCGAGTCAATCACCGGTTACGGCGTCCGTGCCACGGTCGCCGGGCGGGACGTTCTGGTCGGAGCTCGCCGTTTGATGGAGCGAGAGGGGATTGACACCTCGCCCTTGTCGGATGCCGAATCCAACCTCTCGAACAGGGGGCGCACCGCGCTTTTTGCCGCCATCGATGGTCGATTGGCGGCGCTTCTTGCGGTCTCCGATCCGGTCAAACCCAGCAGTGCCGCCGCGATCAAGGCACTGCACGCGCGCGGGCTGCATGTGACCATGATCACTGGCGACAAGGAAAGCACGGCCAAGGCAATCGCCGAGGATATCGGCATTGATGAGGTGGTCGCCGACGTACTGCCTGATGGCAAGGTGTCAGCCCTTGACCGCTTGCGTGAGGGCGGACGGCGTATTGCCTTCGTGGGCGACGGGATCAATGACGCCCCTGCGCTGGCGCATGCCGATATCGGCGTTGCCATCGGCACAGGTACAGATGTTGCCATCGAAAGCGCCGACGTGGTTTTGATGTCTGGCGATCTTCAGGGGATCGTCAACGCGGTCGAGGTATCACGCCAGACCATGCGCAACATCAAACAGAACCTGTTTTGGGCCTTTGGCTATAACGTGGCGCTTATCCCGGTGGCCGCCGGGGTGCTTTATCCGGCGTTTGGCCTTTTGCTTTCCCCGATGCTGGCAGCCGGGGCCATGGCCCTGTCGTCGGTTTTCGTGTTGTCCAATGCCTTGCGATTGAAGGGCATGAAGGCTGTCGCGCAGCCGCCGGCCAAATCCAGAAAACCGGCAACCGCCATCAAACACGCGCCTGCGGAATAGGAGGAAAAATATGAACATTGGAGATGTTGCCAAGCACGCGGGCCTTCCGGCCAAGACCATTCGGTATTACGAGGATATCGGCCTGATTGAGCCGAACCGCAGCGCGAATGGCTATCGTGATTTTTCCGATAACGATCTGCACAAGCTGCGTTTTCTTGGACACGCGCGCTCACTTGGCTTTTCCATCGAAGATTGTCGCGGATTGCTTGCGCTTTACGAAGACAAGGACCGCGCCAGCGCCGACGTGAAACATATTGCAGAAGAGCACCTTGCAAAGATCGACGCCAAGATCGCTGAACTTCAGGCCATGCGGCATACGCTGGCGCACCTCGTCAAAGCCTGTGCCGGGGATGACCGCCCCGACTGCCCCATTCTGGCCGATCTCGCCACGGCGCGCAGCGATACGTCCTGAACGGCTTTGACTTATGTTGATGTCAGGGAAATGGTGCCCAGGAGAGGACTCGAACCTCCACGTCCATACGGACACTAGCACCTGAAGCTAGCGCGTCTACCAATTCCG
>NZ_CAJXNN010000002.1 GCF_913057115.1 uncultured Roseovarius sp.
GAAGGGCTTGACGAGATAGGAGAGCGCCGTGCGTTCGGCGGTGGTGACATAGACTTCGACCGGCATGCCCGGGCGCAATTCCTTGCCCCCCAAGAGGGCTAGCTGTTCGTCGGACACATCCACCTTGATAGAGTAGAAATCACCCGGCATCTTGGGGTCACTTGTTGCGGCAGCGGCCACGTAGGACACGGTGCCCTCGATCTCGGGGGTTTCGTTTTGGTCGAACGCGACAAAGCGCATCCGGGCCGTATATCCGGTTTCGACCTGTTCAATGGACACTGCCGGGACACGTGCAGTGAAGACCAGCTCGGCCTCTTCGGGGACAATCGTCGCCAAGATCTCGGCGGGGCTGATGACGCCGCCCACGGAGTTGACGTTAAGATCGTTGATCAGGCCCGAGATCGGTGCCCGGATTACGGTGCGCGAAAGGGTATCTTCGATCACGAAGCGCTTTTCGTTGAGTTCCGATAGCTGTGTTTCGATCTCGCGCAGTTCGCGCTGAGCGTCAGTGCGTAGTTTTTCCTGCATGGAGAGGATTTCCAGTTCAAGTTCGCTGACCCGGCTGCGAGCACGACCGAGCGCCGAGAGGATCTCGCCACGTTCGCCGCGCAGCCGTACATTGTCACGCTCGATCGAGAAGGCGACGTTGCGCACGGTCAGGCGACGCTCGGAGAGGTCTTCGACGCGAGCGCTTTCGGCCTGCACCAAGGTGATTTCATCCTGCTTGGCGTCGAGGCGCGCTTCGAGGCCGTCGATTTCGGTGCGGACCTGCTCGATCCCGAGCTCGATCTGTTCCTTGCGGCTGAAGAAGGACGAGACGTTGCCCTCGAAGATCCGATGCTCACCGACATAAATTGCTCGTAGTGCGGCGGGAGGCACAATCAACTCGTCCAGACCCGTAGGCATCGAGAATTCCTCGCGCAGATCGCGCTGCGCCTCAAGCCGGCTTTTGCGAATGGCCAGTTCAGCGATCTTGCCATGAAGGATGGCACGTTCGGTCCGGGCGGATGTATCATCCAGTCGCAAGACGATGTCGCCCGCCTTGACGTGATCACCGGCGCTGACGGGAATGTCCTTGACGATGCCGCCATCGCGATGCTGGACCACACGCAGGTCGCGATCAACGGAAACCTCACCGCTGACGACAACCGCGCTGACCAAATTGGCATTTGCAGCCCAGCCGAACACGGCGGCGACCAGAAGCCCGGCCATTAACATACCGACGATGACGCGGCCACGGATGGAATAAATCGCATCTTTGGCGGCACTCGGGTCTTTGATCATACGTGACATCGATTCTCTCCTGCTCACGACGTGAAGTCGTCTGATTGCTTGTGGCCCAGGTCACTTGAGACCCAGAGTTCTATTTCGGCGTCGCCCGCATCTTGCTCGAGACGCAGATCAATCCTGCGGATCATCAGCTCATCCTGCTCATCCTGGCGGAAGCCGGGACGCCCATTTTCCTCGGCCGCGGCTTCCGGCTCGAAGGACGTGATGCGCGCCTCGAAATCAGAGCCATCGTTCTTGAAATCGCGCTTGTCATCGACCTGTTGCAGGTCGGACAGAGCAAGACGGATATCGTCGGCAAGAACCAACGTATCCTCGTGACTGAAGTCGCGGATCTGGAAAACGGTTTCAGATACGCTGGCGCTCGAAGGCGTGAAGAAGCCGGAAAGATCGAAAACCTCTGCCCCATCACCCGCCGTAAAAATCTCGATACCATCGAAGGTATCAGTGGGGCCGTCAGCCCGCGTGACCGTGCCGGCCGCCATATCCACATGTGCGTCCCGAGCCGAGGCTGCCAGGTCAAGGATGTCGTCACCCGTACCCCCGTAAACCTGATCAGCCTCCAGATCATCAGCGAGGAGAATGGTGTCATTGCCCGCATCACCGAAAAGGAGGTCTGCACCGTGCCCGTCCTGGAGAACATCATTATCCAATCCGCCGGTCAGGATGTCATCCCCGGCCCCTCCATGAAGGCGGTCTTCACCATGGCCACCTGCAATGCGGTCATCCCCGTCACCACCATTTACGGTGTCGTTGCCATCTGCGCCGATCAAGAAGTCATCGCCCGCATATCCGACTAGATCATCGGACCCCTCGCCTCCGTAAACGAGATCCGCGTCCTCGCCGCCTTCGATATGGTCAGGCGTATCCAAACCATAGACGATATCACCACGCGCCATCATCGGATCGTCGAGGCAATCGTCATTGGCTGCATCGTGCTGGTCGCAGGTTTCGGACGCGTAGTCGTCCTCGGCGGCATCATCGCAGGATGTCTCGTCATGGGCGTTGGAGCCATCCGAGTGGTCATCCTTGTCGCCGCAATCCGTGGCGTCATGGCAGTCCGCATCTTTCTCGCATTCCTCTTCTTCGCGCTCCTCTTCCTGGTTGACTACTGGGTCTTCAGCTGGCTGATCGCCGTCGTCTTCCACCCCGGGCAGATCATCATCATCTTCTTGCTCGTCAGGTTCATTGTCTTCCTGCGGAGATGGGGTAGTGCCCCCGCCGCCACCGCCCGGACCTGCCGGGCCGTTGCCTCCGCCGAATGGCGGTATTACGCTGCCCGTACCGCCGCCAGGTTCAGTACCGGACGGGGCGGCGGCTGCAGATGACGAGAACTGGAAAGTAGGTAGTGTGGGTTGAAGACTGGAATTTGATGGCGACAAGACCGATGATGGCGTAGATTGTGCCAACGCCGGAGCCGCGCCGTCCTGATCAGCCCGAGCAGAGGCCTCAAACAGATCGGCGTTTCCATAGGACATACGACCGCTGTTGTCGGCCGACGAATTGTCCGTCTCGCAGATGGGTGCCGCGCCATCGTCACCTAGAAGGGGCTCCTCAGATGCGGATTGCGCCGCAACCTCGGACCCGCCGAACAAGGTTTTGATGTAGGCGACCAGGCCAAACAGCACCGTCACACCCATGCCGATCTTGCGCTTGGGAATGGCCGTCACCGTCTGGCGGATTCCCTCCATCGCGGTCAGACGCTCTTTGCCTGGCGTCAGGACCTTTTTGGCTGAGTTTACCTCGATCATGTCCCGGTGTCCTCTGGCGTCGGGGCAGCCTGCATGGTGGCGCTCGTTTCACGGAGGGGCTTGGCGGAATGCACAGGGGCCGGCTTGACGCGCATGATCTCGGATTTGGGGCCAAAGCGGCTGAGCGCGCCATCCTGAACAACACCCACCAGATCGACGTTCTCGAGCGCGCTCGGGCGGTGGGCGACGACGATCACGATACCGCCACGATCACGAATGCTCTGGATCGCCTGGCTGACCGCGCGCTCACCCTCGGCGTCGAGGTTCGAGTTCGGCTCGTCCAGCAGCACAACGAACGGATCGCCATAGAGGGCCCGCGCCAGGGCGATACGCTGGCGTTGACCGCCCGACAGGCTAGTGGCGTTCGACCCCAGTTCGGTTTCGTAGCCGTCAGGCATGGCGAGGATCATCTCATGAACGCCCGCTGCGCGTGCCGCCGCAATGACCTTTTCGGGGTCGGGATCGGCGAGGCGCGAAATGTTTCGGGCAATCGTCGTATCGAAGAGAGTGTAGTCTTGCGGCAGGTAGCCGAAGCTGCGCGAAATCGCGTCTTCGCCCCATTGCACCAGATCCGCACCATCCAAGCGGACATGGCCGCGCAGAACAGGCCAGACACCAGCCATCGCCCGCATCAGCGAGGATTTACCGCCGCCACTGGGACCGATTAGGCCAAGCGCTTGCCCTGCTTCGAGCTGAATGGTCACATCCGACAACAGCACACGACCGGATCCGGGGGCCACAACAGTGATTCCTTCGGCCGAGAAGCACCGCTTGGGATCGGGCATCTGCAGAGGGTTTGTTTCCTCGGGGAGGGCCGCCATCGTTTGGCGAACCGTAGACATTGCGTTGCGAGCGGCGATCAAGTTCTTCCAGTTCGCGATAGTCGAGTCAATCGGCGCAAGAGCACGGGCCGAAGCAACCGAGGCGGCGATAATCGCGCCCGCTGTCATCTCGCCCATGATCGTGAGATAGGCGCCCAGGCCCAGCACTGCCGATTGCAGCATCATGCGCAGCACCTTGGACAGGGCGCCCACGGTGCGGGTCACGTCGCTGGAGCCGGACTGCAGAGACAGGTGCGCTTCGTTGGCCTTTTCGAACTGGGCCAGAGCCTGCGACGAGAAACCCATCGCCTTGATAACATCCGCGTTGCGGGCGTTGGCTTCGGCCACCGAGCTGCGCTGGACGGCGGCGCGGCTGACCTGGGCATTGGCTTTGCGGGTCATCAGTTCGGTCAGGACAGTCATCAGCGTCAGTACCACAGCACCGCCGATGGCCAGCGCCCCGAGATACGGGTGGAGCACGAAAACAAAGGCCAGAAACACCGGCATCCACGGCAGATCGAACAGCGACACGAGCGCAGGTCCCCCGAAGAAGTTGCGCAGGGTGTCGACGGTGCGGCCGCGCTCCATCGCCTCTGCCACGGAAAACCCATAGCGCGGCATGTCGATACTCATGCGGTGTATATCCGGCGCGACCTTGGTATCGAAGCGCGCCCCGACCCGATGCAGGATTTGCGACCGGATCACATCCAGACCCCCTTGGAACATGTAGAGGCCCAGTGCCAGCACTGAGATCAGCGCGAGCGTGGGTATGCTGCCGCTCATCAAAGCGCGATCATAGATCTGCATCATGTAGAATGCACCGGTCAGCGCCAGGATGTTGATGATCCCGGACAAACCAAAGACGTAAAGAAACACCGGCCGCAGCCCTGCTGTCAGGCGGGCAAGGCGTGCATCCTTTTCAGACTGTCGTGCAGAGGATCGGGCCATGTCATGTGCTCCTTTGGGTTAGACGTTTCCCAAAGCTTATGACGCAAAGCCGGGGATCAGCCCTCCACGCTATGTCGGATCAAAGTTCCGACTTTCGTCGGTGACGGCACTGGGACCGTCGACAGGGCGCGACCGGGTCTTTTGGACAGAAACTGGTACGAGCACAAAGGAGTATGGGACTTTGGTCTAATACAGCATCAGACCGTCCGCTCTGTTCGAACAACACCTATAGTTTATTGAAAAGCTAACAAATCGCAGGAGGCGTCGTGAGCGCGCATATAAAAAACCCCAAACGCCAGATTTCCGAATTGTCTAGCCGCGGCGCGGAATTGACCCGTACCAAGAGATGGATCTGGCCACTGCAACGACAAATTGCAGCGATGCTTGTGATGGCGATTGCTATTTTCGCGACGGTTATCCAGTTATGGAACTATCGCACCTTTATGAGTACCGAAATTGAGCGGACGCAGGAAAAGCACCTTGTGATCGCGCAAAACATGTCGCTATCGCTATCACGCTATGTCACCGACGTTGCGCGCGTGTTTGCTCATGCAGCCCAAGAAATCAGCAACAATGACAGTCAGATCACGCGAGACATCCATCTAACTTTGCTGAATACGCTGAATGTGGAGAGCATGGTTCTATTGCCGGCTTTCGGGGAGGTGTCAGCGCCACGCATTAGGGTTGGTAAGGATCTACCTCTGCCGGAGGAAGTGGTACTGGATGATCTGCGCTTGTCCCCCGACGCGATGCTGAACGGGGTTCAGATCTCGGGGCTGCAGCAGATCCGCGGCGAAAGATACTTTATTTTGGGATACGAACTCCCAGATCAGCGGTTGGCGATCGGCTATATGAATACCGATTATATCAAGGAGATTCAGCAGGCGATCGCCTTTGGCGAATTCGGACATTCGGCGATCTTTGACCAGTACGGGCGCGCCGTTGCGCACCCATCCCCCAAGGTCGAAGAGAACATGGTGGATGCCTCAGGTATCTCGGCAGTGCGGCGGATGCTGAACCGCGAAACCGGCGTCGAGGTTTTCTTTTCACCTCCCATGCAGATGGACATGATCGCGGGGATCACCTTTGTTCCAGAGACTGGCTGGCCTGTGATGGTCCCGCAGCCGATCTATGAATTGTCGGACGCAGTGAATGGCAGCCTGTCGAAATCTTATCTATTGGCGTTGTCGATGGCCGTCCTTCTGGGTAGCGCAGGATGGGTGGTATCCCGCAGACTTGCTCGTCCGGTCCGGCGGTTCACCGAGATAAGTAGCAAGATCAGCGACGGGGATTACACCGTCACCCTGCCCTACGAGGAAAGCTCTTCGACCGAGATGTGTAAACTCAACGAGTCGCTGAAGTCGATGATCAACCAAGTGCGCAGCTCGGACAACAAACTGCGGGAGGCGCTGAGGCTGGAAGAGGAAGAGAATAAGCGCAAGAGCGACTTTCTGGTGATCGCCGGGCATGAACTGCGCACGCCGTTAAGCGGAGTGTTAGGCATGCTGACAATCTGCCGCGAGCAAAGGGACGACGAGGACTTTGACAAATATCTGGATGTGGCGTGGACGTCGGCAAGAGCATTGAACGGGCTGGTCGATCACATGGTGGATTTCGCCGAGGGCACAACCGGGTCTATCCAGCTTAAGAAGATGCCGTTCGATATCGAAGCAAAGTTGCGTGAGATGGAGGCGCTCTATAAAAGCCTTGCCCGGAATGCCGGACTGGATTTCCAGCGCACAGGACTTGGCGATGGCAGCACGATGATCGTATCTGATCCTGAACGCCTGTCGCAGATAATCTCGAAGATTATGGAAAACGCGATCAAGTTCACCAAGGACGGCGGGATTTCGCTGAATTCAGAAATTCTACAGCAGGACGAGCGCAAATTGCTTAAGATCACTATAAGCGATACAGGTATCGGGATCAAAGAGTCAGAGCTAGAGCGTATTTTCATGCCCTTCGAACAGGTTGAAGCGTCCTTTACAAGATCCTATTGCGGAATGGGAATTGGGCTGTCTGTGGCGCAGGAAATCTCAAAAATGCTTGGAGGCAGCATCACCTGCGAAAGCAAACTGCACGAAGGAACACGGTTTGAGATATGGATCCCTATCGAGTTGGCATAACCTCTCGCTCGACGCGATTGACGGATCGATAACGCCGATGGTTAATCAGCGAAAGATCCTTGTTGTCGACGATGACGCTATCAACCGAATGGTTGTCCGCGTTCTGATGGAGCGCCGGAATTACAGTGTGGTCGAAGCCGCGAGTGGCCCCGAGGCGCTGGAACTGGTAAAGGACGAAACCTTCGATGTTGCGCTTATGGACCTGAGCATGCCTGGCATGGATGGTCTGGAAACAACACGCCACATTCGCAGCAATGCCGCGGGCAGCCAATTGCCTGTGGTGGCGCTGACCGCTCATACCAGCCAAAGGGATCAGAGGATGTGTCTTGAGGCAGGCATGAACGCCGTCCTGCGCAAACCGTTCGATTCTGAACAGGTGGACATGCTTTTGGGGTTACTGGATCATTCCACCAAGGGACCGGGCATCTAAGCCTATAGACGCTTCACGATCAAGGCCGGTAAGAAACCACCGGATATGGCGGAATTTTCAACTCTAATACGGGATGCAGTGCAAGCCCGCAGGATAACTGGGATCAGAAATCGATCACGGCATTGTTGCGGTGATGACAAAGGCCTGCACACGGTTGGACGCCTTGAGTTTGCGGTAGATGGCGCGCATGGGTATCTTGACGGTTGTCTCGTTCAGACCGATCTGACTTGCGATGCTTTTGTTGGTCATCCCTTCACCCGCAAATTTGAGGATCAGCCGCTCGAACTCAATCAGGGCTTAGCTGCCCGGCCAGTGGCTGGCGCTTCGATCAACGAAGAGTGCAAAAAGGTCTGACCAGACAGGATTAGGCGCAGCACGCTTTCGATAGAATTGAGCGGTATCGTATTCTGGATGACAGCATGCACACCCAATTCGGTCGCACGCCTGACGATGTGGCGATCAGCATTTGCAGTGAATAGGGTGGTCCGCGCCCCGCTGCCTATGTCAATCACCCGCTTCAGACTGTCGAGGCCTTTTACACCGGGCATCCGCGGATCCAGCAAAACCAAATCGAAATTCGGGCCATCCGTCATGGCGGCAATCGCGTCTGGCAGATTTTTGGACGTGTTGCGTATTTGTGCCACCCTAATCGTTCAGACGTTTGTGCGCGAGAACTTGGCCACCGTTGAACAACTACTTACTCTCTTAAGATTTCCCTTTTATCTTTTTACTGCATCGACGCGGGTCTGTAAAAATCGGACGCTATTGGTGTCCCCTGCTAGCTCCCCAGCTTGGGACGGGGCTGGCTTCAATGATCGTTTCACCCCCTAGACGAGAAATGCCAGCCCCTTTTTCGTCGGCGGGTTAAAAGGATGGAAGCGAAAATTGTTCTATTTTGACCGGCTCCCATCCGCGCCCGAGGCATTGTCCGGAACCGTGCGACGCTTTGTGATAAAGCGCTTCTTTCCAGCTTCGAGGAATTCCTTGGACCAGCTGTAATATAGGCTCTGGACAATGCCTTGGCGGCGGCACAGCTCTGCAATACTGTCCTCACCCTTCAGGCCGTCCAGCACGATCCTGATCGTCTCTTCTGCAGAATACTGTTTGCGGGTCGCACAGCGGATGTCCTTAGCTTAACGGCCTTCTCGCCGTGGCTCTGCTTGATTCCGGGTTTCTGTCTCATATCCACTCCTTGGTGGTTACGACGTGCCAGAAACCCTCTCTTATCAAATCACCCTCAACTTTCCCATTGCCGCTGACGTCAGACAAGGTCCAGTTCCTTGTCCGACACCACATCAGTTCCAGATGTGCCGTCACCCATTTGTTCAGCGTCGACAGGCCAACACCCAAATCTGAAGCAACCCGCCTGCGTGTCAGCCCGCTCGTCAGCGCGAACCGCACCGCATCAGCGCAGCATTCGTTCGTTTCGTTCCCATAGTTCGTCTCCTTTGCTGCAATAAATGCTATCAAATGAGCAGCATCAAACTGTGACAGGTTCAGTCCGGCTGGCGTTCACGCCGGACCGTCTTCGGATCGCCCCCGCTCTCGGGACAATGGACAAGTCGGCAGGCCCGTCGTTGCGAGATATCATGATCCCACATCGCGAGACGCCCTGCCTCTCGCCACGCATTCGGCGTCGCCAGCTCTTTCCCAGCAAATTTTTCAGGACCACGTTGTCCCGCATCGAATCAGCCAGCAGTCGCTTGAGCTTGGCATTCTCGTCTTCCAACGACTTGATCTTGGCAATGTCGGAAACCTCCATGCCGCCATACTTAGGTTTGTATTTTTAAAAGATGCCCTGACTTAGGCAATTCTTGCGGCGCACCTCGGCCGTCGGCATTCCAGCTTCCTGTTCCTTGATCATCCAGATGATCTGCGCGCCGGTAAAACGGTTCTTTCGCATTCGTTTGCTCCTTCAAAAGGTTCAGCAGACTCTAAATCAGAACGCGGAGAGTTTCGGGGGGCGGGTCAGCCGTCACGCACGAACCTCTGGGGCTGCGGGGACGCCAATGCTTGCGGCACAAACGATAGCCCTAGATTTGAAAGAATGTGCCCACACCATACAGCCAGTCAATCACTCTGAGCATGGTAACTTTTGCGCAATAGCGACCCCATTGATTTCCGATTCTCTCATGAGAGTGCACACAATAATTCTGCCTTTTGGTATCCGTAAATAGCCAAATCAATAGCGCACGACCTTTGGTAAGGAAGCAATCTAATGTCGGTTCAACCTATCAAGCATCACTACAAAAATGCTTCAAGTTCCTATGAATCAAACAGCAAGATTTCGGAAGCAATAAATCGTGCGCGTTGTCTTGTTCAGGTTGGGACAATCCCGACTGAACCTGGTCTAAATGATGTAGGAAGCCGCGGTGGAAGGGTGGACGTCAGAGTTCTGGTTGCGAATGAGTACTCTGATGTCAACGACGCTCTCCGAGGATGTTTGACGCGGTCCACGGAGGAACCCATCGTTGTGTACCTTGCCGAATATGATGAGGTGACGGAGCTTTTGGCGCTGAGGGCTGGCGCCGTCGATGTGTTGCGTGCGGACATGACAGTGCGCGTCATGGCAGAGCGTATAAGTCGAGCTGTAACCCTTTTCGTGAATACGGAACGGGTTGAGGAGGGCAACATGACACCTGCCTCAAACCGTCCACCGGCACTTAAGTTAGATGACGGAACTCTGATTGCGGAGTTGCTTGGACAGACAGTTCAATTGACCAAGATGGAACTTTCTGTGCTAAAAGTCCTGAATGAAAATTCCTATCGCCTTGTATCGCGTGAGGAGCTTATGGAGGCAGTCGGTACCAATACGTCGCGGTCAGATAGGCGGGCAGTTGATACCCAGGTAAAAAGACTGCGCCGAAAATTTGGCGAAGTTGGCTTCGGACCGGAAATAATTAAAACAGTATATGGTGTGGGGTATAGGCTCAATACCGAGAGCGTAGTTTCCAAAAATTTGTCGCCGCACTAAGATTTCACCGTAATGTCGCCCATTTAGAGGCTGGTCAGAGCAATCCGACTTCTCGAGCTACAATGACAGCGTGTGTTCTGTTTCGCGCTCCCAATTTGCGGCACAGAGAACGAACACGCATTTTGACTGTAGATTCCGTCAGGCTCAGCAAGGCCATGATCTCTTTATTTGCCAGTCCTTGGCCCAGCTTTTCAAGGATGGCAAGTTCATCGGCATTAAGCCCGCTCTCACTCTCGGTATGCGTATAGCTTTTCGTCGAAAAAAAACCCGCTGGCACAAACGGCTCACCAGAGGCGACCAATGTAATCGAACTAGCAAGAGACCTGAGTGAAAGAGTTTTGGGGATGAAGCCCAATGCGCCCACATCAAGGCATTTGTGGACAAACTCCTCCGTTACGTTCCCTGAAAAAAGGACGACCGCGCCTTCAGCGTTGGCTTTTACAATTTCGCTAACGCCATCCAAAGAGAGTCGTTCCGGCAAAAGAATGTCGAGCAGTACAACATCAAATGCACCCATAGATTTAATTTTTTCATGACATTCTCGTGCCGACCCAACCACATCAATCTCAAAAGCACCTTGTAATGGCAAATACTTTGAGATCAATTCCGTGACCAGTGAATGGTCATCAACAAGAAGAATGGAGATTGGGTTATTTTCGGCCATCAGTTAACCACTTTCTCGTCTTGCCCGCTTTAAGTTTGATATTATTTGCGCGCCTCATCTTATTATTTAAACCTTGAAGTGGAGCGGGACTTCAAGTCGTCAAATCCCGTTTGAATCTATATAAAGTGCTTTAGGTATCTTAAGATATATTGAGCACCATTAGGTTTATGTGCAATGTTATTTCGAGCAATTTACTTTCGCAAAACGATTGTTCATGCGGATGGGCACTACTTCAGCGCGCGATGTGCTGGCGGCATTAAAGTTAGGAACATGTGTTATGATGGACACCTTCGCCCGGAGACTAAAGCGTAGCTATTATGCGCTTCTTTCGTCTATCCTGATTTGCTGCGCGTCTATTCCGATGCTTCATGCCGAGGAGCTGACGTTGCTACGGGTAGAGAATGGCAATAAAGTTATCGCACTCAGCCGATCAGATTTGGAGCACCTCACCCAAAACAGTTTCACAACCACAACAATTTGGACTGAGGGTAAAATCGCATTTTCCGGGCCCTCTTTGAGGGACGTTCTGGCAACCGTTGGCTTGGACGGCCAGTCAGTGGAGGCAGTTGCTATCAATGATTACAAGGCCATCATCCCCGCAAAGCTAATTGGCGACAGGTTCCCAATCGTGGCCACCCGACGAGATGGTGAAACCTTTAGTCGTCGCGAGAAGGGGCCTTTGTGGATTGTGTTTCCGTTTGACCAATCGGAGGAGTTCCAGCGCGAACTTGTTTTCTCCAGTAGCGTTTGGCAGGTCATCGAACTGCACGCGGTTAAAGACTGACTAAGTTCCATGTTTAAAAATCTCCGCCCTGGCACTCGTAATGCGCAGGTTTGGTTGTCTGTTTCCGTCATTCTATTGATCGTACAAATCTTGGCGTTCGGATTCAGTCAGGCAGCTTTGTACCGCTTCTACGCTTTGAACGCAGGCAACGTCTCCGATAATCAAACATGGGTCGTCTCGCAGCTGGAGGTTGACTACCAAAAACTAAGAGCCAGTCTTTTGCAGGCTGAACTTGAAGCTGAAAAGCCTGGCTTGCAAAAAATCCCATCTGAGCAATGGTCGGATGTGATTTTGGCTTTCGACATCTACTACAGTCGCGTCGATATAGTAGCAAACCACGCCAAACTTTTGGAGGCCAAAGAGGACGTTCCAGCCAACTATGAGAACTATATATCTCTTATAAAAAATAATCGGACTGAAGTCTCGCACATCCTAGATACTGTCGACGTACCAGATAGACAAACGCTTCAGCGGACAATGACCTTACTTGCAGAAGTTGAGGTCCCCATACGTGAACTCGCAGTGGATACCTTGCTCGTTCTATCACAGCGTGCGGATTTTGAGAGCCGTACCGCTCGCAACTACCTGCAATTCAACATTGCTGCATCAGTCTTGGCCATTGCGCTTCTTATTGCCGTTAGCGCCACATTCTTGGCTATGCTGAAAGATTCACGCAATCAATACTCAAGATTGCAAAAAGTCTTGTCTTCGCAGGATCAGCTTATCCGTCAAATTCCGCGTGCCTTCTTGTTGACTGATAAACACGGAACAATTCTTCGCTCGAACAGAATTGTCGAAAAACTTTTGGGTTGGTCCGAAACCGAAGCTTTGGGGCGCAAGATATGGAAGATTTTTCCTCGAAAGCGCCGCAAGTATTGGAAGGCAGAGCATCAGGCATGCATACAAATTGACTTGGAGCCTGGTCACAGCACAACAGTGAGGGACATCGCTGTTGACAAATACGGCAATCGATTTCCGGTCGAAATATTGGTGATGCACCTACAAGACGCAGGCAGAAGCGCATACCTCTTCATCGTTCAAAGCATTGCTCTTGAACAACGCGCAATGCGTGCTTTGCGACGCGACCGGATAGCAGCCCATAAAAAGGCAACGCGAAATTCGCGGGTGCTCAGTGTTATGAGCCATGAAATGCGTACCCCTTTGCACGGCGTGATCGCTGCACTTGATCTCGCAAAGCAGCAAAATCTCACCTCCGAAGGTGAGAAGTTGATCGATGTTGCTTTAGAATCTTCAAAAGCCGCTTTGAGTTATGCAGACGATGCTATGAAGCTTGTCGGAATAGAGCTTAACCCACTGGTCGCGGAAAAAACCGAATTCTCACCGCGCGATGTCATTCGCGAAGTCGTCGAGATGCTTAGACCTGCAGCCGCTAATCAGGGAAACAGGATCTTAACCGAGTTAGGTAGCGATGTTGACATGACCATTTTGGGACAAGCCGAATTGTTACGACACTCTGTAAGCAATTTGCTTAGTAATGCGATAAAATTCACCAAAAACGGGACGATAACTGTCAAACTGCTCTCAAGTGGCGAGCCGAACACACTACGCGTAGAAGTTATAGACACAGGCATCGGAATAACCCCTGAACAACAAGGAATGATTTTTTCTGACTACATGACACAGTCGGATCAGGTCAGTGCGAGCTGGCAGGGTGCAGGGCTTGGTCTGGGGCTATTCAAACGTGCTGTTTCGGTAATGGGAGGAAACTTTGGCGTTGAAAGTGCGCTTGGCAAGGGAAGCAGCTTTTGGTTCACCTTTCCCATACAGCTAGCTGTGTCTGGAGAAAGTTCAGCTGAAAAAGCGGAAGCTCCCTCAGAGATTGCTCTCCCCAAAACACTGAAGCTATTGGTCGTCGATGATAACAACCTTAATCTTAATCTGCTGGGCCGAATGCTTGATAAGCTTGGTCTCAGTTACGAATTAGCCAGTGGTGGCAAGGAGGCTTTGGAAAAAGCCTCAAGGACTTTCTTTGACGTTATCCTCCTTGATATTGGTATGCCCGAGCTTGATGGCTACGCTGTCGCACGAGAGATCCGGAAAGAGAGTTCTTCTCAGAACGCGCATATCATTGCATTCACCGCCGATTCCTCAGTCGATCAAAACAGTGAATTTTTCAAAAGCTCCGGGATGAATGACCTTCTATTAAAACCTTTAACAACTCAGGGTCTACATACGAAACTAATCCAATTTTATAATGATAAAATTAAGAATGATCCAACTCCTCCCGCTACTTCAACAGGTGTTTTGGACACGGACATCATTGACCAACTTCTAGCATTGGACGGATTTTCAGGCTTAGCGCCTTTAATACAATCTCTTGTGGATCAAGCAATGGATGCTCATAAATCTCTCGAAGCATCCAGCAACGAAGATTTGCTTGAATTGTCACACCTATTTCACGACCTTGCGGGCGCTGCAGCTATGATGGGAGCAACGCGCCTTGCGGAAATCGCACGTATATACGAAACAATATTGAGCCAAGAGGCCGCACCACCTATTGAGCTCAAACAGAATTTGCGTGATGCAGTTGAAAGCACTAAAGCCGAGTTCACAACGCTGCGAATGCGCTTCTGCGAGTGACAACCTCTTGAGAACTCACATCAAGAGGTGTCGGAGAATGTGCCTGAGAAGCGACACGCTCTCTCCAAGTCGAAAGGTTGACTGGTGCTTGGTTCAAAGCGAATAAAAGTGACGACTTGGAGAACGGAAAGCGAAGTGAAACGTCTGCCAGCATCAAACGATGAGTTCCAAATTCGTCAACGGCAAATTCACTGGATACCAATATGACTGCTGTGTTTGGCATGTTTTGACGAAGGCCACGAAGCTGGTTGTACACAATGGTCGGACCGCCAAAGTCATCAATGCTGACAAAGACATAGGTAGCTTGATAGTCTCGCAGAAAATCGTACGGAACCGCCTCTAGACTGTCCGCGAACATAAAGGGAATATCGAATTCGGGGAGGTACTCATTGAAATCCGATAACACATCCCAAGTTTTGGATACAACAACCGCAGTGGCTCTATCAGCGGCAAATCGAGTTTTCATTATTACACCTCTTTCACTTTATCTCAGGATAAGCGAAAGCTATGAGCGCGGCAGCACGGCAAATGGCGACAGTCAGAAGAAATATATTACAAACGTGCGAAATCAACTTAGCAAATGCGCTTTAGATACAAACATCCGCCAAAAGTTTTCGTCATGATCTGGCCCAGCTGGGCCTGTCACGAAATTGTTCCGCTCCTCTGACTTGGTTTTTACCATGAAGGAGAAACATCATGGCAGACCAATCAAGCCCTAAATTCCGCGCCACGTCAGTAATACGGTGCACGAGCAAACGCGAGCCGGCATCGGTTGTCAAGACTATCCCGGGCAAAACTGAAATGGGCCGACTGGTTCAACCATTGTCGCCTGCTGCAACCCATCAAAACCAACCCGTCAGCAGAGGCCGAGGACAAATTCTATGAACAGTGCAACGAGTTGGTTAACATCTCATAGAACAGAGTAATCAGCCTCCGCGAAGACCGGGGCGGTTAAATTGCTCTTCCCGCTGCCGTGCCATTTGCTCCATATAAGCAATCAGAACCTCACCAAATCCCTCACCCTCGTGTAACCAGCTATAAAACTCATCAAGGTCCTTATCGGACATAAGGTGATAACCCATAGTCCAGCTACTAAAGCGTCGCTGCGCGATAACTCCGTCCTGGATCAGCTCGAAATCAGTGTGGCGCACATCAGACTTGATATCCTGCAGCAAAGCATCAAGCTTTGCACTGGGACCCTCCAAATATTGGTAATATTTGTTTGGCGTACGGACCAAATACCCCGTTATCTGGTCCGCGCGGTTGCGGTGATATGCGGTTTCCAAAATCTTATGATCCTCATCGCTGGGAAAATCTGTGGTCGCATCGCTTTGATAGAGAACGAAAAAGATCATAAAACGCCTCTTGATTATTCGATCAAACCACTGCCCAAGGCAGCGATTCGATGCTTTGATCCTGCGCACACCATTTGCTACGAAACAACAATCAAGCTGTTTCAGGTCATCAATATGACTTCTGCGTCTCTGTCCACCGCTCAATCTAGTGAATGCCTTTCAGACCATAGTAAGTCAATGGGTTGTTAGATTGCGGCGATGGCACAACCGGTAGTCACGTCCTGTGCGACGCGCTAACGTGCCAATGCACCACAGCGCCAACCCGGCAGGACAATTTCCACCCAGGATTGCTTTGTGTCTTTCCCGGTTTGCAGCATTCCGCCGTGTAGCTCGGCGATCTTGTTGGCCAAAGGCAGCCCCAAACCGAGGCCGCTGACCGAGCGCCTATCTAGATCACCGCCAACCGAAAATGGTTGACCTGAACGCTTTATTTGTTCCTCTGAACAACCCGGGCCTTGATCAGCGCATGTCAATCGTAACTTGTGCCCCTCACCCAGCCCCGCGAATAACTCGATGTCTCCTTCGCCATGCTTGGCCGCATTAACAACCAATGAAGACAAGGCCAGAAGCAGTTGTTCCCCGTCCCCGTGGATCGCCGGAACTTCATCAGAGCACCGTGTTTCGACCGTGCGTTGCTCCGCTATGACGACGGGTTCGACGGGTTCAACAACGGACTGAAGAAAATCAGAGCAAGGGATGGTTTCTTCTGCGAGGAATAGCTCTCCATTCTGCAAATTGGCAAAATGAATGACGCGTTCGATCAATCTGTGCAGGTGGTCACCCGATGAGACAATTGCAGCAAGTGATCGATGTGTAAACTCATCTCTTTGCTGAGGCTCTATGTGAACCTCCCCCGAGAAGTATCCTGCCAGAAGCTTGGCGTTTCCCAAGAGCACCGTCAGAGGCGTCCTGAATTCGTGCCCTACCAAAGCCAAAAAGTCCTGCCGCGCATCATTAACGATTTGATCCCGCCTGCTTTGGCTTCCACCTGATCGACTGGCATGTTGCCGCTCAAGATGTGTCACGACTTGGTCTGCGAGTTCCTGAAGCTCTTGGATAGCCTCTTGTGATGGCGTGTCATGGGGCGAGACATCAATCGCGCATACGCACCCAACTCGAAATCCGGAACTCAGGATTATGGGAGCCCCGACAAAAAACCGTACCTTGGGCGACAGCATGACGGCAGGGTGATTGGCGAACTCAGGATGCTCAAGCGTATCAGGAAGTATCAACGGCTGATCCGACATGATCGCGCGCGAACAGATCGAATAATCACGCGGCATCGTCTCCAAGTCGATACCCGTTTTGGCCAGAAACCATTGGTGGTCGGACTCGACGACAGACACCAGCGACGACGGCGTACCAAATAGGTTCGAGACCCGTTCTGCGATTTTCTGGACAAAGCGATCACCACGCTGTTCCGGATCGACGACCTCACGCACCTCTCTCAGGCGGGCGTGTTCGTTTGACGCGAACGGGAACGTGATATTCGACTGCATTTTGCGATGCGTCATTAATGTACGGGTAACATAAACGTCGGGTCGGACGCAATGGGTTGCAGCTCAAGTGCATTTTGCAATAAGTCTTGTGTCGAGTTGAGCGATCAAACGAACTTAGGTACTTCAAGTGCTCTGACTAGGCTTTAACTATAGAAAAAACCCGAGCAAACGATGACGCGTCAACGGTTGGAAAAAGTCAAGGATAGAGACGTTGGGCGGAAAGACAGTAGCAAGGCGATCATTTCGCCAACTTACTCCCCAGAGATGACAGCGCCCCTGCCTTTTTTACAGCGATAAATTCGAACAAACCTTTCTTTCCGCGAACATCTCTGCGCTGAACAAGCTCAACATGGCCTGATTCAAAAGACTTCAGAGCGATGCGTGCCAAGCGCGATCCTCCAAGAAATTCGCCGCGGCAATATATTATTCGAGTACCAGGAGGACTGTTCCGCACAGCGTCTTGGAACGCATCAATCGCGGAGGTTTGTTTAGTCAAATCAATATCAGGCATCAGAAAGCTCACCTCGCGGTTAACAAGTAGATTTATGCAAGCGGTAAACGGTCAACCAAGCGCGCATGAGACGGAAACCAGATCTTTAGTCGTTTGCGACACCCATTAGATTAATTGACTCGCGCGCGCAGATAACGAGTTTTACGGAGCTGTTAACGGTTTGAGGCCATTATGGTTTATCACGCTAAAACAAGTTCTGATTTCGTGGGCTTGCGAACCTCCTTTGGGGGGCGCAAACAAGTGGTATATGATGCGGAAAACGGGCGCCGGGTTATTTTGGAGATATGCGACTCATCAATTCCAGATGCCGAAATCGACGAAGCCCTCAAAGAAGGTATCGTCAACGGTAATGTACTGCGCGGCGTAATTGCAGCGTTACACTCCCGAAATATCCAGATTAACTTCGCAAACTGATTGATCCGAAGGCACATAATGCAAGCCTCGACATTTTTCGACCGGGCAAAACTGTGCACACGAGACCGCATGCAACCACTCATACATAAGACATCCGTTAAGCTCACAGCGGACAAAAATTCCGCAATCAGCACGTCTTGGTGATAGCGTCAAACTTAGCTTCAACGGTGGCGGGAACATCACCGTTGTCGATACAAATCAACTTGGCTTTATCTCAAACTACGGAAAAACCCGGAAATTAATTCTAGGGTCTGTGGACATTCATCTTGATGCAATCAAGACAGCGGCGAGATTCCAATTGGCTGTATAGCTGCAATCTGTTTTGTCATAACGTGTCGCTATGCCTCTTGTCCGTCGTCAGGGCCAGAAGACAGCTTCCAGAAACAGTCGATTGTCTTTTGCCGTGGCACCCGCGTCGCTGGCCTTTCCCGGCAAATGTGGCTCAATCCGCTGCCATACATGATCCATCACTACAAAGCGCTGTTCGTTCATTCAAACCGCCATTTTGGAAGCTTGAATCAGAAATCAGACCAGATGGGAATCCTGATTGTCCACAGACCCTAGTAGAAATCAGTGACAGCTTCCAAGCCCGTTGGATGATAAAGGAATGGATGACCTTCTAAAATACCTGACGCCCTTATTCCGCATTGCGCACTTGGCCGACAGACGCTCGACGACGCATTTCTGCTGGGCTTGGAAGAACAAAAAGCAGCATGAAACCTAAACCTGATACACCTTAGAAACGCCGCAACTCGTCCAAAAAATGGGACCACTTCACTGCCTGTGGCTGGGTACCAAATCAATCGAGCGGAACAATGCCAATTACAAATCCACTCAATAACAAAACGTGGGTGGAAATGTGGTTTAGAAAAGCACATCTTCGCCATGTAACTGATAAAAATTGACTATTTGCCTTGACAATACTCCCGCCGGAGGCACCCGAGGAAGAGGCCAAAGGCCGATGACGAGATATCAAGCGCGCGCGACAGCGCGCTCAATCAGGTCACAGGCGGCGCATCCAGAATTGCAGGGGGTGGTCGGTTTCAACCTCTTGGTCGATGTCTTTCCACGCGAATTGGGCTACGGCGCCCTCAACCGGCGCATAGCCGCGCTTGCACCAGAAGGGGTCGAGCGGTTGGTAATCCATCGGTCGCAAGGGGTGATCTATGGGCCGTTCCACGCCGCAGAAGGCAGAGTAGCGATGGCCCAACGCGCGGGCGTGATCTTCGCGGGCATCGAAAAACGCATGGCCAATGCCTTGGCCGCGGTACTCGGGCAAGAGCACGCTTTCGGCACAGTAAAAGATATCGCTGAGCGGGATATCCTGCCCCGTAAAGGCCGCCGCGAAATCCTCGGCATGGTCCTGCATCGGTGTGCCGGTGGACGCGCCCACCAGACGATCCCCGTCAAAGGCGCCCACAAGGATCGCATCCTCGCTGTCGCGGTAGGTTTGCAGATAAGCCTCCTCATAGGCCGCATCGCCGTCGTACAAATAGGGCCAGGCGCGGAACACCTTGATCCGCAGGCGCGCCACATCCCCCAGCGCGCGGGCCAGCGCAGCACCAGTCAGCCGCTCCACCCGGATCATTCGGAAACCTGTCGCATCCAATCGGCAAGGTTGTAATAGGTCACCACCCGCGTGATCAGCCCATTCTCAAGCGAGAAAAACGACCCCGCCGGAAGGCGATAGGTCTGGCCCTTCGCATCGGGCAGCCCCTCATCGGTTTCCAGATAGGTGCCATTCACCACGTATTCCGCCGCCCCGCGCGTACCGCCCTCCGCCTCGAAAATCACCATATCGGTGAGGTTCTCACGATAGCAGCGGTTCATATGCTCGCAAAACGACCGGAAAGCCTCCTTGCCGGTCCGCACCTCGCCTTCGTTGACGTAATGCGCGATATCCTCGGACAAACAGGCCAGCATCGCGGCCACGTCGCCACGGTTGAAGGCATCGAAATAGGCTTGGATCGTTGCGGTGCTCATGTATCGCTCCTTGGGTCGCCCCAGCGGTCGGTGAGATGGGAAATGATCTGATCGCGGGTCTGCCGGTAGGCATCCAGCTTGGCCTCCCGGCTCTCGCCAAGGCCCGTCGGGTCCATGATCGGCCAATAGACCACCTCAAGGTGAAACACCCGCGTCAGCTCCAGCGCGCGGCGCTGGCTTGCCGGGCTCAGCGCCACGATCAGGTCAAAGGATGACAGGTCATCGCCCCATTGCTCCATCTCGTCAAAGCTGCGGGTGCGGTGCCGGGCCAGCTCCACGCCGATCTCGTCACAGACCGCGATGGAAAACCCGTCAATCTCCATATCGCTTTTGACACCGGCCGATTGCACATAGGTATCGGTGCCGTAAAACTTCTTCATGATGCCCTCGGCCATGGGCGAGCGCACGGCATTGTGGTCGCAGCAAAAGAGCACCGATTGAGGAAGCTCCTGCACCATCCCCGCCTCAGCCCCCGAAATGCAAAACGCAGATCAGGGTGAACAGGCGCCGCGCGGTGTCATTGTCGACACTGGCCTTGCCCTCAAGCCGCTCCTCAAGGATGCGCGCGCCCTCGTTGTGGATGCCACGGCGGGCCATGTCGATGGTTTCGATCTGGCTGGGCGGCATGTTTTTCACCGCATCGAAATAGCTTTCGCAAATCGCCCAATAATCCTTGACCACCTGCCGGAACGGGCTGAGCGACAGATGAAACTCCGCCGCTGGCTCGTCGCTTTCGGTGCGGATGTCAAAGACCAGCCGCTTTTCCCGAATCGACAGCGCCACGCGATACGGCCCTTTGGGCACCTCTCGACCCTCGCGTTCGGGCAGCGCGAATGAGTTCTCTTCGATCAGATCGAACATCGCCACCTTGCGCTCCTGCTCGATCTCGGGCGTGGGCGGCGGCAGGTTGGCATCATCCAACTCGATATGGCTGATATAGGACATGGGTATCCCTCGCGGCAGGTTTTGGCAGCTTCCCTAGCGCAGGGCTGGCCATTGGGCAATGCAGGGCCGCGACAGGGCAAGGGGATTTTGCGGCGCTGTGGCTTGGCGGGCGCGGGGGAGAAGAGCGGGTATTGCGCCATCGGCGACATACTCCCTGAAAACGCCATAATCCAATCATCGAATGGCCAGTTTGAAATACAACCTATGAGAAAACAAACTAAGCGAACACAATATTGGTGCATGCGTAATGATTTTAGACAGGTATTATCAAATCGCGGCTGGCATTCTGGCTTTCATTCTATTTCGGGAACACATGATGACGGCGGTGGCAGCCCTACTGCCCTTCCTTTTTCTGGCAATCCCGTTGCTCATCGTCCTGCTGCTCCGTCAGTCAATCGCGCAGACACTAGGCCGCAAACAGCAACGTAGCCTCCTGCGGCTCCGCTGGACACTCAGCCATCAGCGCGCGCCGATGTTCGAACGGCGCCGCGACACGGCAGCCAAGGCGGTGATCACGGCCTACAACCTTGCCCCCCAAGCGGGCCTTCCCGAACAGGCCAAACAGATCGCGGCCATGATGCAGGAAACCCAGAGGATCAACCGCGCCTATCCACCGATTCTGCAACGCCGTTTAACGGCGGATACCTTGGGCAAAGCGCTGGCCGAGGCCGCTGGTTTGACGGGTGCACCGCGCACCGCCCTGATCGACGCATTGCGCAAGGCTGTTCGCGAAACCCGGCACCGCGGATGGCCGGGGCGAATAAAGGCCCGCCTGCGCGCCCTCTTGTCACCACTGGCCGGCACGTCCAAACAGCGGCGGCGAATTGGCGTGGCCTTCTATCAAACTCTTCTTTCCGGTCAGGCCCAGAAGAACGCGCGCCTCTTGGCGCTCTGCGACCTGATCCAGACAACGCGCCGGGGCCACGGATTGAGCCAGAACCCGGACAATCCACTTGACCCGATTGAAGGTCTGCCACTCCGGGTGCAAAGACGGATCGTGCTTTTCTCGGAGCTGGCCTTTGGCACCGCGAACATCGGGCGCATCGCATGGACCGACCCAAGTCAGATCAAGACCCTGCGACAGCTCAAGGATCGGCTGGATGACGCGCCCGTGCCCGACCCCCGGTTTTGGGACGCCACACCGACAAACGATCAGCCAAAGCCCGCACCGCAGACCACCCAGCCGGCCACACCCGCCTCTGAGGACGATCTACGGGACATGGTCACTGACTCGGCTGTGCCGGCACTCCTGCTCAAACGCGCCTGGCCCATTGGGGAGGATGTAGAGGGCCGCTCATGGTTGGGCGGCTGCCCCCTGCTGCCGACCAGCATGGAATGGCCCAAACGTCCCGAAACCGGGCAACCGTTGCACTTTCTGGCCCAAATCGACTGCGCCGACCTGCCCCGGATAGCAGGCGGTGAAGCCCTGCCAAACAATGGCCTTCTGTTGTTCTTCGCCTTCATCGACGAGGAAATGCTCTGGGATGACGAAACCGGCAGCGGTCAAGTGCTTTATGTCCCGCCGCAGATCGTGCCCGAGCAGCCCGCCAAGCCACCACGCGATCTGCCCGACCTGAGCTACACACCCGGACAGCTGAGCGGCAGTTCCGCCCGTGCAGGCATACGCGGCTATCCGCGCTGGCCTGTCACGATCCATGAAACCCTCAGCTTCCAAGACAATGACCTGCCCCCCGCTGGCCTCCAGATCGCGGGCATGGCCCAGATGGACGCGCTAAAGCCGCATTTCCCCGAGCCTGTCGAAACCACACGAAACGCCGTCTTCCAAAGGATCGTGCGCACGGATCCGGAAACCGGCGAACCGCTCCGCAACGAAAAGGGCGGAAAACTCTATGAGCACGTCGTCGCGCCCGATCTGATCAAGGCCGGATTTCCCTTTTGCGGCGCGGTTATGTCGCGCTTCGCAACACGGCTGGAAAACAGCCTTGTGCAGAAAATCACATTGGATCGCTGGATCAAGCAACGCTGGCAAGACGACCTGCAAACCGAAACCGAAGCAGAGGCCGAACACCTGCAAAAATGCATCGACAAGATAACGACTGACCTTGGCGAAATGTCCGATGGCGTGTCGCGGTTGCAGAAAATTTCGGCTGCGCTGAACGCTTGGGACGACTATGAAAAACCCTCCGACAACGCGTCGCGGCAGTTTGCCGCTTGGCTGACCACGGTGCGAAACGCCGAACTCCCCGCACTTGAAGGTGCGCTGCGTGGGGCGCTCAAATCGGTTGCGCAACAAGCTGTGACAGACCCACAGATGCGCGCAATTCTGCCACAGGCCCTTTTCGACTTTTTCGAGTCCGACCTGCGCCCGAATCCAGATCAATCGCAGCACATGATGCTGGGCCACCCGCAATTCAAAACCAATTCAACCGCCGGCCCGGGCATTCGCCTTTTGAGCCTCGACAGCGACAGTGGCCTCGACTTCGAATTTTGTGATTGCGGCATGGCGGAGTTCTGGATTGATCCCGAAGATCTGGCGCGGCGCGACTTCAGCAAAGTCCTTGCCCGGACAGCCGGAGGGTGAGGGGCAAGACAGCCTCGTGAATATCTCCGCAAGGCCGGGCTGTTCGCGGAATGAAACCGTACGAAACTCGCGTACGTTTTGTACGTTTCTCACCGCGCGCCCTGTTAATTTCGGGGGGTGCCGTGAAAAATACCGACGCGATACCGCACAAATGCCGACGCGATACAGACAGCGGTTTTCCTTGTTAACCAATGAGTTAGAAGCGATTCGCTCGCTTCGTCCCGCGTTCAGCCGTTTCCCCCCGCCCGCACAAGGGGCGGGGGTTTTTTTGTCAGCCCGACTTGCCCTGACAAAGCGCGATGCCCTCCTGAGTCCTGGCTTGGTCGATCAGGGTTCATTATCCCCGATGTCCTCCTTTCGCTTGGCAATATATGCGTCAAGCTCTTCACGGATGGCGGGGTCCATCGGCGGTTGCTGATACTCTTTCAGGGCTTGCTGCCATATCTCGGTGGCACGTGTCGTGGCATCCTTGGCGCCGGCCATTTCCCAGTTTTCGTGGTTGGTCCAGTTCGACACAAGCGGTTGATAAAACGCCGTTTCGTAGCGCTCCATCGTATGGGACGAGCCAAAGAAGTGGCCGCCTGTCGGAACCTCGCGCATTGCCTCGAAGGCCAGCTCGGCCTCATCGACCTTGATCGGCTCCAGAAAGGCCATCTTGTGCTGCAGCATCTCGACATCAAGGACCAGCTTCTCGAACGACGCGCAAAGCCCGCCCTCAAGCCAACCCGCGGAATGATAATACATGTTGGCATGGCCCAACATGCAGCCCCATAGCGCCATTTCCGTTTCATAGGCCGCCTGCGCATCGGCCGCGTTGGACGCATTGGTCGGCGAGGCGCGATAGGGCAGGCCATAGCGCCGGGCAAGCTGCCCGCTGGCGATATTGGCCTTGGTGTTTTCCGGCGTCCCGAAGGCGGGAGCCCCCGAGCGCATATCGACATTCGAGGTATAGGATCCATAAAGCACCGGCGCGCCCTTGCGGGCCAACTGCGTAAGGGCAATACCGAACAGGGCCTCGGCGTTCTGTTGCGTCAGCCCGGCGGCCAACGTCACCGGCGTCATGGCCCCCATCAGGGTGAAGGGCGTCACCGCCACGGCCTGCCCGTGCGATGACATGGCAATCAGCCCATCGGCCATATCGCCGTCAAACCGGCGCGGAGAGTTGACCGAGATGATCGTGGTCACGCCGGGGTCGTCAGCCATTTGATCAAGCGTCATTCCCTTGGAAATCGCCATCATGTTGATGCCGTCCACTGCCCGGCCTTTGCCGATGGCGGTACAGTGGAAACACAGGTCGGATAGCGTCAGGTTGGCGTTATAGGTATCCAGATGTCGGTTGTTCGCCGGAAGCTCCATCGGCGCGCAGACCTGATTGCCGATGATATGGATCGCGTTGAAGTGATGCGCCAACCGCGTGAAGTTCTCGAAATCCTGCATGTTGCCGGAACGGCGCCCATTGATGTTGTCATGCACCGAAGGCGGCCCCGCGACCAAGCCAAACGCCATGTGGTCGCCTCCGAGGGTCAGGCGCTTTTCCGCATTGCGCGACGTCAGTGTAAATTCGCGCGGTGCCGTTGAAATCAGCGACTCCACCAACTCGGGCGCAAGCCGCACCACCCCGGTTGTATCGTCAACCTCCGCCCCGGCATTGCGAAACAGATCGCGCGCCTCGGCGCTCATCAGTTCGATGCCCAGCTCTTCCAGCACCCGCAATGAGGCATGATGGATCGCCTCGACCTGATCGTCCGACAACACCCGCATCGGCGCATAGGGGTTGCGTGGCTGTTGCCATCGCAGTTGCGGCAGAAGATGCGCGCCCGCCTCCCGGTCGCGCGGGGAAGCAGATCGTCGGCGTCGTGCTCGTGTAGCCATGGTTCTCATCCTCTTTCGATTTGCTAGGGCGGGGCGGTCACGCACCCGTCAAATTTGGTTTTTGTTTCTCGACAAAGGCCTTCGGCCCTTCACTCGCGTCATCCGAATCCTGTACTTTTGCCCAAGATAGATCGGTCAAGGCTCAAAGCCCGTTGTCCAACCGGGACTGCGCAGCGCAGCACGCAACGCCTCGGTCCTCTCAGCGTTGATCCCGCTGTGAGCCTCGGGCCGGCTCAGCGTCAGCGTCGCGATGCCCCCCGCAACACCGTCGTCCATCAGTGCGGTCATGGGTTTACCCCTTTCACATCGCTCAGGATCAGGTCAGTCAGCCGTGACAGCGGTGCCGCGCCAAGATCATCGACAGAGGCCTCGATCCGCCCGGCCCGCTCGGCGCCAAGCACCGGCGTTGCATAGGCGTGGAACTTCGCGCGCACCTCCGCGTCGGGGGCCGGATTCTCGGGATCACCACCCGCCTCGGTCGGCTCCGATGTCACCTGCCCGCCCGCATGCAAATGCAGTGTCACCTGCGAAATCCGCCGCGCCGGGAAGGCGCTGTTGAAGGCGTCGCTTTCCGAAATCCGCATATCCCGCGACAGACGCAGGACCTCCTCATCGTGCAGGGCCGCGCCGCTGATATCCTCGGGGTCCACCTTGCCACGTGCGATGGCCACGGCCACCGGGAACGAAGTGGAATATTGCGCGGCCTCGGTGCTCTGTGGCGCGCGCGTCGCCAGACGCAGAGATTCGTGAAAGGTGGTCACCTCGATCCGGTCGACATCCCGCGACGACAGTCCATGCCGCTTGCGCAGGTCAAGCGCGGCGCGCACCGCAGGTTGCGCCCAGCGGCACACCGGAAAGGGTTTGAAATATTGTTCAAGGATGAACCAGCGCTGCCCAAGGTCGGCCCAGATATCCGCAACCTCGTCTGCCTCCACCGTGACCGCCGGCGCACCGGTAAAGCCATCCGCCGCCAGATAGGCCGCTGACACCCCCGCCATCGCGCCCCAGCCCGACCCATCCTTGAGCATCGTGGGATGGTCGATGCAACGCATCATCTGACTGCGTGGCCCGTGATACTCGGCTATCCCGATGGCCTCGCGGGTTTGCGCCTTCGACAAGCCAAGCGCCCGTGCGCCCAGCGCCGCACAGGCTACCGCCACCCAAGCCCCCGAGGTATGGTAATCACAGGCCGTGCGATGCAGGGCGATACCCGCGCGTGTGCCAATCTCGTACCCCAGAACAAGCGCCGTCAGAAAGGCCTCGCCGTCGTCCAACCCTTCGGCTTCGAACAAAGCCAGAGCGGCAGGCAACACGCCGCAACCCGCATGCCCCTTGGTCAACTTATGACCGTCATGGCCATCAAGCGCATCAATGGTCATCCCCCCGGCAAGGGCAGCGCCCGCCGGACTGACGGCGCGTCCATCGAATAACATCCGCGCCCGGCCCTCGCCCGCGCCAAAATGCTTGTGGGCATGGCCCCGGATGATTCCCGAAAGGTCCGTGCCAGACCCGCCCGCCGCCACACCAATCAGGTCCAGCAACCAACGACGCGCATATTGCCGTGCCTCGGCCGGAATATCGGTGAACCGCAGGTCATGCACAAAACCGGTTGCACCATGCGATCCTGCGCGAGGTCTGCCGCTTCGGGTCATGGCCTATCGTCCGGTGAAATCGGCATCACGCTTTTCCAAAAGCGAATTGACCGCTTCCATGTGATCTTCCGTCTGATGGCACGCCCCCTGATAGGCCGCCGCCAGTTCCAATACCGTATCCAGCCGGGTGTTCAGGCCTTCCCGCAGCAGCCGCTTGGCCATGCGCAGTTGGCGCGGCGGATTCTTGGCGATGCGTGCGGCCAGCTTGCGGGCCTCGGGCAATAGCTCCTCCGGCTCAACCACCTTTGAGACCAGCCCCCATTCCAAGGCCGTCGCCGCATCCACCGGATCGGCGGTAAAGGTCATCTCCGCCGCCCGCGACAGGCCCACCTGACGCGGCAGCAACCACGCGCCGCCATCCCCGGAAATCAGGCCCACACGCACGAAATTCTCGGCAAATGTTGCCTGTGTCGAGGCGATGCGGATATCGCATAGACAGGTGGTATCGCAGCCTGCGCCATAGGACGGGCCATTGACCGCCGCAATCAGTGGCACCTCGCATTCCCACATCGCCTTGGCGACCTGCTGAATCCCAGCCCGGTAACCGTCCTTGGCATCCACCGCATCGCCGCCGAAAATCGACTCCTTGTCGCGCATGTGCTTCAGGTTCCCACCCGACGAAAACGCCTTGCCCGCGCCGGTCACGATGGCACAGCGAACCGATTGGTCGGCGTTGATCCGGTGCATCGCCGCCACGATGGCCGAACACAGATCACGGTCGGTCAAGGCATTGCGGGTCTCGGGCATGTTGAAGGTGAGGGTGACGACATGACCGTCTTGGTCATAAAGCAGTTTTTCAGTCATTGGCTCTTTCCGTTTCTGCGCGTCCCGGGGCCATGGGTCGGCCCCCAAGGGCGTCGCTCAATATGTCGATGCAACTCTCCGGGTCGGGCGCTGTCGCCTAGCCGCCTCGGGTCATTTCATGCGCGGCCAGCAACTCTCGTTTGAGAACCTTGCCGCTTGGATTGGTCGGCAACTCGTCCATGAACACATAGCGCTTGGGCCGCTTGTATGGCGCAAGATCGTCGCTTTGCTTGCAAAAGGCGTCCAGATCCTCCGCCGTCAAACCTGCGTCGGTGACAACCACATAGGCGGCAACCACCTGTCCCCATTTTTCGTCAGGCAGGCCAAGCACGGCGGCCTCTTGAATACCGGGGTGGGTGTACAGAAGCTCTTCCACCTCGCGCGGATAGATGTTCTCGCCGCCCGACACGATCATGTCGTCGCCGCGACCGTGGAAGTAATAGAAGCCCTCCTCGTCCTGCGAGAACAAATCACCCGAATAGACCCAGCCAGCCCGCAACTTCTTCGACGTCTCCAGCGGATTGTTCCAATAGCCGCTCATCGCCTGCGGTCCGCGCACGATCAACTGACCGATCTCACCGGGGGCCAAAAGGTCCCGCGGCGTGGCATCGGGCTTGCGATCAATAACGCGACATTCCGAAATCAGGGTCGGCTTGCCGCAGGATCCAAGTTTGCTCAGCGCGTCCTCGGGGTGCAGGATCAGCGCCAAGGACGCCTCTGTCATGCCATAGCCATTGAAAATCTTCGGGCAGAACTCCTCGATCACCTTTTGCATCGTCGCCGAATTGATCGCCGCCCCGCCGGTGGTGATCAATCGCAGGCTGGATGTATCGATCCCTGAGAACTCTGGGTGCAACAGCATTTCCTGAATCTGGGTCGGTACGGCGAACAATGTGGTGATCTTTTCCGAGGCGATGGTCTCAAGCGTTTCCAACGCGTTGTAGCGGCCAAGCACGACATTGGTGCCCCCGACCATCATGTGTGGCAGGAAATAGGCCTGCATCCCCCCCACATGATAAAGCGGGGCGATGTGCAGGGCATTGTCGCGATGGTTCAGCCCGTATTCCATGACGCAGTTCATCGCGATGGCGATATCGTTGGCATGGGTATGGATCACACCCTTGGGGCGCCCCGTTGTGCCCGAAGTGTAAACCAACGCCGATACATCCGACCCCGCCGGCGCGGGCCGCAGAATATCACGGTCCTCGGTGTCTTCGGCCAGTTGTTCGAACTGGCTATGATGGCTGGGCACCGCGGCGGGATCGTAGGAACAACTGATGAAATCATGAACCGATCTCACCTGCTCTTCGATCTTGAGGGTGTTCTCGGTCAGGTGCCGCCCATAGACAAGCACCCGCGCGCCGCTGTCGCTGATGATATAAGCCGCCTCGCCCGGGCTCAGGCGATAATTGAGCGGAACCGCCACCGCCCCGAGAATCTGGCAGGCAAAATAGGTCGTGACCGAGTTTTCCGAGGTCGAGACGTAAAATGCCACCCGGTCTCCCGGACGCACGCCCATATCTGAAAGCGCCTGGGCGAACCGGCGCACGCGGGCATACCACTCCGCATAGGTCCAGCGGCGCTCACCAAAGATCAGCGCGGTATGCGTGGGGTACCTCTCGTAAGAGGCTTCGAGGACTCGGGCGATATGCATTGGACAGCATCCAGTCAGAGGTTGGGTTTAATCGCGGGCATTTCGCGCGCCGCGATCAGGTATTTCGCCATTTCAGAAGACCCGCCGACGATCGGCAGGGCACGAGCATCGCGGTAAATCTGTTCCGCCCGGCCAAACTGCCGCGTCACGCCATCCCCGCCGAGCACCTGAACCGTCCGGTCCGAGCAGAAAACAGCGGTCTCCGTCGAGACCAGCTTGGCCTGCGCGGCCTCGCGCATCAGCTCCTTGCCGTCGTGCCCCGCGTCATACATCTTGGCCGCGCGATAGGTCAGCAATTCCGCCGCATCAATCCGCCAGCTCATCTGCGCGATCATGTCCCAGATCAACTGCTTCTGGCCCAGTTTCTGACCGAAGGAATCGCGCTCCTGCGCATGGGCCTTGGCGATATCAAAGGCCGACCGCGCCACCCCGAGACCCGACCCGCCAAGGATCACCCGCTCGAAATTGAAGGCACCCAGCATGATGCGGAACCCCTTGTTTTCCTCGCCCAGCAAATGGTCTTCGGGAACGCGCACATTGTCGAAGGTCACCTCGCCCACCGCGCACCCACGCCGCCCCATGAAATCATAGGTGCGCGGAAAGCTGATGCCGGGCGTGCCGGCGGGCACGGCAATCGCCGTCATGCCCTTCTGCGGGGCCACATCGGGGTCGGTGATGCCCCAGACGATATAGACATCCGATTTCGTCGCGTTCGAGATATAGCGCTTGAACCCGTCGATCACCCATTCGCGGGTGGTGCTGTCAAAGCGCACCCGTGTCTCCATCCCCGCACTGTCTGATCCGACATTGGGCTCGGTCATGCAGATGGACCCAATCGCCGTACCATCCAGAATGGGCGTCAAGAACCGCTCGCGCACCTCCGGCTGCGCATAGGCGTGCAAGGGGAAAGCACAGGACAGCGCCGTCGCGATGGTCGTCTCGAAAGCATAGTTCAAATACGCCGCTTCTTCCGACAGCATCGTGGCATGGGTCAAACCCGGCTTTGGCAAGGACCCTTGATAGAGGTCGGGAAACATCAGCCGCATGTACCCGGCCTGCCCAAGCGCGCGCACCACCCGCTTCACCGCTTCCCAATCCTCATCGCGTTCGATGGCCTCGGCATGAGGGGCCAGTTCGCGCTGCAGAAAATCGCGAATTTCCGAACGGAACACGCGGTCCTCGTTCGACATGAAAAAGTCTTGCATAGGGCTCTCCTTAAGGCGTGTCGTCCCGAACCAGATCGGGCACGCCAAGTGTTTCGAGAAGTCGTGTGGTCTCGCGGTGAACAAGGCCCATGTTGCTGTCGCGCACGGTCGGCAGCAAATGCCGCGCCCGTCGGACCTGATCGTAGTTCAAGTCAGCGACAATCAATTCTTCGCCGGTACCCGCTGTGGCCAGTTCCTTGCCGAAGGCATCGACGATACGCGACCCGCCCCAGAAGGTCAGGTCGCGTTCCGGTCCACAACGGTTGGCCATGATCGACGGCGCGCCGTACATCATGGAATAGAACCGCATGGTCAGCCCCCAGCCACCGGGGTTGTCAAAATCCGCGCCCACGGCCTCGACCCCGGAACTCACCGGGCAAATCAACAGGGTCGCGCCATGCAAAAAGGTCAGATGTGTCAGCGCCGGGTTCCAGAGGTCGGCGCAGATCAATAGGCCCGCGGTCCACTGATCACGCAAATGGCAGGTGTCGACAAACCGGCCCGTGGCGTAATGTTTGCCTTCCTCTAACTTGCCGTAGCTAGGGATGTTTATCTTCCGGTGCAGGTACTGCACCCGGCCGTTTTGAAGGATCGCGCTGCTGTTGTAGAACTGTGCCGCCGGGCCTTCCTCGATGAAGCCGACAACCACCGCCATGTCTCCGGCGGCCTCGGCCAGCCTGCGCAGGCGTTTATCCCTGCGATCAACGGCAGTGTCCAAAAGGTCTTCGCAGCCGTGATGCCCGGTCAGTGACAACTCCGGCATCACCAATAGGTCTGTATTCTCCGCGTGCGCCTTTGAAATCCAATCCAGATGGATTTCGATATTTGCGTCGAAGTCGCCGATTTCGCTGGCGAATTGCGCAACTCCGGTTCTAAGCATTTGCTTTGTGGCCTTGTCGCCTTGTGACAAATTTGGCCGGAGCAGGCAGCCCGCTCCGGCCGAGGGTGTTTAGATCATGCCGACTTCGGCAAGGAAATCTTCGGCCACCTGTTCGATCGACACCCGCTCGACATCAACGCGTGCGTTGAGGCGGGCCATGGTTGAATCGTCCAGCTTTGCCGACAGCTCGTTCAACAGCTCACCGATCTTCGGATTGGCCTCAAGCACCTCGTCACGCACAACCGGCGCCAAGGCATAAGCCGGGAAGTAGCCTTTGTCGTCTTCAAGCGTGACGAAATCGAAGGCCGGGATGCGCCCGTCGGTGGCAAACACCAAGCCCACATTGACGTCACCGTTCTTCAGCGCCTCGTAGACCAGGCCGGAATCCATTCGCTTGACCTGACTACGGCTCAGCTCGAAACCATACTCTTTTTGCAGCGGCTTCAGGCCGTCGGGGCGCGCGTACCATTCCGCGTTCGATGCCAAGGTCAGGTCGTTCTCGGTATTGATACGTTCGGCGAGGTCTGAAAGCGTGCTGATCCCAAGCTCCTCGGCCTCGCCCGATTGCATGGCCAGCGCATAGGTGTTGTTGGCGTCCGATGCATTCAGCCAGACAATGCCTTTCTCGGCATCAAGTTCCTTCACCCGGTTATAGGTTTCTTCGGCGTTCAGCTTCTCGGTCACCTTGTTGTAGGTGATCAGCGAGGTGCCGGTGTATTCCCAGTATACGTCGATCTGGCCATTCTCCATGGCCTGACGCAACGCGGCCGAACCCATCCCGGCGCGGTTGTCCACGTCGAAACCGTTGCTCGAAAGCAGTTGCTCGGTCATCGAAGACAGCAATTGCTGTTCGGTAAAGTTCTTGCCGCCGATGGTAATCTCGTCAGCATGCGCCACCGAAGCCAGCATCGCCGCACCCGCAGCGAACATTTTGGCAAAGCGTAGATACATAACATCGTTCCTTTCATACGTGAGTAAAGAAGCGCTGGTTCAGCGCAGGGGGTTAACACCTTTCGGGATCAGCCAAAGCTGCGCCTGCCCGATCAGGAAATCGACCAACACGGCCAGCGCCGCCGTCGGGATTGCCCCCGCCAGCAACATGCCGGTGTCCATCAGGTCGATGCCGGTAAAGATAAGCTCGCCCAAACCGCCGCCGCCGATCAGAAACGCCAAGGGCGTGGTGCCGACATTGATGGCCAAGGCCGTGCGGATACCCGAAAAGATCACGAACAGGGCATTGGGCAGCTCCACCCTGAACAGGATTTGCATCGGGCGCATGCCCATCCCGTGCGCCGCTTCCTTCAAATGCCCGGGAACCGCCAGCAGACCGGCATAGGTATTGCGCACAATCGGCAGAAGCGAGGCCACGAAAAGGCCGAAGAAGGCCGGCGTGAAGCCGATGCCCAAAAGGGTCATCGACAGCGCGATCACCGCCAGCGTCGGAATGGTCGTCCCGATGTTGAAGACCTGCATCACGGTTTCGGCCACGCCCGCCATCGACGGACGCGACAGCCAGATACCAACCGGAACACCAACAGCTATCGCCGCCAGACCAGAGGCGAGAACAAGCACGACATGCTGCTTGGTCAGATAAACGATATCCTCCCAATAAGTGATCATCTGGTCGATCAGCCCCGAGAACCCGATCAGGATACCGATGGCCAGCATCAGCCATGGCAAGATGCGAAGACTTGGCGCGGATGCGGATGAATTGGCCATTGCGCTCTCCCTTACCGCTCGGCCTTCGCCGACGCCCGGCGATAGGTCTCGCCCAGGGCCGCCGTCACGGCGGGCTGGGTAACCACGCCGGTGTAGCGCCCGCTATCATCAACGCTGGCAAGCCACATGACGTCGTTCGCAAACATCTCCGAGACCACGGCGCGCAAATCGGCATGATGCGGCACCACGGCGGGCAACGGCCTGGCCAAGTCCTGAACCAGACCGCTGGCTCCTTTGAGCATCTCTGCACTCACGTATCCAACCGGGTGGTGATCCCCGTCGATCATCACCGCGACCGTGGCAGCGCTGTCGTTGAGGGCGGTCAAAGCGTCCTTGGCCTTCGAATGGCGCGACACGGCGGGCGCATCCTGATCGGTGATCTCTTCGACCGTGACCAGCCGCAGACGTTTCAACGTCCGGTCGGCACCGACAAAATCCGCCACAAAGGCGTTTGAGGGATGCGCAAGAACATTGTCGGGGCTGTCATACTGTTCGATCACCCCTTCTTTGAAAATCGCGATCTTGTCCGCCATCTTCACCGCCTCGTCGATATCGTGGCTGACGAACATGATGGTTTTCTTGATTTCCGCCTGCATCTTGAGGAATTCGTCCTGAATGACCTCGCGGTTGATCGGGTCAATGGCGCCAAAGGGCTCGTCCATCAACATCACCGGGGGATCGGCGGCCAAGGCCCGGATCACGCCAACCCGCTGCTGCTGCCCACCCGACAATTCCTTCGGATACCGCTTCAAGAAAAGCGAAGGATCCAACCCCACCAGATCCAGCAACTCCGAGGCCCGCGCTTTCGCTTTCTTGTTGTCCCAACCCAATAGCTTGGGGACGACACAGATATTCTCTTCGATCGTCATGTTGGGAAACAGACCGATCTGCTGGATGACATAGCCAATATTGCGGCGCAATTCGACGTCGTTCAGCGTCGAGGTGTCCTCGTCATTGATGAAGATCTTGCCCGAGGTGGGCGCGATCAGCCGGTTGATCATCTTGAGTGCCGTTGTCTTGCCGCACCCCGAAGGCCCCAGCAACACACAGATTTCTCCCTCGGGCACCTCCATATCGACATCACGCGCAGCCACGATTTGGCCATTCGGCGTGTCAAAGATCTTGGTGAGTTTTTCGAGTCTGATCATTAGGAAGTACTCCGGCGCTTAACGTCTCAAACCCTCTGGGGTCAGCCGTTTCTGAATTTTGAGGAGGGCGTAATCCGCCACGATGGCAAGAAGCGAGACGGCCACCGCACCGGCGATCAACTGCCGCGGGTCCGTTTGGCTGATACCGCGAGAAATCAAGACCCCCAGCCCGCCAGCACCAATGTAGGCGGCAATCGCGGCAACCCCGATGTTCATCACAACGGCCGTGCGCACACCCGCCATGATCACCGGAATGGCCAGCGGGATTTCCACCTGCCACAACCGTTGCAGGGGCGTCATGCCCATACCCCGCGCCGACTCGCGCAGCGCCGGTTCGACGTTGGTGATCGCGGTATAGGTGTTTCGAATGATCGGCAGTTGCGAATACAGCAAGATCGCGATCACCGCCGGCAACCAACCGATCCCCTGCCCAATCAGCGAGAGAACGGGGATCATCAAACCAAACAGCGCGATGGACGGCACCGTCACGATAATGGATGCCACGTAGAGCACGCCATCCGCCACCGCGCGGTTTTGCGTAATGGCAATCCCGATGGGCACCCCCGTCAGGATGGCCAGACCAACCGCAACCGTGACAATTGAGATATGCTCGATCGCGAGTCCGCCAATCACATCCAGGTTGGCGAAAATAAACTGAAGCGTCTCCAAAAAACCTCCTCCCGGCTATTTTGGGCAACGAATTCCAGCTTAGGTTTCGAACTGTGCAAGGGCGCTACATTGTGTCGACATTTTTTTGCACTTATCCGACACAATGGCCATCATATCCCTTGCGAATAGCTTTCGGAGAGACGCCGCTCCATGATTTGAAGGCCCTGCTGAAATGCGCCTGACTTGAAAAGCCGGTCGTTTCCGCCACCGTTTCCAATGATTCGGTCGTTGCAAGCAAGCGCTCACGGGCGCGTGCCAGACGAAGGTTCAAATAGAACCGCGACGGCGTTTCGTTCAGCGCCGCAAGAAATTTTCTTTCAAGCTGGCGTTGCGACAGTCCGGCCAACTTTGCAAGATGGGCCACTGTGACCGGCGACGACAGGTTCTCGTCCATCACTCGGATCACGCGCTCCAGCCGCTTGTCATGCAGGCCATAGCGCCAGCCTATGTCGCTGCGCTGGCTGACATGACCGGGCCGCAATTCGCCATGCAGGAACTGCTCGGCCACATCCTTGGCCACGGATGGGCCTTCCCGTCGCGCGATCAATTCAAGCATCATATCCATGGAACTGGCTCCACCAGCCGCAGTGAATATCTTGCCATCGATGCAGAAAAGATCCGTGCAGGCGATGACGTTGGGAAACGAGTCCGCCAGTGTCTCAAGCCGTTCCCAGTGGGTTGTGACACGGCGGTTGTCAAGAACACCCGCCGCGGCAAGAAGCAGGGCACCGTTGCTTATCGCACCAATCATTTTGTCCTGCCGCCGTAGCTTGCGAATATGCCTCAGAAGCCTCTTGTTGTCGTATTTCGCAAGTTCAAGACTTGCGACAATGATCGTAAGGTCACAACTCGGCGCATTGTCCAGATCAAAATCCGCTTGAATTTCCAAACCGTTACTGGCTGGTACGGGGCCTTCCTCGGTGCCCACGATGCTCCAGCGATAGTGGTTGCCCCCCAATAGCCGGTTGACCGATCGCAGAGGCTCGATTGCCGAACTCAAGGCAAGCATGGAGAACTCCGGGATCAGCACATAGCCGACATGAAACGGTTGAAGAATGCCCGCGTTCTCGTTTGCTGTCATCCCACTCAACATACAATCACCGTAGCTAAAGCCGCTCATTTGTCCAGATATCACACCGCTGCCAGATCGACCTCAATCTCCGCATGGCGCGGCACTCTCGCAGCTTGTCTGAAGTAACCGGGACGATCCCTTGCCAAGGCGAAACCTGCCGCGTCCAGGTGGTTTCATAGCGCAGGAAAAAGCAGCTTGAACGAGAGAGGAATGCGTCGCGCACAGCTGTGACCGAAAACGTACGAAACTCCTGTACGTTTCGTACAAAACCCTGCGGACGCTCCGTTAATCTGCCGGGTTACAGATCAAGATACCGACGCAATACCGACGTTATACCGACGTGTTACCGAGCGGGGTTTTTGTTGTTAACCAATGGGTTAGGGGCGATTCGTCCGCCCTACCCCTCGTTAAGCTGATTCAACCGCGCCCGTACACTCAATCCATGCGCCTCCAGACTCTCGGAAATGGCGAGAGTTTCGGCAGCGGGGCCAATAGCGCGCAGGGCTTCCGGGGTCATCCGGGCCAGCGTTGTACGCTTCACGAAATCCATGACCGACAGCCCCGATGAGAACCGCGCCGAGCGCGCCGTGGGCAGCACGTGGTTCGGCCCACCGACGTAATCGCCAATGGCCTCGGGCGTCCAAGCGCCAAGGAAAATGGCCCCCGCGTGAGTGATTTTTTCGGCCAAACCTTCGGCATCCGCCACGCAAAGCTCAAGGTGTTCAGGCGCGATACGATTGGACAATTCCGCCGCTTTATCAATGTCTTGCACCGTGATGATTGCACCGAAGTCGCGCCAGCTTGCCCCGGCAATCTCGCGGCGTTCAAGGCTCATCAGGTTGCGTTCAATCGCCGCCTCCACGGCTTTGGCCATGGCCGGGTCATCGGTGATCAGGATGGCCTGCGCGCTCTCATCGTGCTCGGCTTGGCTCAGCATATCCAGCGCCAGCCAATCGGGGTTGTTGTCCCGGTCCGCAATGACCAGGATTTCCGACGGCCCCGCGATCATGTCGATCCCCACCTTGCCGAACACCCGGCGCTTGGCCGCGGCGACAAAGGCATTGCCCGGCCCAGTGATTTTATCAACTGGATCAATAGTTTGGGTGCCATAGGCCAAGGCCGCCACTGCCTGCGCCCCGCCGATACGATAGATCTCGTCAACGCCTGCGATCTGGGCCGCCAGAAGGACGAGCGGGTTGGCCTGACCGTCCGGCGTGGGCACCACGATGGCGAGCCGCTCCACCCCTGCCACCTTGGCCGGAATGGCGTTCATCAGCACCGAGGACGGGTAAGACGCCAAGCCCCCCGGCACATACAAACCCGCTGCCGAAACCGGCGTCCAGCGCCAACCCAAGGTGGCGCCGCTTTCGTCGGTCCAGCTTTCGTCGGCGGGCATTTGCCGCTCGTGATAGGCGCGGATACGTTCGGCGGCCAGTTCCAGTGCGTCCCGTTCATGCGCCGGAACTTGAGCAACCAACTGATTGATTTCATTATCAGAAAAGCGCAGCGTTTCGGGCGTCAGGTCCAGCCGGTCAAACTTGGCGGTCAGCTCGATCAACGCCGCGTCCCCCCGTTCACGCACATCCTTGATGATCGCGGCCACGGTCTCGTCCACATCAGGGGACTCTTCGCGCTTGGCACTCAGAAGAGCGGTGAACTGCACTTCGAAATCTGCGGCATCCGCATCAAGAAAAACCGGCATTTGAAAGCCTCCGTTGGTTGGTGCGTTCCCCTTAGACCGATGCGCCGCCAGCCTCAAGGCGCAGGGCGCGTTGACGATCATCAACACAATCCCGGCAAAGTTCTTCCAGGATGCTCTGGGAACGCGCGACTCCCTCATACACACGGAGAGGCACTATGATGTCATTCAAAAAGATCACCGCAACCACCCTTCTTGTTCTACTCGGGGCCGGGTTCGCCCAAGCCCAAGATTTGGGCAAGGAAGAATACATGAACAGCTGTGCCACCTGCCATGGTGAGATGGGAAAAGGGGCGGGTCCGCTGGCCGAATTGATGACCGTTCCGGTCCCGTCACTCACCAACCTAAGCGCCCAGAATGACGGTGTTTTTCCCATGTTGAGAGTCATTCATACTATCGACGGGCGGCCCGGCATCAAGGGGCACGGATACCCAATGCCCGTTTGGGGCAAACGGTTCGAGGCGGATGTCGAAGATGCCGGACCATATGGTTCCGAAACCCTGATACGGGGCCGGATTCTATCCTTGGCGCTTTACCTTGAGTCGATACAGGAGTGATCAGAGGTCATGATTGGGTGCCCTCCCCGAGGGCGCACGATAAGGGCGCGTGACATCCTTCAGCGTGACTTCAAGCGCCTCGATCTCAAGCCGGATCGCCCCATCGCCCGCCAAAGTCAGGATCAAATGCCCGCTGCCTTCCTCGCCCGGCTCAAAGGTGACAGACAGCAGCGAAAGAACGGTATCGCGGTCATTGCGGTCGATGCCCTGACTGGCGACGCGCAGAACGTTGTCGATCACCAGAAGCGATTGCACGCGCTCAGGGGCGTGGCGGGTGCGGCCTTGGTCTTCCCAACGGAAGCGATTGATAAGAATGGCAAATCGCTGCTCGCCCGCGCGCCAGGTCATCTCAGAGATCGGGAAAACGGCGTCTTGGGAAAGCGACGAGATAACCTGCAAATCCTCGGGGTCCATGGCCCCGAGGTTCAGCGGGGCCTCGGCCCCGTCTTCGAACTTGGCGTCTTCGCTCACTGGCCTGAAACCCTTTCGATATGGGCGCCGACATTGCCCAGTTTTTCCTCGACCCGCTCATAGCCGCGATCAAGGTGATAGACGCGGTTGACGATGGTTTCGCCCTCGGCCGCCAACCCCGCAAGGATCAGCGAAACACTGGCGCGCAGGTCCGTGGCCATGACGGGCGCCCCCTTGAGGCGCTCGACCCCAGTGACAGTCGCGGTGCCGCCCTGCACGTCGATCTCGGCCCCCATGCGCATCAGTTCAGGCGCATGCATGAACCTGTTTTCAAAGATTTTTTCCTCCAGAACGCTGGTGCCTTGCGCGGTGCACATCAAGGCCATCATCTGCGCCTGCAGGTCTGTCGGGAAGCCGGGGAATGGCTCGGTCGTCACATCCACGGCGCTCACGCGACCGTTGCGCCGGGCCACCTTGAGGCCTTTATCCGTTTCCGCCACCTCGATACCCGCCGCATCAAGTTTTTCGCAGAAGGCCCCCAGAAGGTCGATGCGCCCGCCAAGGCACTCCACCTCGCCGCCACAGATCGCCGGGGCCAGCATGTAGGTGCCGAGTTCGATCCGGTCGGTGACAACCGGGTGCGTCGCGCCGCCCAGACGATCTACCCCTTGGATGGTGATCGTGTCAGTGCCATCCCCCTCGATCTGCGCGCCCATACGGCGCAGGCAAACGGCAAGGTCAACGATCTCAGGCTCACGCGCGGCATTCTTCAGAACCGTTGCCCCCTTGGCCAGCGTTGCCGCCATCAGGGCGTTTTCCGTGGCCCCCACGGAAACGACGGGAAACTCGAAGGTGCCCCCCTTGAGGCCGCCCGGAGCTTTGGCATGCACATAGCCTTCTTTCAATTCCAGTTCCGCGCCCATGGCCTCAAGTACCTTGAGGTGCAGGTCAACAGGCCGCGCGCCGATGGCACAACCGCCGGGCAGTGAGACCACCGCATGACCGTCGCGCGCCAGCATAGGCCCAAGCACAAGGATGGACGCGCGCATTTTGCGTACAATATCATAGTCAGCCACGTGGTTGTTGAGGTCATGGCTCGACATCACCAGAACTTGCCCACCTTGCAGCTGCGACACCTCGCAACCAAGCGATTGCAGCAGGGCCGACATGGTCTTGATATCCGACAGGCGCGGCGCATTGGTCAGCGTCAGCGGTTCATCGCTGAGAAGCGTGGCAGGCATCAACGTGAGACATGCATTTTTCGCCCCCGCAATCGGGATCTGGCCGTTCAAGGGGCCATTGCCCTTCACGATAATCGAATCCATCGGTTATTTGTCCTTCTGCTCGGGCGTCTCAGCCTTGTCGGGTGCCGTGCGGGCACGCGTTTGCGCCTTACGCCTTGAAAGGTTGGCCTTCAAGGCTGCTTTGAGGCGTTCTTCGCGTGCATCGGCCCGTTTACCGGGCGTTTTCTGGGACGTCTTTTTTTCCATACCCCCTTCCTACAGCACCCATAAAAAAGCGTCCAGATAACCCTTGCGCAGAACCAAAGAAGGGTCTAAGGAGCGCGCCACGAGTTGCTGCTGTAGCTCAGTGGTAGAGCGCACCCTTGGTAAGGGTGAGGTCGGGAGTTCAATCCTCCCCAGCAGCACCATTTCTCCTTTTTGGCGGATTGACGCGCATGCAATCCGGGGCGAGCAAAAGTGTCCCTTTCGCAGGGCGCGGAGCCACTCTATAAGGGCGACGGCCCTTCTCATGCCGAGTCGCGGCCCGATTATCTATTCGGATCACAGGACGCCGACGCAAATGCCGATTTTCAATAATATTCCCAGCTTGTTCTCGTCGGACATGGCAATCGACCTCGGAACCGCGAACACGCTGGTCTATGTCAAAGGCCGTGGCGTCATCCTGTCAGAGCCATCCGTGGTGGCCTATCACGTCAAGGATGGCGTGAAAAAAGTACTGGCGGTGGGCGAAGACGCCAAGCTTATGCTGGGCCGGACACCGGGCAGCATCGAGGCGATCCGCCCGATGCGCGAAGGCGTGATTGCCGATTTCGACACCGCCGAGGCGATGATCAAGCACTTCATCCGCAAGGTGCACAAACGCTCGACCTTTTCGAAGCCAAAGATTATCGTTTGCGTTCCGCACGGCGCAACGCCGGTTGAAAAACGCGCCATTCGTCAATCGGTTCTATCCGCCGGCGCACGCCGCGCAGGCCTTGTGGCCGAGCCGATCGCCGCCGCCATCGGCGCGGGGATGCCGATCACCGATCCCACCGGCAATATGGTGGTCGATATCGGCGGCGGCACAACCGAAGTTGCGGTCCTTTCGCTGGGCGATATCGTTTACGCGCGTTCGGTGCGTGTTGGGGGCGACCGGATGGACGAGGCCATCATCAGCTACCTGCGCCGTCAGCAGAACTTGCTTGTCGGTGAATCCACCGCCGAACGCATCAAGACTTCTATCGGGACGGCACGGATGCCCGACGACGGGCGTGGCGCCTCGATGCAAATCCGGGGTCGCGACTTGTTGAACGGTGTGCCCAAGGAAACCGAGATAAGTCAGGCCCAAGTGGCCGAAGCCTTGGCCGAACCGGTGCAAACCATCTGCGAAGCTGTTATGACAGCTCTTGAAGCAACACCGCCCGATCTGGCCGCGGATATCGTGGATCGCGGTGTAATGCTGACCGGTGGCGGTGCGCTTCTGGGGGACTTGGACTTGGCCCTCCGCGAGCAAACCGGGTTGGCCGTGTCGATTGCCGATGACAGCCTGAATTGCGTGGCGCTTGGCACTGGCAAGGCGCTCGAATTCGAAAAACAGCTCCGTCCGGCGATTGACTACGATAGCTGACAGGCGCAGATTCTAGTTCCACAGGCGAAGGGAAGACTTTGGCCAGGGACCGCGCACAACAGGACGACTACACAGGGCCCCTGAAGCGATTGCTGATCGGGCTCCTTTTGCTGTGTCTTGTCGGAATTTTCCTCGTTTGGCGTATCGACAGCCCCCGGGTGGAACGCTTCCGCGCGCAGGTGGTCGACCACGTTGTGCCCAGCTTCGATTGGGCCTTGGCCCCTGTGACGGGGGCGGTGAATATCCTGCGGGATTTCCAAAGTTATCAGCGGCTTTACGAGCAGAACCAAGAACTGCGCCGCGAATTGAAGAAGATGAAGGCGTGGAAGGAAGCGGCAGTTCAGTTGCGCGATGAAAACGCCCGATTGCTTGACCTGAACAATGTCCGGGTCGACCCGCGCCTGACGTTCGTGACCGGCGTGGTGATGGCCGACAGCGGCTCGCCCTTCCGGCAGTCTGTCCTGATCAACGTCGGCGCGCGTGACGGAATAATGGACGGATGGGCGGCGATGGATGGCCTTGGTCTTGTGGGCCGCATTTCCGGCGTCGGGCAGAATACTGCGCGGGTCGTTCTGCTCACGGATACCTCAAGCCGCATGCCGGTCACGATCCAACCGTCCGGTCAGCGCGGTCTTGTCATTGGCGACAATACCATCGCTCCGCCGGTCAGCTTTATCGAAACGCCGGATCAGGCCCGGCCCGGCGACCGCGTGCTGACATCGGGTGATGGGGGCGTTTTCCCCGCGGGCCTTGTCGTAGGCCGTTTGGCCGAAGACCCCGGTGGCCGGATGCGCGTGCGCCTCGCCGCGGACTATGAACGCCTGGAGTTTCTCAGGGTTCTGCGCAGCTATGGCTATGAAACCATAGAGGACCCCGGTGCCCTGCTCGTACCGCAAGACGCGCCCCAAACTGGCGAAACCGCGGGTGCAGAAGGTACCGCCGAGGAGGAACCGGCGGATGGCTGAGCGCAACACGACACGTCTATGGGGCAAGCGCCTGGTCTATATCGTGTTATGGCTGGTGCTCATATTTCTGCATCTGTTGCCGTTGGGAATGGTGCGGCCTTCTCCCCTCTCTTCACCCTCCCTGCTGGAAAGCATCTGGGCGGGGCCGGACCTGCATTTGGCCATCACCTTCGCCTGGGTCCTCAGGCGCCCTGAATACGTGCCCTCGCTTTTGATTGCAGGCACCTTTTTGATGTCGGACCTGCTTTTGCAGCGTCCGCCGGGATTATGGGCCGCATTGGCCTTGTTGGGCAGTGAGGCCCTGAGGTCGCGTGCCCGCGCGCTTCGCGATCTGACCTTTCCCATGGAATGGCTGAATGTCACGACAATCCTGATTGCCATGTTCCTTGGCTACCGAGTTATCCTTGGTGTTATGATGGTAGAGACCGGTCCGCTTTCCCTGACCATGGTGCAGGCCATTGCGACGATCGCGGTTTACCCGGTGGTTGTCGTCCTTTCACAAGTACTCTTCGGGGTGCGTAAGCTCGCCCCCGGCGATATCGATGGCATGGAGGCACGTACATGAGGCGGCCCGGGCGCGATAACGCACAAAGCCAGAAGGCAATCACCCGGCGCGGCTTGATCATTGCTGGCGCGCAGGCTCTGTTCATGGGAGGGCTGGCGCTTCGCATGCGATACATGCAGGTGGATCAGGCTGACGAATTCCGCCTTCTGGCCGATGAGAACCGTATCAGCATCCGACTACTGCCGCCCGCGCGCGGGCGCATTTTCGACCGCAATGGCGAGGTCGTGGCGGAGAACGTACCAAGTTATCGCATCACGATTGTTCCCGAGGAAGCCGGCGATTTGGACGATGTCATCGCCCGCCTTGCCCGGCTTGTGGAGCTGGACCCTGAAGAACTCGAACGCGCGCAGCGCGATTTGAAGCAAGCGCGCGGCGATACGGCGGTGACAGTGGCCGACCGTGTGAGTTGGGACGACATCAGCCGGGTTGCTGTCAATACCCCTGCCCTGCCTGGCGTCGCGCCCGAGGTGGGCCTGTCTCGGCGATATCCGCACCGCGGGGACTATGCCCACATCGTGGGCTATGTCGGACCATTCGCCGACCGTGATCGCGAGCGGCTTGACGCACCTGAACAACTTTTGCGCATTCCGCGCTTTCAGGTTGGCAAATTCGGCATCGAAGCGGCACATGAAAACCAACTACGCGGCAAGGCCGGTACAAAGCGCGTTGAAGTCAATGTGCGTGGCCACGTCATGCGCGAACTGGAGCGCCAAGAGGGCCAACCCGGGACCGATGTCCAACTGACCCTCGACTCGGGCCTGCAATCCTATGTCACTGCGCGGCTCTCCGGCGAAAGTGCGGCGGCCACGGTGATGGATTGCGAGACAGGTGACATAGTTGCCTGCGTTTCCTCCCCCAGTTTCGACCCTAACCTTTTCGTGCGGGGTATTTCCGTTCCCGATTACCGCGAGCTTTTGGAGAACAAGTACCGGCCACTCCCCAACAAGGCGGTTCAGGGCATTTACCCGCCCGGGTCGACCTTCAAGATGGTCACGGTTCTGGCCGCCTTGGAAGCCGGCACGGTAGATCCGGAGGAAACCGTATATTGCCCTGGGCACCTTGAGGTGGCGGGTCGCCGTTTCCATTGCTGGAAGCGCGCAGGCCACGGAAACGTCGATTTGCACCGCTCACTACGAGAAAGCTGCGACGTTTATTATTACGAATTGGCATTGCGGACCGGGATCGAGAACATCAGCGCCATGGCCAAGCGTTTGGGCCTTGGGGTCAAGCATGACTTGCCGCTGACCTCGGTCGCCGCCGGTCTGGCCCCGACAAAGGACTGGAAACGCCGTGTACGTGGGGCCGAATGGGTTATCGGCGACAGCGTGAACGCGGCCATCGGTCAAGGCGACGTGCTGGCGTCGCCGCTTCAGCTTGCGGTCATGACAGCGCGTCTGGCCACCGGGCGGTCGGTCACCCCGCGTGTCATCAAGTCCATTGACGGTGTCGAAAGCCCGACGGGCCATGGCGACGATATGGGGCTTAATGAGAATAACTTGCGGCGGATTCGACAGGCGATGTACGCGGTGTCCAACAACCGCAGGGGCACAGCCTATGGCAGCCGGATCATCGAGGATGCCTTCCGCATGGCGGGCAAGACCGGCACCAGTCAGGTTCGTTCGGCCGTGGTCGACAACAATTCCGTGCCTTGGGAAGAGCGTGACCATGCGCTCTTCGTGAACTACGCGCCCTTCGACGCCCCGAAGTACGCGGTATCCGTCGTCGTCGAGCATGGCGGCGGTGGCTCGAAAGCGGCAGCACCGATCGCCCGCGACATCACCCTTCAAGCCCTATACGGCGAGGACCCGCCCTTGGCGGCTTACCCATCGAAAGATCGCGGGCGTATCCGTTCGCAGCAAGAGGAACTGCGGCGCGTCCGTACCCGGCCCGACGGCGATGGAAGTGATCGGGCATGAGTTATCTTGAATACACCGTCAAGACGACACCAACCGGCCTGCGCAAGGTGCTCTATCTCAACTGGCCGCTCGCAATCCTTTTGACGGCCGTGGCCAGCGTCGGCTTCCTGATGCTGTATTCGGTTTCCGGCGGATCCTTCAGCCCATGGGCCGAGCCGCAAATGAAACGCTACGCACTTGGCTTTGCCGTCATGTTCATCGTTGGCCTGGTCCCGATCTGGTTCTGGCGCAACATGGCCGGGGTTGCCTATGGCCTCTCGGTCTTGCTTTTGCTGGTGGTGGAATTCTTCGGAACGAGCGCCGGCGGGTCGCAACGCTGGATCGACCTTGGATTCATGCGGCTACAGCCCTCAGAATTGATGAAGATCAGCCTGGTCTTGTTCCTAGCAGCTTATTACGACTGGCTACCTTTGAAGAAAAAATCGCATCCTCTGTGGGTTCTCATCCCCGTCTTGATCATCCTTTTGCCTGCCGGACTCGTATTTGCACAGCCCGACCTTGGGACCGCGCTTTTGCTGATCTTCGCGGGGGCAACGATGATGTTCTTCGCCGGCGTACACTGGGCCTATTTCGCCGTCGTTATTTCGATGGGTGTCGGGTTGGTCGTGGCGGTTTTCCAATCGCGTGGCACCTCGTGGCAAATCCTCAAGAATTACCAGTATGACAGGCTGGACATTTTCCTTGATCCATCCTCGGACCCGCTCGACACCGGATATCACATCACGCAGTCCAAGATTGCCCTTGGGTCCGGCGGATGGACGGGCAAGGGTTTCATGCAAGGCACACAGTCCCGGTTGAACTTCCTGCCTGAGAAGCACACGGATTTCATCTTCACGACCTTGGCGGAAGAGTTCGGGTTTGTTGGAGGTTTCTCCCTGTTGCTGCTATATGCGCTGATCCTGCTTTTCTGCATCTCGACAGCGCTTGCCAACCGTGACAGGTTCTCATCCCTGATGACGCTTGGAATCGCGACAACCTTCTTCCTTTTCTTCGCGGTCAACATGTCGATGGTCATGGGAATGGCCCCGGTTGTGGGCGTGCCCCTTCCGCTGGTCAGTTATGGCGGTTCGGCGATGTTGATCTTGATGCTGGGGTTTGGCTTCGTCCAAAGCGCCCATATTCACAAACCGAGGTAATTTCATGCCGCTCAACATCCTGTTTGCCGCCAGTGAAGACCGCTGGCAGGCCTACGAGGCCCCCTTGCGTGCCGCCTTGTCCGAGGTCGGTCATGGTGATGCCAATCTGGCCATGAGCATTCCAGCCGCTCAGGTCGATTATATCGTCTATGCGCCAAGTTCGGATGTGCAGGATTTTAGGCCGTTCACGCGCACGAAGGCGGTGTTGAACCTATGGGCCGGCGTCGAAGGGGTGGTTGGCAATGAAACCCTGACCCAACCCTTGGCGCGGATGGTGGATGACGGGTTGACCCAAGGCATGGTGGATTGGGTCGTAGGCCATACCCTGCGGCATCATTTGAACACCGATCTGCATGTGATGAACCAAGATGGGGAGTGGCGCAGCTATGTGCCGCCACTGGCCACCGATCGCCCGGTCACCGTTCTGGGCCTTGGCGCACTTGGTCAGGCTTGCGGAAAGGCATTGGCCGGGTTGGGCTTTCCAGTTACCGGGTGGAGCCGAACACAAAAAGATGTCGACGGGCTGCGCTGTCTTTCGGGTGAAGAAGGTCTGGAACAAGCGCTGTCCGAGTCCGAAATCGTGATCCTTTTGTTGCCGCAGACACCGGGGACCGAGAACCTTCTGAACGCCGAGCGACTGGCAACGCTGCCCAAGGGTGCCATGATCATCAATCCGGGTCGTGGACCCTTGATTGACGACGACGCGCTCTTGGCCGCCCTGGATCGCGGCCATATCGGCCATGCCACTCTGGACGTTTTCCGCGAGGAGCCTTTACCGGCCGAGCACCCTTTCTGGTCACATCCCAAAATAACTGTCACACCGCATATCGCCTCGGAAACCCGTCCGCAAAGCGCCTCGCGTGTGATCGCCGAAAACATCCGGCGCGGTGAGGCGGGGGAGCCCTTTTTGCATCTGGTGGACCGCGATCTGGGCTATTGACGCCTGTCGGCGGCCCGCTCAAGCGCCGGGTAACGCAAGCCGAGGGTCACAGCCCGCGCCACGAAACTAATCAACAGCGCCAGCCAAAGGCCGTGGTTGCCAAACAGTGGGATAAGCAGTGCCGCCGTGATGGCGTAGGTCAGCAGGCTCAGGGCCATCATGTTGCGCATGTCGCGGGTGCGTGTCGCGCCGATAAAGATACCGTCCAGCATATAGGAGCCAAGGCCCAAGACCGGTGCGATCACCATGTATGGCAAATAGATGCGCGCCTCAGCTTGCACGGCGGGGACCTTGGCCATGATGTCGATGATGTACCCCCCCATGACAGCGAAGCCCGACGACAGGATCACGACGCTGACAAGCCCCCAAAAACTGCTGATCTTGGCCGCATGGCGAAGATGGCGGCTATCCCGGCGACCAAAAGCATTGCCAACCAAGGCCTCCGCGGAAAAGGCGAAGCCGTCTAGCGCATAGGCGGTGATGTGCAAGAACTGCAAGAGCACCTGGTTCGACGCGAGGGTAACATCACCAAAATCCGCACCAATGAACAGGAACGACAGGAAAATGGCCTGCAACATCAGGGAGCGTAACAGGATATCGCCATTCACCTGTCCCATGTGGCGCAACGCCTGAGGGTCGAAGACGCGCGGCCAATCGCGCCATGCCGGGACATTGAATGCGTCCCGGCACAGCCACAGGCCAAGCGCCACGCCACCCCACTCGGCAAGGAAGGTCGCAAGGGCTACGCCCTGCACACCCCAGCCAAGGCCCAGCACAAACCACAGATCCAAGCAGATATTGACGCCGTTCATCAACAACTGAATCGCTAGAACGGCCCGCGTCCGCTCAAGCGCGATGAGCCAGCCGGTGATGCCATAGATGGCGATCATGGCCGGCGCACTCCAAACCCGGATGCTCAGGTATTCGTAGGCGAGGCTTTCAACTTCGGCACTTGCAGGCGCGAGGAGAAAGGCCCCGGCGAATAGCGGCCCCTGAAACACAATGATGGCAAGGCCACCGGCCAAGGCAATCATCAGCGCGCGGGTCAATAGCGCGGCCACCTCGCCGCTTCGCCCACTGCCATGCGCCTGGCTGGTCAGGCCTGTTGTGCCCATACGCAGAAAGCCGAAAATCCAATAAAGCGCCGAAAGGATGATCGCCCCGATCCCTACCGCACCAATTGGCGCGGCCTCACCCAATTGGCCGACAACGCCAGTATCGACGGCACCGAGAATCGGAACCGTGATATTGGCCAGAAGAATGGGCAGGGCGATTTTCAAAACCCGTTTGTGGGTGATCGCTCCCGGGCTCGGGTCAAGCATCCGGCCGCGGCATCAGGAAATGCCCCGAGGCCTGCGCAAAGGGGCGTGCGCGATTGTCTTGCCACGCCTCGACATGAACACTGGCATATCGGCGACCGGAACGCGCCACTTGGGCGCGGGCATAGGCATCGCGCGGCAGACCAGAGCGCAGGTAGTCAACGGTAAAGTCGATGGTCTTGGGCAATCGCGGCAGTTTGCCGTGGGCAAGCAGTTCCGGATCAAGCCGACCGCTTTCGATCTCATCCCAAAGCATGGACCAACTTAACCCGATGATCGCGGTGACCTCCAGAAAGGCGGCTGTTGCCCCACCATGAAGGGCAGGCAAGAGCGGGTTGCCGATCAGTTTGTCCTGAAACGGCATCAACGCCGTGAGTTCGTCACCGCGCCGGTCGAATTCGATCCCAAGAAACTGACTGTATGGGATACCGTGAACAAGCGCATTCAGCGCCGCATCACGTCGCTGCTTGACCACTTGGACGGGCTCGGGACGGGCGCGCGCCATCACTTGGCCTCCACGGTAAAGGTTCCGGTGGCCGTGGCGACGGGACGGTTTTCGTCATCATCCATGGCCCGCGCACGCACGAAGGCGACAGAACGAGTGATGTGATAGCATTCAGCCCGCGCCTTGATCCGCTGGCCGGGTGTGGCCGGGCGCATGTAGTCGATACGCAGATCAATCGTGGCCGTGGCACCCGGGTTCTTGGGGTGACTCATGGCCGCCGCACCGCAACATGTATCCATGAGCGCCGAAACCGCACCACCATGGATCACACCGGTCTCCGGGTCGCCAATGAAACGCTCGTCATAGTCCATTATTATTTCAGCAGCCCCCTCACCGATCTCGGTTAGTTGCATCCCGAGGGCCTCGGAATGGGGGATAGCGCCAATGAATTGCTCGGCGATTTTTGTCTTGTCGGGGCTCATGCCTGTATCCGCTTGGTGGTTTCCCTCCCTTTATGGGCCTTAAGACGGGCGGGCTGCAAGGCCAGCGGTTGCCCTTGCCGCTTCGGCGTCCTACGGTTTGAACAAGGGAGGCTTGAGCGATGTCTGAGAACCGCCTGTCGTTTAAGGAGATGTGCGCGAAATTCGACGTAACGCCGCGCACCTTGCGATATTACGAATATATCGAATTGCTTCACCCTGACCGTGAGGGACGGTCACGCTACTATGGCGCGCGCGAAGTGGCCCGGATGACCCTTATCTTGCGCGGACGGCGGTTCGGCTTCTCACTGGAAGAAATCCGCCAATGGCTTTTGATCTATGAGCATGAAGGCACCGCGGCCCAAATGCGCAGCTGGATCGAACTGGCAGACCGTCAGTTGGCCGAACTGGCGGAACAACGGGCGCAGTTGGACGAAGCGATTGATGAACTGCAATCCCTGCGGGACGAAACGGCGAAGAGTCTGAGCTAGACCTTCTTTGGCCGACGCGAAGGCTTGCAAGATCGGTTGTCGTTATGACGCCACGGCAACGAAATTTCGCCTGCCGGCGACTTACCTTTATTGATCTTACGTAAACTTTAAAGTGACGTGACGTATCTCTTACGTCAAGCGCGCAGCGTGTTGTATCGAATCCGAAAGACGCACAAATCAGCCTTGCTGACCAAGCAAGAGATATAGCGATGACACATGAGAATACGATGACAATCCGCGAGATGTGTGACGCCTTCGACGTCACACCGCGTACCCTGCGGTTTTACGAAGCCAAGGAACTCCTGTTCCCTCTGCGCGAGGGACAGAAACGGTTGTTTACCAAGCGAGACCGCGCGCGCCTCAAGCTGATCCTGCGTGGCAAGCGCTTCGGCTTCAGCCTTGAAGAGATCCGGCAGCTTTTGGACCTTTACGACAAAGGTGACCAGCAACTGACCCAGCTGACCCAGTCATATGAGATCGCGCAGGAGCGTCTGGTTGATCTGGAGCGTCAACGCGACGAACTGGAAACCGCGATTGCCGATCTGCGCGACCAAATGCGTTGGGGCGAGAAAATGATCGCCTCGATCCGTCAGTCCAAGAAAGCCGCCGAATAATCCGGCACCACGTCAAGGGAGAGAGCCATGCCAACCTATACCCCGCCCACGAAGGACATGCAGTTTGTGCTGCACGATGTGTTGAATGTGTCGGACTCGGATATTCCGGGCTATGACGAGCTTGACCGCGATTTCACCAATGCGGTTCTGGACGAAGCTGGCAAACTGGCCTCTGAAGTTCTGGCGCCGCTGAATACGGTTGGCGACAAGCAGGGTTGCACCTTGGAAAACGGCGTGGTCCGCACACCCGACGGGTTCAAGGAGGCCTTTGACCAAGTGCGCGAAGGTGGCTGGACCGCCCTTGATTGCGACCCCGAATACGGCGGCCAAGGCCTGCCCTATTTGATGTCCACGGCTGTTGGTGAAATGCTCTCGGCGGCGAACATGGCCTTCAACATGTATCAGGGTCTGACCCACGGCGCCTATAACGCCCTCCACGCCCATGGCTCGGACGAGCAAAAGCAGAAATATCTGCCCAAGATGGTCACCTGCGAATGGGGCGGCACCATGAACCTGACCGAGCCGCATTGCGGCACCGATCTGGGGCTAATTCGCACCAAGGCCGAACCGGCGGGTGACGACACCTACAAGATCACCGGGCAGAAAATCTGGATTTCGGCGGGTGAGCACGACATGTGCGACAACATCATTCACCTTGTGCTGGCCAAACTGCCCGACGCGCCCGAGGGCGTGAAAGGCATCTCTCTGTTCATCGTGCCCAAGTTCATGGTGAACGACGACGGCAGCCTTGGTGAACGCAACTCGCTGTCCTGTGGCGGCTTGGAAGAGAAGATGGGCATCCACGGCAACGCCACCTGCGTGATGAACTACGACGGGGCCACCGGCTTCCTCGTGGGTGAGCCGCACAAAGGCATGCGCGCCATGTTCACCATGATGAACGAAGCACGCCTTGGCGTGGGTCTGCAAGGCTATGCCCAAGGCGAGGTTGCCTATCAAAACGCGCTTGGCTTCGCTCTGGATCGTTTGCAGGGGCGCGATGTTACGGGCGTGCAAGCGCCTGACAAACCCGCCGATCCGATCATCGTGCACCCCGATGTGCGCCGCAACCTGATGGATCAAAAGGCCTTCGTCGAAGGCGCGCGGGCCTTCACCTTCTGGGGTGCCTCGATGATCGACGCCAGCCACCGCAAGGGCGACGAAGACGCCGAGCAGATGATCTCGCTCCTGACGCCAGTCATCAAAGGTTTCCTGACCGACAAGGGTTTCGAGACCACGGTCCTGGCGCAGCAAACCCTAGGCGGCTCGGGCTTCACCCAAGAATGGGGCCTGGAACAGTTCGTCCGCGATGCTAGGATCACAATGATCTACGAAGGCACCAACGGCATCCAGTCGCTTGACCTCGTGGGGCGTAAGCTGGCGCAGAACGGCGGCAAGGCGATCATGGCCTTCTTCGATATGATGAAAGCCTACATCAAGGACAACGCAGGCCAGGATGAGGCCTTCGATGCACAATTCCTTGAGCCGCTGAAAGCCGCCAGCAAGGATTTGCAGGCCGCTGGCATGTACTTCATGCAAAACGGCATGAAGAACCCCAATAATGCGCTCTCAGGCTCTTACGACTTCATGCACCTTTTCGGGCATGTCTGCCTCGGGCTGATGTGGGCCAAGATGGCCAAAGCCGCGAAAGGCGCGCTTGACGGCGGGGCGGGCGATGCGGCCTTCTATGAGACCAAGATCGCAACCGGCCGCCACTACATGGCCCGCCACCTGCCGATGACCGCAACGCACCTGAAGCGGATCGAAAGCGGCGCGGATACCGTCATGGCGCTTGAGCCCGAACAATTCGCAAGCGCGGCGGGCTAAACACACAAAGGAAGGACAGACATGCCAAAACGCTTTCGCCTCACACGCCGCTTCAACGCCGCGATGACCGAGGATGGATACCGCCGCCTGCGCCGCTTTGCGCAAGAGGCCGGTTTGGACGAAGGCGAGGCGCTGTCCTTCCTGTTCGAGAATTTCGACAGCGTGATCAACGAAGATACCTTCGGGCACCGCCTGCGTATCTTCAATTCCGAGCTGGAGGCGCGCAAACGCTGACGACGGGAGGAGGGCCCAATGTCCGCATGGATGACTGACGAGCACCGGATGCTCGCCGATATGACCGCCGATTTCATCGGCACCGAATGGGCGCCGCATTTCGAACGCTGGCGCAAAGCCGGTGAGATGGATCGCGACATCTGGCAGCAAGCCGGGGAACTGGGCCTGCTTTGCCCCTCGATCCCCGAAGAATACGGTGGCGCGGGTGGTGATTTCGGCCATGAGGCCGTGATCTGTATCGAACAAAGCCGCGCCAATCTGGCCAGCTGGGGCAACCCGATCCATTCCGGAATCGTGGCGCATTATATCCTTGCCTACGGCAGCGAAGAGCAAAAGAAACGCTGGCTGCCAAAGATGGTCTCGGGCGATATGGTAGGGGCTTTGGCGATGACTGAACCCGCCGCAGGCTCGGATGTGCAAGGCATCAAGACCAAGGCCATTCGGGACGGCAATGCCTATCGGCTCTCGGGCCAAAAGACCTTCATCACCAATGGCCAGCACGCCGATTTGATCATCGTGGCGGCCAAGACAGACCCCAAGGAAGGGGCCAAGGGAACGTCGCTCGTCGTGGTGGAAACCGACGGGGCCGCGGGCTTTTCTCGCGGGCGGAACCTCGAGAAAATCGGCTGTCACGCGGCTGACACCTCGGAGCTCTTCTTCGACAATGTCGAAGTGCCGCCCGAAAACATCCTCGGCGGCGAAGAAGGCAAAGGCTTCTATCAGATGATGGAGCAACTGCCTCAAGAACGCCTTATCATCGCCTGCGGCGCACAAGGGGCAATGGAAGGCGGCGTTGCCCGCACCATAGCCTATACCAAGGAAAGGCAGGCCTTCGGCGGGCCGCTGACACAGTTCCAGAACACCCGCTTCAAGCTGGCCGAATGCCAGACGAAAACCACCGTGGCCCGTGCCTTCTTGGATGAATGCATCGCCGAACACCTGCGCGGTGAACTAAGCGTCGAAAAAGCCGCCATGGCCAAGTATTGGATTACCGATACACAGGGCGAGGTTCTGGACGAGTGCCTGCAACTGCACGGCGGCTATGGCTACATGGCCGAATATGACATCGCGGAAATGTGGACAGACGCCCGCGTGCAGCGCATCTACGGCGGCACCAATGAGATCATGAAAGAGTTGATTGCGAGGGCGCTATGACTTGGCACGCCGCGCATATTTCCAAGGTCGAACCGGGGGTTTCACACCCCCGGACCCCCGTGGAGTATTTCTGGAAAGATGAAGGGCTACGGTCCACCCTGCCCGGCGCACGGGCCTACTGGCATCAGGCGCCGGAACAGGGCTTCACCTTTCACGGCCATCGGCTCTCCAGCCTGTACCGCATCCAGAATGGAACTCGAAATCCGTTAAGGAAAAGTGAAACTCCATCCGCTTCATCTTTCCCAAAATACTCACATTCGACAGGTGCCAAAAGCACCGCATTAGGAGGGACGGCATGACCATCAAACTCTATTGCATGGGCGAGTCAGGCAATGCCTATAAGGCCGCGCTTGCACTTGAACTCGGCGGTCTCGACTGGCAGCCGGTCTTCGTCGATTTCTTCGGCGGCGAAACCCGCTCGGACGCGTTCCGCAAGATCAACGTCATGGGCGAGGTGCCGGTGATGGTGGATGGCGAAGAAACCTTCACGCAATCGGGCGTCATGCAGTTGTATGTCACCGAGAAGACCGGCAAGTTCGGCGGCGCGATACCTGCCGAAGCGCGAGAGGTCATGCGCTGGATGTTCTGGGACAATCACAAGCTCAGCTCCCAAGCGGGCATGACGCGCTTCTTGATGAACTTCCTGCCCGAGAAAAAGCGCCCTGCCGAGGTGATCGGCTTCATGCAGGGCCGCCTCAAGGCCGCTTACATGACGCTGGACGCGCATCTTGTGGGCCGCGATTGGATCGTGGGTGATGCCATCACCAATGCCGACATCGCCTGCTGCGGATACCTCTTTTACCCCGAGCCTTTCGGTTTTGACCGCAAGGATTGGCCGAACATCGACCGGTGGCTTTCGAACATCGAAGCGACCCCCGGTTGGAAACACCCCTATGACCTGATGCCCGGCGCCCCCGCGGACCGGGCCTGACCCAAGGAGATCACGATGACCGACGCCTATATCTATGACGCCGTCCGCACCCCGCGCGGCAAGGGCCGCAAGGATGGCGCCCTGCACGAGGTGACCGCCGTTCGGCTGTCGAGCCAAGTGCTCAATGCGCTGAAGGACCGCAACGGCCTTGAAGGTCACGCCGTCGAGGACGTGATCTGGGGCAATGTCACGCAGGTGATGGAACAGGGCGGCTGTCTTGCCCGAACTGCCGTTCTGGCCTCGGAGCTTGACGAGTCGATCCCCGGCTTGGCGATCAACCGGTTCTGTGCCTCTGGCATGGAGGCCGTGAACCTTGCCGCGAACCAAGTCATGGGCGGCGCAGGCGAGGCCTATATCGCCGGCGGAGTCGAAATGATGGGCCGTGTGGCCATGGGCAGCGACGGCGCGGCGATTGCCGTGGACCCAAGCGTTGCTATGGAAACCTATTTCGTCCCACAGGGTATTTCGGCCGATATCATTGCCACCGAATACGGCTTTAGCCGCGATGATGCGGATGCATTGGCTGTCGAAAGCCAAAAACGCGCGGCAGCGGCTTGGGAGGACAACCGCTTTGCCAAGTCGATCATCGAGGTGAAAGATCAAAACGGCCTGACCATCCTTGACCACGACGAATACATGCGCCCCGGCACCGACATGCAGGCGCTTGGCAGTCTCAACGCCAGCTTCCAGCAAATGGGCGAGGTGATGCCCGGCTTTGATGCCGTGGCCAAGCTGAAGTACCCGCATCTGGAAAAGATCAACCACATCCACCACGCCGGGAATTCCTCGGGCATCGTCGATGGCTCGGCGGGTGTGCTGATCGGCAGCAAGGAGTTCGGCGAGAAATGGGGCCTCACGCCCCGCGCCCGCATCCGCCAGACCACCAAGATCGGCACTGATCCCACGATTATGCTGACCGGCCCGGTCCCTGCTACACAGAAAGCGTTGAAAGACAGCGGCATGGCGATCTCGGACATTGATCTCTTTGAGGTGAACGAGGCCTTTGCCTCGGTCGTGTTGCGTTTCCAGCAGGCCTTCGATGTCGACCCAGGCCTTGTGAACGTCAACGGCGGCTCGATCGCCATGGGCCACCCGCTGGGGGCCACGGGCGCCATCATCATCGGCACGCTGCTGGATGAATTGGAGCGCACCGACAAAGAGGTTGGCCTTGCCACGCTCTGCATCGCATCCGGCATGGGTGCCGCCACGATCATCGAGCGCGTGTAAGACGCCGACAACAGGAGATTGAGACATGACTGATTTCACCATGGAAAAAGGCGCCGATGGCGTCGCCATCATCACCTGGGATGTGCCGGGCAAGTCGATGAACGTGATGTCGATGGAGGCATGGCCGGTTCTGGAAGGCCTTGTCGATGACGCGCTGGCCGATGATGCGGTCAAGGGGATCGTGATCACCAGCGGGAAAGAAGGCTCCTTTGCCGGGGGGATGGACCTGAACGTCATCGCCAAGATGAAGGAAATGGCCGGTGACAACCCCGCACAGGGCCTGATGGATGGGCTGATGAACATGCACTCCATCCTGCGCAAGATCGAGCGCGGCGGCATGGACGACAAGAACAAAGGCGGCAAGCCGATTGCCGCCGCTTTGCCCGGTACTGCCCTTGGCATCGGCTTGGAAATCCCTTTGGCCTGCCACCGTATCTTCGCGGCCGACAACCCAAAGGCCAAGATCGGCCTGCCCGAGATCATGGTCGGCATCTTCCCCGGCGCGGGCGGCACGACGCGACTGGTGCGCAAACTGGGTGCTATGGGGGCTTCGCCTTTGCTGCTCGAAGGGAAACTCAACGACCCAAAGAAAGCCAAAACCGCCGGGGTGGTGGATGAGGTCGTCCCTGCCGACGAACTGATCGCCAAGGCCAAGGAATGGATCTTGTCAGAGCCTACATTCGTCAAACCGTGGGACGAAAAGGGCTACAAGATGCCTGGCGGTGCGCCGTATCACCCCGCTGGATTCATGACCTTCGTGGGTGCCTCGGCCATGGTCAACGGCAAGACCCAAGGTGCCTTCCCCGCCGCCAAGGCTTTGCTTTCGGCGGTCTACGAAGGTGCGCTTGTGCCTTTCGACACAGCCCTGAAAATCGAGGCGCGTTGGTTCACCAATGTCCTGATGAACCCCTCGTCATCCGCGATGATCCGCTCGCTTTTCATCAACAAGGAAGCACTTGAGAAAGGCGCGAACCGCCCCGATGTTCCGGACCATAAGGTCAAGAAGGTCGGCGTCATGGGCGCGGGCATGATGGGCGCGGGCATTGCGCTTGTCTCGGCCATGGCCGGGATGGAGGTTGTCCTGATCGACCAAAAGCAGGAGGCCGCTGACAAGGGTAAATCCTACACCGCCGATTACATGGATAAGGGCATCAAACGCGGCAAGGCGACCGAGGAGAAGAAAGAGAAAACGCTTGGTCTCATCACCGCCACCACCGATTACGCCGCGCTTGAGGGCTGTGATCTGGTGATCGAAGCGGTGTTCGAAGACCCCGGCGTAAAGGCCGAGGTTACAAAGAAGGTTCTGGAAGCCGTCGGCGACGATTGCATCTTTGCCACCAACACCTCGACCCTACCGATCACGGAACTGGCCAAAGCCTCCGACAAGCCCGAGCAATTCATCGGCATCCACTTCTTCTCACCGGTTGAGAAGATGATGCTGGTCGAGATCATCAAGGGCAAGGAAACCGGCCCGCGCGCCGTGGCCAAGGCGCTGGATTACGTCCGGCAAATCCGTAAGACCCCGATCGCGGTGAACGATGCGCGCTTCTTCTACTGCAACCGCTGCATCATCCCTTACATCAACGAAGGCATCCGCATGGTGTCCGAAGGCGTGGCACCCGCGCTCATCGACAATGCCGCACGCCAACTGGGCTTCCCGGTGGGGCCGCTGCAACTGGTCGATGAAACCTCGATTGATCTGGGGGCCAAGATTGCCCGCGCCACCCGTGCCGCCATGGGCGACGACTACCCCGATGAAGCCGTCGATGAGGTGATCTTCTGGATGGAAGGCGAAGGGCGCTTGGGCCGCAAGGCAAACGCCGGGTTCTTCGACTACGACGAGAAGGGCAAACGCCAAGGGTACTGGGCCGGACTGGCGGAGAAATATCCGCAGGCCGAAGATCAGCCCGACCTGATCGAAGTTCAACATCGCCTGATGTTCGCTCAAGTCCTCGAAGCGGTCCGCGCACTGGAAGAAGGCGTGCTGGAAGACATCCGCGAAGGCGACGTCGGCGCGATCCTCGCGTGGGGCTTTGCCCCGTGGTCGGGGGGCCCCTTCAGCTGGCTGGACATCATCGGCACGCCTTATGCCGCCGAGCGTTGTGACCAACTGACCGAGGCGCATGGCGCGCGGTTCACCTGCCCTGATCTGCTGCGCGAAATGGCCGATAAATCCCAAAGTTTCTACGGACGCTTCGGGTCACAGGCCGAAGCCGCCTAAGCGGAACACCGTAGCCCCAAAAGAAAGCGCCCCAAACCGGGGCGCTTTTTTCATGGCGTCGGGCACTTTAATCCGACAAGCCCTGCAACAACTGCTGCGCCGCAACTGCTGGCGTTACCGCCCCTTCGGCAACCGCATCGGCGGCCTCTCCCATGGCCCGTTGCGCCTCGGGCGTCCGAAGCCGCGCCAAAAGCCGCTGCTTCACCTCTTCCTCGAACCAATAGCGCGCCTGCTCGGCACGGCGACCATCGAAATGCCCGGTCTCACGCCGCCATTCCACCAAGGAGGTCATTTCCTCCCAAGCGGTACGCAACCCCTCTTCCTCAAGGGCGGACACCATCATCGCCTTGGGGAAGCCCTCAGGGTCTTGCGGGCGTTTGCGAAGCAGACGCAAAGCCCCGGAATAATCCGAACAGGTCCGCGTCGCCGCCGGTTTCAAATCGCCATCGGCCTTGTTGATCAGGATGATATCGGCCATCTCCATGATGCCGCGCTTCACCCCCTGCAACTCATCGCCCCCCGCCGGGGCCAGCAGCAGCACGAAGAGGTCCGACATCTCGGCCACCACGGTTTCCGACTGCCCCACGCCCACGGTTTCGATCAGAACCACGTCAAAGCCCGCGGCCTCGCAAACGGCGACCGCCTCGCGCGTCCGGCGGGCCACACCGCCCAAATGCGATTGGCTGGGCGAGGGTCGGATAAAGGCATTGGGATCACGGCTCAAACGCTCCATCCGCGTCTTGTCGCCCAGGATCGACCCGCCCGACCGGGCCGAACTGGGATCAACCGCCAGAACCGCCACCCGTAGGCCCTGCCCTGTCAAAAGGGTGCCAAAGCTTTCGATAAAGGTGGATTTGCCCACACCCGGCGTTCCCGAAAGTCCCACCCGAATGGCCTGCCTATTGCTGTCCTTGAGCATCTCCAACAGCTCGGTCGCCTGTTCCCGATGATCGGCGCGTGAGCTTTCGATCAGGGTAATCGCACGGGACAGGGCGCGCCGATCCCCCTTGATTATTTTCTCGCTGAGTTGTGCAATGTCCATGGAAGCGGCCCGATGTTCGATTGGTCCCCTCCCTATGCCTTGGGTGGCTGGCGAATGTCCAGACCGGCTCCCTACTGCGGAGGTCTGCATGATACGAAAGTGCCTTGGTCTTGTCTTGTGGATGCTTGCAGCGCCAGTGGCGTCGCAAGAAAAAACCGCCATCCTCTATGACGTCCACCTGATCGGCGCAAAGATCGGCGAAGTCACGATTGCAGGCAACCAAGCCAACGGCAGGTATGCCGCGCGCTCACAGTTCAGAACAACAGGGGTCGTCAAAGCCCTCAAGCGCATGCACGGCGACGTTTCGGTCAAGGGGCGCGTGGCCGGAATAAGTCACACCCCCGGTCAATATTCCGAGACAATCAACGACGGCAAACGCTTCACCGATGTGAAAGTCAGGTTCGAAGGTAAACCACCCAAGCTGATATCAGGCGACCCCGACAGCCGCGCGGCTCCCGCCGAGACAAACGGTTTGAGCAATGCGCTTGATCCCTTGACAGCCCTCTACCTCATCCTGCGTGACCAGCCCCGCAAGGAACTGTGCCAGTTCCGGCGCGAAATCTATGACGGCCACCGGCACGCGCGCCTCTCCCTCGGCAGTCCACGGGAAAAACAAAAGCGCGTCACATGCGCGGGCGAATATCGCCGGATTGCCGGCTATTCCTCCTCCGAGAAGAAAGAACGCCGCATTCCCTTCACCGTGCTTTACGAGGCCAAGGCAGGCGAGATGCTCGCCACCCGTGTGGATATCCAAACCAAATACGGCAAAGCGGTTTTGCTTCGCCGCTAGAGGCTATGGAAAATCGCCAACACTTGGCCGATAACGCGGGCATGACCGCCCAACTACCCATCCAAGATGCAATCGCGCCGCTGCTTGAGGCTTTATATGCCCAGGGTCGCGCCGTGCTTCAGGCCCCGCCGGGGGCGGGCAAGACAACCGTGGTCCCGCTTGAGATGCTGAACGCGGGCCTGACCAAGCACCGCATCCTGATGCTCGAACCCCGCCGCCTCGCCGCCCGCGCCGCCGCTGAACGGATGGCGCAAACCTTGGGCGAAAAACCGGGCGAAACCGTGGGTTACCGCGTTCGGGGTGAGGCGAAGGTGACAAAATCCAGCCGCATCGAAGTGGTCACCGAAGGGATCCTCACCCGGATGCTGCAATCCGACCCGGAACTGCCGGGCGTGGGCGCGGTGATCTTCGACGAATTTCACGAACGATCCCTCAATGCCGATCTGGGCCTCGCCCTCTGCCTTGAGGTGGCTGAGGCCCTGCGCGATGACCTGATCCTGCTGGCCATGTCCGCCACGCTGGATGCCGCGCCGGTTGCGGCGCTGATGGGCGACGTGCCGGTCATCACCTCCGAAGGGCGCAGCTTTCCGGTGGAAACCCGCTGGCTCGACCGGCCCACCCCCAAGCAGCGCCGCTTTGAGGAGGCCGTGGCCGATCTGGTGGCACAGGCCGTGTCAGAAACCCAAGGCGGCGTTCTGGTCTTCCTACCCGGTGAGGGTGAAATCCGCCGAGTCGAGGCCCTGTTGCAAAGCCGCCTGCCCGCCGATTGTCACCTGCGCCCCCTCTTCGGGGCCATGGATTTCGCCAAGCAACGCGCCGCGATTGCCCCTTGCGCCAGTGGCCGCAAAATCGTGCTGGCCACCTCTATCGCTGAAACCTCCCTCACGATCCAAGACATCCGGGTTGTCGTCGATGGCGGCCGCGCCCGCCGCGCGCGGTTCGATCCCGGCTCAGGCATGTCGCGGCTTGTGACCGAGAAAGTCACCCGCGCCGAAGCGACGCAGCGCGCAGGCCGCGCGGGCCGCGTCGCCGAAGGCACCTGTTACCGGCTTTGGACCAAAGGGGAGGAAGGCGCGCTTCTGGCCTATCCCCCGGCGGAAATCGAAGCGGCGGATTTGGCGGGGCTGGCGCTTGAATTGGCCCTCTGGGGGGCCACGCCCGACGATCTGGCCTTTCTCACACCGCCCAACCCCGGCACCTATGCCGAGGCGCAGGCGCTTTTGCAGATGCTGGGCGCGCTCGATGATCAAGCCCGCATCACGCCCCACGGCAAAACACTCGCCGCCCTGCCGCTGCATCCTCGCTTGGCGCATATGCTGGCCGTAGCGGGGTCAGATGCCGCAACGCTTGCGGCACTACTGGCCGATCGTGACCCGCTACCGCGCGGCGCACCCGTTGACCTGTCTCTACGCCTTTCGGCACTGCGCGACCCAAGAGGTTATGGCGGCCGGCACCCATGGCCTGCCAACCGCGGCGCAGTGGAGCGTATCCGCGCCGAGGCCAAGCGCCTGCGCGCGCAGGCCAAGGCCAAGGATGCGCGCCCCCTCAACGATGCCGCCATGGCCGCCCTCGCTTACCCCGACCGCGTCGGTCTGCGCCGCAAAGGGAACGAGTCCCGCTTCGTTCTTTCCGGCGGCAAGGGTGCGATCCTGCCACAAGAGGATGATCTTGCCGCTGCGCGCCTCATCGTTGCCACCGATCTCGATGGCAACCCGCGCGAGGCCCGCATCCGGCAGGCGATCCAGATATCCGAGGGGGAGTTGCGCGACCTCTTCGCGGATCAAATCACATGGGTCGACCGCTGCGCTTGGGACAAACGCGAGCGCCGCGTCGTCGCCCGCCGTCAGGAGTGTTTCGGGCAACTCGTTCTGGATGATCGCGTCTGGAAAGAAGCCCCCTCCGACCAAGTGGCCCTTGCCATGCTGGACGGCGTGCGCGATCTGGGCCTGAATTGGAGCGATGCCGCACGCCGCTTCGTGGCGCGGGTTGAACTCGTCCGCGACGGCAGCGACACTCTGCCCGACATGCGCGAGACCACATTGCTCAATACACTGGACGGCTGGCTCTTGCCGCATCTGACAGGGCTCAAAACCGCACAGGACTGGAAAGGCTTCGATATGCTCGACGCCCTGCGCGCGCGGCTGACATGGGACCAGATGCAACATCTGGATGCCGCCGCCCCGGCGCATTTCACCACGCCCTTGGGCCGTCGCATTCCCATCGACTACAGCGGCGAAACCCCGGTAATCTCGCTTCGCCTACAAGAAATGTTCGGCCAAACCACGCACCCGATGGTCGGGCACACGCCCTTGCGGGTCACCCTTCTTTCCCCCGCTGGACGTCCAGTGCAAACCACCATGGACATCCCCGGTTTCTGGGCCAATTCCTATGCCGATGTCCGCAAGGATATGCGCGGGCGCTACCCCAAACATCCATGGCCCAAAGATCCGACCGAGGCAGACCCGACCCTGCGCGCGAAACCTCGCAAGGGCCAATAATTTGCATTTCCAAACTATCCACATATATTGGAGCGATAATAATTATTTAACCTTGAGCAGACACAGACGTTCTTATGACCGAAGGAATAAAGAGAGCATGGGCTGAAATGGTCCAGCCGTTGCTGCGGCGCCCCCCCGAATGTCAGGTGGCGGCGCTTTGTCTGCGCGAAGGGCCTCGCGGCTCCAAGGTGCTTTTGATCACCAGCCGCGACACAGGCCGTTGGGTCATTCCCAAAGGCTGGCTGATGGAAGGCAAAACCGCCCGCGAAGCCGCACAAGCCGAGGCATGGGAAGAGGCTGGCGTACAAGCCGCCAATGTCGAAGCCGACCCTATCGGCAGCTATACCTACGACAAGCGCCTTGATGATGGGTATGTCACGCCTGTCGATGTCCACGTGTACAAGATGGTTGTCACCGACCTCGTCGATATTTTCCCGGAAGCCCGAGAACGGACACGCAAATGGGTTAGCCCGGCCGAGGCTGCTGAAATGGTCGAAGAACCCGGCCTTCAGGCGCTTTTCCAAGGACTGTAAAAGTTTTGTAACGGTTTTATGACGACCGCGCATTGATAATCCAGATCAGACCCACTAGCGGTGAGCCCCGAACGCGCTATTGGGGAGGCTGCGATTGTGGCACAGACGCCTGAATCCAATCAGTGGAAAACACTGGACAAAGACCTCAACCGGATTTCGCAAGTTGAATACGCGACGACCTATGTCTCGCGTCCGCTTATCGGCATGGGCCTTGCACTTGTCTTCATGTTCATCGCGGGCCTTGGGGCCGCGCTGTTCTTCGGCACCCACCCCAATAACATGGTCGTGGTCGCGGCTGCGGTGTTTGGCGCCTATATGGCGCTCAACATCGGGGCCAATGACGTGGCCAACAACATGGGACCCGCCGTGGGGGCCAATGCCCTGACCATGGGCGGGGCCATCGTGATTGCCGCCATTTGCGAATCCGCAGGCGCACTTTTGGCCGGGGGCGATGTGGTCTCCACCATCTCCAAGGGCATCATTGACCCCAAAAGCGTATCCGAAGCGCGCGTTTTCATCGGGGCCATGATGGCCGCGCTGATTTCGGCAGCGCTATGGGTCAACCTTGCCACCAAAGTGGGTGCACCGGTTTCAACAACCCATTCGGTAGTGGGGGGCGTCATGGGGGCCGGGATCGCGGCCGCAGGCTTTGCCGCCGTCAACTGGCCCACCATGGGCAAGATCGCCGCCAGTTGGGTGATCTCCCCGGTCTTGGGCGGGGTGATCGCGGCGCTGTTCTTGGCCCTCATCAAATCGCGCATCATCTACCGCGAAGATAAAATCGCAGCCGCCCGCACTTGGGTACCGATCCTCGTGGGCATCATGGCAGGGGCCTTTGCCTCCTACCTTGCCCTCAAGGGCCTGAAACGGATCATCAAGATCGACATTCAAACAGCGCTCCTGATCGGTTTGGTGATCGGCCTTGCCATCTGGGCGCTCACCCGCCCCCTGATCCGCCGACAATCCGAAGGCATGGAAAACCGCAACAAATCCCTCAAGGTTTTGTTCGGCCTGCCGCTTGTATTCTCGGCCGCGCTTCTGTCCTTCGCCCATGGGGCCAATGACGTGGCCAATGCCGTGGGCCCCCTCGCCGCCATCGTCCACGCCAGCGAATTCGGCGTCGCGGCGGGCAAGGTCACCATCCCGATGTGGGTCATGGTGATCGGGGCCTTCGGGATTTCCTTCGGCCTCTTCCTTTTTGGCCCGAAACTCATCCGCATGGTCGGCAGCCAGATCACCAAGCTGAACCCAATGCGCGCCTATTGCGTCGCCCTGTCGGCGGCGATCACCGTGATCGTCGCCTCGTGGCTTGGCCTGCCGGTGAGCTCCACCCATATCGCCGTGGGTGGCGTCTTTGGCGTGGGGTTCTTCCGCGAATGGCATATGGAACGCCGCCTTCGCAACGGTCGGCGCGCCGCCGGGAAACCCAAGATCTTGGCCGTAGAAGAACGCCGGCGCCGCAAACTCGTGCGCCGCAGTCACTTCATGACCATCGTCGCGGCATGGGTGATAACCGTTCCTGCCGCCGCCCTGATGTCGGCGCTCATCTTCCTGCTGATCAACTCAACACTGGCCTAACCCCGCCGCCCACGGCGATCTTTCAGCGCCTCATGCGCGTCAACCGTGCCGTCGTGGAAGGTGCCAAACCACTTGTCCCATGGCATCTCAAGGTTGCCATAGTTCACCTCGAAATACCGGTGGTGCATCTGGTGATGGAAGGTCCCAAGCGCCAGTTGCTTGCGATCCTTGACCAACAAATCCTCGTACCCGGTGTGCGAGGTCGCCGCCGTCAAAGACTGATGCTGCATATGGAACAGAATATGCAGCGGATGCGCCGGCACGATGCAATGCACAAGGATCGAACTGAAGAAAATCAGATGCTCTACCGGATGCATGGATAACCCCGACCAAGGCCCGACATTCACGTTCCGATGATGCAACGCATGCGCCAACTTATAAAGCGGCCCCCAATGCAAGGCCCGATGCACCCAGTAGAAGTGAAACGAAATCCAAACCGGCGTCAGCAGAAAAATCAGCACGAACCAAACCGGGCTATCGGCCCATGCCAGCACCGGAATCCACCCGTTGCCCATAAGCCAGAACATCAAAACTTCATAAGCGGTCCAAAAGCCTACACCGCTGAACAAGGTCCAGAACATGTTGTCCCGCACCTGCCCGCCAAAGGTGAACTGCCGCCCCTTCACCATCAACTCTCGCGGATCGAACTTCAGGCGATCCCCCTGCCCGCGACGCATGTAGAAAAACCAATGCAAGCCCCCGGCAACCACTGACATCAGCACGATATTGCGCAGCCAGATGAAGGCGACCCAGTCAAGCGACAGGGTTTTCGTTGTCTCCAAGGACGGCTGAAACCACGCCCAGGTGATCAAGGCGACGACAACCAGAATGCTGTTTTCCGCCAAACGCAGCCACCGTGCGGCGATCCATTGCACCATGCGCGCCGGATTTGGCGGCCATGAAAAGAACGGCGAAACCGCAATCGGCACCTCCGGCACATGATTCCAACCGGGCAATGTTTTTGACTCTGACGGGGTCTTGTCCTGCATGGCTGTTCCTTTCCCTATCTCACGAAAAGCTTGCCACACCGCCCCTTCCCGGAAAAACTGAAATAAGTGATAAATGATTTCAGGTTTTCATATGTCAGATCAAATAAGCCCCCTCCGCCTCTCGCTGCGCGCCTTGCGCGCCTTTACCGCGACGGTCGATCACGGCTCCATCAGCGCGGCGGCGCAAGCCCTGAATGTGGCTCCCTCCGCTGTCTCGGCTTTGCTGGATCAGGTCGAGGGAGAGTTTGGCGCCACGCTTTTGATCCGCAGCCGCGCCCGCGGCGTCGTCGCCACAGCCGAGGGGCGGCGCATGGCCAACCGCTTCCGCCGCTTGCTCGAAGACTATGCCGAGATCATCGAAGACGGCCATGAAATCGCCAAGGGCATGCAGGGCACGCTGCGGGTGGGCTATTATGCCCCCGTCGCCCCGGCCTTCCTGCCATCGGTGCTGAAACCGCTGATGCAGGCCAACCCCGGCCTACGCCTCGACCTTCGGGAAACCGACAACGACACGGCACAGGAGAGCCTGCTGGCCGGGGGTTTGGATGTCATCCTCTTCGCCGGGCAGGACATCCGCGCCGGCATCGAAACCCACAGCCTTCTTGATTTGCCGCCCTATGTCCTTGTTCCCGCCGCACACCCCTTGGCCGCACAGGACAGGACCACGCTGCAAGAGGTCGCCACCTACCCCCTGATCGAACTGAACCGCCCGCTCGCGCGGCCCTATGTCGCCCGGCTTTTCGCAGATCAAAACCTAACCCCGCAGGTCATCGCCCAAGCCAATACCACCGAAATGGTTCGTAGCCTTGTCGGCGCCGACCTTGGCCTAGCCATTCTCGCCATGCGCCCCCGTACTCAAACAAGCTATGCCGGGGATACGCTCCGCGCTCTTCCGCTCGACCCAGACCTACCGCGCCTGCACCTCCTCTCGGGGAAAATACCCGGTCAGAACCGCAGGCTTGTGTCGGCCTTCATCGACGCCCTGCACGGTTGGGCGCAAAGCGCGTCTGCCTTGGAATTTTCAGTGCGTTAATCCCACCAAGGCCCATGGTGCTTGCCGCTTTCGCCAAGCCGCTCAAACCCGTGGTGACCAAAGAAATCACGCTGCGCCTGAATGATATTGGCGGTCCCATGGCCCTGCCGCATGCTGTCATACCACGAAAGCGCCGCCGACAACGCAGGCACCGCATGACCGCCCTGCACGGCCCCGGCCACAACCTCACGCAGCGCCGGAATGCTGGCCGCCAACATCTGCGCAAAGCGCGGCGCAAGGATCAACTGCCCGGCGGGCAACTCCCCCCGGAAGGCCTCGGAAATATCGTCCAACAGCGCCGACCGGATAATGCAGCCCGCGCGCCAAATCTCGGCAATCCGCGCATAATCCAAGGGCCAGTCATATTCCTTCGCCGCCGCTTCCAAAATCCGAAACCCCTGCGCATAGCCAAGGATGCGCGCCGCAAGGAAAGCCTCGGCCAAGGTCTCGCGCGGCACATCCAACGCATGGCACGCCCCGCCAAGAATCCCCTCGGCGGTCTGGCGTGTCTCTTTTTCCGATGACCAACTGCGCGCGCCCACGGCGGCCTCGATCGTATTGGCCGCCTGTCCCATGCGCACGGCCTCAACCACGGTCCAGCGGCCGGTGCCCTTCTGGCCCGCCGCATCCTTGATCACATCCACCATCGGGTGGCCGGTTTGCGGATCATCATATTGCAGGGCCTTGCCCGTGATCTCGACCAGATAGGATTTCAGCGCGCCGTTGTTCCATTCCTCGAAAATCTGGCCAATCTCCGCCGGGGCAAGCGCCTTGCCATGGCGCATCAACCCATAAATCTCGGCGATCATCTGCATATCGGCATATTCAATGCCGTTATGCACCGTCTTGACGAAATGCCCAGCCCCATCGGGCCCAAGGTGATCGACACAAGGGTCCCCCTCGAACCGGGCCGCAATGTCGCGCAGGATCGGGCGCAACTGCTGCCAGCTATGCGCGCTGCCGCCCACCATCATCGAGGGGCCAAATCGCGCGCCTTTTTCACCACCCGACACACCCATCCCGACGAAGTGAATGTCATGCTCTGCCAAAGCGGCGGTTCGCCGCCGGGTGTCATGGAAATTCGCATTGCCGCCGTCGATGATCGTATCGCCCGGCGCCAATAAAGGCGTCACCGCTTCGATCATCGCATCCATCGGCGCGCCCGACGGGATCATAAACAGGATCACCCTTGGCGTCACAAGACCTTGAACAAAACTCTCAAGCGTCTCATGCGGGTGCAACTTCGCGCCAAGCTCCCCCGCTTCATTCACAAACGGGGCGATCCACTCAACCTCGCGGTTGGTCACCGCCACCTCAAACCCGCTTTCGGCCATGTTCAGCGCAAGTGCGCTACCCATGGTACCCAGCCCATAAACCCCGATTTGTGCCTTTGGCATATCAGCCCCTGTTAGCGATCACAGGCTTCAGCCTACTGAAATGGTCCGCAGGCGCAAGCCATCCCGGCACGCCGGATCAAACACCCAGACACCACCGCATGATCGCCTTTTGCGCATGCAGACGATTTTCGGCCTCATCGAAGATGACCGAGTGCGGCCCGTCCATCACCGCACTTGTCGCCTCATCCTCGCGGTGCGCGGGCAGGCAATGCATGAACAAGGCATCGGGTTTCGCCGCTGCCATCAGGCGCTCATCCACCTGATAGGGGCGCAGCATATTGTGCCGCCGCTCCTTGGTGGATTGGCTGTCATGCATGCTGACCCAAGTATCGGTCACCACCAGATCAGCACCCTCAACGGCTTTCATCGGGTCACGCTCAATCTGCACCGTGCTACCTTTACTGCGCGCCAACCCGATAAACTCATCCTCCGGATCCAGTTGCGACGGCCCCGTAAAGGTCAGGTCGAACCCAAACTGCCCTGCGGCATGCAGGAAGGAGGAACAAACGTTATTGCCATCCCCCGACCACACCACCTTTTTCCCGGTGATAGGGCCACGGTGCTCCTCATAGGTCATGACATCGGCCATGATTTGGCAAGGGTGGGTGCGGTCGGTCAGGCCATTGATCACCGGCACATCGGCATATTCCGCCATCTCCAAGAGAACCGATTCATCAAAGGTCCGGATCATGATCAGGTCAACGTAACGCGACAGGACACGCGCCGTATCGGCAATGGTCTCACCATGGCCCAACTGCATGTCGGCCCCGGACAAGACCATCGTCTGCCCGCCCATTTGCCGGACGCCAACGTCAAAGGACACGCGCGTCCGGGTCGAGGGTTTTTCAAAGATCAAAGCGACCATATGACCGTCCAACGGCATTTGGTCATCAGGCGTGCCACGCGGTCGACCCTTGCGCGCATCCTTCATTGCGCGTGCATTGTCGATCATCTGCCGCAGATCATCTGTCTCAGTCTTATGGATATCCAGAAAATGGTTCATTTGTCGTCTTTCACTTCAAAGCTCTGACTGCATCAGGCCGTTTGCATCGCTTGTTCAACTTGGGTGGCGGCGGCATCAAGGCGGCGCAGGGCCTCCCCGATGTCCTCGTCCGAGATATTGAGCGCCGGCAGAAGCCGCACCACGTTATCAGCCGCCGGAACGGTGGTGACTTCGGCCTCATAACCCGCCGCAACCACATCGGTATTCGCCGCCTTGCAGATCAGCCCCAGCATCAGGCCCTGACCGCGCACGCCCTCGAATACCTCCGGATGCGCTGCAACCAAGCCTTCCAACCCTTGGCGCAACAACCCCGCCTTGCGGCTCACCTCCTGCAAAAACGCAGGCTCGGCCACGATCTCCATCACCTTCGCGCCCACGGCACAGGCCAAGGGGTTACCGCCATAGGTGGACCCATGCGTGCCCGCCGTCATACCGCTGGCCGCATTCTCAGTGGCCAGCACAGCCCCCAGTGGGAAGCCCCCACCGATGCCCTTGGCCACCATCATGATGTCAGGGTCCACCCCAGCCCACTCATGGGCAAACAGCTTCCCGGTCCGGCCCATGCCGCATTGCACCTCATCCAAAATCAACAGGATGCCGTGATCATCACACAGATCGCGCAACCCCTTCAGGCATTGATCGGGCAGCGGGCGGATGCCGCCCTCGCCCTGCACAGGCTCAATCAGGATCGCGGCGGTGTTCTCGTTGATCGCCGCGTGCAGGCCCTCGTGATCGCCCCATGCCACATGCTGAAAGCCCGGCAAAAGCGGCCCAAAGCCCTTGGTCATCTTCTCTGATCCTGCGGCGGCAATCGCCGCATGCGACCGGCCATGGAACGACCCTTCAAAGGCGATGATCTCGACCCGCTCGGGCTGCACCTTCTCGTAGAAATACTTGCGCGCCATCTTCACCGCCAATTCACAAGACTCCGTCCCGGAATTGGTGAAAAACACCGTGTCGGCAAAGGTGGCTTCTACCAGCTTATCGGCAAGCGCCTGCTGCTGCGGAATGTCATACAGGTTCGAGGTATGCCACAGCTTGCCCGCCTGCTCGGTTAGCGCCTCCACAAGCGCAGGGTTGGCATGGCCCAAGGCATTCACCGCAATCCCGGCGCCCAGATCCAAAAATCGGCGCCCATCTTCCTCAATCAGCCAGCTTCCCTCGCCTTTGACGAAGGTCAAAGGCGCACGGTTATAGGTCGGAAGGACAGACGGGATCATGGATGTATCCTTTGTTCAAGAAGCTCTCTAGGTGCCGCATGGCACAGGCTAAGTCAATCATTTGGGGGGTTGGCGGCGCGACATGCGCCATGGATCAAAAGGGTGACGGACGTCAGGCGCGGGTGCGTCGGCGTCGGGTCTCGGAATATGTCACAGGTTTGATCATGGCGGCGGTGTAGCGCGATCCTTGCCGCAAGGGAAGGCATTTTTGCCCGCGCCACTTTGGGCTTGTCCAAAGCGCGCAAAAAGATCACTGCATAGCCCATGTTCACACCCCAAGCCCAGAACCCCGCGCTTGCCGCGGGCCTTACTGTTCTTGCCGCGGCTTTCGCGGCGGGAACGACCCTGCTTGCCAAGGCATTGGGCACGGGCGTTCTCGGCCCCGACATGCACGCTCTGCAAATCAGCTTTGGGCGCTTTCTCTTTGCCCTGATGGCCATCTCTTGCGCGGTGGCGGTCCTGCGCCCCACGTTCACCCGCCCGCACCTTGGCCTGCATGCCGGGCGCTCGGCCCTTGGGTGGAGTGGGGTCACGCTGATGTTCGCGGCGGCGGCCTTTATTCCTTTGTCGGATGCCACCGCCATCAGCTTTCTCAACCCGGTGTTCGGCATGCTTCTGGCCATTCCGCTTTTGGGCGAAAAGGTTGGCCCCATACGGTGGAGTGCTGCCATCATCGCCCTTGCCGGGGCCGCGATCCTCACTCGTCCGGGTGGCGAGGCGATTGAACTGGGTGCGGTGTTGGCGCTCTGCTCGGCGCTCTGCCTTGGGGCTGAACTTATCTTGATCAAGCGCCTCTCAGGCCGGGAAGCTCCCATTCAAATCCTCTTTATAAACAACGCCATAGGCCTCTGTATCGCGGGCATCGCGGCCTCTTTCGTCTGGCAAACTCCGACCCCGGCGCAATGGGCGGCCCTTGCCGGGATCGGGGTGCTCATGGCCGGGGCGCAGGCCTGTTTTGTCAACGCCATGGCCCGCGCCGATGCAAGTTTCGTCGCGCCCTTCTTCTATGCTGCCCTCGTCTTTGCCGCGCTCTATGATGCTGCTGTCTTCAAAGTGCTGCCCGATGGTATCTCAATCCTCGGGGCCTGCATCATCCTCACCGGCGCGGGCCTTCTGGCATGGCGCGAGGGCCGCATCCGCGCCCCCTTCCCCGCCCCGCGCAAGTGACGCAACGCCAGCTTTGACAACCACGACCCGGATTTGGCTTAATCCCGCAAGGGAGGAGCCATGCCGCTGCACATTCTATTGCCATTGGTGGTTTTGGGCATCGCAGGTATCGCGGTGCTTTTGCATCTTATCGGCTGGTCAAAGCCTGCTACCTTGGCAGATGATGCGGCGGCAAAACGGGCATGGCTCGAGGAATTCCCCGACGACCCGCCCAAGCGCGTGGTGCTGAGCCATGATCACCACGCCGCCCTGATCGAAACCGAAAAAGGCCATGGCGTGGTCTGGCCCATGGGGGCCGACACCACCGCGCGTTACCTAACCGATGCGAAAATATCCCGCACGGGCAAAGGCTTACGCATCGACCTGCCCGATTACACCGCCCCGCGAATCCACCTGACACTGGACGCGGAGGAAGCCAACCAATGGCCCAGCCTGATGGAGCACCCCGCATGACCGACCAGATCACCTTCCCCGATGTCGTTAGTTGGGCCGTGCCCTTCTTCATCGCCGCCATACTGATCGAGGTGCTTTGGATCGCCATGAAAGGCAAAGGCGGACGGTACGAAACCCGCGACGCGGTTACCTCGCTTATCATGGGGGCGGGTAACGTGGCTTCGGGACTGCTGCTTGGTTTCATCGCCTACGGATTTTTCATGGTATTATGGGCCCTTACACCGCTTGACCTTGGCACATCGTGGTGGGTCATCGCGGTCTGTTTCGTGCTGGATGACCTGCGCTACTACTGGGTGCATCGCTTTGGCCACCGGATCAGATGGGTCTGGGCCAGCCATGTGAACCACCATTCCAGCCAGCACTACAATCTCACAACCGCCCTGCGCCAAACGTGGACAGGCACCTTTACCTTCATGATGATCGTGCGTAGCCCCTTGATTTTGCTGGGCTTTCACCCGGCCATGGTGCTGTTCTGCGGCGGGCTGAACCTGATTTACCAGTTCTGGATTCACACTGAGGCCATCGGCAAAATGCCCAAATGGTTCGAGGCGGTGATGAACACCCCCTCGCATCACCGGGTCCACCATGGCCGCAATGCGCGTTATCTGGATGCGAACTATGCCGGAGTTTTCATTGTCTGGGATAAGCTCTTTGGCACCTATGTGCCTGAACTGGAAGAAGAAAAACCCGATTACGGCTTGGTTCACAACCTTGGCACCTTCAACCCGCTCCGCGTCGCCTTCCACGAATGGGTGGGCATTTTCAAGGATGCCACGCAACCGGGCATCACATGGCGCGATCGGTTGAATTACTGCGTCATGCCCCCGGGGTGGAGCCATGACGGAAGCCGCGACACCAGCGAAGAGATCAAGCGCAAGTACCTTGCCCACCACCCCGAAAAACGCGGCACGCCGGGGTTTTGAAGAACGTACGACTCGTACGTTTTCTACGTGAGTTTCGTACGAAAATCGCAGCCCCCTGAATTGGGTTCGTACGAGTCGTACGAAACTCCGCCACCCCGTCATCGGGCTTGACCCCATCCGCCCGCTGTGGCCGCATGGCAGCCAACACCCGACACAAGGAGTCTGCCATGCCCGCCCCAGGTGAAAATCTGCGTATCAACCCCGAACGGCTTTGGGACAGCCTGATGGAAATGGCCAAGGTCGGCCCCGGGGTGGCGGGCGGCAACAACCGCCAAACCCTCACCGATGAAGATGCCCAAGGCCGCGCCCTTTTCCAAAGCTGGTGCGAGGCGGCGGGGGCCACCATGGGGCTGGACCAGATGGGGACGATGTTCGCCCAACGCGACGGCACCGACCCCGACGCCCTGCCCGTCTATGTCGGCTCCCACCTTGATACCCAACCGACGGGCGGCAAATACGACGGTATCCTTGGCGTGCTGGCGGGGCTTGAGATTCTGCGCACGCTCAACGATCTGGATATCCGCACCAAGCGGCCCATCGTCGTGGTCAACTGGACCAACGAGGAGGGCGCACGCTTTGCCCCTGCCATGCTGGCCTCGGGCGTCTTTGCCGGGCTGCATACCCAAGACTGGGCCGAGGATCGCGTCGATGCCGAGGGCAAGCGTTTCGGCGATGAGCTGGACCGCATCGGCTGGCGCGGAGACGAAACCGTGGGCGCGCGCAAGATGCATGCTTTCTTTGAGCTGCACATCGAACAAGGCCCGATTTTGGAGGCCGAAGGAATTGACATCGGCATCGTCACCCACGGCCAGGGCCTGCGCTGGACCGAAGTGACCCTGACCGGCAAGGACAGCCACACCGGCACCACGCCCATGCACCTGCGCCACGACGCGGGGCTTGCCATGGCGCGGATCATCGACCGGGTGGAACGCATCGCACTGGATAACGCCCCGCGCGCCGTGGGCTCGGTCGGCCATATCGAAGTGGCCCCCAATTCGCGCAACGTGATCCCCGGCAATGTGGTCTTCACCGTCGATCAACGCTCCCCCGATCTTGATGTGCTTGAGGCGATGGTGACGCAGATGAAATCCGAGGCGCGCGAGATTTGCGAGAGCATGGGCGTCGAGGTCAGTTTCGAAACCGTGGGCGGTTTCGATCCGGTCACCTTCGATCCCGAGTGCGTCTCGGCCCTGCGCGCCGCCGCCGAACGCCTCGGGTACAGTCACCGCGATATCATCTCGGGCGCAGGTCACGATGCCTGCTGGATCAACCGGGTGGCCCCCACCGCCATGGTGATGTGCCCCTGCGTTGGCGGGTTGTCGCACAACGAGGCCGAGGAGATCACCCGCGATTGGGCGCGTGCCGGGGCCGAGGTATTGATGCACGCCGTGGCCGAAACGGCAGGTATCGAAGGCTGAGGTTTAACCACGCAGAGCCGCCACATTCTTGCCGCAATCGCCAGTGTTGCGGCGAATGAGGTGCGTCACACAAGATGTTGATAGCTGGCAGCGCAGGTACCAAGAATTTCCAGTTAAATGAGTACTTTAAACAGTTTGGCGGCTGTGCTACGCTTACGGCAATAAATTTAAGTCAGTCGGATAACCGGCGGCGAACGAGGCAGAAAAAGAGTAGTTCCATGAAGGCTCGGAGCAGTCAGCCGATCCGTTGGGGTTTGGTGGCCCTGGCGACGATCTGGATGTTGATCATCGTCCCGCTGAGCGCGGCGGCGGCCCCCTATGCAGCACTGGTGATGGATGCCCGGAGCGGTGAGGTCTTGCACTCCCGCAATGCCGACACGCGATTGCATCCTGCCTCCCTGACAAAGATGATGACGCTTTATGTCGCCTTCGAAGCGGTCGAGAATGGCGAGATCGGACTTGATACGCCGGTGCGCATCTCAAAGCACGCCGCGAGCGAACCGCCCAGCAAGCTGGGCCTGCGCGCCGGGCAAACGATCCGCCTGCGCTATCTTTTGCGTGCTGCCGCGATCAAATCGGCCAATGACGCGGCGACAGCCATCGGGGAAGCGATCGAGGGCTCGGAAGCGAAATTCGCCCGTCGCATGAACCGCACCGCCAAGGCCATGGGCATGACGCGCACCACCTTCAAGAACGCGCATGGCCTGACCGAAAGCGGCCACCTGTCGACCGCGCGGGACATGACCCTTCTGGGCCGCCATGTGTTTTACGACTACCCGGAGTATTACAATCTTTTCTCGCGGATTTCGGCGAATGCCGGGGTGAAGAAGGTCTATCACACCAACCGCCGCCTCCTGCGCAACTATCGCGGCGCCGACGGGATCAAGACGGGCTACACCCGGGCCGCCGGTTTCAACCTGACCGCCAGCGCCGAGCGCGGCGGCGAACGGATTATTGCGACGGTGTTTGGCGGGCGCTCCACCGCGTCGCGCAATGCCAAGGTGGCCGAATTGCTGGACCTTGGGTTCCGCCGCGCGCCCAGCCGCGTGGCCGTGCACAAACCTCGCCGCCCGGCTTACATGGGCAAGGTGCGCGATGGCACGCCGGGCGGCTTTGGCAAGAGAGTTCGCCTTGTCACTGCGGCGGCCGTGAAGAAAAGCCTGCGCCCGCAGGCCCGCCCGGTGCCGGAGACCGTCCCGGTGGCAATCGCCGCCAGGGACGATATCGAAAAGGCGATCAAGGCCGCGCAGGCCGCCGATCTGGCCGCCGTGCAGGAAGAGTCGCAAGACGTGGCAACCGCCGCACTGCCAAAAGTGAACCCCGAAGCGCGCCCAGAGGATCTCGTGCTGGCCAGCGTACAAGAGCCCGCCGAAGACCCTGTGCAAGAGGTCGTCACCCGCATCTCCACCTCGGGCGGGCGCAATTGGGGCATCAACGTGGGCCGCTATCCCAGCCAATACAAAGCACGCAAGGTGCTGTTGAAAACCGCCCTGAACGAGATGAGCACGCTGGACGGATCGTTGCGCAAGGTGGTCAAACGGCGTTCCGGGTTCGATGCGAACTTCATGGGATTGAGCCGCGAAACCGCCGATCTGGCCTGCCGCCGCTTGCAGGCAAAGCAAATCACTTGTTTCATGATAGAACCCGGCGGCGGTGCCTGAGGCGGAAGAGGCACTTTAGGGGGCTTTGCCCCCTCGGCCTACGGCCTCACCCCCAGGATATTTATAAACAGAAGAAGTAAGGGATCCTTAACCCTGGCCGGATATTCTCGGTTGGCGGCACAGGCAGGGATGCCGATGGCCGTAACAGGAGAAGGCCCTTTTTGGGGTCTCGGGCGCGGGGTTGCGAACTCCGCGTCTTCTTCTGTTCAAAAATATCCCGGGGGAGTCGCCCAAAGGGCGACGGGGGCAGCGCCCCCTTAGACCGTCCAATGGTTAGCGCTTGGGGTGATCGTCATACTCGTCGCTGAGAATGCGCCGCGCGTCGCCCTCGGGGTCGTCGTACTGGTTGCTTTTGACCGTATAGACGAAGAAGGCAAGGCCCAAGCCCCCCAGAAACAGCGAGATCGGAATGAGATAGGCGAGAATGGTCATCGGGTCACCTCAGGCGCAGGGCATTGAGCGACACGGTAATCGAACTGGCCGACATGGCCAAGGCCGCGATCAGCGGTGAGCATAGTCCCGCCACCGCCAAGGGCACGGCGATCACGTTGTAAACCGTGGCGATGCGGAAATTTTCGCGGATGCGCCGGGTGGCGGCGCGGGCCGTGTCGCAGGCTGCTGCAATCGGCGAGAGGTCGCCCCCCAAGAGCACGATATCCGAGGCGACCCTTGCTGCATCCAGCGCCGTGGCCGGCGAGATCGAGACATGTGCGGCGGCCAGTGCGGCGGTGTCATTCAACCCATCGCCCACCATCAGCACATGTTTGCCCTCGTCGCTCATCGCCTGAATACGGCCCGCCTTGTCGGCGGGCAGCGCTTCGGCCATCCAGTGGGTGATGCCAAGGCGCTTGGCCAAGGCCTCAACCGCCGGGGTGGTATCGCCGGACATCAGGTACACCTGCTTGCCGCTGTCGAGCAGAGCCTTCACCGCCTCCTCGGCACCCTCGCGCAGGCGGTCGGTAAAGGTGAACCCCACCGGCGCGGCCTCACCCCGTTGCAGGAAGGTCGCGGTTTCCGCGCGCCCCTGCGCCCCGGTCCAGCTGGCCCGGCCAAGGCGGACCTCTTGCCCGTTCAGCATCCCCTTGGTGCCATAGCCCGGCACCTCGGTCACATCCGTGACTTGCGCCGGGGCAAAGCCTGCATCACGGGCGGCGCGGGTGATGGCCTGTGCGAGTGGGTGCGATGACCCTTCGGCCAGTGCCAGCGCCAGTTCCACGTCACGGCGTGGCAGATCGGCCAGATTGGTGAGTTCGGGTGTGCCCGCCGTCAACGTACCGGTCTTGTCGAAGACCACCGTATCCACCTGCGCCAAACGCTCCAGCGCGGTTTCATGCTTGATCAGCATCCCCCGCCGGAACAGCCGCCCCGAGGCGGCGGTTGTCACCGCCGGTACCGCAAGGCCCAGCGCACAGGGGCAAGTGATGATCAGAACGGCGGCGGCAATATTGAGCGCCGTGCGCAGATCGAAGGTGTAAAGGTACCAGCCCACGAAGGCCAAAGCCGAGAGGATATGCACGCCGGGCGCATAGAGCTTCGCCGCCTTGTCAGCCAGAGAGGTATAGCGCGAGCGGCCGGATTCCGCGATGGCCACCAGATCGGCCATTTGATGAAGCGAAGTGTCTTGCCCCACGGCACTGGCGCGAATGGTCAGCGGCCCGGTCAGGTTCACCTCCCCTGCCGAAACCCCCTGCCCCACTTCGGCAAAGACCGGCAAGGTTTCGCCCGTCAGAAGCGAGCGGTCCAACTCGGACGTGCCTTGGGTGATCTCGCCATCCACGGGCATGCGTGCGCCGGGGCGTACGAGGATCAAATCCCCCACGGCCAGATCTGCCACGTTCACCACTTCCTCGCTGCCGTCCTCGCGCACGCGCGTGGCGCGTGGCACCTCAAGCGCGGTCAGTTCCTCCGCCGCCGAGCGGGCAATCGCGCGCGTGCGGTGGTCAAGGTAGCGGCCTGCCAGCAAGAAGAAGGTCAGCGCCAGAGCCGCATCGAAATAGGCGTGCTTGCCCGAGAGCGAGGTTTCCCAGAGCGAGGTGATGATCGCCAGCAGGATGGCCAGCGTGATCGGCACATCCATGTTGAGTTGTCGGTTGGACAGCGCCGCCCATGCGTTGCGGAAAAACGGCTGCCCGGAAAAGGCGATGGTCGGCAGGGCAATGGCCGCGGAAATCCAGTGGAACAGGTCGCGCGTGGCATCCGCCGCGCCGGACCAGACCGACACCGACAAAAGCATGACGTTCATCGAGGCAAAGCCCGCCACCGCCAGCCGCATCAACAGGTCGCGGCCCGCCTTGTCGGTTGCCGTGGCATTCAATGTGCCGGCGTCCAGCTCATGCGCCTCGTATCCCAGCCCTTCGACCAAATGCTTCATCTCTTGAGCGGTGACATCCGGCTCGGCCTCGATGCTGGCGCGCTTGAGGGTCAGGTTCACCCGAGCGGATGTGACCGCCGGATGCGCATTCAGCGCCTTCTCGATCTTGGTGATACAGGCCGAGCAATGAATCCCCGGCAGCGACAGGGCGATCTGGGCCGGGGTCCGGTCGACCTCGGCCAGCGATTCCGCCGCCGGGGCGGCGGCACAGGCCGGGCAAGCCGAGGTGTTGGAGCGCATGGTGGCGGTCATCACATCAGTCCTTGATCAGCACGACCCGCTGTTTGAACTCGGTCCCGTCATCGGCCAGCGCGATCATGCGAATGTTCCAGTTTCCATCGCCCAGTTCCACCGGTGCCACATAGGCCGAGCCATTGAAAATGAACTCGGGCGTAACGTCATCTTTCACATGGGTCGCGCGGCCTACCGTGGCTTTGAGGTCGGCCACTTCGACGGGGGCACCCTGCGGGTCGGTGATGCCAAGCGTTAGGATACCCGCCTTGTGGTGTGCGCTAATCTGCCAACCAAGCGCCTCCTGCGCTGCCTTGCGATCATCGAACGTCTGGCTGGCCACATAGGAATTCTTAACCTCCAACCCGGGGAAGGTTTTGACCGCGGAATAGGCCAGCACGAGATTGACCCCGATAATCACGGTGAAAGCGGCGACAAAGCCAAAGAGCACATGTTTGCCGGTGAGTTTGCGTTCGGCCATCAGTTGGACCTCCCGTTAAAGAATGTATCTTCGTAAGCGCGTTCGCCATTGGCGATATCCTCGACCCAGAGGCGGACCTCGGTGCGCTCATCCTCGGCAGCGTCCGAGGAAGGCGGCGCAATGAGGTAGACACGTTGCAGTTTGGTGGAGTCCGCGGGGACATCCACGGTGGCATAGGGCGTTCCCTCCAGTTGCAGGCGGATCGACGGATCCTCACCCTTGACCGAAAGGCGGAAGGGGCGATCCTCGCCATGCTTGTTGCGCAGGCGCACCTCATAGGCGTTGCGGATCGAGCCATCGGACATGGTCACGAAGGTCGGGTTACGCACCGGGGCCACTGTCATGTCGATATCAGACCGGATGAAAAGCGCAAAGATCAGGCCGACCCCGACCAGCGACCAAAGCGAGGTATACAGGATCGTCCGGGGGCGCAGGATATGCTTGATGATCGGTTTCGGCTCACCGCCCGCGCGCTCGGACACTTCATCGGTCAGCGCCATGTAGTCGATCAAGCCGCGGGGCTTGCCGATCTTGGCCATGATGTCATCGCAGGCGTCGATACAAAGCGCACAGGTGATACACTCAAGCTGTTGCCCGTCGCGGATGTCGATGCCCACCGGGCAGACGTTGACGCAGGCCATGCAATCAATGCAATCGCCCTGTTCGGCCCCGGCCTTGACCTCTTCTGAGTTCTTGCGCGGCTCACCACGCCATTCGCGGTAACCGACGGTCAGGGTGTCTTCGTCCATCATCGCCGCCTGAATGCGCGGCCACGGGCAGGCATAGATGCAAACCTGCTCCCGCGCGATCCCGCCGAAAAAGAAGGTGGTGCCGGTCAGGATGGCGACGGTGGTATAGGCAATCGGGTGGGCGTTCAGCGTGAACAGATCTACCAAAAGCGTTGGAGCATCGGCGAAATAAAACACCCAAGCGCCGCCCGTCGCCGCCGCGATCAACAACCACGTGATCCACTTGGTCAGGCGCAGGCGCACCTTGCGCGCATCCAGCTTTTTCTGCCGATGCAGCCGCAGGCGCGCGTTGCGGTCGCCTTCGATCCAGCGCTCCACCAGAATGAAAAGGTCGGTCCAAACCGTCTGTGGGCATGCATAACCGCACCACACGCGGCCCAAGGCCGAGGTAAACAGGAACAGGCCCAGCCCGGCCATGACAAGCAAACCGGCGATGAAGTAAAACTCATGCGGCCAAATCTCGATCCAGAAGAAATAGAAGCGGCGGTTGGCAAGGTCGATCAACACCGCCTGATCCGGCAGGCTTGGCCCCCGGTCCCAGCGAATCCAGGGCGTCAGGTAATAGATGCCCAGCGTGACCGCCATGATGATCCACTTGAGATTGCGGAATTTGCCGTAAACCTTCTTTGGAAAGACAGGCTCCCTGGCGGCATAAAGGCTTGGGGGTGTGTCGGGTTGGGTGTCGGCCACGGAATCACTCCGATGTTCGCGTTCTTGTTCTAGGCTGTTCTTTCAGGCGCGGGGCTGGCCAGCCTTGATTTGGGTCAAATTCTGACTCTGAAAGTGATCTATTCATTCCTGCGCCAAATCGCGTGCGGCATTTCGCGCCTCGCGCCGCAGCCAATTGGCAAAGGCTTTGGCGCGCGGGCGCAGTGGGCCTTTGCGCGAAACGATGTAGTATCCGGCGCCTTCCTTTTCGCGGAAGAGTTCCAGCAACCGGCCGGCGGCAATGTCCCGGCACACCCATTCATGCACGGTCACCGCCACGCCATAGCCATTGCGCAGCCCATCCAGAAGCAGGTTCCCCGGAACTTGCGTCAAACCGCCTTCGCGGTCTGCGGTAACGCCTTGGGACCGCAGCCAATCCGAGGACTCATTCGTTCCGTACTCCTGCAACCATGGCAGGCCGACGAGATCGGCAGGTTCCGATATCTCCTTGCCCTCGACAAGGCCGGGGGCGGCCACCGCCACGATAGGCGACTTGAACAACAGATGCGCATCAAGACCCGGCCAATCCCCGCTGCCATGGCGAATGGCAATGTCGATCCCGCCGGGCTCAAGCGTGACCATCTGCGGTGTCGGGTCGATCATGATGTCGGTGCCGGGATGCGCCTGCCGGAATGCGGCCAGCCGCGGCATCAGCCAATGCGCCGCGAAACTGGGCGTGGTCGAGATTTGCAGCGCACGCCCCGCATCAGCCCCGGTCAGCGCCTCTATGGTGCGGGCAATGCCGCCGAACCCGCTTGTTAGCGCCTCGGCCAGTTGCCGCCCCTCGGGCGTCAGGGCCAGACTGCGCCCCGACCGATCCACCAGCGTCAGCCCCATATGCCCTTCAAGCGTTTTGATCTGCTGGCTGATCGCCGCGTGGCTGACGTTCAGAGCCGCACCCGCGGCACTGGCCGAGCCTGTCTCGGCCAAGGCGGCAAAGGCGCGAAGCGCGGTCAGGGGCGGCAGGTTCAGCCAATCCAAGTGTCAGTTTTCCTTACATCTCAAAATTTTTCCTGAGTCGCATTATGCGCAGTCAGTAGCCATAAATAAAGGCAGGAAACGCACAGAGGAAAGGACAAACCATGCTTGGTATTTTCGCAAAATCTTTCAATACTGCCACTCGGACCGATCACCGCGTACATTGGGGCGCACCGGGCCATTGGAAAAAGGGGCCCGCCTTCGACACCCGCGACAGCGCCGAGCTCGTCGCCCACACAGAGGGCCGCCGCCGTGACTGAAGGCTTGGCAGACCCGCTTGAGCGCCCCGGCTCAATGGCCGGCCACAGGCAGCACTGGCCTTGGACACATGGCCGTTGGAAAACGCCAAAAACGCCCGAGCGGCGTTGACAGAGGCCAGTGATTTCGCGGAGAAAAGTGGCACCGGCCTTCCAGGAAACGCGCGAACAGGACGGAAGGGCCGGTGCCGAACCCGCAGGCGCGATGCGTCTGCGGGTGTTCTTTTCAGGCGGGGCTTATTCGCCGCCGCCCAACTGGTGGACATAGGTGGTGACAGCGCGGATTTCCGCCTCGCTGAGTTCGGCACCACCCATCGGGGGCATCACGCCAAAGCGCGAGTTGACCACCGTGTATTTCACCGCGTCGTAATCCCCACCATAAAGCCAGATGGCATCGGCAAGGTTCGGCGCGCCTTGGTAGATATCGCCCATCCCGTTGTCGCCGTGACAAGCGGCACAGTTGTCCAGATAGACAGTCTGGCCCGCCTCGACCAATGACGCATCGACCGGCTCGTATGCAGGCGACAGCGACATCACGTAGTTGACCACCTGTTCAACCTGCGCCTCGTCCAGAAGCTCGCCAAAGGCGGGCATTTCCGAGTAACGCGCATCGGGGTCGTCTTCGTTCCGGATGCCGTGTTTGACGCTGTAATGGATGTCCTCCATCGTGCCGCCCCAAAGCCATGCATCGTCTTGCAGGTTGGGATAGCCCTTGGCGCCAGCCGCGCCCGAGCCGTGACACTGCGCACACCACGTCATGAAGATCGACTCACCCGCCGAGGTGGCATAGGTGGCCAGTTCTTCATCACCAGCGATCGAGGCCAGCTCGACCGAGGCGAGTTTTTCGTTGATCGCGGCATTGGCGGCTTCGGCCTCGGCGATGTCCTGCGCCACGTTGGCGCGGGTCGACCAGCCAAGGTAGCCCGAGGTGGCATCCTTGATACCGGGCCAGGCCGGATAGGCGATGGTGTACCAGATGCCCCAGACGATCGTGGCGTAGAAGATCCACAGCCACCAGCGCGGCAGGGGGTTGTTATACTCCTGAATGCCGTCCCATTCGTGGCCGGTGGTATCCGGTTCCTGTTTTTGCTGTTTTGGATTTTTTGCCATGTCGTTCACGCCTCCTTGGCGTCGGCTTCACCGCGCTTGGCGGAATTGTCTTCGGCGTCAGCGTCCTCGCCCGTGGCGGGCTTGTCCTCGTGCCGGAAGGGGATGTTCGATGGGTTATCATAGGTCTTGGTGGATCCGGGTCGGAAGACCCAGATCACCACACCGATGAAGAACACAAAGAGAAACAGAAGCATCCAGCTGTCGGCGAACTGACGAAGAAAGGAATAGGTTTCCATTGGTCCTTGTCCTTTTCCTAGCGGTTTGCCACCGGGGTGAAGGTTGAGAAGTCAACCAAGGTACCCAGCATTTGCATATACGCGATCAGCGCGTCAGCTTCCGATATGCCCGGCTGCCCGTCGAAGTTGCGCACGTTCACGTTTTCGCCGTAGCGTTCGAACAACCCGTCGGTGTCACCGAATGGATCGGTCTGCACGGCAAAGTCAGCCTGCGCGTTTTCGATCATCTCGTCGCTGTAGGGCACACCCACAAGGGCATGTGTCGACAGCAAGTCCGCGATATAGGTGCCTTCGATCATCCGGTCTTCGAGATAACCATACTTGGGCATCACCGATTCCGGCACCACCGATTGCGGATCGCGCAGGTGGTCGACGTGCCACTCGTCCGAATAGCGGCCACCGACGCGGGCAAGGTCGGGCCCTGTCCGCTTGGAGCCCCACTGGAACGGGTGATCGTACTGCGATTCCGCGGCGAGGCTGTAGTGACCATAACGTTCGACCTCGTCCCGCATGGGGCGGATCATCTGGCTGTGGCACACATAGCAACCCTCACGGATGTAGATATCGCGCCCGGTCAGTTCCAGCGGGGTGTAGGGGCGCATGCCCTCTACATCCTCGATGGTGTTCTCCAACCAGAACAGGGGTGCGATCTGTACGATGCCGCCGATGGTGACAACGAGGAAGGCAAAGATCGAAAGAAGCGTAACGTTCTTCTCAAGGATCGTGTGTTTGTCGAGAATTCCCATTGATCGGTCCCTCCTCTTATTCGGCCGGGACAACGGAGTTGTTGGCTTCGACAGCCGGGCTCCGTCTTACGGTCATGTAAAGGTTGTAGCACATGATGATGCCACCAGCGACATAGAGCACCCCGCCCAGACCACGTACGATGTACATGGGCAGCTTGGCGTCCACGGTGTCGGCGAAGGAGTTCACGAGGAAGCCGTTTGCATCCACTTCGCGCCACATCAGGCCCTCCATGATGCCGGTCACCCACATGGAGGCGGCGTAGAGGATGATGCCAATGGTCGCGAGCCAGAAGTGCCAGCTGACCATGCTCAGGCTGTAAAGACGTTCCTTGTTCCACAGCTTGGGCACGAGGAAGTACAGAGCACCGAAGGTGATCATGCCGTTCCAGCCAAGCGCGCCAGAGTGGACGTGGCCAATGGTCCAGTCGGTGTAGTGCGACAGCGAGTTCACCGCGCGGATCGACATCATCGGACCCTCAAAAGTCGACATGCCGTAAAAGCCGATCGAGATCACCATCATGCGGATGATCGGATCGGTGCGCAGTTTGTCCCATGCACCCGAAAGCGTCATCAGGCCGTTGATCATGCCACCCCAGGAGGGCATCCACAGAACGATCGAGAACACCATGCCCAGCGTCGAGGCCCAGTCGGGCAGCGCCGTATAATGCAGGTGGTGCGGACCGGCCCAGATATAGATGAAGATCAGCGCCCAGAAGTGGATGATCGACAGTTTGTAGCTGAACACGGGGCGTTCGGCCTGTTTCGGCACGAAGTAATACATCATGCCAAGGAAACCGGCGGTCAGGAAGAAGCCCACGGCGTTGTGGCCGTACCACCATTGCGTCATGGCATCCTGCACGCCCGAGAAGACCTGAACCGATTTGGAGCCCCAGATGGAGACCGGAATGCTCAGGTTGTTCACCACGTGCAACATGGCCACGGTGATGATGAACGACAGGTAGAACCAGTTGGCCACATAGATATGCGGCTCTTTCCGCTTGACGATGGTGCCAAGGAACACGGCCAGGTAGGCAACCCAGACGATGGTCAGCCACCAGTCAACGTACCATTCCGGCTCGGCGTATTCTTTCGACTGGGTCGCGCCCAGAAGATAGCCGGTGGCGGCAAGGACGATCACCAGTTGGAAACCCCAGAAGACGAACCACGCAAGATTGCCGCCCCAAAGGCGGGCTGCCGATGTGCGTTGCACCACGTAGAAGGACGTCGCGATCAGGGCATTGCCCCCAAACGCGAAAATCACCGCCGAGGTGTGCAAGGGCCGCAACCGACCGAAGTTCATGTAGCCCTGCGCCCACTCGAAGTTGAGCTGCGGAAAGGCCAGTTGGAAGGCGATGAACGTCCCGGCCAGAAAGCCGACAACGCCCCAAAGGGCGGTCGCGATCACGCCGGCGCGCACGACGCCATCCATATATTCGCCGGACAGGTCCACGTTCGGTACGGGCTCATCCGTATTGCGCAAAACCCAAATAAATAGGCCACCAGCGGCCAGCGCCACCGTCAGCGCATTGACCAGATAGGCCAGATCGCGCGCGAAATTGGCGGCAATCAACGCGAAAAGCGTGATGAGGCCAAGCACGATCAGCTTGATGTAGTTCGTCATGTTGCGTCCCTTCGTCTCTTACCGCGCGATTCGAACTTCGTCGCGCGGGCGCGTTTAGACTGCTGCGTTAATGCTGCGCGTGCCAAGACGTTGCCTTGATCTGCATCAATAACGGGTGGCACATTTCTTGATGCGCATCAAAGCGGAATCCATGCGAAGGCGATTAGCGTAGGAGCAGCAACCAAACATGAGGATACCCCGATGACGTATAACAGCCTGTTCTCCGTGGTTACCGATGAAGCCTTTGTCGACGACACCATGGCGCAGGCCATGGCCATGGCAACCGCGCATGATGCGCATCTGGATGTGCTGTGCCTTGGCGTCGATCGCAGCCAGACGGGATATTACTACGCCGGGGCAAGCGCCGTGGTCTTGCAGGAAACCATCACCCGGGCGCATGAAGAATCAGAGGCGCTTGAGGCGAAAGTCAAGAAACTGCTCGACGGCTCGGGCATCCGCTGGGCCAGCGAAACCGGTGTCGCGCAACTGGCCGATCTGGGCCGTCATGTGGCCGCAAGGGCGCGGTTTTCGGACTTGGTCGTGCTGCCGCGTCCCTATGGCGACAACTGCGGCGCTGAACTGGAACCGGTGACCGAATCGGCGCTTTTCGAAGGCAATACTCCGGCGCTGATCGTGCCCCCCAAGACAAAGCCACAGCCCACACCGGGCCGGATAATGATCGGCTGGAACGAAAGCAACGAGGCGCTCAGCGCAATCCGCGCGGCGATGCCGCTTATCACGGCGGCGGACGCGGTGCATGTGGTGGTGATCGACCCGCCGCAGCACGGGCCCAACCGCTCGGACCCCGGCGGGCTGGTCTCGCAATACCTGGCACGGCACGGCGCGAAGGTGGAAATCGACGTGCTGTCGAAGACCCTGCCGCGCGTGTCCGACGTCCTGCTGCGCCATGCCGACGACATGAACGCCGATATGCTGGTCATGGGGGCCTATGGCCACTCGCGCTTCCGCGAGGCGGTGTTTGGCGGGGCCACGCGCGATATGTTGGAACAAACCGACCTGCCGGTGTTCATGGCGCGGTAAGACCATCCCGAATTACCGACAAAGGCACACCCGCTTTGGGTGCGCCTTTCTTGTCTTCCGCATAAGCCTTTTAGCTACTCCACGGTAATCGTCTTTCGCGCCAAGACCTTCTTGTTGGCCACATCAAGGACCCGGATCTCGTAGATCCCGGCCTCATCCGGCAGGCTGATACGCATGGGCGGATCGCCGGTGATCTTCTTGGCCGCAATCCAGGTGAAAATCGCCTGTTCCGCAAGCGCCACGGTGATACGCTGATCGGCACTGGCGCTTTCTACTGCCCAGCCAACCTCGATCTCGGCCCCCACCGTGGCCGTATCCGGGGCCTCGATCGAGGCGCCGGTGCTCAATTGCGCATCCTTGGGCAACACTTCGACTGTCGCCCGTGCCAGAACCCGCCGTCCTTCGCGCAGAAGATACCGCGCCTCGTAAAGGCCGGTCTCATCGGGCGCGGTGATGTCGTGTTGCGTCTTGTCGCGCACCTGAGTGTAGGCCCCGTATTCATCCTCGGGGGCGCCCACGGGCACGAAATTGATGTAATCCGAAGAACTTACCGTCCCCGTCCACGTGATCCGCAGGTCATCCCCGGCCCTGACTTCACCGGGTGCGGAAACCGAAACCTCTGGCTCGACGATCTCGACCATCGCCGTTGCCAAGGTCTTGGAGCCCTCGCGCAACACGTAGCGAATTTCATAAAGCCCGGTCTCTGCCGGCGCCTGCAATTCGCCCTCGGTATTGGACCGAACGACAATATAGTTGCCGAAATCCCCCTCGTCGGTGCCCATCGGCACGATGTTGATATAGTCTTGTGCGCTCACCCCGCCGGTCCAGGATACCTCGAACTTGCTTCCGGCCAGCGCGGTGTCCGGCGCGGATACGCTCACCTCGGGTTCTGTCACTTCGATAGACGCGCTGGCGATGGTTTTCGATCCTTCGCGCAGGACATAGCGCAACTCGTAGAGGCCAGGATCGGCCGGGGCGGTCAGGGTGCCGGTCTCGTTGTCGCGAACGACGATGTAGTTTCCGAACTCGCCTTCATCCGACCCGGCGGGCAGAATGGTCATATAGTCTTGATTGTTGATCGTGCCGGTCCAGGACACATCGAACTTTGCCCCGGTGACCACCGCCTCCGGCCCGGAAATCTCTACCGAGGGGGTCGTCACCTCCATCATTTCACTTGCCAGCGTCTTGCGCCCTTCGCGCAGCACGTAACGCACTTCGTACATCCCCTCGACAGCAGGCGCCTTCAGCTCCCCTTTGGAATTGTCGCGCACGACAAAGTAGTTGCCGAACTCTCCTTCATCGGCCCCCACCGGGACGATGGTGATATAGTCCTGGCTGTTGACCGTCCCTGCCCAGCTGACATCGAAGGCCGCGCCGGTCTGCGCAGTTTCGGGTATCTGCAAGGTCACCTGCGGGTCCGTCACCTCAATCTGGCGCGAGGCCACGGTGCGCCGGTCGACGTTCAGAAGATAGCGAACTTCGTACAGCCCCGGCTCAGCCGGGGCATTGAGCCTGCCTTCTGCCTTGTCCCTGACGGTCAGATAGTTGCCGAACTCCCCATCATCGGCCCCCATAGGCACCACCGTAACATAATCCCTCTGATTGATCGTCGGCGTCCATGACACCTCGAAGGCCGCGCCGGTTTCAACGCTTTCGCCCGCCGAAAGCTCGACCTCGGGCTTGGTAATCTCAAGGTCGGCGCTACCCAACACCTCTTTGCTTTCGCGATGGACATAGCGAATCTCATACAGGCCTTCTTCGCCCGGAACCGATAGGGTCACCTCGTCCGAGTTACCGACCCGCTTATAAGGCCCGAACTCATCCGCGTCCGCGCCGAAGGGTACGATATTGATGTAATCCGCATCGTCGATGGTGGGCTCCCATGTCACTGCAATCTCCGATCCGCCAACTGCGGTCTCCGGTCCGGTCACGGTGACCGACGGGGCCTCGGGTTCGGGGTCCGGCGCTGGTTCGGGGTCCGGCGCGGCCTCCGCCACGGCTGTCCCCACCGCATCGAAGGCCTTGCCAAGCTCCTCCGCGTTCGTCGCGGCGATATACTCGCCGCCGGTGATCTCGGCGATGCAGGCCAAGGAACTCACATCATCATTACCGCCAAGCCCGAAGCCAACGACATGCGCAGTGAAATCGACGCCACCGCGTTCCAGGGCCTCGGCCAAGGCGCAGGGATCACGTTCACAGCTTTCGACGCCATCGGAGATCAGAACGACAGTGGCGGGTTGATCGGTATGCGACAGGGTCTTTGCGGCCATTTCGACGGCATCGGTCAGCGGCGTTTTCCCGGTGGGCGTGATCGCATTGACGCGGTCCAGAATAGACTGCCGTGCGCCTTGGCCCGGCGACACAAGAACTTCGATATCGCCGCAATCTCCACGACGCCTGTGGCCATAGGCCATGAGGCCGACGCTACGATCATCGGCCCAGTCACCCAGTAGGTTATCCATGACATCGCGGGCGATCTCGATCTTGGCCTTACCGTCGATCTGGCCCCACATGGAATTCGAGCCATCGAAAACGACCATGACATTCTCGTCGGCCTTTGCCGGTGAGGCCAAAACCAAGGTCGCTGAAAACACGCTCCCCAGAAATCCCGTCCAACGCATGGCAAACCCCTTCCGGTCAATGCTCCTGAATGCGTTGAGTGAACCACACTCTTGTGTGTTGTTTCAACTTTCACGGTGGATCGCAGGGTGGGGCGGCACTGCGGCGGGTTGTTTTGGCCGGCAGCGTGGCATCGGGTTTTCGTACAAAACACGCGTATGTTTTGTACGGTTTTCACCGCACGTTCCGTTAATTCGGGGGGTATCGGGAAAGAATACCGACGCAATACCGACGTCATACGAACGCGTTACAGCATGGGATTTCTGTTGTTAACCAGTGGGTTATCACCGATTCGCCCGCGAGTGCCGATCAGGCCAGCATCCCGCCGTCGTTGTCGTCGCCCGCTTCTTCCATCAAACGGTCGAAATCCGGCACGGTGATGTGGCGCTTGCCCTCAAGTTGGATCACCCCGTCCCTTTTCAGCGCCGATATCTGTCGGCTGACGGTTTCAAGCGTCAGGCCAAGGTAGTCGGCCATGGCTTCCCGCGTCAGCGGCAGGTCGAACACCATCGACCCCGTGGGCTTTGTCAGCTTGAGCGAGGCATCTCGCCGCGCGATGATCGAAAGCAGCGAGGCGATCTTCTCACGGGCGGTCTTGCGGCCCAGAACCAGCATCCATTCGCGTGCCGCGTCCAGTTCATCGAGGGTCATTTCCAACAGGCGCTGCGCGATATGCGGTGTGTGGACCATAAGCTCTTCAAAGGGCTTTTTTCTAAAGCAGCACATGACCATATCGCTTGTCGCGACCACGTCATAAGCCGCCTCATCGCGGCCCGGACGGCCGACGAAATCACTGGGCAACAGCAGGCCAACCATCTGGGTGCGGCCATCCTCCATGGTCTGGGTCAGGGTGGCGATTCCCGATACGACCGAGCCCACGAAATCCATCTTGTCGCCGGCCCAGATCACCGTCTGGCCGGCTTCGAAACTGCGGTAATACTTGATCTGATCCAGCGATTCCAGCTCGTCCGCCTCGCATCGCGCGCACACAGCACGATGCCGGATGGGGCAGTCACCGCAATCGCGCGGAACGGCTTTGGTCTCTTCGTCGAGCATAGCGGATCACATTCCTGTTCTTTTGATCTGCATCAAGGATGCCACTCGTCACGCGATATAACGGTACGCACATGATTACAAAAGCACAACTGGGCAAGTTGGGTCTCTTTGACGCAAAGGTTCCGAGATACACCAGCTATCCCACCGCCCCCCACTTCACCCGCGATATCACTGCGGGTGATTTTGTAAACTGGATCGAGGCGATACCGGAAGGATCGCAGATTTCGCTCTATGTTCACGTACCGTTTTGTCGGCGGTTGTGCTGGTTCTGTGCCTGCCGCACGCAAGGAACGCAAAGCGACAAACCTGTCATGGCGTATCTGGAGACGCTCAAGGCTGAACTCAAGATGTTGAAACAGCATTTGCCCAAGGGCGTCACCCTGTCGCGCCTGCATTGGGGTGGTGGCACGCCCACGCTTTTGCAACCGGGCATGATGCAGGAGCTGGCCGGGGCGATCAAAGATGTGGCCCCATTTGACACCAACACCGAATTCTCGGTCGAAATCGACCCCAACGAAATTGATAGCGCGCGTCTTGATGTGCTAGCCGCCGCAGGGATGAACCGTGCCTCGATCGGGGTACAGGATTTCAACGAGGAAATTCAGCAGAGTATCGGGCGTTTGCAGGGCTACGATATCACCCGTTGGGCCGCCGAAGAGATCCGCGCACGCGGTGTGCACAGCCTGAACGCCGATATCCTTTATGGCCTGCCGCATCAGACCAAGGCGCGGATTACGGAAAGCGTGCAGAAGTTGCTTTCTCTCAACCCCGACCGGGTGGCGCTTTATGGCTATGCCCATGTGCCCTGGATGGCCAAGCGGCAACAGATGCTGCCCTCGGATGCCCTTCCAACGCCGCAGGAGCGGCTGGAGCTTTATGAAACTGCCCGAAAACTGTTCCTGTGGGACAACTACGCCGAAATCGGGATCGACCATTTCGCCACGCAGGACGACGGCCTGACCATTGCCCAGAAAACCGGCAAACTCCGCCGGAATTTCCAAGGCTATACCGACGACACCGCCGCGGCGCTGATTGGTGTGGGGGCTTCCTCGATTTCGCGCTTTCCGCAGGGCTATGCGCAAAACGCGCCCGCCACGGGTGCGCATACTTCGGCAATCCGCGAGGGGCGCTTTTCGACCACGCGGGGCCATGTGTTCCGCGGTGAGGATAAGTTGCGCAGCCGATTGATCGAGCAATTGATGTGCGAGTTCCGGATTGATGCCGGTGAGATCACCAAGAGTTTCGACATCACCGCGCCCGCCCTACGCAAGATGTTGGACCGTGTCGGTTCAGAGTTCCCCGGCCTGTTGCAGGTGGATGAACATGGGCTGTTCATCCCGATGGAGGCCCGCCCCCTGACCCGCATGATCGCCCGCAGCTTTGACGCCTACGAGTTGGACAAGGCCGGGCACAGTTCGGCCATCTAGGCCGGTTTGAGGTCAAGCGCGGCCTGAAGCAGGTTTCGGGCGTATTCCGTTTGTGGTGCCTCGAACAGGGTTTCCGCATCGGCGTATTCAACGACATCGCCCTGTTTCATCACCACCACGCGGTGACTCATGGCGCGCACCACGGCCAAGTCATGCGAGATGAAAAGATAGGCCAGCCCGTATTTCACCTGTAGCCGCCGCAGCAGATCGACGATTTGCACCTGCACGGTCATATCGAGCGCCGATGTGGGTTCGTCCAGCACCACCATCTTGGGCCGCAGGATCATGGCGCGGGCAATGGCAATCCGTTGTCGCTGGCCGCCGGAAAACTCATGCGGGTAGCGGTCCATCGTGGCGGGGTTGAGGTCCACCTCTTCCATCACTTCGGCCACCAGATCGCGTTCGGCCCGGCCATCGGGGTTGCCATGCACGCCAAGCCCCTCGGCAATGATCTGTTCGCAGGTCATGCGCGGGCTGAGGCTTCCAAACGGGTCTTGGAACACGATCTGCATCTGGGCACGCCTACGGCGCAACTGCCGGGTGGACCAGCCATGCACGTCTTCGCCATCGAAGGTGATGCCGCCCTCGGATTGGATCAGGCGCATGATCGCCAAGGCCAGCGTGGTTTTGCCCGAACCGGATTCGCCCACGATGCCAAGGGTTTCCCCCGCCCGGACGCTGATCGTGGCCTCGTTGACGGCCTTCACATGGCCCACGGTCTTGCGCAGGAACCCCTTCTGGATCGGGAACCACACGCGCAGCTTGTCGGTTTCCACAAGCGGACGCGCATCCTCTGGCACCGGGTCAGGCTCCCCCGAGGGCAGGGCATTCAACAGCTTTTGCGTATACGCGTGCTGTGGGTTTGCGAAAATCTCGGCCGTGGGGCCGCTTTCGACAATCTCGCCATCCTTCATCACACAAACTTTGTCGGCGATGCGCTGCACAACGTTGAGGTCATGGGTGATGAACAAAAGGCCCATCCCCTCTTCGCGTTTGAGCTCTGCCAAAAGGTCGAGAATCTGCGCCTGAATTGTCACATCAAGCGCTGTTGTCGGCTCGTCGGCAATCAGGATGTCTGGCTTGTTGGCAAGCGCCATGGCGATCATCACGCGCTGCCTCTGCCCACCCGACAACTGATGCGGATAAGCGCCAAGCCGGCTTTCGGGGTCACGGATACCCACCCGGTCCAGAAGTTCGATGATGCGGGTGCGGGCGGCGTCATCGGTCAGGCCCTGGTGCAAGGCAAGGCTTTCACCGATCTGCTTTTCAATCGTGTGCAGCGGGTTGAGCGAAGTCATCGGCTCCTGGAAGATAAAGCTGATGTCGTTGCCGCGCACCTGCCGCAGGCGCTTGTCCGGCGCCCCGATCATCTCTTGCCCGTCATAGGTGACGCTTCCTTCGACCTGCGCCGACGCCCCCAGCAGGGAAACGGTGGACAGCGCCGTAACGGATTTGCCTGACCCGGACTCGCCCACAAGGGCCACGGTTTCGCCCTTGTCCACGGTGAAGGACACGCCATGCACCGCCGGGATGATGGCCCCGTCCTGCTTGAAGCTCACCTTCAGGTTTTCAACACACAACAGGCTCATTCAAAGGTCTTTCTGGGATCAAAGGCATCGCGCACACCTTCGAAGATGAACACCAGCAGCGACAGCATGATCGCGAAGGCGAAAAAGGCGGTGAAGGCCAGCCACGGAGCCTGAAGGTTCTGCTTGGCTTGAAGGGTCAATTCGCCCAATGACGGGGCCGAAGACGGCAAGCCGAAGCCCAGGAAATCCAGCCCCGCCAGAAGCGAGATCGTGCCGGTGATCACAAAGGGCAGCATGGTCAGCGTCGCGACCATGGCATTGGGCAGCATGTGGCGGAACATGATGGTCAGGTTCGACACGCCAAGCGCCTTGGCCGCGCGGACATATTCGAGGTTGCGCGCGCGCAGGAACTCGGCGCGCACAACGCCCACGAGGGCCATCCAGCCAAACAGCACGGTAATCACCACCAAGAGCCAGAAACTTCGCGGCAGGATCGCGAACAGGATGATGATCACGTAAATCTGTGGGGTGGAGGCCCATATCTCGATGATCCGCTGGAAAATCAGGTCGAGCCAGCCGCCGAAATACCCCTGAATCGCCCCGGCGAAAATCCCGATGATCGACGAGAGCGCGGTGACGATCAGCGTGAACATCACCGACAGGCGGAAGCCATAGATCACCCGCGCCAACACATCGCGCTTGGTGTCATCCGTGCCCAGCCAGTTCTGTTCGTTGGGTGGCAAGGGGGCCGCCCCAGGGCGATCGACCGAGGTGTCATAGCTATAGGGAATAGGTGGCCAGATCATCCAGCCCTTGGTAATCTCTTCACCTTCTACAACACCGTCTTGGGAATCTTCGATTACCCCCTCGGGATCATCGAAACAGATATCCAACCCGCCCGATGTGATCAGGCATTGCACCTCGGGGTCGCGATAGATCGCCTCGGTCTCGAAATCACCGCCGAACTGGGTTTCGGGATAGAAATTGAAGATCGGAGTATAGAAATCTCCGCGATAGTTCACGAGGATCGGTTTGTCGTTCGCCACGAACTCGGCAAAGAGCGTGATCACGAAAATCACCGAGAAGATGATCAAGGACCAAAAGGCGCGCTTGTTGCGTTTGAAATTGCGCCAGCGGCGTTGATTGAGGGGGGATAGTGCCATGGCCTACCCCTCCCGCTTTTCAAAGTCGATGCGCGGGTCGACCAGCACGTACATCAGGTCAGACAGGATATTGACCAGCAAGCCGATCAGCCCGAACAGGAACAGCGTGCCGAACATCACCGGATAATCGCGGCCCACCGCAGCCTCGAAACCAAGCCGCCCCAGACCATCGAGCGAAAAGATCGTTTCGATCAGGACCGAGCCGCCAAAGAAAACCCCGATAAAGACCGCCGGGAAGCCCGCGATCACGATCAGCATGGCGTTGCGGAAGATATGGCCGTAAAGCACCTTTCGCTCGCTCAACCCCTTGGCGCGGGCGGTCATCACATAGTGCTTCTTGATCTCGTCCAGAAAGGAGTTCTTGGTCAAAAGCGTCAGCGTGGCGAAGGCCGCAATGGTCGAGGCCAAGACCGGCAAGGCAATGTGCCAGAAGTAGTCAAGCACTTTGCCCACAAGGCTTAACTGCTCCCAATTGTCCGAGGTCAGGCCCCTGAGCGGGAAGATCGAGAAATAGGAACCCCCTGCGAACAGCACCAATAGCATGATGGCGAAGAGGAAGGCCGGGATGGCGTAGGCCACGATGATGATCCCGCTGGTCCATGTGTCAAAGCTGCTGCCGTCATACACCGCCTTGCGAATGCCAAGCGGGATGGAAATCAGGTAGGCAATCAGGGTGGACCACAGGCCAAGCGTGATACTCACCGGCATCTTTTCCAACACCAGATCAAGCACGTCGATCTTGCGGAAATAACTCTCGCCGAAATCGAAGCGCATGTAGTTCCACATCATGTTGAAGAACCGTTCAAGCGGCGGTTTGTCGAGGCCGAATTGTTCTTCCAGCTCGGCAATCAGTTCCGGGGGCAGGCCCCGCGCGCCAAGGTATTGCTCATTATCGCCGCCGCCGGTCATATCCTGACCCGCGTCATTGCCCGACCCGGCGAAGCCTTCAAAAACGTCGCCTTGGCCCTGCATATTGGCGATCACCTGCTCCACCGGGCCACCGGGCACGAATTGGACCAAGGCGAAATTGATCACCATGATCCCCAGCAATGTGGGAATGATCAGCAGCAGCCTGCGCAGGATATAGGCGCCCATGGGCGGGTTACCTCAACGCGCCAGAGGCTTTCAGCGCCTCGGCCTTCTCGGCGTTGTACCACCAGAAATCCAGCACGCCCAAGGCATAGGGCGGCAGGGTTTCGGGGTGTTCGTACATGTCCCAATAGGCCACCCAGTAGCTATCGTTGTACCAGACCGGCACCATGAAACGCTCGAACCGCAAGGCGCGGTCAAGTGCCGTCAGGGCCACGCGCTCTTCCTCGCGGGTTTCGGCCGCAAGCGAGGCGTTGATGATGGCATCGACCATCGGGCTGGCCAGCCCTGCGGGGTTAAACAGGCTAAACGCCGCCTCAGAGGAGCCATAGCGCTGCAACAGGCCGGTGCCGGTGCCGAGGAATGTAGTGTAGTTGTCGAACACCATGTCATAATCGCGGTCGCGGTTGCGCAGGGTATATTGTGACGGGTCCACGTTCTCATACCGTGCGTCAATGCCCATCAGTTGCAGATTGCTGACAAAGCTTTCGACAACCGCACCCAGCGTGGCTGATCCGGACGACGGAATCGGGAAGTCAATGCTCAAGGTTTCACCTTGCGCGTTGCGACGTATGCCATCGTCGCCCACGGTCCAGCCCGCCTCATCCAGCAGTTTCATCGCCTTGCGCAGGTTCCGGCGATCATTGAGGCGTGACGCGCGCGATTCATGGGCGCGCACCGCCGGTTCGGTCAGCATCTCGGGCGGAATCACGTCACCCAGGGATTTCAGAAACTCAAGTTCGGCCCCTTCCGGGGGCCCCATCGCCTCGATCGGAGTGTCTTGCACGAAAGAATGGCGTTGTTTGAACAACCCGTATTGCAGGGATTCATTGGTCCATTCGAAATTATAGGCGAGTGCCACGGCCTTGCGCACGCGCTCGTCCTTGAACTTGTCGCGGGCGAGGTTGAAAACGAAGCCCGTGGGGGTGGGCGGTGTACCGTCGGGCAGTTCATCAAGTTTCACGTGGCCCGCATTGGCCGCCGGAAAATCATATCCCGTCGCCCATTTCTTGGAATTTCCCTCCGAGCGGAAGGTATATTCACCCGCCTTGAAAGCCTCAAACGCGGCGCTGTCATCGGCGAAGTATTCGATTCGGATACGGTCGAAATTGTGGCGCCCTTGGTTGATCGGCAAATCCCAGCCCCAGTAATCGGGATTGCGCTTGTAGGTGATGCTGCGATTCACATCGACACTTTCCACCTGATAGGGGCCAGAACCGGGCGCGGCCTCAAGCCGGGGTTCATCAAGACGGGCCGCGTTTTCTTCATACCATTTGCGGGGAAAGACCGGCGTACCGCCCACCTGATCAATCAGTGAGCGGCGCGAGATGCCTTCGGCAAAAGTGAATTTCACGGTGTGATCGTCCAGGGCCTCGGCCCCCGTGACCCGGCGGCTGACTGCCTGCGCGTAGGATGGCAAGCCCTGCTCCAGAAACAGGTTGTGCGAGAACACCACGTCATGCGCGGTGACCGGCGTGCCATCGGCAAACCGCGCCTCGGGGCGCATGTGGAAAATCACCCATGTCTTGCCCGCGTCATACTCAAGGCTTTCGGCCAACAATCCATAGGATTCGCCATAGGCATCGGCGGGTGCGGGGCCGCCACCGGCGGGCATTTCCCCAAGCAGGCTTTCATATACCATCCAAGACAGCCGCCCGGCCCGGCCCTTGCGCGAGTAGGGGTTCATCGAATCAAAGGTCCCCGGCGCATAAAGCGAGATTTCCCCGCCCTTGGGTGCCTCCGGGTTCACGTAGTTGAAATGCGGGTAATCGGCGGGATAGCTAAGGTCGCCGTAAAAAGAATAACCATGCGAGCGGATGATCCCGTCGCTTTCCTGCGCCATGGCCTTGTGCACCATGAGGGCGGCGATCAACAGTCCAACCAAAGCGAGGGTTGCGACGCGCGGGGCGGTGAGAATCATCGCCCGGGCCTTGGCCCGGTTGCGCTCTGTTGTCATGCCGTTCTCCTTTTGCTGCCGATAGTCAATCTGGCGCGTTTACGGTTGCAGGCAAGCTAATGGACGCAGGCCGCCATATTCAAGCACCGAAAGCAGGACGGCGGCACAGTGCGCAAAAAAACCGCCGCCCACGGAGGGCGGCGGCGCTGGAATTCACTTGCAGCACTGATTATTCAGTGGCGCTTTGCATGTAAGCTATAAGCGCTGCGCGATCTTCTTCCTTGCGCAGGCCCCGGTAGCTCATCTTGTTGCCCGGAGCATAGGCCTTGGGGTCTTCCAGCCATGCGTTCAGCTCATCCACGGTCCAAGCCTTGTCGGAAAGGTCTTGCAGCGCGCTGGAATAGCGGAACCCTTCGACGCTGGCGATTGGACGGTCAACGATATTGGCCAGATGTGGGCCAACGCCGTTCTTGCCATCTTCCAGCTTGTGGCAGGCTTGGCACTGACGCCATGCTTTCTTGCCATCCGCAGGGTCGGCAGCCGCGACCATATCGGCAAAACCACCTGCGGCAGCAGCTTCTTCGGCGGCAGGCGCTTCAGCAGCGGCTTCCTCGGTTGCAGCTTCCTCGGTTGCAGCTTCCTCGGTTGCAGCTTCCTCGGTTGCGGCCTCCTCGGTTGCGGCTTCCTCGGCGGCGGGTTCTGCTGCCGCTTCTTCTGCGGCGGCAGGCATCTCAATCTCATAGGTGTCGCCATCGGATTGATCGAGATAGGCGATCAGGTTCGCGCGGTCTTCCATGTCCTTGACGCCAGCAAAGCCCATGGTGGTGCCCGGTGCATAGCCTGCGGGATTCTCAAGAAATGCCGACAATTCTTGCGGTGTCCAAACATCGACAACCGCTTTCAGGCTACCGGAATACCCGAACCCGTCGGCACTGGCGACCTCGCGACCGACCACTCCGTAAAGGTAGGGGCCCGCCCCGTTGGCGCCTTCTTCAAGCTGGTGGCAAGCCTTACACTTGTTGTAGACCCTTTCACCCTTGCCTGCATCGGCAGCAACGAAAAGCTCTTCAAAGCTGGGGCCAGCGTCTTCCGCTGCTTCGCCACCTTCATCATCGCCGGTTTCGATCACATAGGCCTGCTTGTGGTCATCGCCGTGACCGCCGCCGGTGTGATAAATCAATTCGGCAGCCCAGCCGCCCAGCAGAAAGATCAGGAGGGCGCCACAGAAGGCACCAACGACCTTGGTAAGTGTCATCGTATCGAACATAGGCCCGTTTCCATTTGAATTCCGTCGCGGCGTATCTATCCGCTTCCCCTATGCGGGCGCAAGGTGTAGTTTCCGCGACCAAACGCCCGACTGGGGGCATTCAACAGGAAAAAACCCGTAATGACCAAGCGCATTGCCTTTCAGGGTGAGCCGGGTGCCTATTCGCATCAAGCCTGCCGCGAGACATATCCCGAGATGGAATCGATGCCCTGCCGCACCTTCGAGGATGCGATCGAGGCGGTCCGGTCCGGCGAAGCGGAATTGGCGATGCTGCCTGTTGAAAACTCCACTTTCGGGCGGGTGGCGGATATTCACCACCTTCTACCGGAGTCGGGCTTGTACATTGTTGGTGAGGCTTTCGTACGCGTCCACATCAACCTGCTTGCCCTGCCCGGCGTCACTTTGGACAGGGTCGAGCGCGCCATGAGCCACACCATGCTTCTGGGGCAATGCCGTGAGTTTCTGGGCAAGCACGGCATTCACCGCGTCACCGGTGCCGATACCGCAGGATCGGCGCGACATGTGGCCGAAGCCGGAGAGCCTGCCCTGGCCGCGCTTGCCAGCGAATTGGCGGGCGAGATCTACGGGTTGGACGTGTTGGCCCGCGAAATCGAGGATCACGGCAACAACAGCACCCGATTCCTTATCATGTCACGCGAGCCGGACTGGAGCCGCCGTGGCACAGACGGCATGATGACGACCTTCGTCTTTCAAGTGCGCAACATTCCCGCCGCGCTCTACAAGGCCATGGGCGGCTTTGCCACCAATGGCGTCAACATGACCAAGCTGGAAAGCTACATGGTGGGCGGGTCGTTCACGGCAACGCAGTTCTATGCCGATATTGAAGGACATCCCGACGACCCCGAGGTGAAGCGCGCATTGGATGAACTGGACTATTTCACGTCCAACATCACCATGCTCGGCGTTTACCCGGCTGATCCACGCCGCCATTAGGCGCGGCATCCCTCCGGGGATGTCAATTGGTACAAGGCACCGAATATTTCGTTTCGGATGGCATTGCTTAGCCCAATATGAGCCTGTTTGGCACAGGGTGTCTTTTATGCGATGCGCTTGTGTCGCTCTTCCAGTTCCTTCGCGAAGTGCGCGACCCGAAACCGAAACTTCTTATCCAGACCTGAACGCGCCAGTTTCAGCGATTGCACCAACAACCGAGCTGTCAGGTTCCGCGGTGCAAAGGTGCTTTCCACGCTCAATCTCGTTCGATTGCGCGACAAAGCCACCAGATCGACGTCCAAGGTACCGCTTAGCAACTGCGTTTCGTATAGGCACCCCAGTGAATTTGGCCTTTCAAACTGCGTGACTTCGATGCGGATTTCGCGTTTGCGGCCACGAAAGTTGAACTGCGCCTCCCAAGTAAGCCCGACCCCGGCACTCTGAAGCGTATCGACCCGCTGTACCTCGGCACCGCGACGCAGAGCCGCGCGCTCGAATGATTGGAAATCGGACACTGCGTCGAAGACGAAATCAATTGGCGCTTCAACGTCTTCTTTGGTGCTGAACTTCATTCACTCGCCTCTGGTTTTCCTGCTCGGTCGAGAGTTTCGCCTCATTCAAGTGTATCCGCAAGCCAGTTGCGCAACAAAAATTGCGCAATCGCCCCCCTGCGCGCGGGCATAAGTATAGGGTGTTGCCCAGCAAATGCGGCAAGCACATCATCGCGCGACACCCAGATAGCATCCTCGATTTCAGTGGGGTCGATATTGATATCATGCGAGGTGGCACGCCCCCAGCACCCGAACATCAGTGACGACGGAAACGCCCATGGTTGACTGGCCAAGTAGGACACTTCGCCCACCTTGACGCCAGCTTCTTCGAACACTTCACGGCGCACGGCAGCCTCCATCGTTTCACCGGGCTCGACGAAACCCGCCAGCAGCGAGTACATCCCCTCGGGCCATCCCGGAGACCGGCCCATCAGCACTTGGTTACCATGCGTGATCAGCATGATGACAACCGGATCGGTACGCGGAAAATGCTGCCCCCCGCAGTCTGGACAACCGCGTTGCCAGCCTGACATGACCTCTCGGCTTTCCGAGCCGCATCGCGAACAATACCGATGGGTCTGGTGCCACCCCAAAACCGCGCGCGCCATTGCGGCGAGTTCGGCGTCGCGCGCGTCCAGACGGGTCATGATGCGGCGCAATTCGGCAAAAGCCGTATCACCGGGCAGATCCGGGTGTGATTGTTCGGAAGCATCTAGAAACCGATCCAGTTCGGCCAAATCCAAATCTTCGGGCTGCCAATCCGACAGATCGTGCGCATGGATCAGTTTCCCCGTTTCGTCGCGCCCCAGCAAGAGCTGCGTACCGCCATGGCTGGCCAAAACCGGGTGATCCAACGGCACACGGACCAAAGCATCAAGATCAGGGCATTTCACAAGCGGCTTGCCGCGCCACATGACGAGCGTGCAGGCCCCGTGATGCTCGATTTCTCGCTGTATCGCCTCGTCGTCGCCTCGGATTTCTGCGGCCCGATCAAAGGATGACCCGCCAAAAGTGACGGTTTCCGCGTGTTTCATTGCCCCACCCCTTTAGTAAACACGTCGTGTGAACATATTTTAAATTCTTGATTTTTATACCACCTCAACTTTAAAGTGTGTGTATTATACGCCTACATTGAATACCTGCGTGTGCTTTGTCTGTTGTGTTCTACACACCGGGTCTTTTGGAACCAAGCAAGCATTCTCATTCATCGAGATATCAACCCGTCAGGACCCACCGATGCCCTACCGTACCGATGCGCAAATCACTGTTGAATTGCGCCTTCTTGAAACAACCGATGTGCACGGGCAAATCTTACCAGTCGACTATTTGACAAACGGCAAGGATACCGGTGCCGGGCTGGCCCGCATCGCCACGCTAATTAAGCAGGCGCGGCGCGAGGCCGAAAACTGCTTGCTGTTCGACACCGGTGATTTCCTGCAAGGCGCGCCACTTATTGACGCAACCGGACAGTCCGATAGCGGCTGGACCGGCCCGCATCCCGCCATCGAGGCCATGAACGCACTTGCATATGATGCCGTTGGCCTTGGCAATCACGAGTTCAACTTTGGAGTCGATTGGCTGCTCGCGACACTTTCCTCGGCCGCGTTCCCTGTTACCTGCGCCAATGCCATTCGGACTCCGGGGCAAACTCCGCAGCACGATGAAACCTTGGTGTCCCAATACCTTATAATTGATCGCACCTTGCGCGACAAAGTGGGCCGAATGCACCGCCTGCGCATAGGCGTCATTGGGCTTTTGCCGCCCCAGATTACGCATTGGGACCGTTTTCACCTTGAAAACCGGGTGGTCAGCCGCCCTATCGAGGCCACGGCGCGCGCCCTTGTACCCAAGATCCGCGCCGAGGGCGCCGATATCGTTGTTGCACTCGCGCATACGGGAATCGAACTGCAAGCTCCTTTTGTTTCCGAGGAAAACGCAGCCCTCGCACTCGCAGATGTTCCGGGAATTGATGCCATCCTCGCGGGGCATAGTCACCTGGTCTTTCCGTCATCGGATCATGCTCTGATTGAGGGCGTGGACAATGAGCGAGGTCGCCTGCGAAATGTCCCGGCAGTCATGGCAGGTGCACATGGATCACACCTTGGAGTGCTGGACCTCACCTTGCACAAAAGCCAAGAAGGTTGGACCGTTGCCTCAAGCAAGGCAGAAGCACGCGCGGTCGCGCCCGAACGACCGCACCCCCCGGTCGTTCCTGATCCAGACCTTTGTGCCTTGCTCGAACCGGCGCATCAGGCAACCTCGGCGCTCATGCAGAAACCATTGGGTCACAACCCCGATGGCATGCACACCTATCTTTCCATGGTGCGTAGCGATCCGGTGGTACAGCTCATCGCGAGAGCGCAACGTGACGCCCTGTACCGGATCGTGCCCGAAGAAACGCTAAACGACTACCCGGTGGTCTCGGCCGCCTCAGCTTTTCGAACGGGGGGGCGCGGGGGGCCGGCTCATTTTACCATCATTCCTGCCGGCCCGCTCACCCTGAGACATGCTTCAGACATCTATGCCTTCCCGAATACGCTTTGCGCGTTGATTCTCACAGGGCGGCAGTTATGGGATTGGTTGGAACGGGCGGCGGCATATTTCAATCAGGTCGTCCCCGGTGTGCCCGATCAGCCTCTCATCAATCCTTTCTTTCCCGGTCATCATTTCGACGTCATCGACGGGCTGAGCTACGAGATCGACCTTTCAACACCCAGCCGATACTGTCCTGATGGAACACGCACGAGCCACAAAGAACATCGAATCGTGAATCTCCGCCATGAAGCACAACCCATTGATATGGAACAGGAATTCATTGTCGCCACCAATAATTTCCGACTTCATGGGGGGGCTCCTTATGCATCGCGCGAAAATATTCGCAGGGTATACAAAAGCCATTTCCCCGTGATCGAAGCCGTGAAAGGGAAACTTCGCGTCATGGATAAAGCGGTCGATGCGCAAGGGGCATGGCGATTCCGATCATTGCCGGGCACCAGTGTCGTCTTCGAAACCGGGCCTGGCTTGCGAGAATTCCCCGAAGATATCAATGCGCTCTGTCTGAGCGATCTTGGCGATACAGACGCAGGTTTTGCGCGTTTCCGGATGGAATTATAGGGACCCCTTGCGAATCCAAGCTATGGCGACTATCTGAAAACTCGAGAGGTTGGCGCGGGCAAGCGCCTCGCCAACCCGGTCAGGTCCGGAAGGAAGCAGCCGTAACGAGCCCCGCTTGGGTCGTTGTCCAGCCTCTCACCCTATATTTACTCCTTATTTTCAATGGCTTGCACTATCTACGCGCAATTAGGCGCGCCATGTCGAGCATTCGGCAGGAAAACCCCCATTCGTTGTCATACCATCCGAAAACGCGCAGCAAACCGCCGGTCGAAACCGAGGTTTCAGGGTCGCAGAGGATGATGGATTCGGGTCGCCCGCGCAGATCGGAACTGACCAATGGCTTTGCCGTCCAGCCAATAACATGCGAGGAAGCCGCTGCTGCTTTAAGAATTGAATTCACATCATTTTTCGTGACGTCGTCGCGGGTCTGAACCGTCAAATCTATGCAGGACACACTTGCCGTTGGCACGCGGATCGCGCGGGCCTCGATCCTGCCTTTCATGTGAGGCAAGACAAGACCCGTCTGGTCCTGCGCGGATGTCGTGGTCGGCACCATGGACAGGGCGGCGGCGCGGCTTCGCTCGGGGGCTTGGCGGGGTTTGTCGACGGTGGGCTGGCTGCCGGTGTAGCAATGCACCGTTGTCATCTGGCCGCTGATGATCCCGAAGGCGTCATCAAGCAGCCGAACAAGCGGGGCAAGGGCATTCGTGGTACAAGATGCATTCGAGATAATCCTTTGATCTGAAAGATCTTTTTCGTTTGCACCCAAGACAAGTGTCACATCTGCCTCGGCTGATGGCCCCGAGACCAACACCGCCTCGGCCCCGGCCTCAAGCCCGCGTTCGGCAATTGCGCGGGTGCCGCCCATGCCTGTGCACTCCAAAACAAGGTCGATTCCGGTAAGGTCGAGGGCGCGGAGGTCGGATTCAGAGTGGAAGGGGATGCGGTGGCCATCGACCAGAAGCGCACCATCCCCCGCCTGCACATCCCCCGGCCAAGGGCCGAAAACACTATCGAATTCAAAGAGATAGGCACAGGTAGACAGCGGTTCGATCTCGTTGATCAGAACCAGTTCGATATCGCGGGCATCGCGCAGAAGGATGCGCAGGATGGTGCGGCCAATGCGGCCAAAGCCATTGAGGGCAACGCGAATGGGACGATCTGCGGGCATGGCGGCAAATCCCTTTGAAACAACAGGTTAGTCGCCGCCACAGTTGCCGCAAAAGCCCCGAAAGACCACCCCAGAAATATAATTTGATCAAATTCCCGGCGCGCGGAGGAAGTTTCGTACGAGTCGTACGTTTACCCCCCGATTTTCGTACGAAACTGCGGCCCTTGCTGTAAGCACTCGTACGAGTCGTACGAAACAACCGGCAAAGGGTGCGTTATTCCTCAATCGGCTCGATCAGCTCTGGCCCTTCGGCGCGGTTGGAATTGACTTTCGGATCGACGCGCCAGAAACGCAGGGCATCCTCGGGCGCGGGCCGCATCAAGGGAGCCGCGCCATGCCCCGCCTCGCCCAGCCAGAGCGGCCAGTCGTCCGGCTCCAGGACAACGGGCATGCGGTGGTGGATCTTCGACATCGGCGCATTGGCGTCACAGGTGACAATCGCGCAGGTCGACATCCGATCCTCGCCTTGCCCCCAATCCTGCCAGACACCCGCAAAAGCCAAGGGCGCGCCATCGGTACGGGTGATGTACCATGGCAGGCGGTTGCCCGCGTCGTCCTTGGTCCATTCGTAAAACCCATCAGCCGGGATCAGGCAGCGGCGTTCGCGGCAGGCGGCGGCAAAGGCCGGTTTCTTGGCGATGCTTTCGGCGCGGGCATTGATCAGCAGCGGGCCATCACTGGGGGATTTGTACCAATGCGGAATGAAGCCCCATCGCATCGCGCCAAGGCGCCGCCCCTCGCCGCCGGTGACCACATGCACCGCGTTTGTGGGACAGACGTTGTAATTGGGCACCTTTGGCAAGTCATTGGCCGGGGCTGCGGCGAAGAGTTGCGCCATGGCGTCCGAGGGGGTGGTTATGGCAAAGCGGCCACACATGGATCAGGCCAGCAGGCTGGAATAAAGCAGCAGGCCCCAAGGCGCGAGCTTGGCGTCGACCTTGCCCCATGTTGCGCCCATGGCGATCGGGTCTTGGCCCGTCGCCTGCGCGATCTGTGCCAAGGATCGACGGCCATTTATTGCGGCAATCAGCGGTGCGGCCTCTTTCGGCAGGGTCAGTTTCTCGCCGATGCCATCGGAACTGACCGGGATTTGCTGCCCCTTGGCGACCGCTTGGGCCAATGGGCCGGCTTGCACGCCTTTGAGGTGGGGAATGAGCGCGCGGTTGCTGCCGCGCGCAGGCTTGCGGGCCTCATCCGAAGCGGTGACATAGGCGGTATGGGTGCGGATCGTGCCATTGAGGCGCTCGGCTGTGGCCATGGCCGTAACCTCATCCATGCCTTCGGGGACGGGGGCGAAGCGTGTGAGGTCGTAAAGCGCAGGGCAGGTGAAGCCCGACAGCGCCCAGCCCGTGGTGCTGAGCGTGTCGATCAATTGGCGGACGTCATAGGACCGATCTTGGGAGTGCAGGAGCAGGTCATAGAACCCGGCGTCGCCATGGGTGTGGTCGTTGAGGTTGGGATTGACCTTGAAGGGGTGGCCCTCGGGCAATCGCTCCATAATTTTGCGCGCGGCTTTGAGGCGGTCTTTGGGGGGCATATCGCCGTAAAGGTCGCCAAAGGCCTGTTGCAGCGGGTAGACCCCCGACCGCCCGTAAGGCGCATAGACCATCATCCCCATACCGCCCCCCGGCGCCAGCGCGGCGCGCAGGGCGCGAAACCCTTCTTCCGGTTCGGGCAGGTGGTGCAGCACACCGCAACAGTCGATGTAATCGAACGATCCAAAGTCCGGCGCATCGAGAAGCGAGCCGGTGTGAAACGTGATGCTGTCGATCCCGCGCGCCTTGGCCCGCGCCTCGGCCACTTGGCGCGAGGCGGTGGAGAGGTCGATATAGGTGATCTGACAGGCACGGCCCGCCTGTTTCATCACCGCGGCCAGTTGGATCAGCCCATCGCCGGTGCCGCCCCCGGCCACAAGCGCGCGCAGGGGTTTTGACCAATCGCGCGCCCCGCCCCAGAGGAAATGGTCCATCTCCAAGGGGTGTGAGGGGGAACCCATGATCAGGCGCTTGGCCTCATCCGCCGGGTCGCGGTGCGGATAGGGATAGGCCTCATATTGGTCTTTGACGGTGCTCATGGGTGCGCTTTCGGTGGTTGGTCCGTAGAATGCCCGGATTGACGGGGGGCGCAAGGGCGAAGCCGCTTGACCGTCGCGCATGGGCGGGGCATGACCGGGACATGCTGATTTACAAGATTTTCCGGGCTGACGAATGGCAGGCGTTGCGCGCCGAGACGGTCAGCCAAGGTGCCCCGGTCGACCTTGCCGATGGCTATATTCACTTTTCGACCGCCGAACAGGCCCCCGAAACGGCGGCCAAGCATTTCGCCGGTGAGGATGAGCTGATGCTGGTGGCGGTTGAGGTCGACCGTTTGGGCGAAGCGCTCAAATGGGAAGTGTCGCGCGGCGGGGCGAAGTTTCCGCATCTTTATCGTGAGCTGCGGCTGGAGGATGTGGCATGGGCGCAGCCCTTGCCGCTGACGGGTGGCGTGCATGATTTTCCGGCGGGGATGGAATGAGCCTGTTTGAACAACTGGGCCTTCGCGCCCTGCGCGGGCTGGACCCGGAGCGCGCCCATAACGCGGCACTTTTGGGCCTGCGGGCGGGTGTTGTGCCGCTTCCGGGGCTTGTGACCTCGCCGCGGCTGCGGTGTGAGGTGGCGGGCCTGCATATGGCCAATCCGGTGGGCTTGGCGGCGGGGTTCGACAAGAACGCCGTGGCGCTGTCGCCCTTGTCGCGCGCCGGGTTCGGCTTTGTCGAGGTGGGGGCCATTACGCCGCGCCCGCAGCCGGGCAACCCCAAGCCGCGCCTCTTTCGTCTGTCCGAGGATCGCGCGGTGATCAACCGCTTTGGCTTCAACAACGACGGGATGGAGGCGGCGGCGGGGCGTCTGGCCAATCGCCCGCGCGACATGGTGCTGGGCCTTAACCTTGGGGCCAACAAGGACAGCGCCGACCGGGCCGAGGATTTCGCGCGGGTGCTGTCGCATTGTGGGCGGTATCTGGATTTTGCGACGGTCAATGTGTCGAGCCCCAACACCGAGAAGCTGCGCGATTTGCAAGGGGCGGCGGCGCTGCGGCAATTGCTGGCAGGTGTGATGGAAGCGCGCGATTGGCTGGAAAGCCCGATCCCGGTGTTTTTGAAGATTGCGCCAGATTTGAGCGACGGGGAACTGGCCGAAGTGGCGGGCGTGGCGCAGGAGGCGGGTGTGGCCGCCATCATCGCCACCAACACCACGCTTGACCGCGACGGGCTGCACGGGCCCCATAAGGCCGAGGCCGGGGGGCTTTCCGGTGCGCCCTTGTTCGAGAAATCCACGCGGGTTCTGGCGAAACTGTCGGCGCTGACCGGCGGGGAAATGCCCTTGATCGGGGTGGGCGGCGTTGGCTCGGCTGAGCAGGCCTATGAGAAAATCCGCGCAGGCGCCAGCGCGGTACAGCTTTATTCGGCGCTGGTTTACGAGGGGCTATCCTTGGTGCCGCGCATCGCCCATGGGCTTGAGGCGCTGTTGGAGCGTGATGGTTTTGGGAATGTGGCCGAGGCCGTGGGCACAGGACGGGGGGATTGGACATGATCACCATTTGGCACAACCCGCGATGCAGCAAATCGCGGCAGGCCTTGGCCCTGCTGGAAGGGCGCGGCGAGGAGGTGCAGGTGCGCCGCTATCTCGACGATGCGCCAAGCGCCAAGGAGTTGCGCCTGACCCGTGACACGCTGGGCCTGCGCGCGATTGAGATGATGCGCACGGGCGAGGCGGCATTCAAAGAACTGGGCCTGAGCAAATCCGATGATGACGAGGCACTGATTGCGGCCATGGCCGCCAATCCCAAGCTGATTGAACGCCCGGTCGTCTTTGCCAAGGGACAAGCGCGGATCGGTCGCCCACCCGAAGCGGTGCTTGAGATTCTGTGATTTGGCGTTGCGGTGAACCTCGTTTAGCTTAGCTCAAATCAGATTTACTTCGGGGAGCGGATGACCACCACATCACAACGCAAAGGGCCGATGGCATGGATTGATGCCGTGGTCTTTGATCTGGCCCGGCAGATGCGCTGGACCTTCCTGCCGCCCTTGATGGTCTATTTCGCCGCTGGCTTTTCCGGGCTGACGGGAATCGTCGGCACCTTTTTCGTCAAGGAATATCTTGATCTCTCGGCGGCCTATCTGGCCGGGCTGGCGTTTTGGGCGGGCCTGCCTTGGGCGCTGAAGATGCCCTTGGGCCATCTGGTGGATATCATCTGGCGGTGGAAATGGCTGTTGGTTTACCTTGGCGCGGGGCTGATCGGGCTGAGCGTTTTCATCATGTATCTGGTGCTGACCCAGACCGAGATGATGGAAGCCGTGATGCCAATCAGCGCGTGGTATATCACCAGTTTCCTGATGGCGCCATGTGGGCTGGTGGTTCAGGACGCGGTGGCCGATGCCATGTCGGTCGAAGCGGTGCCGAAGGTGGATGCCGAGGGCAACCCCATTTCCGAAGACACCTCGCGCGCCCTGCATACCACCATGCAAACGCTGGGCCGATTTGCCCTGATTGGCGGGACGGTGGCGGTGGCCGTTCTCAACATCAACATGTTTTCCGGGATCGAGGATTTGGCCGCCGAGGCCAAGCGGCAGGTCTATGCCAATATCTACCTTGCCGCCTTGGCGATTCCGCTGGTTTCGGTTTCGGGCGTGATGCTGGCGGGGGTGCAGAAATGGCGCGCGCGGCACAACCTGCTGAAAACCGGCCTCTCGCCCGAAGCGGCCGACGCCCTGTTCGAGCGGCCGGACGAGGATACCAAGCCCAACCCGTGGTATTTCATCGGTGGCGGGGCCTTTGTGGCGCTAACGCTGGCCGTCGGACTTGGCGGGCTGCCCTATGGGCAAGAGATCATCTTTGCCGGGTCGATGGCGATTGTCCTGTTCCTGATGCGGCAGTTGATCGCGGTGCTGTCCCCGGCGAAGGCGCGCACGCTGATCGGCACGGCGGTGATCATTTTCATGTTCCGCGCCGTGCCGCGACCCGGTGATGGGATCACTTGGTTCAATATCGACGTTCTGGGCTTTGACCAACAATTCCTGTCGGTGCTGTCGCTGATCACCTCGGTATTGACCTTGGTGGGCATGGTCGTGCTGCGGCCCCTAATGGCGTCAAAGCCGATTGTCTGGATCATCGTCATGCTGACGATTGCGGGCGGTGTCCTGACCCTGCCGAATATCGGGCTTTATTACGGGATACAGGACGTCACCGCGCCCTTGACCGGCGGCGTGGTGGATGCCCGCTTCATCGCCATTCTGGACACGGCGATTGAATCGCCGCTGGGTCAGGTGGCGATGATCCCGATGCTGGCATGGATCGCACGCAATGCGCCCAATGACCTGAAGGCGACCTTCTTTGCGGTGATGGCGTCCTTCACCAATCTGGCACTCTCGGCCAGCAGCCTGACGACCAAGTACCTCAACGAGATTTTCATCGTTACCCGCGAGGTCACAGACCCCGAGACCGGGGCGGTGACAGTGCCGGCGGATTATTCGCAGCTTGGGGTGCTGTTGATTGTGGTGACCTTGATCACCGTGGGGGTGCCTTTGTTGGTGGTCTGGTTGGTGCAGCGCTCGCCGTTGCGGACAACGGATTGAAGGCAAGAAGGGCCGCGGCAAAGACGCCTCGCTCGTTTACCGTCTTGCCCGGGCTTGCCCCCGGGAGGGCGCATGGGTGCCGTTATGCGCCGAAGAAATGGTTCGAGCGCGACGGCGTAATATCCTGAATGAGGGTTGCAAAGCCCTCCCAGGGTCGGGCGCGGCCCTTCTTTCTGCAATTACCGCCCAAACGCAAAAAACGGCCCGACCAACAGGCCGGGCCGCTTCGTTTTATCCAAGCGCCTCGTTGCAGCGCTTGCAGGTGCCGGGGTGCTTATGCGTGCCCACATCCGGCAGGATTTTCCAGCAGCGCTGGCATTTCTCGCCTGCGGCGCGTTCAAAGACCACCGTTACACCCTCAACCTCGGGCAAACGATATGCCTCATCGGGGCTTGGGTCGCCCGTCAGCACGATATCCGAGGTGATGCAGATATCGTGGAAGTTCACCGATTTCAGCGCCTCCAGCATCTCGCCCTCGCGGACATGCACCACCGGGGCGGCCTCCAATGACGCGCCGATCACCTTGTCGGTGCGCTGCACCTCCAATGCGGCGGTGACGACCCGGCGGGCGCGGCGCACCATGGCCCATTTCGCCGCCAGCGGCTCATCCAGCCAATCGGCGGGGGTTTCGGGAATATCGGTCAGGTGGATGGAGCTTTCCTCGCCCGGGAAGCGTTCAAGCCAGACCTCCTCCATCGTGAAGACCAGCACCGGCGCAAGCCATGTGGTCAGACGGTGGAAGAGGATATCCAGAACCGTGCGCGCGGCGCGGCGGCGGGCGGTGTCGCCATCGCAATAAAGCGCATCCTTGCGGATATCGAAGTAAAACGCCGACAGTTCCACCGTAGCGAAGTTGAAAAGCTGCTGGAACACGCCTTGGAAATCATAGGCGTCATAGCCTTTGCGCACCACATGGTCCAACTCGGCCAGACGGTGCAGAACCCAGCGTTCCAGTTCCGGCATCTCCGCCGGGTCCACCCGGTCGCTTTCCTCGAAATGCGCCAAGGCCCCCAGCATGAAGCGCATGGTATTGCGCAAGCGGCGGTAGCTGTCGGCGACGCCTTTGAGGATCTCCGGCCCGATGCGCAGATCGGCGGTGTAATCCGCCTGCGCCACCCAGAGCCGCAGGATATCCGCGCCATATTGCTTGGTCACATCCTCGGGCGCGACGGTGTTGCCCAAGGACTTGGACATCTTGTTGCCCTTCTCATCCAAGGTGAACCCGTGGGTCAGAACCCCGCGATAGGGCGCATGGCCGATGGTGCCACAGGCCTGCAACATCGAGGAATGGAACCACCCGCGGTGCTGGTCGGTGCCTTCAAGGTATAGATCGGCGATACCGTCGTCGGAGCCATCCTCACGGTCGCGCAGAACGAAAGCATGGGTCGAGCCGGAATCGAACCAGACATCCAGGATGTCATCGACCTTTTCCCACTGATCGGCGTCATGGTCATTGCCCAAGAACCGCTCTTTCGCGCCGGGCTTGTACCATGCATCGGCACCCTCTTCCTCGAAGGCCGCAAGGATACGGGCATTCACCGCCTCATCGCGCAGAAGGTAATCCGGGTCGGTGGGCATCGCGCCTTTCTTGACGAAGCAAGTCAGCGGCACGCCCCAAGCGCGTTGCCGCGACAGCACCCAATCGGGCCGCGCTTCGATCATCGAATAAAGGCGGTTGCGCCCGGTCTTGGGTGTCCAAGTGACCAGTTGGTCGATCGAGGTCAGGGCGCGTTCGCGGATCGTCTTGCCGTATTGGTCCTGCCCATCGCCGACCTCGCGGTCGATGGCGGCGAACCATTGCGGGGTGTTGCGGTAGATAACCGGCGCTTTCGAGCGCCAGCTATGCGGATAGCTGTGCTTGATCTTGCCACGCGCCAGCAGGCCGCCGACGGAGGCGAGCTTGTCGATGATCGCTTTGTTGGCGTTGCCCTCTTTCCCCTTGCGGTCAAGAATGTATGTACCGCCAAAGAAGGGCAGATCGGCGCGGAAGCCGCCATCGTCCATCACGTTGTAGGTGATGACCTGCTCCAACATGCCCAGATCACGGTAAAGCTCGAACTCCTCCATCCCGTGGGAGGGGGCGCAGTGGACAAAGCCGGTGCCTTCCTCGTCGGTGACGAAATCGGCGGCGCGGAAATCGCGGGGGTCGTCCCATTCGCCGTTTGCGCCTTCGGCCCCGGCGAGTGGGTGGGCGAGGGAAAGCCCCGAAAGCTCCTCGGCGCTCACGCCACGCACACGTTTCCACATGCTGTCTTCCAGACGGGCGCGCGCCATCACGTCCCCGGCCAGCTTGTCGGCCAGCAGGAAGCGGTCGCCGGGCTTGGCCCAGCATTCCTCGGGCGTGTCGGTGACCTCATAGAGGCCATAGTCAAAGCTTTCGCCATAAACGACGGCCTTGTTCGACGGGATGGTCCATGGTGTCGTGGTCCAGATCACCACGTTGGCGCCTTGCAAATCGCCTTCGGTGGTCACCGGGAATTTCACCCAAATCGTGAAACTTTCCTTGTCGTGGTACTCGACCTCCGCCTCGGCCAGCGCGGTTTTCTCGATGGGCGACCACATCACCGGCTTGGAGCCTTGGTACAGCGTGCCGTTCATCAGGAATTTCTGGAACTCCTCCGCGATGATCCGCTCGGCGCGGTAATCCATCGTCAGATAAGGCTTTTCCCATTTGCCGGTCACGCCGAGGCGCTTGAACTCGTCGCGCTGCACGTCGATCCAGCCATCGGCAAACTTGCGGCATTCCTGACGGAAATCGACGATATCGACCTCGTCCTTGTTTTTACCCTTCTTGCGGTACTGCTCTTCGATCTTCCATTCGATGGGGAGGCCGTGGCAATCCCAACCGGGGATATAGCGCGCGTCGCGGCCCATCATCTGTTGGGAGCGCACGACCATATCCTTGAGGATCTTGTTGAGCGCGTGGCCGATATGCAGGTGGCCGTTGGCGTAAGGAGGGCCATCGTGCAGGGTGAAGGGCTTCCTACCCTCTGCTTTTTCGCGAAGGCGGTCATAGATGCCGATCTTTTCCCAGCGGGCCAGCCACTCGGGTTCGCGTTTCGGAAGGCCCGCGCGCATCGGGAATTGGGTTTGCGGCAGGTTCAGGGTGTCTTTGTACTCGGGCGTGTCAGCGCACATCGGTGACGTCCTTTGTCACTTGAATTTCGTCTTGGGGGGAGGGGCGGCGCGAAGGCTCATACGCCATTGTCCCGGCGGCTCGTATCACTCAGAGCGCCGGGCAGGTAATTCGAATGATGATGGCGAAGCGGGTCATCATGGGGCGCGTTATACGCCCCAGTTGGCGCAGCGTCCAGAGGGGGGCGGCACCGCTTTCTTCAAAAGAAAGCGGACCGAAATCTTTTGAAGATTTCGGCACCCGCGCAGGCCGTTGAAGCGCATGGCGGCATGATACTTCATCGCGCGTCATGGTTGCGTTCCATGCTACCCTTGCGCCACGCACCAAGCAGGAGGCCCCATGTACACCCCGAAACACGTGATCACCTCGGTCGATGAAATCTACGCCGACATGCGGCAACCCTATGACAGCCAGATCAGGAAGTTCCTTGACCATATCGATGATCTTTGCCGCGCTTGGATCGAAAAGGCGACCTTCCTGACCATGGCCACCGTGGACAAGGCGGGGAATGTGGATGTCTCGCCCAAGGGCGACCCGGCGGGCTTTGTTAAGGTGCTGGACCGGCATACGCTGGCCATCCCCGACCGCCCCGGCAATCACCGCTATGACGGGTTTCGCAATATCCTTGAAACGGGGCGCGTGGGCCTGGTTTTTCTGGTGCCTCACCGCAACGAGGTTCTGCGCGTCAATGGGGCGGCTTGGGTGGTGCGCGACCGCGACGTGCTTGACCAATGCGCCATCAAGGGCCGGGTGCCGGATTTTGCCGTGATCGTCCGGGTGGAAGAGGCGTTTTATCATTGTGGCAAATCAATCATCCGCTCGCGCCTCTGGCAGAGCGATCAGCACCCCAAGCCGGAAGGGTTGCCCACCTATGCCGAGGCCTTGATCGCCCATGGGGAACTGTCCGTCAGCTATGATGAGATGGCCGCGCATTTGAAGAACAATGACGAAAACCGGCTTTATGACGAATAACGCGTTCACTCGTTGCACGCGTTCCGCCTTTGGCTGATGTCGAGAGTGAAAGGCGGAACGCTTTAGGGATTGGCCTTGAAACCGCTCAGGCGCTGACGCATCTCTTGGCCTATGAGCAACGCCCTGCCCCCCCGGTTCGACATCACCCGCCCCGAGATCGAGCGGGTCGTGGCCGAATTCTATGCCACCATTCGCGAACACCCCGGCCTTGGGCCGGTCTTTGCCGTGCATGTCAGCGACTGGCCCGCGCATGAGGCCAAGGTGGCCGATTTCTGGGCCAATTCCATCCTGCATGAACGCAGCTATGACGGAAGCCCCATGGCGGCCCATGTGAAGGCCGGAAACGTCAAGCCGGGAATGTTTTCAACATGGCTTGATCTGTTTGACGCGACCCTGCGGCGCGAGTTGGAGCCGGGCAAGGCCGCCGCGTGGTCGGCGCTGGCGCATCGTATCGGGCGCAGCCTGCGGGCCGGCGTGGTGGAGCGTGAGACCCTGCCCGGTGGGGTGCCAAAGCTGCGCTGAGCGGGCTTGGCGCAGGATGCCTTTTACAAATCCGCCGCCTCATCCACATCGTTGAGGGTATCGACCAAAGCCACGCGCAGGCCCGGCAGGGTGTCAAGCGTGTCTGAGAGCGTGTGTTCGCTGGACCATCGCACGCCTTGAAAGAGGGTGGCAGGTGGCGGGGCCACGCGCTTCATTCCCACCAGCCAATATCCACCATCCGGCGCGGGGCCCAAAACCGCCTCGTGATTGCCCAGCGCGGCAAAGGCGCGGGCGATATGGGCGGGCGTGATGCCGGGAATATCGCCGCCCACGATACAGACCGGCCCGCGCGGCAGGCCGCGCAGCAAGCGGCCCATGCGGTCGCCCAGATCGCCGCGCCCCTGCGCCACGCGCGGCAGATGCGCGGGCCAGATGCGGCTTTGCAGGCCTTCGTGGTCCGGCGACACCGCAAGGGTGAGATCCCAGCGCGGATCGTCCAGCCGCCGCAACAGGCGTTTTGTCTGGTGGCGAAACCACCATGCGGCGCGGGTCATACCGATCTCGCGCCCCAACCGGGTTTTGACGCGGCCCGGGTGCGGCTCTTTCACCATGACCACAAGGCGCGGGCGGATCACAGGGCGCGCTCCATATCGCGGTGGGGGATGCCCGCGTCGTCGTATTCCGGGCCGTAGGCGGTGAACCCCAGGCCCTCGTAAAAGCCGATCGCGCGGGTTTGCGCGCCCAGTTCGGCGCGGGTCATGCCCGGCAGCGTGGCGATGTGATCGACGCAGGCCTTGACCAGCGCCGCACCGATGCCCCTGCCCCGCCCTTGCTTGAGAACGCAAACGCGGCCGATTTTGCCGGTCTCGCCTTTGAAAAGGATGCGCGCACAGCCCACGGGTTTGCCCTCCAGCGTGGCAAGAAGGTGATGTGCTTCACCGTCCCGACCATCCATTTCCTCGGCTTCCGAAACCCCCTGTTCGTCGATAAAGACCGTCCGGCGCAGGGCAAAGCAGGTGGCCAGATCATCGGTCAGGGCCACAGCAAGCGTCATGCGAAATAATCCCGCAGGATACGGCCATAGATGGTTTTGAGGCGCGGGATCAGGGCGACCTCAACCCGTTCGTCCACCTGATGCATGGTTTTGCCGACAAGGCCGAACTCCACCACCGGGCAGTGATCCTTGATAAAGCGCGCGTCCGAGGTGCCCCCCGTGGTGGAGAGTTCCGGCGTCATGTTGGTTTCGGCCTGCACCGCCTTGCTGACCAGATCGGACAGGTCGCCCGGCGGGGTCAGGAAACTTTCGCCGGATATCTTCACCTCCATCTCGGCCTTGACGCCAAATTCCTGCGTCACGCGGTCCAGTTCGTATTGCAGCCAGTCTGTCAGGCTGGCGCCACTATGGGCGTCGTTGAAGCGGATATTGACCGTGGCGCGACATTGCGCGGGGATGACGTTGGTCGCCGGGTTGCCGGTGTCGATGGTGACGGCGGCAAGGGTCGAGGCATCGAAATGCTCGGTGCCTTGGTCCAACTCGTGGCTCGATAGCCTGTCGATCAACCGCGCCATGGCGGGCAGCGGATTGTTGGCGCGGTGCGGATAGGCGGCGTGACCCTGTTCACCCGTGAGGGTGATCCAAGCGGTGAGCGAGCCGCGCCGCCCGATCTTGATCATCTGGCCCAGTTCATCGGGGCAGGTGGGTTCGCCCACAAGGCAATGGTCCATCGCCTCGCCATTTTCCTGCATCCAGTCCAGCAGGGCCGCGGTGCCATCCACGGCATCGCCTTCTTCGTCGCCGGTGATGGTCAGGATCAGCGCGCCATTCTTGGGTGGGGTCGTGTGCACGAAATCAATCGCGGCGGCGACGTATGCCGCGACGCCCGATTTCATATCGGTCGCCCCGCGCCCCCAAAGAAAGCCATCCTTTTGCTCTGCCCCGAAGGGCGGCATGGTCCAGGCCGCCTCATCACCCAAGGGGACCACATCGGTGTGGCCGTTGAACCCGAAGGTGCGCGCCGCATCCTTGTCCCCCCAGCGGGCGAACAGGTTGCTGACACCGCCACGGTCGACGCGGGTGCAGTCGAAACCCGCATCGGTCAGCAGTTTTTCAAGCAACACCAATGCGCCACCTTCCTCGGGGGTGACGGATGGGCAGCGAACGAGATCGGCTGTCAGGGCGATGGGATCGACGGGGCTGTGCGGCATGGGGCTTCTTTCCTTTGACGTGCTGCCTTGGCCTAGCGCGGAATGCGGCCACGCGCAAACCTGTGACCTTACGACCACCCATTCAAGATGCTGATTTTTCTTAACTTGTTTTCGTGTTCTTGATAGGATTGACTTCAATAAAACCCGAGGCAGGGCAAAACAAAGCCGGGCGAAACGCCCATGGACCGAGCAGTCCATCCAAGAAAATAACGCGGCAAGGGCCCTGATGCCCTATGTCTGCAAGGCTTTGTAACGCTGCGCTGACCTTGGATGTGAGGTGGGGCAGAGTTATGGTTCAAGGGGTCGAAATCCCGATTGACGACAATGCGTCTGCGGTCGAAATGGCCGAGACGATTTTCGGCGAAGGCACGACAATTGTCAGTGCCTCCTATACCGGGGACAGGGATTCCTCGGGGATTTACACGGATGGCGACAGCATCGCCCCGGGTGTCACGCCCAGCGATACAGGCGTGATGTTTTCTACCGGGGATTTGCGGGGCTTTACCAACAGCAGCGGCAACGCGTGGTGGAATCAGGACGCCAACCAGTCCAGCAGCACCACCACCAATTCCAGCGGCCCCAACAACAACGCCGATTTCAACGCGGCGGCGGGTGCCAATACCTACGACGCCTCGTTTCTGGATGTGGATTTCATTCCCACGGGCGACGTGATGACGATGCAATTCGTTTTCGCCTCGGAGGAATACCCTGAATATGCCAACGGGGCTTTTCAGGACTTTGTTGGCGTCTGGATCAACGGCACGCAGGTCGAGATGTCCGTGGGCGATGGTGACATCGACCCCAACAACCTGAATGGCGGCTCCGCCGAAAACCTGTTCATCGACAACACTGACAGCCAGTACAACACCGAGATGGATGGCTTCACCGCGACGCTGACCCTGACCATCCCGGTCAATGCCGGAGAGGTGAATTCGATCCGGATCGGGATCGCCGATGTCACCGACAGCAACTATGACTCGACGCTGATCATCGCCGCCGACAGCGTGCAAACGACGCTTGTCGCCAATGATGACAACATCCGCGTGGACCCGGATGACAGCCGCACCCTAGACATTCTGTCAAACGACGTGAACAACACCGGCGGGACGCTTTCGATCACCCAGATCAACGGTCAAGCGGTGGTCGCGGGCGATATCGTGACGCTCAATTCGGGCCAGCAAATCCAACTGAACGCCGATGGCACGATCGACATTGTCGCCGACAGTGACGAGGAAAGTTTCAGCTTCAACTACGAAGTCACCAGCAGCACCGGCCAGAACGATGTCGGTTTCGTAAATGTCGATCAGGTGCCCTGCTTCGTGGCCGGGACGATGATCAAGACGCCGCAGGGCGATATGCCGGTCGAACAGTTGCAGGCCGGCGATCTTGTGATCACGCAGGACAATGGCGTGCAACCGGTGCGATGGGCGGGACGCCGAGAGGTTTCGGCAACCGGGCAATATGCGCCGATCCGGATTGCCGCCAATACATTCGGGCGGCACCGTGCCTTGCTTTTGTCGCCGCTGCACCGGGTGTTGATACGCGACAGCCTGTCGGAGATTCTGTTCGGCGAGCCGGAGGTTCTGGTTGCGGCGCGCGACCTGATCAACGATCTGAGCGTACGGCGCATGGAGGGGGGCATGGTCACCTACGTGCATATCCTCTTTGACGAGCATCAGGTTGTCTATTCCGAGGGGCTGGAAACCGAAAGTTTCCTGCCCGGCCCGCAGATCACCAAGAGTTTCGAGGCGGAGATCGTCGCGGAAATCTACGCTCTCTTCCCAGAAATCGACCCATCCACCGGCGCAGGTTACGGACCGGCGGCGCGCCCTTGCCTGAAACCCTATGAGGCAAGGTTGCTCATGCGCGAACAAGAAAGAGCGGCCTGACCTTGGCCTGGATCGGCATATCGGACCACGCCGGCGGGTGTTTCGCGGGCCAAGGCCTGACCAGCCGCCAACAACAGACCGCACCGATCCCAAGCGACATGCTGATGCCGCGCGGCACGCTCTTGCTGGAAACGCGCCTGTCGCCGGAAGGGCGACCGCAAACCCTTTTGGCCTTCAATCGCTCGCACCCCTGGCCCGGCAGCTTCACGCTTCAGGCCTTGCCGGATGGCGGTATCGTTCTTGTCGAAGCGCAGGGTGACGACATGCGGCACGTGACCTTGCCGCTCGAGCCGGATGGACGGTTGGATGTCTTGCGGCTGACTTATGCGTGGGACGCCCCGGCGCGATGGGCACAATTGAGTGTCGAACGGCCCGAGGCCGATACGCCTGTATTCGCTGAACCGCATTCCCCGCACCCGCTCTTGATGTCGGATGCGCAGATCATTTCGACCGACCCGAGGCGGCGGACCGTTGACCGCGATGTTCTTTTCTTTGCCCTATCCGAAAGTGTTGAACCAGTAGGCCCCATGCCGGGCCTGACCGGGGCCGTACCCATCGCGACCCCACAAGGCGACGTCCCCGTGAGGGACGTGAAACGCGGCGATCTGGTGGTGACCCACGACGGTGAGGTTGTCCCGGTGCTTCAGGTGGTCAAACGTGTCGTTCCGGCCAAGGGCAACCTCAGGCCGGTCCACCTGCGGGCACCTTACTTCGGCCTGCGCCGCGATATCCTTGTCGCCCCGCAACAGCGTCTGGTGATCGGCGGGAGCGAAGTGGAATATCTGTTTGGCCGCGAGGCTGTTCTGGTGCCGGCCCAGCATTTGGTGAACGGGGTATCGGCCCTGCACGGGGACGGCCCGGATTTCGTGACGTATCACCACCTGCTGCTTCCGGGGCATGAGGTTGTCATGGCCGCCGGCTGTCCGCTCGAAAGCCTTTATGTCGGCCGGTTACGCCGCAGGCCCGAGGCGCTTGCGCGCAGCGTTCTGGCGCCCTTTGACCGGTCACGGCTACCCGAGCACGCAAAACCGGTCTGGCCGATTCTCAAACCCTTCGAGGCGATCACGCTGGCGATGAACCGGGCAGCCTGAGCCGCGCCGGGTCAGTCGTAGAATGGGGTCACCTGCGCCACGATCACGGCGTTTTCCTCCAGCGCGCGCTGCATCAGGGCGCGCTCTTCATCATTGATGTCGTGGCCTTCGGCCTCGCGTTCGGCCAAGGTGCCGTAGCCGCTGACATCGAGGGGGGCCATATCCGCCTGTTTGAGGATGGCCACGGTTTCGCGCACCGCCTCGGCCTCGTCCACGCCACTGGCATAAACCATGAGCGCGGCACCAGTGGCCTTTTTCGGCAGGCCGTCGCCGTCCTTGCGGCCCACCTGAACGAGTAGGGTATAGACCTGCTGTTTCGACGGTTTGTCTGATGTCTTCGTCATACCGGCCCCCGCCGCATGTTTCGCCTGTCGCGCCCTACCCCTTGCACCCTGCGCCGTCAATCCAAGCTCCGTGTGCCGGGCATCAATTCATCCCGGCCGCCTGCCTGGCTTTCAATACATTGGGCGAGGGTCTAGTGTACCCACGACAGGACGACAAGGAAGGAACAGTGCATGAAACGCGCAAGTGACATGGTGGCCGAAGCCAACGCCGTGGTGGATCACGCCCCGGCCTCCGAAATGCTCCCCTTGCATGGCCAAGAGGGGGTGACATTCGTCGATCTGCGCGACCCGCGCGAGTTGGAACGCGAGGGCATGATCCCCGGCGCCTTCCATTGCCCGCGCGGGATGCTGGAATTCTGGATCGACCCGGAAAGCCCCTATGCCAAGCCGCAGTTTCAAAACGGTGGCCGTTTCGTGTTCTACTGCGCGTCAGGCTGGCGTTCGGCCCTGTCGGCACGGGTGGCCCAGGACATGGGGCTGGAGGGAGTCAGCCACATCGACGACGGGTTCTCGGGGTGGAAGAAAGCGGGCGGCCCGGTGGGGGAGCGGCCCAAGAAGGGCTGAAACAGCCCGCTAACCGCTGATCACTTGCACCACGACAGCGCAGGCATAGACCACGATCATCAAGACACCATCAAGCCCGATGCGACCCGGCCCGTGCTTTTGCCGAAAAACCAGCCCGGCCAGCAGAACCGCGGTCATCACCAGCCCGGTTGCAAGCCAGTAGACGTCATCTCGCGTCAAGGCATGATAAAGCGAGCCTTCGCGATAGGCCGCATCGGCAAAGATGAGAAACAAGGTATCGAAGGTATTGCCGCCGATGATGCCACCCACCGCCAGTTGCAGTGCCCCACGGCGCACGGCCGCCAGTGTCGTCACCAGCTCGGGCAGGGACGTGACCACGGCGGTGATCAAGGCCCCCACCAGCGATGAGCCCAGCCCGAAGCGGGCGATGAATTCGCCCCCGGCCTGACCGATGATCAGCCCGCAGAGGCCCAGCAGGGTGACAAGGCCCAAGAAGGCCAGCGCCGGGGCCTTGGCCGAGCGGTTCGGTTCTTCTGCATCTTCCGGTTCATCGCGGCGGGTTTCATGGGTCTGCACCGGCGTCCACATCGGGCTTTCGCTGACATGGGCGGAGATGCGCAGGCCCGTCAGATAGGCAAGGAACAGCACGACCGAAACCGGGTGGATTCCGAGCACCGCAGCATCGGGCCCGAAAATGCCAAGCAAGGTCACGCTGAGCAGGATGATCAGCATAACCGCCTGCACGAGATTTTCGGGCTGTGCGGCAGAGTGTTCGAGGTTCGCCTTGCGGTGCAGCACATCGGCGATGGCCAGAAACAGCGTTTGCGCCGCGATTCCGCCGATGGCATTGGAAAAGGCAAAACTGGCATCTCCGGACCATGCGCCAGAGATTGAGACGATGATACCGGACAACGAGGTTGCACCCCCCAGGATGACGCCGCCGGCCAGCGCCTCGCCCAGACGGGTGCGATCGGCCAGCATATCGGCCAAGGCTGTCGCCCGGACCGAAGCGATGACGACGACAGCACCGGCCACGCCGAAGGCAAGCAGCAACACGGGGGTGGAAAGCGTGCCGATCATGGGGCGGCTTGGTCTGTCAATGGGGCCAATTGGGTCATGCAATGGATTAACCGCCAGCCGCTTGGCAAGTTCCCATCAGAGGCCAAAAGAGGCCGGTGCACTGCAAAGGGCGCGCCCCGCACCCAGCGGAACGCGCCCTGTTTTCAATTCAAGCTGGATCAGTCGCGCAGCAACTCGTTGATGCCGGTTTTCGAGCGGGTCTGTTCGTCCACCCGCTTCACGATCACCGCGCAATAGAGGTTGAGGTTGTTCTTGGTCGGCATGGAGCCGGAGACGACAACCGAATAGGGCGGCACTTCGCCCATGAAGACCTCGCCGGTTTCGCGGTCGACGATCTTGGTGGATTTGCCGATATATACGCCCATGCCAAGGACCGAACCTTCGCGCACGATGCAGCCTTCGACCACTTCCGAACGCGCACCGATAAAGCAGTTGTCCTCGATGATTGTCGGGCCGGCCTGCATCGGCTCCAACACACCACCGATGCCGACGCCGCCCGACAGGTGGACGTTCTTGCCGATCTGCGCACAAGAACCGACGGTCGCCCAAGTGTCGACCATGGTGCCCTCATCCACATAGGCGCCGAGGTTCACGAAGCTGGGCATCAGAACGACGCCTGGGGCGATATAGGCCGATTTGCGCACCACGCAGTTGGGCACGGCGCGGAAGCCTGCGGCTTTCCATTCGCTATCGCCCCAGCCTTTGAACTTGCTATCGACCTTGTCCCACCAGCCGGCACCCTGCGGGCCGCCGTCTTGCAGTTCCATATCCTTGATGCGGAAGCCCAGAAGCACGGCCTTCTTGGCCCATTGGTTGACATGCCAATCGCCGTTTTCCTGACGCTCGGCGACGCGCAGTTTGCCACTATCCAGGGCGTTCAGGGTGTCTTCGATGGCATCGCGGGTTTCACCGCCGGTGCTGGGCGTGATGGTGTCACGGATTTCCCATGCGGATTCGATGGCGGTTTCAAGCTGTGCATTGGACATGGCGTCTCTCTCCCTCGGGTCGGGTTGTTTGGCTTTGCATGGCCTATAAGGGGCCGGGGCGCGGGGTGCAATGCGACGCGGCGCGCGTCAAAGGCGGCAAAGCCTATCTCACACGATTGAAAAGATAGGCGTGGCTATGGCCGGGGAACGGCGCGTGAAAGCGGCGCATGAGGCGTGAATAGCTATAGCCGAGGTCCGAGGCCTTGGCGCGTTTCTCGCCGCTTTTGCGGCAATGCAGGGCAAGGCCAGCCCCGGCTTCACGCAGAGTGTAGCCCTTGGCCGCAAGACGCGATTGCAAATCCGGCCAATCCCTAGCATAGGCGAAATCCTCTGCGAGGAGCGCCCGCAAGGGCGCGATGAGCCGCTCATCAGGCCTGACGGCCTTCTTCGCGCGGGTTCGGCGAAACAGATCCCGTCGGATCGCATCGCGGATCAGCGACGTCGGATCGCCGCCGTCTTGCGCCGCGATCTGCCGCAGGGCGGCATCGGTCGCGTCATCTATCCATAGGTCCAAGCGGGGCATATGCTCAGCCTGCCCCAGCTTGGTAAATGATCGGTTAAACCGCCAGCGGATCTGGCGCGATATTGCCGCCGCAAATCAAAACCGCCACGCGCTCGCCGTCTTCCGGCACATAGGCCCCCGCCATCAGCGCCGCCAACGCCGTTGCCCCTGCCGGTTCCACCAGTTGCCGCGCCTCGCGCCAAAGCGCCTCTTGCGCCAGGGTGATGTCGCGGTCCCGGACGGTGACGCTTTGCACCCCTTGCGCTTGGGCCAGATCAAAACAAATCTGGCCGATACGCCGCGCGCCAAGCGCATTGGCGGCAACTCCCGCCACATCGACATCCACGGGTGCGCCGGTATCCAGCGCCTTGTGCAGGGCGCAAGCACGCTCGGGCTCGACCGCCACCACCTTGCGCGCACCGGAAAGCCAGCCAAGCGCCCCGGCGATCAACCCGCCACCGCCCACGGCAATCAGCACGGTATCGGCCTTGAGGCCCTGATCCTCCCATTCGGCCATGCATGTGCCTTGGCCCGCCACGGTGGCGGGCGCATCATAGGCGTGGATTTCCATGGCCCCCGTCGCCTCGCGCCATTCGGCGGCGCGGGTGGCGGCCTCGGCATAGGCGCCCTTGACCACCTGCAATTCGGCCCCCGAGGCGCGGATCAACTCCATCTTGGCCGGGCCTGCGATTTCTGGAACATAGATGCGCGCACGGTGGCCGAGTGTGGCGGCCGCATAGGCCACCGCCGCGCCGTGATTGCCGCCCGAGGCGGCCACGACCCCACCCTCCGGCACCGGTTGGCTTAGCAGCGTGTTAAAAGCCCCGCGCGCCTTGAAGCTGCCGGTATGTTGCATCTGCTCGAACTTCATCTCGACCGGGAAATCCAAGCCGAAGCCCTGAACCGTCCCGACCGGCGTGCTCCGGACAAAGGGCGCGATTCGGCTTTGGGCGGCGGAAATCTCATCCTTGGCTGGCATCCTGCCTCTCCTTGTCTATGGTCAACTCTGCCCCGAGGCGATACGCCTTGTGGCATGGACCATACGAAGGACGCGCCCGCGATGAAAGACGAACGCAACAGCCAGTTTCGCGATGCTCATTCCGATATCAACACGGCCGAGCAGATTCCCGACACCCCGCAAACCCGCGCCCCGGCCTACAGGCTGGCCTTTGCGGACCCGGATTTTCTGTGCCGGGATGAGTTGCGCCCCGTGCGCCTGCAACTGGAACTTCTCAAGCCCGAGATGATCCTCAATGAACGTGGCATCGAGAGCACGGTGGTCATGTTCGGCGGGGCGCGCATCCCGGAGCCCTCCAAGAAAGACAGCGCGCGCACGGAAACGCTGGCGGATTTATCCAAATTCTACGACGAGGCGCGCGAATTTGCCCGGCTGATGACGATGAAATCCATGGCCACCTACGGGCGTGAATACGTCATCGCCACTGGCGGTGGGCCGGGGGTGATGGAGGCGGGCAACCGCGGCGCGGATGATGCGGGCGGCTCGTCCATTGGCCTGAATATCGTACTGCCGCATGAGCAGGCCCCGAATGAATATGTCACCCCGGGCCTGTGCTTCAACTTCCACTACTTTGGTATCCGCAAGATGCATTTCCTGATGCGGGCCAAGGCGGTCTGCTGTTTCCCCGGTGGGTTCGGCACTTTGGACGAGCTCTTTGAGGCGCTGACGCTCATTCAGACCGACCGGATGAACCCGGTGCCCTTCTTGCTGTTTGGCGAGCCCTTCTGGCGCAAGATCATCAATTGGGAGGCGCTGGCCGAAGCCGGGACGATTTCCGAGGACGATCTCAAGCTGTTTCGCTTTGTCGAGACCGCGCAGGAGGCAATGCAAATCATCAACGACTGGCACGCCGAGGAAGATTGAGGCGCAGGCTCACTCACCCTCATAGGCGCAGAGCGCATGCACATCCATGCCCAGCGCCTCAAGCCTCGCGCGGCCGCCCAGATCGGGCAGGTCGATGACAAAGGCGCAGCCGATGATCTCGCCGCCCAAACGCTCAATCAGCTTGATCCCGGCTTCGGCGGTGCCGCCGGTGGCCAGCAGGTCATCAACAACGAGGACTTTCTCGCCCGGTTGAATGGCATCGTCATGGATTTCAACGACCGCCTCGCCGTATTCCAACTCGTAGTCCTCGGAAATCACGGCCCCGGGCAGCTTGCCCTTCTTGCGGATGGGGACAAAGCCGGCGGACAATTGGTGTGCGACCGCACCACCAAGGATAAAGCCGCGCGCCTCCAACCCCACGACCTTGTCAAAGCGCACCCCGGCATAGGGGTGCAGCAACTGGTCAATCGCCATGCGAAAGCCGCGCGGGTCGGCAAAAAGCGTCGTGACATCGCGGAACATGATCCCTTCGTGCGGGAAATCGACGATGGTGCGGATGTAATCCTTGACCGAAGTGCTGGCGGGCATGGCGGACCTCGTGATGAAATGCGTGTCGCGCGCCTATGTGACGCAAGCCGCGTTCAGAGGCAAGTCTGCGCTGCAGGGGACAAGGCTGGCCCAAAGCGTTCGACCCAAAACCTGAGTCATGGTTTTTGGGCGACCGCAGCGCAGCATATGACTGTTGCACGCGTCCTGCCTTTATCTGATGTGTCAGGTTAAAGGCAGCACGCGTTAGAAGGCGCGCCGCCAGCCAAGCGCAAAGGCATTGGAGCCTGAATCGGGCCGCAACAGGCCGAAGGCATCCGACCGGTGGTGGACCCGAACGAAAAGTTCGTCCTCCCTGCCGCCGACCGAGAATGCGGCCTCGGCCAGCCAATAGACCATGGTCCTTGCCGCGTCGCCGCGCACCCTGACTTCGACCTCGGGCACCTTGGTGGTGTGCGACAGGCCCAGCCCGAACCCGAGGCTTTCAAGCGCGGGGGCGAAGGGCAGATCGGGATGATACCGAAGCGTGGCCGGCGCGACGAATTCGACAAAGGCCTGATCGCCAAAGTGCAGGTTGACCTGAACCTCGCCACCGACCGACCAACGGCCGGTGCCCAAGGGTTTGTCGTAGGCCCAGAAAACACCGGCAAAGTAATTGTCGGCAAAGTCGTATTCGCCGGGCCGCAGAAGGTCATTCGCGCGATTGTTCGTCATGTTCCCGAGGAACAGACCCATCCAGCGTGTTCCGGCTGGATCATTACCCGGCTCTGCCGTGGCCGATCCGGCGCAAAGCATGAGGTATCCGCAGAGGGCTGCCGCGGTCGGTGCGTTTGGGGTCACGGGCAATGCTCTGGTTTGATTGATATCAATCTTGGCGGCAGCATACGCGGTTCCTGACCGGCACGGCAAAGGGAAAAGGGGCCGCGATGTGGATTGCCGGATGGTGACGCGTTTTCGGCACGGGTCCAGTCAGGCCAAGACCCGCCCCGCCACCGCATCCAGCTTGGCCAAAAGCGCGGGGTCGCGTTTTTCCGGGGCGGTGAGGATGGCGAACTCCAGTGCCCTGTCGCAGCCATGCGGGCAAGGCGCGCGGTCGGCACCCAGAAGCGTGGGCAGCCCGGCCACCAGCGCACGGGCCTTGGCGGCGTTGCCGGTCAGGGTAGCGATGATGTCCGAGACATCCACCTCGCCGTGGTCGGGGTGCCAGCTGTCGTAATCGGTGACCATGGCCACGCTGGCATAACAAAGCTCGGCCTCGCGGGCGAGTTTGGCCTCGGGCATGTTGGTCATCCCGATCACATCCGCGCCCCAGTGTTCGCGGTACATCTTGGATTCGGCCAAGGTCGAAAACTGCGGGCCTTCCATGGCAAGATATGTCCCGCCGCGATGCACATTGATGCCCGCCGATTTGGCCGAGGCCTCACAAGCCTCGCCCAGACGCGGGCAGGTGGGATGCGCCACGCTCACATGACCCACGCAACCGGGGCCGAAAAACGATTTCTCACGGGCAAAGGTCCGGTCGATGAACTGATCCACGATCACGAAATCCCCCGGCGCCATTTCATGCCGGAAGGAGCCACAGGCACTGACGCTGATCACATCGGTCACGCCAAGGCGTTTCAGCGCGTCGATATTGGCGCGATAGGGAACCGAGGTGGGGGTATGCACATGCCCGCGCCCGTGGCGGGGCAAAAAGGCCATCGGCACGCCGTCAAGGGTGCCGGTCAGGATTTGATCCGACGGATCGCCCCAAGGGGTTTCCACGCTGACCCATTCGGCATCGGTCAGCCCGTCAATCTCGTATAGGCCCGAGCCGCCGATCACCCCGATCCTGGTTTGCATATCCGTCGCCCTTCTTTTCGCGTAATCCGTCTAACGGAATACGCTGGGGCATGGATTTGCAAGCCGGAAATCCGGATGGCGGCCTGATCGCCTTGGGCCGTGTTGTCTTGTGGTGGGGGCTCAGGCCGCCGCGCCAAGCGTGCAGATATCGCTGCCTTTGACCAAGGAGGTCACAACCTGCCCCTCTTGGCTGTCACGGATGGCAAAGCCATAGCCGCGCAGGCGGTGTTTCCATTCCCGGTCGGACACGCACATTTGCCGCTCGCGCAGAACAAAATCGCGGACATCGTCAAAGGCTTGATTACTCGTCATCATGGTCATCGTTCTCGTCCCTTAAACAATAAGTGATGCTGGAAGGGATAGTTGACGGATGTGGCAAGATTCTGCCGGGAATCTGACGCGCTTGGGAATTCTTTGGGATGACCACAGGCGGGTTTCAACCGAGGGTAGGCGCCATCGCCCGATCATCCGCCGCCGCGCGGACCAGTGCCTTGAAAAGCGCCTGTTGGCGGTGGGCATAGAACAAATGCTCGGGGTGCCATTGAACACCCAAGACAAAGGGGGGGCGCGCCCGTTCGATGGCCTGTATCATGTCGCCTTGGTCGCGCGCGGCAACGCGCAACCCGTCACCCAATTGATCAACCGATTGACTGTGCAGGGCGTTGATGCGCATCGGATCGGTGCCCACAAGGCTGGCCAAATGCGTGCCGGGTTCGATGCTGACCTCCTTGCGCGGCAGGATGGTGCGCAAACGATCACTGTTCTTGTAGATGCCATAGGCGTCCTGGTGCAGGCTACCGCCCAGGGCGACATTGATCATCTGGCTGCCCCGGCAAATGCCCAGAACGGGTTTGCCGGCTTCGAAGGCTTCAAGGACCAGCCGCCGTTCCAGCGCATCTCTCCCCGGGTCCAGCCGTGCCGAACGGACCAGTTCGCCACCGTAAAGGTCTGGCGAAATGTCATCTCCGCCACCGATGACAATCGCATCGACCGTGTCGACCTCCGCCTCGCGGCCATCGACCCAACGCACCGCGCGTCCCCCCGCCATCCAGACGTTGAACGCGATAAGCGGAAAGATGCGCCAGCCCGAGCGGCGCGACGTGGTGACTCCTATCAGCGGTCTGTTCATGTCATGCCCCTGATGTATCCACCCCGGCCGCCTGCAGGATCTCTCCACAGCGCCGCGCCCAGCTTTGCCGCGAGATCGTGACGACACCGTGGTCCTTTTCCCACGCGCGGCCCAGCTGATCCAAAAGCGCGGCGTCCTGCGCCACGCGTTCGACCACCAGCCAGCGTTGCCATTCATCCACCAGCGACCAGCCCGCATCGTCGATCAGGCAATCGGGCAGACGAAAATGGAACGTCGGGCGTGCCGAAACCTTGCCAGACACCGCCGCCGCGACCCTGTCAGGCGCGAGTTCCGCAAAGATCGTCAGCATATCGAGCCCCCTGTTGCGTGTCGGGTTGTGGTGAAGGTAGCTCTCCATCACCTCGCTGACAGGGGCATCGGGGCTGAGCGCGATCAGGTCGCGCACAAACTCGGTCGGGTACGGGTCGGTGAAGGGCAGAAGGCGGCGCGACTCGTCAATCGGATTGGCGCTGCGCATCCAATCCTCGATCAGGGCATAGGCCAAGAGGGGCCTGACGATATCGGCATCGCGGTATGACGCGATCTGCACGTTCAAATGCACACCAAAGCCAAAGACGATGCCCGCGCCACTGCCCAAGGCCCCCGCCTTGCGCAAGCTGTCTCGCAACCCATCCAGCCTTTGCAAACCGTCGCGATCCAGCGGCTCGGTGACAATTTCGACCGGCACCACCTCGCGCCCCAGATCAAGCGCCAGATCGCGCAGTTTGCTTTTTGCGGCACTGCGCAGGAAGGTATCAAGGTAAACCTCGATCTTGCCGATGCGGCTGCCCATTACACGCCATATATGGCTGTCGATTTGGCAAACCTCTCCGCCCAGGTCCTTGGCGCAGATCTGCGCCACCTCGGCCTCTCCCAAGCCACCAAGTTCGATCTCGACACCAGTTTTCCGGGGTTGGCCCTTGGCGTCCACGGGTCGCGGCAAAGGGGAGAATTCGCGCATCACAAAGCACTTTCGACAAAGGGATTCGCCCTTAGTCTAACGCGGCTTGCGCCCGTGACCACCCGGAGTTCAGGGCCTAGCCGATCCCGGCTTCGGCCTCGATCTGGCGGCGGCTTTTCTTTGCCCGCTCACTGGCCGATTTGAGCTGCCCGCAGGCGGCCATGATATCCTCGCCGCGTGGGGTGCGGATGGGGCTGGCGTAGCCCGCCTTGTAGACGATATCGGCAAAGGCCTCGATCCGGTCCCAATCGCTGCGCTCATGCGGGGCACCGGGCCATTCGTTGAAGGGGATCAGGTTGATCTTGGCCGGAATGCCCTTGATCAGTTGCACCAAGCGGCGGGCATCCTCGTCACTGTCATTCACGTCCTTGAGCATCACGTATTCAAAGGTGATCCGCTCGGAGTTCGACGCCTTGGGATATTCCCGCAAGGCATCCAGAAGCGCCTCAATATTCCACTTCTTGTTGATCGGAACCAGCTTGTCGCGCACCTCGTCGGTGGTGGCATGAAAGCTGACCGCCAGCATACAGCCGATTTCTTCGGCCGTCTTGGCGATTTCGGGGACGACCCCCGAAGTGGACAGCGTGATCCGCCGACGGCTGAGGGAAATCCCTTCACCATCCATGGCGATCTTCATCGCGTCGCGCACGTTTTCGAAATTATAGAGCGGCTCGCCCATGCCCATCAGCACGATGTTCGACAACAGGCGCGGGCCGTTTTCGCCCGTCCCCTGCCCCGGCTCGGGCCATTCGCCCAGATCGTCGCGCGCCATCATCACTTGGCCAATGATCTCACCGGCGGTCAGGTTGCGCACCAGTTTCTGCGTGCCGGTATGGCAGAACGAACAGGTCAGGGTGCAGCCCACTTGGGACGAGATACACAGCGTGCCACGATCGGCTTCGGGGATATAGACCACCTCAACCTCATGGCCCCCGGCGATCCGGGCAAGGTACTTGCGGGTGCCATCGGCACTGACTTGGCGGCTAACCATCTCGGGAATTTCGATCACGAAATTCTCGGCAAGTTCGGCGCGATAGGCTTTGGAGAGGTTCGTCATCTCGGCAAAATCGCGCACGCCCCACTGATAGACCCACTGCCAGATCTGGTTGACCCGCATCTTGGCCTGCTTTTCCGGCGTACCATTCTCGATCAGAACCTCGCGCAGCTTGTCCCGCGTCAGACCGACGATATTCATCGGCCCCTCGGGCAGCTTGCGGGGAATGGTCATCACGTCTTGGGTGATCGGGGCGGTGGTCTCGGACATCAGTTCGCGCTCATATAAGGTGAGATGCTGCCCAATATAGGATTTCATGGCAGATTCCAAAAGATTCCCGCCGCTTTCGGCACACCGACGCGATACCGACAAAATACCGACGTTATACCGACGCGGAGTTTTGGCCCATCTCGGCCACAGGCTTGTGGCACGGGCAGGTGGTCAGATGGTCATTGACCATGCCCGCCGCCTGCATGAAGGCGTAGGTGATCGTCGGCCCACAGAACTTGAAGCCTCTTTTCTTCAAATCCTTTGAAATTGCTTGAGAAATTTCTGTCTGGGCGGGAACCTGCGAAAGCTGGCTCCAGGTGTTTTGAATGGGCCGGTGATCGACGTAGGACCACAGGTAGCGGGCAAAGCCCTCTTTGGCCTCGATCTCCTGCCAGACCCGGGCGTTTGCAAGGGTCGCCTCGACCTTCCCGCGGTGCCTGACGATCCCTGGATTTTGCAGCAGTTCCTCAATCTCCGCCGCGCCCCATGTGGCAATTACATCCGGATCAAACCCCTGAAAAGCCTCACGAAAATTCTCGCGCTTGCGCAGGATGGTGATCCAACTGAGCCCAGCCTGATACCCTTCCAGGATCAGCTTTTCCCAAAGCGCGCGGCTGTCATACTCGGGCACGCCCCACTCGTCATCGTGATAGGCATGATACAGCGGATCATCTCCGGCCCAGCCACAGCGCTCCATGCGTTAACCCTTTTTGAAGGCCCTTGGGCAGATTTGCGACAAATGCCGCGTTTAACATTTCATTAGCGGCCCTGCCCCAGCCTGTGAAGCGGTGAATTCGGAGGTGAGATATGGGGCAGAAACGCAAATGGGCGAATATCCCGGCCGGGCATGATAGCCCGCTGAACTATGCAATCAGTGCGCGCGACCGATCGGTGATCGACATGGTGGATCAAGCGGTGCGCCACAAGCAGGTCATGCTGGCCTATCAGCCCGTGGTGCCTACCGGGCAGGAAGGGCGCCCGGCGTTCTACGAAGGGCTGATTCGGGTGATGGACGAAACCGGGCGGGTGATTCCCGCGCGCGAATTCATAACCGAGATCGAGACGATGGAGACCGGGCGGGTGATTGATTGCCTCGCGCTGGAAAAGGGCCTGCGCACCATGCGGGAGTATCCTGATCTGCGCCTTTCAGTGAACATGTCGGCACGCTCCATCGGCTACCCGCGCTGGAACCGCATCCTCAAGCACGGCATGGGTCAGGACCCAACCATTGCCGAACGGCTGATCCTCGAGATCACGGAAAGTTCGGCGATGCTCGTCCCCGATTTGGTGGTCGGGTTCATGGACGACTTGCAAAGAAAGGGCATCAGCTTTGCACTGGACGATTTCGGGGCCGGCTACACATCTTTCCGTTATTTGAAAGAGTTTTACTTCGATATTCTCAAGATTGACGGGCAGTTCATCCGCGGCATCGCAAACAGTCCGGACAACCAGGTTTTGACCGCTGCGCTGAAATCCATTGCCGAGCAATTCGATATGGTCACCGTCGCCGAAAGCGTCGAACAGCCACAAGATGCCGCCTATCTTTCGGCCATCGGAATCGACTGCATGCAGGGCTATTATTTCGGTGCCCCCACGATCGAACCCCCTTGGCTGGATGCCAAGCTATCGAAAGCCTCCGCCTGACCTGTGACATGTGGTCCGTTGCCGCAATGCGGCATATGCGCTATTAGGCCCGGGAACGGCGGGGAATACTGGGGCCCGCACTTGTTGTGACGTCCGGGCGTTCCTCGACCAAAATTCTGGTGGAGGACACACATGACCAACGTAGTAATCGCATCCGCAGCGCGTACCGCTGTCGGCTCTTTCGGCGGCTCTTTTGCAAACACACCGGCCCATGATCTGGGCGCGGCCATGCTCGAAGCCGTGGTTGAGCGCGCAGGCATCGACAAAGGCGAGGTTTCCGAAACCATCCTTGGTCAGGTTCTGACCGCCGCCCAAGGCCAAAACCCGGCACGGCAAGCCCATATCAACGCGGGCCTGCCGCAAGAATCCGCCGCCTGGAGCATCAACCAGGTTTGTGGCTCGGGCCTGCGCTCGGTCGCATTGGGCGCACAGCACATCCAACTGGGCGATGCCGATATCGTCGCCGCCGGCGGTCAGGAAAACATGACGCTCAGCCCCCACGCCGCACATCTGCGCGCGGGCCACAAGATGGGCGACATGAAGTATATCGACACGATGATCCGCGATGGCCTCTGGGATGCTTTCAACGGCTATCACATGGGCCAAACCGCTGAAAACGTTGCCGAAAAATGGCAGATTAGCCGCGATCAACAAGACGAATTCGCGCTGGCCTCGCAAAACAAGGCGGAAGCCGCGCAGAAGGCTGGCAAGTTCGACGATGAGGTGATCCCCTTCACCGTCAAAACCCGCAAGGGCGACATCGTGGTCGACAAGGATGAATACATCCGCCACGGCGCGGTCATCGAAGCCATGCAAAAAATGCGCCCGGCCTTCACCAAGGACGGCTCAGTCACCGCGGCCAACGCCTCGGGCCTGAACGACGGGGCCGCTGGTGTTCTGCTGATGAGTGCCGATAACGCCGAAAAGCGCGGCATCACCCCGCTGGCGCGCATCGCGTCCTACGCCACGGCCGGTCTGGACCCGTCGATCATGGGCGTCGGCCCGATCCACGCCAGCCGCAAAGCCTTGGAGAAAGCGGGCTGGTCGGTGGACGACCTGGACCTCGTGGAAGCCAATGAAGCCTTCGCCGCCCAAGCCTGTGCTGTGAACAAGGACATGGGCTGGAACCCGGACATCGTGAACGTCAACGGCGGTGCCATCGCCATCGGTCACCCCATCGGGGCCTCGGGTGCGCGTATCCTCAACACCCTGCTGTTTGAAATGCAGCGCCGCGACGCCAAGAAAGGCCTTGCCACGCTCTGCATCGGTGGCGGCATGGGCGTTGCCATGTGCATCGAGCGCCCGTAAGGCTCGGGTGTAGCTGAACCAACAAAAAGGGCACCCGATCAGGTGCCCTTTTTTCTTGTCCACCGCAGCATGAGGCCAAGACCGGCACAAAAACTTCTGCACTGCGGCAATTTGTGTGGGTAATAATGTTGCGCCCGCTACTTTAAAAGTTTAACAGAGTTACCAACGAAATACATCAATCGGAGGAATCCAATGGCTAGAACAGCACTCGTCACCGGTGGATCGCGCGGCATCGGCGCGGCCATTTCCAAGGCCCTGAAGGCCGAAGGCTACAATGTCGCCGCCACCTATGCCGGCAACAATGAGGCCGCCGCCCAGTTCACCGAGGAAACCGGCATCAAAACCTACAAATGGAATGTCGGCGACTACGAAGATTCGAAGGCCGGTATCGCCAAGGTCGAAGAGGAACTTGGCCCGATCGACGTGGTCGTCGCCAACGCGGGCATCACCCGCGATGCGCCCTTCCACAAGATGACCCCGGAACAGTGGCAGCAGGTGATCGACACCAACCTGACCGGCGTGTTCAACACCGTGCACCCGGTCTGGCCCGGCATGCGTGAGCGTGGCTTTGGCCGCATCATCGTTATCAGCTCGATCAACGGTCAGAAGGGCCAGTTCGCGCAGGTGAACTATGCCGCGACCAAGGCGGGCGATCTGGGTATCATCAAATCGCTGGCCCAAGAAGGTGCGGCCAAGGGCATCACCGCCAACGCGGTTTGCCCCGGCTACATCGCGACCGAGATGGTCATGGCCGTCCCGGAAAAAGTGCGCGAATCGATCATCGCACAAATCCCGGCTGGCCGTCTGGGTGAGCCGGAAGAAATCGCGCGCTGCGTGGCCTTCCTTGCCTCGGACGACGCGCAGTTCATCAATGGCTCGACCATTTCGGCGAACGGCGCACAGTTCTTCGTCTGATCTTTGCCTAAATACACAAAAAGGGCCGGTCATCGCGACCGGCCCTTTCGTTATTCCAGATGTCACTTGCAACGATCATCCGGAAGATTTCTGCCCCGTCAGCCGGGTCCAAATACGGCCAAGGGCCTCGCCACGGGCGGCATGGGCGGCGCGATAGGCATCGCGGGTACGGGTGTCACTGGCAACTTCGATCATCGGGCAATCCTTTCTGTTGGATGCAGTATTTCTTGACTGCACCCAATATGCACCCCACGATCAAAGCCCGCAAACGAGACTTTCTATCACTTCACTTAAATGATACTTAACTGAAATGCCGGACCGCCTCCCCCCTTTGACCGCCCTACGCGCCTTCGACGCCGCAGCAAGGCACATGTCTTTTCAACAGGCGGCGGCAGAGTTGAACGTGACCCCCGCCGCCCTGTCGTTCCAGATCAAATCATTGGAAGAGCATTTGGGCGCGTCGCTCTTTCGCCGCCTCAACCGCGCCGTGGAACTGACCGAAGCGGGCCGCGCCCTTGCCCCCGGCACCAAGGACGGCTTTGAAACGCTGACCGCAGCATGGCGCGCGGCACGGCGGGTGAATGATCATGCCTCGCTCACCGTCACCGCGGGCCCCGCCTTTACCGCCGCATGGTTGGCCCCACGGCTTTACAGTTTCGCCCAAGCCCACCCCGAGATCGAACTGCGGCTGAGCGCCGGGTTGGGCTTGGTGAACCTGGGTCGGGACGGTGTCGACGTGGCCATACGCTTTGGCTATGGCCCGGACCCCGATCTTTACGAGGAACGCTTTCTGGATGAATGGGTCACCCCGATGATGACCCCCGATTTGGCCAAACAGATGCCGGGCCCCGCCGATCTGGCCGGGGCGCAACTGCTGCATCAGGATGATATCCGGTTTCTCGACCCGCCCTGCGACTGGCCCGCGTGGTTTCAGGCGGCTGGCCTGCCCGCCCGCGATTGGACGGGGCAACGTTTTTCGCAAGCCGACCACGCGCTTGACGCCGCCCTGTCGGGGGCGGGCGTGATCCTTGGGCGGATATCGCTGGCCGCGCGATTGTTGAGCGAGGGACGGTTGGTTGCTCCCTACCGCCTTGGCCTGCGGACCGAGGCGCATTACCGGATTTTATGCGTAAAAGGCACCGAGACACGGCCCCATATTGCCGCGTTTCGTTCTTGGCTGCGCGATCAGACGGCCGTGGTCAGCGAACACGACCGTCATTTTGAGCTGATAAACGCGGGCGATGTGCCGCGCGTGGCCCGTTAGGCGCTTTCGCTCAGGCGTTCGATTTCTTCCTTGATACGAAGCTTTTGCTTCTTGAGGTCCGCGATTTCCAGATCGCTGGTGCCGGGGGCGCGCTGCGCCTCTTCCACCCGTTCCGAGAGATCCTGATGTTTCATTTTCAGTTGCTCGACATGCGAACTCAAGCTCATATGCGTATCTCCTCTCTGGATGGTGTGAACACCTCCAGTGCAGCACAGTTTTACAATTCTGTCACGCTGCAACCGCGAATTACGCAAAAAATTGCGAGTCCAATTTAAATCTTTTAGTCCGGGAACGGCAAAGGGGCCCCAAGCCTTAGAATGCAAGTTGTTGCCGCGTTGTAGTTTTCCCGGTCCCCCGGGTGGCTGTCCCCCTCATGCAGAACCCAGCCATCGTGCAGACGAAATGCCGCACGCCCGCCCTTGCGCCCGCGCAGCAAAACCAACCGTGCCGCGCGACCCTTGCGGGGAATCAGCGGCAGGACCTCAAGACTGCCCAAGTGCTTTGCCGCATGGCCTAGCATCTCGGGCAGGCGCTCGGCCCGCTGGATCAGCGTCACCGTGCCCTTGGGCGCACAGCGTTTTGCCGCCGCCGTGATCCAAGCCTCAAGCGGCGTTGCCTCACCGCGCGCCACCTCCCGGCCTGCATCGCTTACCTTCGTACTCGCGTTGCGGTCAAAATAGGGTGGATTGGCCAGAACATGGGCGAACTGGCGTTGCTTGAGGGCCTCTGGCATCTGCGCAAGGTCCCCCTCGACAACCTCAAGCGCCAAACCGTTCTCATTGGCATTACGCCGCGCCAATGCGGCATAGCCCGGCTGAACCTCAAGCCCGACTGCCTGCACCCCCGGCACCCGTTGCGCCACGCACAGCGCCGCAACACCGGCCCCACAGCCCAGATCAAACACGCTGTCGCCCTCACGCGCGGGCACGCTGGCGGCCAGCAAAACGGGGTCCACCCCCGCGCGATACCCTTGCTTGGGCTGCCAAAGGCGCAATTGCCCGCCCAGAAACTCATCTCGGCTGAGCGCATCATCGGGCCAATGTTCAGCCATCCACCTCGATCCCGTTATCCTCAAGCACCCGGCGCGCGCGGTCAAAATCGCGCTCCCCCACCATCAGACGACGCGGGAATATCCCGATCCCACCTTCAAGGACGCTCATATTTACGTCCATTTCAAAGCAGTCTATACCCTCGCCCTGAAGCAGCGCTTGGGCGAACGGGATCAATGTCGGATCGGTGGTGCGAAAAAGCTGTTTCATGGGGATGACATAAGGGCACCGCGCGGGATTTGTCGACCGGTGTGACGGGAGTGTGATGGTATTGGACCACGCTGCAACAAAACCGCATGAGGAACTGGCCGCACATCTGAGCGACAAGATGGAGGCGGTGAACACCCTGATCCGCACGCGCATGGCCTCGCGCCACGCTCCCCGTATCCCCGAGGTCACGGCCCATCTGGTCGAGGCGGGCGGCAAGCGCCTGCGCCCGATGCTGACGCTGGCGGCCTCCAATCTTTGCGCCTATGACGGCGAATTTGACGTGCATCTGGCGGCAACGGTGGAGTTCATCCATACCGCCACCCTGCTGCACGATGACGTGGTCGATGAAAGCGAACAGCGTCGCGGTCGGCCCACGGCGAACTTGCTGTGGGACAATAAATCAAGCGTTCTGGTGGGCGATTACCTTTTTGCCCGCGCCTTCCAGTTGATGGTCGAACCCGGCAACCTGCGGGTGCTGGATATCCTGTCAAACGCCGCCGCCGTGATTGCCGAAGGCGAGGTTCTGCAACTCAGCGCCGCGCAGGATTTGAACACCGGCGAAGACACCTACCTGCAAATCGTGCGCGGCAAGACCGCCGCCCTCTTTTCGGCGGCCACCGAAACCGGCGGCGTCCTCTCGGGCGCGCCCGAAGATCAGGTGCGCGCGCTGTTCGACTACGGCGATGCGCTTGGCATTGCTTTCCAGATCGTTGATGATCTGCTGGATTACCAAGGCGACAGTGCGGCCACCGGCAAGAACGTCGGTGACGATTTCCGTGAACGCAAGCTGACCCTGCCGGTGATCAAGGCCGTGGCCATGGCCGACACCGAAGAGCGCGCCTTCTGGACCCGCACGATCGAGAAGGGCAAGCAGGAAGACGGCGACCTGGATCACGCCCTTTCCCTTCTGAACAAGCACGGCACCCTTGAGGCCACGCGTCAGGACGCCCTGATGTGGGCCGGAAAGGCGAAAACTGCCATGCAGGCTCTGCCCGATCATCCGGTACGCCGCATGTTGATTGATCTGGCCGATTACGTGGTCGCGCGGGTCAATTAAGGCTCTGAGGCATTGAGGCGCACTGCCTCGACCCACCAGCTTGGGTGTTGTTCCCGCAAACGCCCGGCCGCCGAGGCCGCCGTTTCCGCATCGGAATAAAGGCCAAAGCACGTCCCCCCCGATCCCGACATGCGCGTCAAATGGCACCCCGGCGTGACCGACAGCACATCGAAAACCTGCTGAATGACCGGCTCGGCCTGCATCGCAGGGGCCTCAAGATCATTGCGCATGGTGGCAAGCCATTCCACCAAGGCACCCGCGTCATCGAACTTGGGCAGTTCTTCCGGCATTGCGGGGTTGTCGGCCCGCTCCAACCCGGCAAAAACCTCTCTTGTCATCACCGGCAGCTTCGGGTTCACCAAAACCGCGTGCAACTCCGGCAGACCCGCCACCGGTGTGATCGCCTCGCCCACACCGCGCATCCGGGCCGCGCGCCCGTGCAGGCAAACGGGAATATCCGCCCCCAAGCCAAGAAGACCCTCAGGAAGCGGTTTGCCGGACATCTCGGAAAGGGCCTTGAGCGTCGCCGCCGCATCACTCGATCCACCGCCGAGGCCGGCGGCATTGGGCAGATGCTTTTCCAGATGGATATCGGCGGAAAGCCCCATCAACCTGGCCGCCTTGACCACAAGGTTACTGGCATCCGCCGGAACTCCCGCCGCCATAGGACCATCCACCGTCAGCATGGTCGTTTCGCTTTCACGTAGCCTCAGGCGGTCGCCGATATCGGCAAAGACAACCAAGGAATCCAATTCGTGATAGCCATCCTCACGGCGCCCTGTCACATGTAGGGTCAGGTTGATCTTCGCCGGAGCAAACCCCTCACTCGCCGTCATCGGCCACCTTCAGGGGCGGAGCGCCCTCTTCTTCAAGCACTTGGTCCAGCCCGACCTCAAGCTTGCGGCGAATACGGTCGGGGTCGATGTCCTGCAAAGGGGTATCATCATCAATGAAAGACAGCGCGCGCTTCCATTGGAACCGCGCCTCGGTCTCGCGCCCCACGGCCCAGAGCACATCCCCCAGATGGTCGTTCACCACAGGGTCCACGGGCATAAGCTCGGCGGCGCGTTCCATGTGGCCGATGGCCTCGTCATAGCGGCCTAGCCGGTAAAGAACCCAGCCAAGGCTATCGACGATATAGCCGCTGTTGGGCTGCGCCTCGACGGCGCGTTCGATCATATCAAGAGCTTCATCCAGCTTGATCTGCTTTTCCACCAGCGAGTAACCGAGATAGTTCAAAACCTGCGGCTGCTCGGGGTTCAGTTCAAGCGCACGGCGGAAATCGGCCTCGGCCTTGTCCCAGATGCCTTGCCGCTCATAGCTGATGGCACGGGCGTAATGCACGAACCACTGATCGGCCTCGCGTTCCTCGTAAAGCGCGATAGCCTTGTCATAGGCGCTGGCCGCATCGTCGAATTGCTCCAACTGCCGGAACAAATCACCGGCCGAGACATGCACCGTGGGCTGATCGGGATGGGTTTGCGCCAACTGCTCCAACACCTCGATGGCCGCGTCGGTCTTTTCCGCTCGGCGCAGGGTATCGGCCCGGCCAAGTTCCGCGGCGAGGAACGAAGGATGCTCGCGCGGGACGCGCTTGTAGGCCTCGGTCGCCAATTCATAGCGCTCCAGCGATTCCAGCAATTGCGCCGACATGATAACCGCGTCGATGTGGTCGGGGCTAAGGTGTTCGGCCACCCGTGAATACAGCAGGGTATAATCCTCGCCCGTGTCGCTCATCAAGGCGCGCCCCAGTGAGAAAAAAACCTCGGCCACGCCATCGGATGCCCCGCTTATCATGCTGAAGGGCACTTTGTCGCCCGCCGCCAGACGGTCGCGCAACACCTGAATCTCGGGGTCCAGATCGGTGCCGAATGTATCGTCGATCTGCGCCACCGCGTCCTCGTTGCGGTCCAGTTGGCTCAGCACTTCAGCCCAGGCCAGGGTGCCACGGCGTGTCCGCTGCATCGGGCCGTCGCTGTCACCGGCGAAAATCTGGTCTGCGCTTTCAAAATCCCCGACCGAGGCCAGCGCCAGCGCCTTGTGATAGATCGCGAAACCACGCATACCGCGTTCACCGGCAACGCTGTCGAACAATTCCAGGGCTTTGCTCATGTCGCCTTGGCCCAGATGTGCCCAGGCCGCGATCAGCCCATCGGCCAGTTGCCCCACGCCATTGCCCGCCTCAAGCCGCGCCAGCAGGCCATCGTAATCCTCTTGCAGCACATCTTCGGCGACAAGGACCATATGCGCCACCTGGCTGCGCAGCTCATCGGATTCGATCTTGCGGGCAATCGGCAAGGCGCGGTCAAAATTGCCCAAGGCCACATGCGCGACAACAGCGTTTTCCATGATGACCGGGTTCGACTGGTCCTGGGTCAAGGCACGGGTGAAATACTCCGCCGCGGCGGTGAAATCATGGTCATACCGCGCCTGACGCGCGGCCAGATAGGCGCCCGATGCCTCCTCGGCCATGGCCGGGGGCGGCGCAGCCTGCAAAACGGTTGCGATGGCGATTGCGGATAGGGTTCGGAATGTCACGCTGGCCTGCCTTGATCTGCCCGGAGTTCGCCGGAAATCTAGTACGCCCAACCGCCCAAAGCAATGCGGGGCGGCCCGAAGACCGCCCCGCAGGCAGAAAATCACGCTGTGTTTACATATTCGGATAGTTCGGCCCGTCCCCGCCCTGCGGCGTGACCCAGTTGATATTCTGGCTGGGGTCCTTGATGTCGCAGGTCTTGCAATGCACGCAGTTCTGGAAGTTGATGACGAACTTCGGCTCCTTGCCTTCTTCGCGCACCACCTCGTAAACCCCCGCCGGGCAATAGCGTTGCGCCGGTTCATCGTATTTGGGAAGGTTGACGTTGATCGGCACGCTGTCGTCTTTCAGGGTCAGGTGCGCGGGCTGGCTTTCCTCGTGGTTGGTCATCGAAAAGCTGACATTGGTCAACCGGTCGAAGCTCAGCTTGCCATCCGGCTTGGGATAGCTGATTTCCTTGTGCTTATCGGCAGGTTCCGTCGCCTCGGCATCCGATTTGCCATGGCCCATGGTCCCGAACAGCGAGAAGCTAAGCGTGTTGGTCCACATATCAAAACCGCCCAGGGCAAGCGAGGCTGTCAGGCCCCACTTCGACCACATCGGTTTGACGTTGCGCACCTTCTTGAGGTCTTTGCCAATGGCGCCGGTCCGCACCTCGTCTTCATAGGCCGACAATTCATCGGTCGCGCGACCCGCCTCGATCGCCTCATGCGCGGCCTCGGCGGCGGCTTTCCCCGACAGCATGGCGTTATGGTTGCCCTTGATGCGCGGCACGTTGACCATGCCAACCGAACAGCCCAGCATCGCCACACCCGGTGCCACCATCTTCGGCATCGACTGATAACCGCCCTCGGAAATCGCCCGCGCCCCATAGGCCACGCGCTTGCCGCCTTTCAAAAGCTCCGCCACCATCGGATGATGCTTGAAACGCTGGAACTCCATGTAGGGGTAAAGGTGCGGGTTGCGGTAGTTCAGGTGCACCACGAAGCCGACGTAAACCTGATTGTTATCAAGGTGGTAGATGAAAGAGCCGCCCCCGGCATTGCCATTGAGCGGCCAGCCCATGGTGTGGGTCACGCTGCCCTCGCGGTGCTTGTCGGGGTCGATCTCCCAGATTTCCTTCATGCCAAGGCCGAATTTCTGCGGCTCTTTCCCGGCGCTCAGGTCGTATTTGTTGATCACTTCCTTGGCGAGACTGCCGCGCACGCCTTCGGACAAGAAGACATACTTGCCATGCAACTCCATCCCCGGCTCATAGGCAGGGCCGGGCGTTCCATCCGGGTTCTTGCCGAATTCACCGGCCACGACACCTTTCACGTTGCCGTTCTCGTCATAAACCATTTCCGAACAGGCCATGCCGGGGAAAATTTCCACGCCCAGTTCCTCGGCCTGTTCCGCCATCCAACGGCAGACGTTGCCCATCGACACGATGTAATTGCCGTGGTTGTTCATCAGCGGCGGCATCGGGAAGTTGGGAATGCGCATTTGCCCGCCTTCACCCAGCATATAGAAATTGTCGTCCTTGACCGGCACGTTCAGGGGCGCGCCCTTTTCCTTCCAGTCCGGAATCAGCGCATCCAGCCCAGAAGGATCAAGAACCGCCCCCGACAGGATATGCGCCCCAACTTCCGAGCCTTTTTCAAGAACCACCACTTCACGCGAAGGGTCCAACTGTTTCAAACGGATCGCAGCCGAAAGGCCCGCAGGCCCCGCCCCGACGATCACAACATCGTATTCCATCGCTTCGCGCGTCACATCGGACATGGTTTGCATCCTTTTCTCAGGGCAGTTCGTTCATGTAACAAAGTTGCGCACGTGGTTAGCGCGCCGCCCGGTTGAAGGTCAATTGAAACACGACGTTAAATAAGGCTGAAAACGGCAAAATGCACGGGATCGCGACACCATTGCACAGTCAGGTGCCATGGCCTATTGCAAAGTCCGGTACGCTCAGGGCAATCTGGCGCGACCAAGCCGACAGACCTGCCGGGGGCGGCCCGAGGCCCGCGCCCCGCAACAATAGTGGATAGTGACGATGGAAAAGATCCCAATGACCCGCAAGGGCTTTGCCGCCCTTGAGGCCGAGTTGAAGCACCTGAAGTCCGAAGAACGCCCCGCCATCATCCGCGCCATCTCCGAGGCGCGCGAGCATGGCGACCTGTCGGAAAACGCCGAATACCACTCGGCCAAGGAAAAGCAGAGCTTCATCGAGGGCCGCATCAAGGAACTCGAAGGCGTCATCAGCCTTGCCGAGGTGATCGACCCTGCCAAACTATCGGGCCCGATCAAGTTCGGCGCCACCGTCACGCTGGTCGATGAGGACACCGACGAGGAAAAAACCTATCAGATCGTCGGCGAATACGAGGCCAGCATCGAAAACGGCCTTCTGAACATCAAATCGCCCATCGCCCGCGCCCTGATCGGCAAGGAAGAGGGCGACAGCGTCGAAGTCCGCACCCCCGGTGGTGAAAAATCCTACGAAGTGCTAGACATCGCCTATATCTGACAGGCTATCCCGAATGTCGCAAAATCAGGGCCAAGATCGTGCCGCCAAGGGTTTCGAGGGCAAAGCAGCCTCCGCAGGCGTCACCACGATCGAAGTGATCGCACTCATCCTGACGGCCTTCTGGCTGTTGGGCACTGCCGTATTTTTCCTCACGATGGACGCGGATGGTGGCGACGGCGGCAGCGCCCTGCGCTTCGTGATGATCCTGCTGGCGATTTTCATGCCCGTCGCGATGATCTGGGTGGCGGTCACCGCCGCCCGCGCCAGCCGCGTGATGCGCGAAGAAAGCCAGCGCTTGCAAACCGCGATTGACGCCATTCGCAAGGCCTATGTCAGTCAGAACAAGGCACAGTCCGAGTTGAGCGACCCCTCGGTGGCCAAGAAACTCGAAGAAATCGCCGCCGCACAGCGCAAGACCGAAACCGCGCTGGCCACCTTCTCGACCATCCGCACGGCCGCGCCCGCGCCGCGGCCCGCAGCGGCAGAGCCCGCGCCTCAGGCTGGCGACGACCAAGTCGCCCTGCCGCTCGGCACCACCGCCGAGGATATGCAGCCGCCGCTGGACAGCGCCGATTTCATCCGCGCGCTGAACTTCCCGGAAAACGCCAATGACCGCGAAGGCTTCGCCGCCCTGCGCAAGGCGCTAAAGGATCGCCCCACGGCGCAACTGATTCAGGCCGCGCAGGACATCCTGACCCTGATGTCCCACGATGGCATCTACATGGATGATCTGCGCCCCGACATGGCCCGCCCGGAAATCTGGCGCCGCTTCGCCGAGGGCGAACGCGGCCGCACCATTGCCGCGCTTGGCGGTATCCGCGACCGGTCTTCACTGGCGCTGACCGCCGCGCGCATGAAGCAGGACACGATCTTCCGCGATGCCGCGCACCATTTCCTGCGGCTGTTCGACAAGATGTTCACCCAATTTGCCGAAACCGCGTCCGATGCGGAAATCTCGGACCTCTCCGACACCCGTACCGCCCGCGCCTTCATGCTGCTGGGCCGGGTTGCAGGCACCTTCGACTGATCGGCCCCGGCGGGCTATGCCCGTTGGAGTGTATTGCGTGCTCTGCCGTTTGCCCCCATGATGCCCCCGAGGGAGAAAAAGATCATGCGCAAGTTTATGGTCGTGCTGGATGACAGCCGCGAATGTCTCAACGCCATGCGGTTCGCCGCGATGCGCGCCGCGCACACGCAGGCCGGCGTCGAAATCCTCGCGGTGATTCCCCCCGAGGAATTCAATCACTGGATCGGCGTTGGCGACATCATGCGCGAAGAAGCGCGTGAACGCATCCATGCCCATTTCGAAGTCTTCGCCAAATGGATGCGCGACAAGCAGGGCGTCGACCCCGAACTTGTCATCCGAGAAGGCGAACCTGTGAACGAGATCATCGCACAGGTGCAGGACGACCCCGAAGTCGGGGTTCTGGTTCTCGGCGCAGGCACCGGCAAGAAAGGCCCCGGCCCGCTGGTCACTCAGCTTACAAAGAACTCGGGCACCCTGCCGATCCCAATCACCATTGTGCCGGGCGATCTGTCCAAGGAGCGGCTGGAAGCGATCACCTGACGCTCAGACAGGTGGTAGGATATCGGCCAATTTCAATCTTTGGATCTTACCCGATGGCCCCTTGGGCAATTCGGCCATGAAATGCACCCTATCGGGCGATTTGAACGGCCCCAGCCTGTCGCGGCAAATCTCGATCAATTGCGCTGGCTCAAGCTGTGAGCCATCACAAACCCGCACCGCCGCCTCAACCGTTTCACCATAGCGCGTGCAGGCCCGCGCAAAGGCCGCCGCCTCCACCACATCGGGGTGGGTATAAAGCGCCTCATCCACCTCGCGCGGGGCAATGTTTTCCCCGCCCTTGATGATCAACTCCTTCAAGCGCCCGGTCACGAAAACATAGCCATCGCCATCCATCCGCGCCAAATCCCCGGTGCGCAGCCACCCATCGCGGAATGTCCCCTCGGTCGCCTCTGCGTTCTTGAGGTACTCCAGCATCACGTTTGGCCCGCGCACCACGATCTCGCCTTCCTCGCCGCGCGGCACCTCGCGCCCCTCACCATCCTGAATCTGCACCTCGCAGCCATAGGCAACACCGGGCGATCCGATCTTGCGTGGCTCGGGCGGCAGTGGGTTCGACAGGATTTGCGCCGCGGTTTCGGTCAATCCCATGGTCTCGATAATCGGCACGCCAAACCGCGCCTCAAACGCCTGCTGCGTTTCCACCGCAAGGGCCGAGGAGGCCGAGCGCCCAAAGCGCAACCGCGCGCGACAGGCCTCATCCGGCTCCCCCTTGCCATGCAACAGATGCGAAATGATCGTCGGCACCACCGAGAACCAAGTGACCTCAGCCTGCTCCGCCTGCGCCCAGAATTGCGAGGCCGAAAACCGCCCCGTCATGGCCAGCGATCCACCCGACACAAGGCTGCCCATTACCGTCACGCAAAGCCCGTTGATGTGGTAAATCGGCAAGACACAAAACCCCCGGTCCTGCGGGCCCAACCGATGCGCCACGGCGGTGGTCCAACCGCCCGCCAAAAGGCCGGCATGGCTATGCACCACCCCCTTGGGCCGCCCCGTGGTCCCCGAGGTATACATCAGCAGCGCGTGATCACTGGGCACAACGTCATGCAACAAGGCATCACTTTGCCCCTCCAGCGCAATCGCCTCGATTCTCGCACCTGCCGCTCCAAACAGATCAAGGCACTCAGGGTGCACATAGGCAAACCGCGCCTCGGAATGGTCCAAGGCATAGGCAATCGCATCGCGCCCGGCGGCCAGATTGATCATCACCGCCCGGAACCCGCCATAGGTGGCTCCGTAAAAGGCACAAAGCGCCTCGCGGCTGTTGGGCGCGATGATGGCGACGCTTTCGCCATTGGCAACACCACGCGCGGTCAGCGACCGGGCAAATCCCATCGCGCCCTCACGCAACGCGGCCCAAGTCAGCTCCTCCCCGGTTTCGGGGAAGACAACCGCCACGCCCCCGGCCTCGGCCCGCTGATCCAGCCAATCGCGCAGGGTGCCTTCAGGCGGGGTCGTCCGATCCAGCCTCATTTTCCGGCCTCGTCCCAGTAGCCTGCAAAAATATCCTCAAGGCTCGGCTCACGCGGCGGGGTTTCCCGCACGATCTTGGTGGATTGCAGGAAATGCCGCCAATGCAGGTTTTCATGCGTGGCATTGCCGCCCCACGATCCGCACCCCATGGACAACGAAAAGGGCATCCCGTTGGTGAACGACCCACCCGTGGCAAAGGTATGCGCCTGATTGACGATCACCCGGCTGGTCGGGATCGCACGGGCCAGCACCATGGGCCGGTCGGCATCGCTGCTATGCAGCCCCACGGAATGGCCCGCCCCCTGATGCAACTGAATGGCGCGGGTGGTCTCGATGGCCGCTGCGAAATCCGAGGCCCGGTAAAGCGCCAGAACCCGGCTGAGCTTTTCACTGCTCAAAGGATGATCCGGGCCAATCCCCGTGGTCGGCACGGCGATATACTGCGTCCCCTCCGGCACTTGGCCTTCCAGCCCCAGGGCCGCAATCATCTTGTCGGCATCTTGGGCAATCACCTCGCGGTTCAAATGCCCATCGGGCCACATCGCCGCCACCACGGCGGCCTCGTCGTCCACCACGGCCCCACCGGCACCCGCCATGGCCTCGATAAAGGCGTCATAAACCGCATCCACCACCACAACCGCGTTCTCCGAGGAACAGGAGGTGGCGTTGTCGAAACACTTCGAGGCGCGGATTTTCTCCGCCGCCGCCGCCAGATCGGCACTCTCATCGACAATCACCGTCACATTGCCCGCCCCCACGGCCACCGCCGGGGTGCCAGCGGTCTGGGCGCGATGCACGTTGTTCTGACTGCCGGTGCAGATGATCTTGTCGCAGCCCTCCATCAGGGCTTGGGTCTTTTCCTTCGATCCCGGCGCCGGAACCATCTGTACCAAATCCGGGTCTTCGCCGATCTTGGCAAATTCCGCATGGATATAGCCCAGCAACACCTCGCAACTGGCCACCCCCTTGGGCGAGGGGGCCACAACAATGGAATTGCCGCATTTCAAAGCATTGATAATGTTATTGGCCGGGGTCGCCGCCGGGTTGGTCGACGGCACAATCGCCCCCACCACCCCCATGGGCCGGGCAATCTCGGTAATCCCTGTCTCCGGGTCGTCCGAGATCACCCCATAAGTCACCGCATCCTTAATGTCCCGCATCAGGCCCAGCGTCTTGCGATGGTTCTTGGTGATCTTGTCATCCACATTGCCCAGCCCGGTGGTCTTGACCGCCAGTTCGGCCAAGGCCCGGTTGCGCGAAGGCTCCATGATGGCCCATGCCACCGCCTGCGCCGCCCGGTCATAGCGCGCCTGACTGCCGTCCGCCTCATACCGGGCCTGCGCGGCACGGGAGCGGGCAATCACGTCTTCCAGTTGGGCAAGGGGGCTTGGCGCGTTCATCTCTTGATCTCACTCGTTTGGGGATCGGGGCGCGCAATCACGCGCCCCGACAGGTTGGATTACAGGCCCGAAAGAAGCTCTTGCAGGGTTTCTTCCCGCGCGGCCCACATCTCAAGCACCTCGTCGCGGGTCATGATGTGCATCGGGCTACCACCCGCCTTCATCTTCTTCGCGACACGGCCATTCTTGAACATCTCCGGCACGGTGGCCGCCAGCTTGTCGATGATCGGCTGCGGCGTTCCCTTGGGCACCATCACACCCCGGAAGTTGACCGAGGAATTATCGATATCAAAGCCCTGCTCGGCCATGGTCGGCACATCGGGAAGGAAGTCATTGCGCTCAAGATCAAAGACCCCAAGGATCTTGACGTTGCCCGCTTCGCGCGCCCGGAAGGCATCCGACAGGTTGTTCACCCCGCCCAGCACTTCACCGGCGATCACGGCCTTCATGGCCCCGGCCCCGCCCTTGTTGTTGGGGATATAGGCCAGCTTCACACCCGCCGCTTTTTCAAGCTGAAGCGCGGCGATGTGGTGCCCCACGAAAAGCCCCGCGCCCGAGAAGGTCAGTTGGCCGGGGTTCTCCTTGGCATAGTTCACCACGTCTTCCATCGAATTGAACGGGCTGTCGGCGGCCACAACGAAGACCGCCGGGTCCGCGCCCCAGTTGGCAATCGGCTCAAAGCTGTCGGCGCTATAGCTCACCCCGCCTTCGATCGATTGGGCGATGAAATGCGGAATGTTGTAAGCGCCCAGCGTGTAGCCATCGGCCTCGGCTTGCGTTGCAAACCAGTTCCAGCCAACGCGCCCACCGGCCCCCGGCTTGTTGATAATGGCAATCGGCATGCCCAGCGCATCCTCGTTGCCCGCCGTCATGGTCACGATCCGGGCCTGAAAATCGGTGGCCCCACCGGCCCCATAGCTGACCATCATCATCAAGGGCCGCTCAGGATAGTTTCCGTGGTCATCCGCCGATGCGGCCCCGGTCAGTGACAAAAGCGCCATAGACGCCGCAGCAATCAGTTTTCTCATTGGTAGTCCTCCCATGGGTTGGCTCTGCCGCTGTTACGGTTCAGAAGAAAATCTCTCGCGGTGTGTACACCTTGAGCAACATCGCAAAGAGACCATACATAACCGCCAAGAACCCGGCGGTGATCAAAACGCGCTTGATCCATGTCCGCAGCTTGTTGTGCGGGGCCGGATCGTAAAGCGTCAGAAGAATGAAAAAGGCGATCGTCGTGGCGGTGTAGAAGCCAAGCCCCTTGGCCGCCCAAAAGATATAGATCAGCGCCACGACAAGCCCCGGCGCGATATTGATCATCTGCGTCCGGTTCAATCCGTTGCCCACCTTGGTTTTGCCGATCAAAGCCTTGCCAAAGGTCCAGAGCGCCAGCACCACGAAAACCGTGGAAATCAGCCGCGGGAACAGGAAGGCCTGTGCGGGTTGCGCGGTATAGCTGATATAGGCCACAGCGACGCCCACTGCGGCGACAATCCCGCTGGCCACCACGTGTTGGGTTTGCCACATCGCGCTCATGACAGGGCCTCCTCTTTGGCCACGGCTTCGTCCTTGGTGGTGTAGCGACGGTGGCGCAGTTCCATCCAAACCGAATAAACGATCGAAGCCACGACAATCCCGATCAGCGTCAGGTTCAGCGGCCCGGTCAGGAAATATGTCCCAAGGTTCGAGGTCGCATTGGCGATCATCGACCCTTGCACGAAATTCGCCTCGGCAATCGGCCCAAGGATCAGGCCCAGAACCAAGGGCGCGGCGGAAAACCCGAACCGCTCCAGGAAATACATCCCCGTGCCAAGGGCCGCCATGACATAGACATCGCCCATGGAATGCTGCACCGAATAGCTGCCGAACACCGCCAACCCCAGTACAACAGCGGCCATCACCGCATTGGGCACCTGCGCCACACGTGCGGCAAGCCCGGCCACATAGAGGCCGAAAATGCACATCATGATCTGCCCGATCAGCATCGAATTGATGAAGGTCCAGGCCACCTGCGGGTGATTGTCGAAAAGGTCACTTCCCGGGAAAATCCCATGGATCAGCAACCCACCCAACAGCACCGCTGCCGTGGGCGAGCCAGGGATAGACAGCGTCAGAAGCGGCACAAGGCTGGGGCCCACCATGGCGTTATTGGCGCTCTCGGCGGCAATGATGCCTTCGCTATGGCCGGTGCCGAACTTTGCGCGCTCCGAACTCACCTTCTTGGACTGGTCATAGGCCACCAGCCCGGCAATCTGCCCACCCACACCGGGGATCAACCCGATGAAAGACCCCACGGCTGTCCCGATCGACAAGGCCCGCGTACGCCGCGCCACCTCGGAAATCGCCTTGCGAATGGGGTGACGCTCAACACTCAAAACCTCGGCTTCCGACGGCTTACGCCCATTGGCGAACATCGTGATTACCTGCGGTATGGCGAAAAGGCCGATCAGCGCCGGAATGATGTTTATCCCACCCGCCACGGCATCATGAAAAATAAACCGCTGCGCGCCCATGATGTCATCGAAACCGATGGTCGCCAGCCAAAGCCCGATACAGCCCGATAAAAGCCCTTTGACCACCGAACTGGAATCCAGCGACCCGATCACCGTGACCCCCAGAATGGCCAGCCAAAACAGGTGCGACGGCCCAAAGGCCAAAGCCCATTGCGCCAAAACCGGTGTCAGGAAAATCAACAGCATGACGCCGAAAACCCCGCCGACAAGCGAGGCCAGGAACGACAGTTGCAGCGCTTTGGCGCCCTGCCCGTTGCGCGCCATGGTGTGGCCATCCAGCGTGGTGGCGATATTGGCCGGCGCGCCGGGTATCTTGAGCAAGATCGCACTCACCGCGCCCCCCGCCACGGTCGAGGTATAGGCCGCCCCCAACAGGATCAGGCCCTGCGTCGCATCCAATTTGAACGTGAACGGGATCAAAAGCGCCACCGCCATGGTTGGCGACAATCCCGGCGTCGCCCCCAAGATCAACCCGCCAATCGTGCCGATCAACAACAAGGCAAAGTTGATAGGGGTGAACACGTCTCCCATGTAGCCAATGAATTCCACTTGGGCGGCCTCCCTTTCCTCCCAGTTGACTTTTAACGGTAAGCCATGAAAACAGTATTGCAAATGTTTTCATTTTTAGTGCTGAAATCATGGGTAACCCACTGTGCAAAAAGATAAAAAAGCTGATATCATCGCTGTCGCAAAGGCTGCAAAGGTCTCACCCTCAACCGTGTCGCGCGCCTTCAACCACCCCGATCTGGTCAAGGCCACGACTCGCAAGAAGATCGACGCGGCGGTGCGGCGTCTGGGCTATATCCGCAACCGCGCGGCGCAAACCATCCATGGTATCCGAAGCGGCACCATCGGCCTCATCGTGCCCACCATCGACCACACGATTTTCGCCGAACTGATCCAGAGCTTTTCGGATGCCGTGGCCGAACAGGGCTTCACCATCCTGCTCGCCTCGCATGATTACAGCCTTGAACAGGAATATGCCCTGACCCGAAAGATGCTGGAGCACCGCGTCGATGGTATGGCCCTTGTTGGCGTCGAACACTCCAAGGATACCTACGGCCTTCTGGGGCAGCAAAACACGCCCTCGATCCTTCTATGGAACGTGGATGAAACCGCGCCCATCCCCTGCGTCGGCTCAGACAATTATCTTGCCGGACGGTTGATCGCCGAACACGTCACAACCCTCGGTCACCAAGACATTGCCGCGCTTTTCCCGCCGCTTGCAGGAAATGACCGCGCCGCGCGCCGCTTCGACGGCATGCAAGACACCCTTTGCAAGGCCGGATGCGAGGTTCCCCGCCACCGTATCCTCGAAACCACCTATAGCATCGCCGACGCCAAAGAGGCCGTGGGCCGCCTCATCACCCAAGGCCCCACGCCCAGCGCGATCCTCTGCGGCAATGATGTTCTGGCATGGGGTGCGCTACACGCCCTCGCCCGCGCGGGCCTGCGCGTGCCGCAGGATGTCACCGTCACCGGAATCGGCGATTTCAAAGGCTCGCGTGATTTCGAACCACCGCTCACCACCGTCCGCATCCCGGCCCCGCAAATCGGCACCTGCGCCGCCGAAATGATCGTCGCCTCAATCATCGGCACCGACCCCACCCCACAAAACGCCATCATCGCCCCCGAACTCAAGGTGCGCGCGACCTGTCGGGCGATTTAGGGTCCGTGGACAATCATAAACCGTCACCAGTTTCAGTCCAAAATCGCTCAGTTCAAGGAATTTGAGCGCCGAACTAGCGGGCTAATTCAAGCTCGAATGACGCAGAAATGGGCGATTTTGGCGAAGCCCCTTGGGGGCGCGGCGGATTTTGCCCACCGCTGCGTTGCTTTGCCCTTGCGATGACCCACATCGCGGCGGTCAAAGCGCCTGGCACTGTGCAAAATCCGTCTCGCGCTGGTGGCGGTTTATGATTGTCCAAGGACCCTAACCAAACCGCTTCACGAAATTCCGCAAGATCACCTCGGGCGCGGTGACATCCGCCGCCCGGCACATGGCAATCAGGTCATCGGCCGTTTCCGGCGGGAAATAGCCCTTGTGCTTGTAAATCTTGATCCGCGTCTCAAACCCCGCCGCGTCCGCCTCGGGGTGAAACTGCGTGGCATAGACATTCCGGCCATGCCGCACCATCTGGAACGGGCAGGCCTCCGAGGCCACCAGATGCACACAACCTTCGGGCAGCGCCTGAAGCGCCTCCTTGTGTCCAACAAAAGCGTCAAACCGCTCCGGCACCCCGTCCAGCAAAGGGTCATCCCGCCCCGCATCGGTCACCGCACAGGCCGATGTGCCCACCGGCTCGCCATAGCGCAGCTTGCTGACCTCGCCCGCCAGATGCTTGCCCAGAATGCCAATGCCGTAACAACAGCCCAGAAACGGCAGATCGCGCCCCGTCACCTCCGGCATGATCGAAAGCACCTCCGCCTCGATCTTGGCCTCCACCGGGCTTTTGTCCTCGGGCGCGTCACTCACGCAGCCCGGCCCGCCGCCGACAATCACCCCGGCCAAATCATCCAAATCCAGATCACCGGGCAAAGCCTCCTGATCCAACCGCACCCGGCGGGTTTGCGCCTCCTCCAAGCCGCCCTTGCGAAGGATCGCCGCGAATTCATCATCGGCGGCCTCTTTCTCAGGACGCAATTGCAGGATCAGAAAAGGTTTACTCATGGCACGCGGGCCTCACGGTCATCTCGGGTACCGTTGCACTGGCGCTTTTCCCCGCCCCCGTCAAGATGGCACAAGAGCGCCTTCCGCTTGACGCTGACAAGCAATAGAATACGCTGGCTTGGCCACGCTGACCCCGCCCAAGGACCGCACAATCATGGCCTCGCGCTACGCCTTTCCGCTCGTTGCACGCGCTTGCCGCGCCAAAGGGTAACCCGATGCCGCAGTCCCTCTCGCTCGCTGCCTATCTGGCCTATGCCCGCCGTGGCACCACTGATCAAACACCGCCCGACACGCCGCGCCCCGAGGGCGCGCTGATCTGGGCGCATGCCGTGGATGCCGACCGGGCCGACGCGCTGGTGCAGCTGGCCCAACGGCTGGCCGCCTTGCGTCCCGGCCTGAAAATGGTGCTGACCACACCCGAGGACAGCGCGCCCGTCAACCGCAATAGCAAGGCCGTTCTTCGTCAACCGCTGCCGGACGATACCATCGCCAGCGCCGAGACTTTCCTGAAGCACTGGCGTCCGGCGCTTTGCCTCTGGACCGGGGGCGACCTCAAGCCAGCCCTGCTCAGTTGCGCCGACAGGATGGAGATTCCGCTTTACCTCCTCGATGCCGACGAACACTTGTTCAACCGGCGCAGTTGGCGCTGGTTCCCGGATATGCCGCGCGCCCTTCTGGGCCTCTTTACCCAGGTTATCGCGCGCGACGAAGCCACCGCGGGCATCCTGCGCCGCTTCGGCCTGGCCGACGCCGATATCGCCATCACCGGCCCCTTCCGCGAAGGCACCATTTCGCTGCCCTACAACGAATCCGACCGCGAGGAACTGGCCGGGCTTCTGCGCGGGCGACCCGTTTGGCTGGCGGCCATGGCAAACCCCGATGAACTCTCGATCATTCTCGACGCTCACCGGCAAGTCAGCCGACAGGCGCACCGCTCGCTGCTCGTGATCGTCCCCGACGACGAGACCGACAGCACCAGTTTTCAGAATCGCTTGTCCGAGGGCGGTTGGCGCCATGTCCTGTGGTCCGACGGTGCCTTGCCCGAGGAAACCACCCAGGTCCTGCTGGCCGACACCCATGGCGAAATGGGGCTCTGGTATCGCATCGCGCAAATCACCCTGATGGGCAGCTCGCTCATCCCCGGCCAATGGGGCCGCGACCCCAATGAGCCCGCCGCCCACGGTTCGGCCATCCTCTATGGTCCCAACGTGCGCCGCTACCTCTCCAGCTACTCGCGCTATGCCGAGGCGGGCGCGGCCCGCATCGTCAAGGATGCCGACAGCCTCGCCGCCGCCGTCGTGTCGCTCATCCCGCCCGACCAATCGGCGGCCATGGCGCATGCGGCATGGGAGGTGGCTTCCGAAGGCGCGGGCGTCACCGACCAGATCCTCGATCTGGTGCAAGACACCCTCGACGCGCTGGAGGGCGAATGATGCGCACTCCCCGCTTCTGGTTCACCTCACCAGACCGGCCCGGCCTGCGCGCCCGCCTGCTGGCCCCCTTGGGCATGCTCTACGCTGCCGCCACCGCCCGTCGCGTGGCCCGCCCCCCCCAAATCCGGCCCAATGTGCCGGTGATCTGCGTTGGCAACCTCAATGCGGGCGGCACCGGCAAAACCCCCACGGTGATCGCCCTCGTGCAATGGCTGGCCAGCCAAGGCCTCACCCCCGGCGTCATCTCGCGCGGCCACGGCGGGTCCCTGCCCGGCCCGGTCGAAGTGAACGAACGCCGCCACAGCTACGAGGAGGTGGGCGATGAACCCCTGCTCATCGCCGCCTTCGCGCGTACATGGGTCGCCAAAGACCGCGCCGCCGCTGCCCAAGCGGCAGAGGCCGCTGGCGTTGATGTCCTCGTCATGGACGACGGCCACCAAAACCCCGATGTCGCCAAGGATATCACCCTGATCGTGGTGGATGCCGCCAAGGGCTTCGGCAATACCCGCTGCCTGCCCGCCGGCCCACTGCGCGAACCCCTGGGCCCCGGCCTTGCCCGCGCCGACCTGCTGCTCTCCATCGGCCCAAGCCCCGCGCAAGCGCAATTCGCGCAAGCCTACGGCCACCACATCACCATCCCGCACCTCACGGGCCAATTGGAACCGCTGCAAACCGGGATGGACTGGTCCGACATGCGCGCACTGGCCTTCGCGGGCATCGGCCACCCGGGCAAGTTTTTCGCCACCCTGCAAAGCCTCGGCGCCAGCCTCGCCCGCGGCGAGGCGCTGGAAGATCATCAACCCCTCACCCAATCGCTGATGACCCGGCTGGAAGGCGAGGCAAAACTCTTGGGCGCACAATTGGTCACCACGGAAAAAGACGCCGTGCGCCTGCCCAAGGACTTCCGCCAAAAAGTCATCACCCTGCCCGTCCGCCTGAACATCGATGATCTGGCACCGCTGCAAAAACGACTGGACCAGGCGCTGCAATAACAGCCCCCAAGCCCGTCTTCTTCTGTTCCCAAATATCCTGGGGGAGTCGCCCGCAGGGCGGCGGGGGCAACGCCCCCAAATCCGCCTCAGCCCGCGACAGCCGCCCGAATGGCGCGCATGTTCTCGCCATAAGGCGCAGGGTCGCTCACGCTGCCGCCCTTGAACACCGCCGAGCCTGCCACCAGCACATCCGCCCCGGCCTCGGTCATCAACGGTGCTGTCTCGGGCGTGATACCGCCGTCGATCTCGATGTGAATGGGCCGGTCGCCGATCATCTCGCGCAAGCGGCGCACCTTCTGGACCTGACTGTGAATGAACTTCTGTCCACCAAACCCGGGGTTCACCGTCATCACACAGATCAGATCCACCATGTCGAGAAGATACTCAACCTCTTCGATCCCCGTCGCCGGGTTCAGCGCCAGACCGGCTTTGCAGCCCGCCCCGCGAATGGCCTGCAACGTGCGGTGGGTATGCGCCCCCGCCTCCAGATGCGCGGTCAGAACATCGGCCCCGGCCTCGGCAAAGGCCTCGATATAGGGATCAACCGGCGCAATCATCAAATGCACATCCATCACCGTGCTGATGTGCTTTCGGATCGCGGCACACATCGGCGGGCCAAAGGTCAGGTTCGGCACGAAATGCCCGTCCATCACATCCACATGAATCCAATCGGCCCCCTGCGCCTCAACGGCTTCGATCTCTTGGCCGAAATTGGCGAAATCGGCGGACAGGATGGATGGTGCGATCTTGACGGTGCGGTCAAACGACATGGCAAATGCTCCCCTAGGCTGATCTGCACATGCGAGTTCTGGGCCTGAAGGTCAAGAGGGCCAAGCCCGTTCGAACGGGCTTGTTCGCGCGGTTTTCCAAACCGCGCGAACAAGCGCCTTGCAAGGCGCTTCCCCGTCTAGGGCAAGCTCAACCGCGCCATACGCCCGCCATCCACCGCCCAGACCTGCCCGGTGATGAAACTCGCCGCATCCGACAAAAGCCATGCAATCAGCCCCGCCACCTCCTCGGCCCGGCCCGTGCGGCCCACCGGGTGGATCCCACCGATCTTGGCGCGAAACTCGGCCGGGTCGCCAAGGCTTTCGATGAAAGCCTCATTGAGCTCGGTATCAATCCACCCCGGCGCCACCGCATTGCACCGCACCCCGTCCTTGCCATGGTCCACCGCCACCGCCCGCGTCAGGGCATGCAACCCCCCCTTGCTGGCGCAATAGGCCGGGTGCCGCGGGTTCGATCCCAGCCCCTCGATCGAGCCCACATTCACAATCGCCCCGCCGCGCTGCTTCAGATGCGGCATCGCATGGCGGATCAGCATGAAAGGGGCTGTCAGGTTCACCTGAAGCGTCGCCGCCCAATCCGCCTCACTGGTCTCCTCAACCGTGCCTTCGCGCATCATTCCGGCACAATTGACCAGAATATCCAACCGCCCGGCGCGCTCCATCACCTCGCCGACGATCCGTTCAGGGCATCCCGGGTCCATGAAATCCGCCGCAATCCCCTCATGCACCGGCTCCTCGCCGCGCTGCGCGGTAAAAACCCGGGCGCCGCCCGCAGCCAAAGCCGCCGCCGTCGCCGCCCCCATGCCGCTGCGCCCACCGGTGACCAGCGCCACCTTTCCCTCAAATCCGCTCATTGCACGGCCTTTCCGCCATTCACTTCAATCAAGGCCCCACATAAATATCGCGCCTGATCCGAGGCCAAAAACACCACCACATCGGCAATGTCCTCAGGCTCCGCGATCCGCCCCAAGGGGACCGAGGCGTTGAGCGCCTCAACCGCCTTGTCGGGGTCAAACCCCCGCGCCGCGAAGCCAGACCGCAACATCGGCGTATTCACCTCATTGGGGCACACCCCGTTCACCCGTATCCCCTGATGCGCATGATCCATACCCAAGCATTGGGTCATTGAGGCCACCGCCGCCTTCGACATCACATAAAGCGGATGGTTCGGCCCCGGATGCACCCCCCAGCACGAGGCGACATTGACAATCGCGCCACCGCCCGCGCCGTCCATCAACGGGATCGCCGCGCGACAAATCCGAAACGGCGCTTCGACATTGATCGCCATGGTCCGCGTGTAATCCGCATCGGTGGCCTCAGTGATCTTGCCGCGCGTGATGATCCCGGCGTTGTTGACCACAATATCCAAACCGCCCAGCGCCTCTGCCGCCCGCCCCGGCAAGCCATCGCAAAACCCCGCATCGGTCAAATCCCCACAGAGGGTCAGATCAGCACCGCTTTCAACCAGATCGGCCCCGGCCACCCTGGCCCCCCGCGCCTGCAACGCCGCCACAATCGCCCGCCCGATCCCCCCGGCGGCCCCCGTCACCAAGGCGCACTTGCCCGCCATATCCTTCATACTCGTCTCCCTGCACATCTGCTTTCCCCAGCACAGCACAGTCACCACGCCCCAGCCCCCAGAAAACCGACCCGCCCATGTCGTTTCATGCATCCCAATTGATCCCTCCCCGCTTTCATGCCACCGTCGCCAAACCGCGCGATCAGGGAGGAGACCAAGAAAAATGAAAGGCATGATGCAGCATCGCCCGCTGAGGATCATTGATATCCTCACCCACGCCGCCGAGGCCTTTGTCGATCAAGGCATCATCTCGGTCCGGGACGAGGGCGATATTCACCACGCCACCTACCCCGAAATCCTTGGGCGCACCGCGCAACTGGCCCATGCCCTCGACGCGCTTGGCGTGCAGATGGGCGACCGCGTGGCGACACTGGCATGGAACGGCCACCGCCATGTGGAGCTTTATTATGCCCTCGCTGGCATCGGCGCGGTCTGCCACACGGTAAACCCCCGCCTCTCGCCCGAACAAATGGCCTATATCCTCAACCACGCGGGCGACAGCCTCCTGTGCATTGATCCCAGCCTCGTACCTATAGCCGAGGCCGTAGCGCACGAAGCCCCCAAGGGCCTGCGCTACATCATCCTCACCGACCGGGCGCATATGCCCGACACCACGCTCGATGCGCTCTGCTACGAAGACCTGCTGGAAGGTCAGCCCACAACCTACGACTGGCCCGAGTTCCCCGAAGAAACCGCCTCGGGCCTCTGCTACACCTCCGGTACCACCGGCCACCCCAAGGGGGCGCTTTATTCGCACCGCGCCACGGTGCTGCACGCCCTCACTGTACCGCTCGCGCAAACCACCAGTTTCGCGGCAGGCAAACGGGTCATGCCCGTGGTCCCGATGTTCCACGTCAATGCATGGGGCCTGCCCTACAACGCGCCGCTGACAGGCATGACCATGGTCATGCCCGGCCGCCACCTTGATGGGGCAAGCCTCTGGCAATTGATGGAAGACCACGATGTTTTCTCCGCCTGGGGCGTGCCCACTGTCTGGGCCGGGCTTCTGGCCGAAATCCAATCCAAAACCCGCGCCCCCCATGCCTTCCGCGATCTGGTGGTCGGCGGCTCCGCCGCCCCCGCCAGCATGACCGAGGCTTACGAGGGCTTCGGCGTCACCGTGTCTCAAGCCTGGGGCATGACGGAAATGAGCCCCATCGGCACCCACGGCGTTGTCCCACCGCGGCTGCAAAACGCACCCCTCTCCGAACAAATGCAAATCAAGACCAGCGCGGGCCGCAAGAAATTCGGCCTTGATTTCAAACTGGTCGATGACGACGGCAACCTCATGCCCCACGATGGCGAGGCCGTGGGCGAACTTTACGTGCGCGGCAACACCGTCATCACCGGCTACTATGACAACCCCGAGGCCACGAATGCGGCGATGGATGCCGACGGATGGTTCGGCACCGGCGATGTCGCCTCCCTCACCCCCGAAGGGCAACTTATCATCCGCGACCGCGCCAAGGATCTGGTGAAATCGGGCGGCGAATGGATCAGCTCAATCGACCTTGAAAATGCCGCCATCTCGCACCCCTTGGTGAAAACCTGCGCCATCATCGCCGTGCCGCACCCCAAATGGGATGAACGCCCGGTTCTGGTGGTCGTCCCCGAAGGCGATCAGCACCCCACGCTCGAAGACATCCACGCCCACATGGGCGACCATTTCGCCAAATGGCAGCTTCCCGATGATCTGCTCTTCACCGATGAACTCCCCCTCACCGCGACCGGCAAAATCTCCAAGCTCACCCTGCGCCAGCAATTTGCCGACTACACCCACCCTGACCAGCGAAAGGGCGGTGCATGAGCCAGGACAACAGCCACCTGTTTGAAAAACCCTCTGCCATGGCCACCCATCTGGGGATTGAGATGACCGACTGGCAAAAAGGCTTCGCCCGCGTCGAGGTGCCCATCGCCCCGCATGTGGCCAACCGCCAAGGCATCCCCCACGGCGGGCTGCATGCCACCTTGATGGATACCGCCATGGGCTTTGCCGGATGCTTCACGGGCGATCCCGACAAACGGCAAATGGCCCTGACCCTGTCGATGACAGTCAACTACCTCGGCCAAGCCCAAGGCACCCGGCTCATTGCCGAAGGCCACGTCACGGGCGGCGGGCGCAAAACCTATTTCGCCAAGGCCGACGTATCGGATGATCTCGGAAACCTGATTGCCACGGCAACGGGTGTGTTTCGGTATCGCGGCACTCCCACCTAGGGCGCCAAGGTCGGCCCCTCCTGCAAAACCGTCCGCACCCGGTCCCTGAAATGCGGGATCGCCTCGTCATGCGCGGCAAAATCAACCGGGTCCATCAGGCACCACCCAACCCCCTCGCCGCCAAACCGCACGCCTCGCGCCCGCTCAGGCGGCAACCACGCGGCGAAAAACCAAACCGGACGCGGCACCTCGTAAAAGCGCCGCCAGCGCAACTCCTCCGGCGCCAGCGCAAGGCCCACTTCCTCCCGCGTCTCGCGCAAGACACAATCCTCGGCACTCTCCGCGCCCTCGCGTCCACCGCCCGGCAGATCAAGATACCCCGGCCAAGGGATCCCCGGCGTATGATCTCGCCGCAGCACCAGCAAATCAGCCCCCAGAAACAGGATCACCTTGGCCCCTTCGAATGGCATATCCCCGCCCAATTTCCAGTTTCGTACGAAACCCTGCTTACCGGGGATGAGTTTCGTACGAAACCCACGTACAATTCGTACGACTCGTACAACTTGGCCATGCCATGCCCGCCCTCTGCCGCGATTGCCTTGAAACCTTCGATAGCGCTGCCCGCTGCCCCGCTTGCGGCAGCCCGCGTATCATCGCGCATGACGAATTATTCGAGCTCTCCATCGCCCATATGGACTGCGATGCCTTTTACGCCAGCGTCGAAAAACGTGACGATCCCAGCCTCGAAGGCAAGCCCGTCATCATCGGCGGCGGGCGGCGCGGTGTGGTCTCAACCGCTTGTTATATCGCAAGAATTCGCGGCGTCCGCTCGGCTATGCCAATGTTCAAGGCGCTCAAACTCTGCCCCGACGCGGTGGTCATCAAACCTCGGATGGAGGCCTACGCGCAGGTCTCGCGCCAAATCCGCGCACTGATGGAAGACCTCACCCCGGCGATTGAGCCGCTCTCGCTTGACGAGGCCTTTCTGGACCTCACCGGCACCGCCCGCCTGCACGGCGCACCCCCCGCCGTGATGCTCGCCAAACTGGTCAAAACCATGCGCAGCGAATTGGGCGTCACCGGCTCTATCGGCTTGAGTCATAACAAGTTTTTGGCAAAAATCGCCTCTGACCTCGACAAACCCCACGGCTTTTCCGTGATCGGCCAAGCCGAAACCGCCACCTTCCTGCATGACAAACCCGTCAGCCTGATCTGGGGCGTGGGCCAAGCCACGCGAACGGCCCTCGATACCGCCGGCATCCGCACCATTGCCGATCTGCTCAGATGGGAGAAAACCGATCTCATCGCGCGCTTTGGCGCCATGGGCGACCGCCTCTGGCACCTTGCGCGCGGGCAAGACACCCGCCGCGTCAGCCCGAATTCTCCAATGAAATCAATCTCGAACGAGACCACCTTTTCCGAAGACACCGCCGATCTCGACATTCTCGATGGCCACCTTTGGAGGCTTTCTGAAAAGGTCTCCGACCGCGCCAAGGCCAAATGCACCGCGGGCCGTGTCGTCACCCTCAAACTCAAACGCGCCAACCACGCAATCCTTACCCGCCGCGTGGCGCTGAGAGACGCCACGCAACTGGCCGACACGCTCTATCGCACCGCACGCGGGTTGATGGATCAGGTCGAGGGCAACGCGCCCTACAGGCTTATCGGCGTTGGCCTGTCCGACCTTGTCCCACAAGACAGCGCCGATCTCTCGGGCGACCTGCTCGATCCCAATGCGAAAAGCCGCGCCAGCGCCGAACGCGCCACCGACTCGATCCGCAGAAAATTCGGCGCGGGCGCGATTCTCAAGGGCCGCGCCCTTCGCTAAAGCCCACGGCTTTCATCTTTCCCAAAATACTCCCGCCGAAGGCGACAAGCCCGTTCGAACGGGCTTGCACAGCACGGTTTTGAAACCGTGCAGGAAAGCGCCTTGCAAGGCGCTTGGGCCAAGCCGTTTCGAAACGGCTTGGTCCGGTCAGGCCGCCTTGGCGCCCAGCCCCGCAACCCGGTCCAACCAGCGCTGCACCTGCCCCGTCTTCGGGTGGCTCGCCCCTGAAAAATACGACACCCGCGCAGGTTTGATCCCCACAAATCCAAGGATTTGCCCCCGCAGCTGACGGATCATCGCACTGCCATGGCGCAGCCGTAGGAACCACCTTGGCGTATCCGACGTCACGATCACTCGCGCGGTCCGTCCGCCCAGCATCGGCGCGGGCATACCGATTTTCGACAGGTTGCGCGTATCAAAGGCCCGACCCGGCAAGAACGCCCGATCAAACAACCCCTTCAGCTTCGCAGGCACACTGCCCCACCACATAGGTGCCACCATCACGAAATGCTCACACCATTCGATATCTGCCATGACCTGCTCAAGCGCAGGCTCCAAGGGTTTTGTGTTCACGTAACCCGCGTTCTCATAATCCATATCGAAAGCCAGCTCGCTCAGATGCGCCACACGCACCTCGTGACCCTTGGCCACTGCCGCTTTGGCATAGGCCGCAGCCAAAGCCCGTGACAGCGTGTCTTTCGCCGGATGCCCATCCAGCACGTAAATCCGTTTGCGTTCCATGAGTCTCTCCAAAATTGACCATGGTCATTTTATATGCCGACAGAACGCCGCCCGGTCAACTCATAATTTGACCTCGGTCAATTTTTGTGCAAATTTTCCCACATGACCAAACAACAATCCCGCACTTTGCAAACCCGCGCCCGCCTGCTGGACGCCGCGCAAGAGATCATCGGCGAACTTGGCTACGAAGGCCTGCGTACCCAAGAGGTTGTGAAACGCGCCGGTGTGGCCAAAGGCACCTTCTTTGCCCATTTCCCCGACAAGGACGCGCTGATGGAAATCCTCATCGCCGCCGAAATGGACGCCTTCCTCGACCAAGCCGAGACCGCCCCGACACCCGACAGTATCGAGGCGCTCATGGCGATGATCATGCCGCTGATCGACTTCATGCGCTGCGAACGCTACGTGTTCGACGTGATCCTGCGCCACTCGGGGGCCGCAGCCAAGGACAACATCGGCCCGATCGCCCTCACCTTCGCCCGACAGGACGAGGTGTTCACAAAGCTGCTCGAAAACGCCCCCTTCCGCAAAGATATCTCGGCCGGACTCATGGGCGAAGGCATCCAAGCCTTCGCCATTCAGGCGCTGGCCCTCGATTTCTGCACCATCAACAACGAAATGCCGCTCGAAGAGCGGTTGTCGATCTATCTCGATGCATGGCTATTGCCCGAAGGCTAACGCTACTCCGCCGCCAAAGGCGCGGCCTTGGGGCGGCCAATGGCGGCCACCTCGGCAATCACCCCTTCGATCAGCCGCTTGAAGGCCTCGAAGTTGCCGTTGGGGCGAATCAATTGCTCATTCATGTAAAGCGCCCGGTCAATCTCGACCTGCACCGCATGACGGTTGCGCGACGGGCGGCCATATTGCTGCGTGATATAGGCCCCGGCAAAGGGCGTGTTGCGCACCACGACAAGCCCGGCCGCCTGAAAGGCCGCCTCGATCCGGCTCACCACCTCGTCACAAGCCGCCGCCCCGAACCGATCGCCCAACACCACGTCGGGCCGCTTCGCCCCCATGCGCACCACCGAATCCATCGCCTCATGCGGCATCGAATGGCAATCCACCAAAATCGATTGCCCAAACATCGAATGCGCCTGATCCAACTGCCCGGCCAAGGCCTCGTGATAGGGCCGCCAATAGGTCTCGATCCGGCGCTCGGCCTCCTCGCGCGACAGCTTCCCACGGTAGATTGGTCGCCCGTTGGCCACCACCCGCGGGATCACCCCAAGCCCCGAGGCGATGCGCGGGTTATGCCCGGCCTTGCGCACCCCTTCGATCAGCGCCGGGTCCAACTCGTCTTCGCTGCGGTTCAAATCCACATAGGCGCGCGGCGCCCCGGCCTTCAACAATGGCGCACCAAAGCGCGGCGCGGCTTCGAACAACTGATCAACGAAGGCATCTTCCGACGACCGCACCTGATGCTGGTCCAAGGCCGTTTTGCGCAGGAACGACCACGCATAATCCCGCCCGCTATGGGGCGAGGCAAAGACCACGCTGCTGGTCCGCCGTTCGGGGTGCGTCAGATGAAAAGCCGCCTTTGGCATCCGTCCCTCCTGTTGCGCTTTATCATAGACTGAAAATGTGTTTCTAAAAGCCCTTGATCCCCCCGCCGACTCCTTTTATAGACCCCGCTTACTGGCGCGGATTTCCGCGCCCCTATTCGTTGGGGCGCTTTCGCAAAGGTATTCATGGGCGATTAGCTCAGTGGTAGAGCACTTCGTTGACATCGAAGGGGTCACTAGTTCGAACCTAGTATCGCCCACCATGAATTCACTGTTCCGCAATCGCGTGGAACGCCCGTAACCCCAGGCGCTGGCCCGCGCCGCGACAAAGTAGGAGAAGACCATGAAGGTCAAGAACTCGCTCCGCTCGCTGAAGAACCGGCACCGTGACTGCCGGGTCGTGCGCCGCAAAGGCCGCGTCTACGTCATCAACAAGACTCAGCGTCGGTTCAAAGCCCGTCAGGGCTGATCCGAACGGATCCATGTTGCAAGGCCTCGCCACCCGGCGGGGCCTTTTCTTTTGGTAGCTGTCAACTCGGTGAAACAGACGCGCAAAGGGTTGTGCAAAGTTCTTCCTTGCCTGAGCGCAGATGATCTCCCTACCCTGAGCATGGCATTTCAACGCAAGGATTCTTCATGTTTTCCAGAACCACAGCCCTATTCGCCCCCCTTATCGCCCTCGGTCTGGCCACGCCAGCATTGGCCGAAAGCACCGGGGAGATTGCCCTGACCATCGCCGGCGAAGACCTCGTTCTTCCCCTTCGCGGCGGTCAAAGCGACTGGAGCGGAAGCGCCAACTGGCCCTCGGTCAGCCTCTCGGCCCGCGCCTTCAACGCAGATGGCGAAGACCCGGTTGTCCTCAGCCTCAGCTTCGACGCCGCGAACTGGACACCCAGCGTGCCCGAGTTGCGCCTGACGCGCTATGAAGACAGCCAAGCGGTGGAAAAGCTCTTTTCCGGTGAAGATCAAGAAGACGGCGCGCTCTCTGTCACCCTCGGCAGCCACGATCTGAACGGAACCACACTATCCCTCACCGGCAGTTTCCAAGGCACGATGGGCACCTCAGACAATTATGGCCGCGACATCGACCTATCACAGGGCAAGCCCGTCGAAGGCACCTTCGAGGTAACAGTCGAACAACTGGAATAGACCGGGCCATTCCTCCGCAGGCAAGGCGCTTCAAAGGCCTTTCTCCGGGTGGTTTTGCAAGCCAGAGTTTCGCGCGCAAGCGTAACGCGATGCCGAACTCAGATCATCATCCAGGCCCGGATAACACCAGCGATGAAAACCGTCTCCCCGACGCTCATAGCGCCGTGCACCATTGCCATCGCTCAACCTTGCTGCCCGGCCTTCTCGGCCTCTTCCAGAAGGATCGGCACGCCCATGGTCATCGAATGGATTCCCATGATCGAGGTCAGTTGGATCACCTCAAGGATTTCTTCCTTGGTGGCCCCGGCCTCAAGCGCGTTGGCCATGTGCCGCCGGGCACCCGAGGGCCAAAGGTGCGTGGTCGCCACATTGATGGCGATGAAAATCAACTCCTTGGTCTTTTGATCCAGCGGCCCGTTTTGCGGCACCGAGCGGAATTGCAGGAAGGCTTCGAGGTAGTCGGGGTCCAGCTCCTCCAGCGTGGTCCAAAAGGGGTTCCAATCGCCGGTGGCGCGTTGCGCTTCGGTGGCGGGGTATTTCGTGTCGGACATGGGTCAGCCCCCTCTGTGTTTGAAGCTATCGCGGCGGAAGGAATAAAGGGCTGCGGGGTCGACCATCACGTCGATCACGGCGGGTTTGCCGCAGGACAGCGCCGCCTCAATGGCCTCGGCGGTTTGCGCGAGCGTCTCGGCGCGGTAGCCCTTGGCACCGTAAAGTTCGGCCAGTTTGTCAAACGGCGGGCTTGAGATATCCGCGCCGATGTAGCGGCCGTTGAAAAAGTCGCGCTGATAGGCCTTTTCCGCCCCCCAGCAGCCGTTGTTCATCACCACGGTCACGGTGTTGATCCCGTAATCGACGGCGGTGGAGAGCTCCGAGGTGGTCATCCCGAAACCTCCATCGCCCATCAGCGAAATCACCGGGCGGTCGGGGCAGGCCAGCTTGACCCCCAGACCGGCGGCAAAAGAAAAGCCCACCAGCCCGAAATCAAGCGGCGTGAACAGGCTTTTGGGGTGCCAGTAGTTCAGCTTGTCGGTGGCTTGCAGACAAAGCGTGCCCGCATCCATGGTAAAGGCGCTGTCCTTGGGGCAGGTATCGCGCAGGGTCTTGAACAGGCCCGAGGGCTGGATGATGGAATTGGCCACGTCGGCCTCGGCGTCGCGGGTCGCAAGAAAGGCCTGCCGCTCGGCCTTATAGCTCTCGGTCCAGGCTTCGGCCTCGGCCCGGCGGCTGAGCTTCTCTGCTTCGGCGCGCAATTGGTCGGCCACCGTGGGCGCGTCGCCCCAAATGCCCAGCTCCACCGGGAAATACCGGCCAATCGCGGTGGGTTCCTGTTCGACATGGATGATCGCCGCATCGCGGTTGATGTTGTCATAGCTGTAGAAGGTGGCGTTGAAGCCGATGCGCGTGCCAAGGGCAAGGATCACATCGGCCTCTGTCATCAGCCGCGAGGCAACCTCGTTGCCCCGCGGGCCCATCTGGCCCGCGTTAAGCGGATGGCCAAACGGGATCGCGTCGCCATGCCCGGGAGAGCTTACAAGCGGCGCGTTAAAGGCTTCGGCCAGTGCAATGGCGCGGTCGGCGGTGCCGGTGTTCTTGATCCCGCCGCCCACCATGATCACCGGCCGCGCGGCCCCGGCCAGCATCTTGGCGGCCTGCGCAACGGAGGCCTCGGGCGCAGCCGTGGGGCCAACCGGGCGATAGGCCTCGGGCTTCGGCATATCGCCAAACTCCGCTTGCCCCGACAACACATCGCGCGGCAGGTTCAATTGCACCGGCCCTTTGCGCGGGGCGTTGGCGACGCGAAAGGCCTCTTGCACCAGTTCGGGCACCCGGTCGGTCGAAGGGGCGGTCCAAGTCTTCTTGGTGATGGGGGTGAAAAGCGCCTGTTGATCCACCTCCTGAAAGGCATCGCGATAGACATGCCCCGAGGCCAGCGCGCCACCGATGGATACGATGGGTGTATAAGCGGCCTTGGCCTGCGCCAGCCCGGTCACAAGGTTGGTGGTGCCGGGGCCGTTTTGGCCGGCCAGCACCACACCGGTGTCCCCGCTGGCGCGGGCATATCCATCGGCCATATGGGTGCCGGTGCGTTCATCATGCACACCGATAAAATTGATTTCTTTCGCATCGTAAAGCGCGTCGAACATCTCCATCGTGGCCGAGCCGATCAGACCGAAAACGAATTTCGTGTCCTCAGCCTTGAGGGCTTCGACGGCGGCCTGTCCACCGGAAAGCTGTGTCATGGGGGTATCCTTTTATTTGGCGAACACGCGGTTCAGGAACTCAAGAACCGGCTGTGAAAAGAGGGCGGGCTGTTCGATCAGCCCGAGGTGTTGAAGCTGCGGCACGATCTGGGTTTCGGCGCCGGGGGTCTCCTGCGCGATGGCGTGGCTCATCGACGGGGTGGAGCCGCTGTCATGCTCACAGGTGAGGGCCAGTATCGGCAGGGTGATGGGCGGGTCGGGCGCGATCAACTCGCGCACACCTTCGGCCAGCACCTGCCGGTGCGCCGCGTAATTGGCCGGGTCATTGGCCAGCACGATATCGCGGATAGCGGCCACCCGATCCGGATGATCGCGCCGGAAACTTTCGGTGAACCAGCGCGCCAGCGTCACGTCGATCCCTGCCGCCGGGCCACCCGCCGCCGTGTCACGGGCGCGTTGCTCAACGATCTGTTGCTGCTCCTCCCCCCGGTCATGGGGCGAGTTGAGAATGGCCAGCGCAGACACCCGGCCCGGATGGTCCATCGCGCAGCGCCGGTTGATCATCCCGCCCAGCGAAAAGCCCACAAGCGCGGCGCGCTCGATGCCCAACTCGTCCATCAAAGCGATCAGTTGTTCGCTGAGCGCCGTCAGGGTGACGGGGCCTTCGGGCAAAGCCGTTTCGCCATGACCCAGAAGGTCATAGGCCAGTACCCGGTAGTCACCCGCCAGCACCGGGGCAATCTCGCCCCATGTGCTTTCGCGCGTCAGGCCCAGCCCATGGATCAGCACCACAACCGGGGCATGCTTGGGGCCGGTCAGATCATAAGCCGTTCCCTGTTGCGAGACCGCCATTCACAGCCCCGCCGGGTTGTCGACGTCGCGGCCCATCTCGCGCAGGTCCTCGTAGCGGTCGCCGATACGGTGGTTGGGGTGCCCGCCCACCGAAGCACCCAGCGCCACGATGATTTCATCCTCGGCAGGGGCATCGGCGATGGAGGTCTGGATCGTCTGGTAATGCGAGCGCCGCCCGCCATCATCCTTGTCCATCAAGGGAATGGTGATCGGACAGTTGGCCGCCCCGCGTGTGTTGGAAAACACCAGATAGCTCTTGGCGTTGATCGCCTCGCGGAACTGATTGCCGAAATGCAGCGTGTGGGTCAGCGCTTGGGCATGTTCCACTTCGCCGCCCATGCCGACAACCGAGGCCTTGCCGCAGCCTTCCAATTGGTCTCCCGTGACATCCAGCAACATGCCGGTCAGCAGTTTGCCGATTTCCGGCCCGTGGTCCTGAATTTCCGGGCGCATGTTTTCCACATGGCCGCGCCCGAACCACGGGTTCTTGATGATGACCATCGCGGCCACCAGAAGCGTCGGTTCATCAACCTTTTTCCAGCCTTCAAGATAGGTGGTTTGCTGCCAAAGCAGCGTGCGGCGAATTTCAACCGGCATGGGCCATTTCCTTTTCTGCGAATGCGGGCAGGACTTTGTCGATGAAGAGTTGCAGCGAGCGTTTCTGCTGATCCATGTCCATGCCCATCGAGGCGTAGTAGATGAAGCCATCAAGCCCAAGCGCCTCGTAGCCTTTCAGCTTCTCGATGACCTGCTCGGGCGAGCCGAACAGAAGGTTTTCTTCCAGCGTCGCCGGGTCGTAGCGGAAGTTGCCTTCAAGGTCTTCCGGGGCCACCTCTTCGGGGAAGCCGTTGATGACATCGCCTGTCTGGGTCATCAGGTTGCCGAATTGACCCAACTGAACGCGCACCGATTGCAGGGCGTTCTGCCGGTCGTCCTCGGTTTCATAAACCGCCGCGTGGCGCATCATCACCCAGCGGCCATCGTATTTGCCGCCGTTCTTGGCAATCGCATCGTCGAGCCGCGCGCGATAGGTTTCCGCCTCGGACATGGGCATGGTCAGCGGCCAACTCAGGATGTTGCAGTTGTTCTGCACCGCATAGTCAAAGGTAATCGGCGCACGCGCCGCCACCCAGACAGGCACCTCGTCCTGCACCGGCTTGGGGCAAGAGGTCGCGCGCGGGAACTGCCAGAACTCGCCGTTGTGCTCATAGTCGCCCTTCCACAAAGCGCGCACCACGGGCAGCATTTCCTGCATGTAGCGATAGCTGTCTTTTTGATCGAGGCCCGGGAACATCCGGTCGAACTCACGCTGATAGGCGCCCGAGCCGATGCCGAACTCCAATCGCCCATCGCTGAGCAGATCAAGGAACGCGGCCTCGCCGGCAAGGTTGATGGGATGCCAATAAGCGGCATTCACCACGCCAATCCCGAGCCGGATATTCTTGGCATGCTCCCCCCACCACGTCAGGATTTGGAAAGGGTTGGGCGCAATCGTCATTTCCATGGCGTGGTGTTCGGCGGCCCAGGCAATTTCGAACCCCGCCGCATCGGCCATTTTCACCATTTCAAGCGTGTGGTCGCGCACGTCTTTCATATCCGTGTCAGGGCTCATCCGCTCAAGATTGATCGCAAGTTGAAATTTCATGGTGTCCTCCCTTGGCTCATCGCGACACGAACTGGCTTGCCAGCGGGTCCGATGATGTGTTCATCCAGACGGTTTTCGGGCGCGTGTAGTCATAGACCGCCTGAAAGCCGCTCTCGCGGCCGTAGCCCGAGGTTTTCATCCCGCCGAATTCGGCAATGGGTGAGACCGCGCGATAGGTGTTCACCCAAACGATTCCGGCCCGCACCGCACGGCTCATCCGCAGGGCGCGGGCGCTGTCGCGGGTGAAAATCCCGGCGGCCAGCCCATGCACCGTGTCATTGGCCAGCGCCAGCGCCTCCTCCTCGGTGCGGAAACGCAGCACGCTCAGGACCGGGCCGAAAAGCTCGGTATCGACGATGTGCAAATCGGGGCTGGGGCAGTCGATGATCGTCGGCTCATAGAACATGTCCGATCCGGCATCGGCGCGCTTGCCGCCACAGATGATCTTGCCGCCCTCTTCGACCGCGCGGGCGACCTCGCGTTCGATGGTATCCATCTGCCCCTGGGTACAAAGCGGGCCCATGTCGGTTTCCTCGGCCATGGGGTCCCCGATGGTCACGCCGCGCGCAACCTCGGCCATACGTTCAAGGAATTCGTCGGCCACGTCTTCATGGATAATCAGGCGCGACCCGGCGACACAGCTTTGGCCCGAAGCCGCGAAAATCCCCCCGACCGAGCCATTGACCGCGCTGACGATGTCGGCATCGTCGAACACGATGAAGGGGGATTTGCCGCCCAGCTCAAGGCTGATTTCGGCAAAGTTTTCACGCGTGTTTCCAATGACATGCCGCGCTGACGCGGGCCCGCCGGTAAAGGACACCCGCGCCACAAGCGGATGCGAGGTCAGGACCTTCCCACAAGGGTCGCCATGGCCGGTGACGATATTGACCACACCATCGGGAATACCTGCCTCGGCAATCATTTCGCCAAACTCCAGCATCGCCGCCGAGGCATGTTCCGAGGCCTTCAGAACAACCGAATTCCCCGCCGCCAACGCCGGGCCGATCTTGACCGCCGCAAGAAACAGCTGGCTGTTCCAAGGCACCACGGCGGCAATCACGCCCAGCGGTTCGCGATTGCTGAAAACGAACATGTCGGGCTTGTCGATGGGCAGGGTCTCGCCATGGATCTTGTCCGCAGCCCCGGCATAAAAGTGATAAAACTCGCTGATATACTTCGCCTGCCAGCGGGTTTCCTTGAACATCTTACCGGTGTCGCGGGTTTCGATCTCGCCCAGATGCTCGGACCTGTCGGCCAAAAGGTCAGCCAACCGGCGCAGGCAATGGCCGCGTTCCGTGGCACTCATCTTCGCCCATGGGCCTTCGTAACAAGCCCTATGCGCCGCCCGCACGGCGCGGTCTACATCCTCGGCACTGGCTTCGGGAATCTCGGCCCAATTCTCGCCCGTGGCGGGGTTCATACTGGGGAAGGTGCCCCCGTCCGAGGACGGCACCCATTCCCCGTCAATCAGCATCTTGTATGTCTTCATCTTACGCTTTCAGTTCGCGGCCGCGAGGGCCATTTGAGTTTGCGGCAGCACCCTGTGGTAGCAGCCGTCGCTATAGGTCAGGGGCCGGGACGTTCCGGCCAGCACATCGCGCACATGTCCCAGCACGATCAGATGGCTGCCCGAGCGCACCGTTTGCTGCAAGACACAGCGAAAGGCCGTGGCCCCATCAATCTGCGGGGCCTCACCCGGCGCGCCGTAACAGTTGATTCCCGAAAACCTGTCCTCGACCCAAGCATCGTGCCGCCCGGCAAAGCGGTCGGCGATATCGGCATCGGTCTCGGACAGGACATTCACGCAGAACACCCCGTTTTGCGACACGGCCTTGGCGATCCGGCTTTCGGCGAAAAGGCACACCAGAACCGTGGGCGGGTCCGCCGAGACCGAGGAAAACGCGCTCACGGTGGCCCCGTGCCGCCCGGCCTCACCGTCGGTCGTGACGACGGTGACCGACGACGCCACTTGGCGCATGGCGGAAATGAAGTGGTCTCGCGGCACCAGTTGTGTGTTGTCTCGAAACATCTCGACGCTCCTGCTGTTGCGGGCAAATTCGTGATGTCAGGACGGTCTCACAAAACCTCAATTCTTGATAGCGAATAGTTTTGCTTTATAAATGCAAAAAATTCGAATTAAGGAGGGCGCCATGAATATCGTCTCGTTGCAGACCTTTTTGGCCATCGTCGAAACCGGCAGCTTGGTGCGGGCCTCGCAGAAAATGAACGTGACGCAATCCACCGTGACGGCGCGCCTCAAAACACTGGAAAACGACATCGGCCAAGTCCTTCTGAATCGTCAGAAATCCGGCACCACGCTCACACCGGCGGGCACCAAGCTGTTGGGCTATGCCCGGATCATGACCGGGCTTTGGCGGCAGGCGAAATTCGACACCGCCCTGCCCACGGGGCTCGATGCGGTCTGTACCTTCGGCTGCGACCGCGAGCTATGGCACGGCCCGGGGCGGCACTTCTTTTACGATATCCTTTCCGAACATCCCGAAATCGCCCTGTCCGTGCATCAAGGCAGCAGCGAAGACTTGGAGAACTGGCTGCTCGAAGGCGCGGTCGATGTGATTCTGACCTACGAGGCCGTCGCACGGGGCAACCAAACCATCCACGAGTTGCCGGTTGAACGTCTGGTCCTGTATTCCAGCAACCCCGATACGCCGATGATCGGCGACCCGGATTACATCTTCGTCGATCACGGGACCGACTATCGCCGCATGCACGCCGAAACCTACCACGATGCCGGGGTCGCCCGGATCAGTTTCGACAGCTCATGGTGGGCGCTTCAGTTCATCCTCGACAATCGCGGTTCAGCCTATCTGCCCGAGGCGCTTGCCTATCGGTTCCTGCGCAACGGACGTCTCTTTCCCGTTGTCGGCGCCCCTGTTTACACCCGCAAGAAGTGCCTTGTCGTCAACGACACCGCCGCACAAAACTGGAGCTGGTTTCAAAACCTCGTCGACCGCCTGAGCAACGACTCCCACGCCCTCCCGGACTAAGGCATGCCGACCCTGTATATTCAAATTCTTCGAACATTCTCTGCATAAAGTTTCGCTTATCAATTTCTTGAGGCTGGTTAACCTAAGGGCCTGACCAGACCCCGGCCCGCCACCCGCGGCGCAGGGCCATCTGGTCCGGCGCCCGATGGCGGGCGTGTCAGAACAAGAAAAGGCCGGGGCGCGGGTGCCGCGGCATGTCCGAATAGGGAGAACTAGCCAATGAAATCGCTCAAGACCTTACTGGTCGGCGGCACCATGCTGGCATCCACGCCTGCACTGGCCGCTGATATCGTGATCGGCGTGCCGAACTGGCCGTCGGTCAAGGCCGCAGCCAATATCCTGAAAGTTGCCGTCGAAGACAATCTGGGGCTCGAGGTAGAGCTGCAAAACGGCACCAACCCCATCGTATTCGAGGCCATGGACTCAGGCGCCATGCACATTCACCCCGAGGTCTGGCTACCCAACCAACAAAACCTCGCCGATCAATTCGCCAAGGAAAAGGGCACCGTTGTCATCAACGAAAACGGTGTTTCCGCCTTCCAAGGCATGTGCATGGACCGCGCCAGCGCCGAGGCCAATGGCATCACCTCCATCGACGACCTGACCAACCCCGATGTCGCGGCCCTGATCGACCGCGATGGCGATGGCCAAGGTGAGCTTTGGATCGGCGCGCCCGGCTGGGCCTCAACCAACGTGGAACAGATTCGCGCCAAGTCCTATGGCTACGATCAGACGATGGAACTGGTGCAGACCGATGAAACCATCGCCTACGCTGAACTCGACAGCGCAATCGAGGCGGGCGAGCCTTGGATCGGGTTTTGCTATGGACCGCATTATGTTTTCGCCCTGCATGACCTTGTGGTGCTGGACGAACCCGAGCATGACCCCGCCAAATGGAACGTGGCACAGCCTACCGACGATCCCGACTGGCTGGAAAACTCGGACGCCGCGGTCAGCTGGCCACCGATCTACATCCACATGGCCTATGCCAAATCGCTCGAAAGCGACTACCCGGCGGTCTCCAGCATGCTCAGCAACGTGGATTTCGACACCGATACTGTCTCCAACATGACCTATCAGCTGGTCATCGAAGGCAAAGAGGCCCCGGCCTTCGCCCAAGAATGGGTCGCCGCCAACGAAGATCAGGTTCTGGGCTGGTTCCTGGAGTGACGAAAAGGTGCCGCGCCCCAACCCGGCGCGGCACCCCCCCGGCGCCTTCTTGGTTCGCACCTTGGCATCAAAAAAATCGGGACAGATCACATGACAGACGAAAGCGTCGTCCGGCTCAGGGACGTTTGGAAAGTCTTCGGCCCCCGCGCCGACGAGGCGATTTCGGCCATCAAGACCGAAGGCATCGGCAAACCCGAGGTGCTTGAACGCTTCGGCTGTGTTGTCGGCGTGCAATCGGCCAGCTTCGACGTCGCCCGCGGCGAAATCTTTTGCATCATGGGCCTGTCGGGCTCGGGCAAATCCACCCTTGTGCGCCATGTCAATCGCCTGATCGAGCCTACAGCGGGGACAATCGAAATCCTTGGACAAGACGTCTCGTCCCTGTCGCACACCGAGCTGCGCCGCATCCGCGCCGAAAGAATCGGCATGGTGTTCCAGCACATGGCGCTGATGCCGCACCGCTCGGTCCGCGACAACGTGGGCTACCCCCTCGAAATCCGCCACATCCCCAAATCGAAACGCTGGGCGGTGTCCGATCACGCGCTTGAACTGGTTGATCTGGTGGGCTTCGAAGATCGCCTCCCCTCCGAGCTTTCGGGCGGCATGCAACAGCGCGTCGGCATCGCCCGCGCGCTGGCCTCCGACCCCGAAATCCTGCTGATGGATGAACCCTTCTCGGCGCTCGACCCGCTTATTCGCCTGCAATTGCAGGACCAGTTCAAGGCGCTCGTCGCGCAACTGAAGAAAACCACGCTTTTCATCACCCATGACCTAGACGAGGCCATTCGCATCGGCCATCGCATCGCCATCATGAAGGATGGGGTGATCGTGCAAATCGGCACGCCCGAAGACATCGTGATGAACCCCGCCGACGATTACGTGCGCGAGTTCGTTCAAGGCATTTCCAAGCTCAAACTGGTCAAGGCCCACTCCATCATGGTGCCGATCGACGAGTTTCGCGCCACCGACACCCGGTCGCTCGACGACTCGCTGCGCGCCGATGAAGGGGCCGATCTGGATCAACTGATCGACCTCTCCGTCGACACCTATGCGCCGATCATCATTACCGAAAACGGTCAGGACGTCGGCGTCGTGGACAAGGCCCGCCTGTTGCGCGGCATCCAAGGGGGCAAGCAAGAATGACCGACACCAGTACAGAACAGAAAATCACCGCCGCCTCGGATATCGAGGTCGACCGCGCAGCGCTGGATCAATCCATCCACGACTACGCGGGTCCGAATGGCGCCGCCTATGTCACCGCCTTTCACAAGATTCACAAGGCCACCGGCTGGATGCCCGTCACCTTCCATATCTGGGCCGCGATCCTGGGGCCGCTCTGGGCCGCCTCGCGTTCCATATGGGGTATGTTCTGGGCCTTCTTGTTGCTGGAAACAGTGGCTTGGGTGCAGATCGGGCGGGGGGCTTGGGGCGACCCCGGCGCCGATTTCGCGGAACGGGCCGCCCGACAGGCCGACCGCGCCCAAGACCTGCGCGACCGCGCCGCGCAAGCCAGCGATCAGGCCGATATCGACCGCTTCTCGACATTGGCCGCGAACATCCAAAGCGCGGCCGACAGCAGCCTTGCCAAGGCACAGGCGGCGCAGTCCGAGGCCATGGGCATCCTGATCACCGGACTGGTGTTCTTGCTTCTCATCAAATTGCTGCAAGGCGTGATGGCCTATCCCGCCTGCGAAAAGCAATATGAGCGCTGGCGCATCGACCCTGACGCAACCGAACATGGCCGCTCCCTCAATAACACGCTTCTGGGCGCGGCACTGACTGCCGCGATCGCGCCGCTGATCATCTATAAGTTCACCGCCAATGCCGCCATGGGCCTGCTCGAAGACTTCCCCGAAGATCGCGCCTCGGCCCTGATCCTTGGCAGCGAGGATCGCACCCTGTTTTCGGTGGTTGCAAGTTGGCTCGAAGACCGGATCGACGCCGCCGCCGCCGCCGGGGGCGATGTTTTCGACGGGTTGGTCGCGGGCGTGCGCGCGGTGCTGGATGCGCTGACCGTCGCGCTGAACGGCTCGCCCTGGCCGGTGGTGATGCTGGTGATCTGTGTCACCGCATGGCGCGCCGCAGGGCCGCGCGTGGCGGTCTTCACCGCGGCCTCACTGGCCTACATCGCGCTGCTGGGCTATTGGGCGGTGGCCATGGAAACCGTGGCACTTGTCGGCGCGTCGGTGCTGCTCTGCGTGGTGGTTGGCATCCCGCTGGGCATCTGGTTCGGCAAATCGCGCCGCGCCTATGCCGCGGCCGAACCGGTGCTGGACCTGATGCAAACCCTGCCGGCCTTCGTGTACCTCATTCCCATCATCGCCTTTTTCGGCACCGGCAACCCGCCCGGTATCCTGGCAACGATCATATTCGGCATGCCCCCGGTGATCCGCCTGACCGCGCTCGGGATGCGCGGCGTGCCCGACAGCATCAAGGAGGCCGCCGTGGCCTTCGGTGCGTCGCGTTGGCAGTTGCTCAAGGATGTCGAAGTGCCGCTGGCGCTGCCCTCGATCATGACCGGGGTCAACCAGACCATTCTGATGTGCCTCAGCATGGTGGTGATCATCTCGCTGATCGGCGGCGGCGGTCTGGGCAAGGAAATCCTCGAAGCGCTGCAATACGCGGCCAAGGGGCCGGGGCTTCTCGGCGGCTTCGCCATCCTGTTCCTGGCCATGGTCATGGACCGGATCGTGCAAGGTGCCTTCCGCCGGGGCGATCAATAGAGTCGCCCCGTTCCACCGCCCGGAACGCGGCCTCGCGTAACGGCCCGTGACCGGTTTGAAGACCCGGGGTGCGCAAATGGCTTTCTGGATCAAGGGGGCAGCTTTGCCTGCGGTCTCGCAGGAGCGGACCGGGTTTGCAAAGCCAAAGCGATGGTCCAAAAGAGGCCCTTCGTTTACCGTGCGGCGAATCCCGGGTGCGAGCCCTTTTTGAACAATCCCGAGGTCGCTGATGACGCTTATTTGGCAGAAACCCAAGGCGCGGAATCAAGGCCGAA
>NZ_CAJXNN010000003.1 GCF_913057115.1 uncultured Roseovarius sp.
TCACCGCGCGCCTTGTTAATTCCGGCGGGTGCGGGAAAAAATACCGACGCGATACCGACGTTTTGCCGACGCGATGCTGACAGGCACTTTCGTTGTTAACCAAAGGCTTAGAGGTGATTCGCGCCGTTTAGAAGCGGGCAGGCTTCAACCGCCCTTGCAGGTACCGGCCATAACCGTTCTTGGCGAACATCTCGGCCCGTTCCTCAAGGTCCTTGTCGCTGATCCAGCCCATCTGGTGCGCGATCTCGTCGAGGCAGCCCGTCTGCAAACCTTGCCGCTGTTCCAGCGTCCGCACGAAGTTGCCCGCATCCAGAAGGCTGGCATGGGTTCCGGTATCCAGCCAGGCATAGCCGCGCCCCATGCGTTTGACGTCCAGCGTCCCCTCTTCAAGGTACATCTCCAAAAGGCAGGCGATTTCCAACTCGCCCCGCGCCGACGGCGTGACCTTGCGGGCGCGTTCGGGGGCCTTTTCATCAAGAAAATAAAGCCCCGTCACCGCGTAATTAGAGGGCGGCTCAGCGGGTTTTTCGATGATCTGTTTGGCCTGTCCATCGGCATCGAATTCGACCACGCCATAGCGTTCGGGGTCGGCAACGTGGTAGCCAAAGACCGTTCCGCCGGTGGTTTTCGCGTCGGCACTGGCCAGCAATTCGCTCAACCCGTCGCCGAAAAAAATGTTATCTCCCAAGACCATGGCGCTGGGCGCGCCAGCAAGGAAATCTTCCGCCAGAATATAAGCCTGCGCCAATCCATCGGGTGAGGGCTGCACGATATAGGTCAGGGACAGGCCCCATTGGCTGCCGTCGCCAAGCGTGCGTTTGAATTGGTCTTGGTCCTGCGGCGTGGTGATCATCGCGATCTCGCGGATGCCTGCCAGCATCATGACCGAAAGCGGATAATAGATCATCGGCTTGTCGTAGATCGGCAAGAGTTGTTTCGACACACCCATGGTGATCGGGTAAAGCCGTGTCCCCGACCCGCCCGCGAGTATAATTCCCTTGCGCTGGCTCATGCGGTGCCTCGTTCGGTGCGTGACGCGGGACTGATTTTGAACATGACCACGGTGTTTTACCCCTGACAAATGATCGTCCGCTCATGGCATAGCATGGCACGACAGGAAACAAGCTGACGAGCCTTTTTGCCAAGCCGATGGCACCATTGGGGCATTTTCACGTGAATTAGGCCGCAAGGCCCTTGCTGCCCAGATCAAGGAATTTCTGGCGGCGGTCCTTGATGAGTTTCTCAGGGCTTTTGCCGTCCAGTTCGGCCAGCAGCGATTTGATCGCTTCGCCGACGGATGCAATCGCCGCCTCGGCGTTGCGGTGCGCGCCGCCAAGTGGCTCATCAATCACCTTGTCGGCCACGCCCAGTTTCAAAAGGTCTTGCGCCGTGAGGCGCAGAGCCTCGGCGGCTTCGCGCATTTTTTCCGCGTCTTTCCAAAGGATCGAGGCACAGCCCTCGGGCGAGATGACCGAATAGACCGAATGTTCCAACATCGCGACGCGGTTGGCGGTGGCAAAGGCCACGGCCCCGCCCGATCCACCTTCGCCGATCACCACGGAAATCAGCGGCACGCCGATTTGCAGGCATTTCTCGGTCGAGCGCGCGATGGCCTCGGATTGGCCGCGTTCCTCGGCCCCTTTGCCGGGATAGGCGCCGGGAGTGTCGACAAGGGTGATCACCGGAAGGCCGAAGTTATCGGCAATTTCCATCAGGCGGATCGCCTTGCGATAGCCTTCGGGCCGGGCCATGCCAAAATTCCGCTCAATCCGGGATTTGGTGTCGTTCCCCTTTTCATGGCCGATGACCATGACGGGTGTGTCGTTGAAGCGCGCCAACCCGCCCATGACGGCGTGATCGTCGGCGAAGTTCCGGTCACCGGCCAGCGGTGTGTATTCGTTAAACAACGCCTCGATGTAATCGCGGCAATGCGGGCGTTCGGGGTGACGGGCCACTTGGCATTTGCGCCATGGCGTCAAGGACTTGTAGAGGTCTTGCAGCATCGCCTCTGCCTTGCGATCCAGCGCGCCGGCCTCTTCCTCGACATCCATCTTGTCCTCACTGGAGCGGGCCAGAGCGCGCAGCTCCTCGGCCTTGCCTTCGATTTCGGCCAGAGGTTTTTCGAAGTCGAGGTAATTGGTCATCGTACACTCCCGGGTCAACGTTGCGATATATGACCTTGTGGGGCGTGATTTGCAATCGGCTAAAGCGTTTCGAGGAAAACCTGGATCACAGATTTTCGCGAAACGCAGCACTCCGTTCAATCGTTGCGCGCGTTCCACCTTTTGCTGATGTCTCAGGGTAAAGGTGGAACGCTTTAAAGCGTTTCCAGTTATTATTGCATCACCAATACCCTGCCAGGCCTACGGCCTTCTCGCGACATTGGTGATGCAGTTTGTATCAAGGTAAACTGGAAACGCTCTAGATAAAAAGACAGCCCCGGCGCAAGGCGCGGGGCTGTGAGTGGGAAGGAAACGCAATTTTAACTTTATTGTGGTTTAGTGACCGGCCAGTTCGAGGGCCTGTGCAAATTGATCTTTCGTCAGGGTGTCGCGCCAGTGGTCAACACAATCTGAGCGCATCATCACCAAACGGGTTTCGAGCACGCCGATCTCTTGCGCCAAGGCTTGCCGGTCGGCGCGCGGGGCATTGTCGAGGATCGCGGCGCGCAACTGGGCACGTTTGCCACGGGCATCGGCTTCAAGCGCCTGGCGTTTTGCGGGCATGGTGTCGATCCATGCCTTGAGGTCTGACCGTTGGTCTGCCGAAAGTTCAAGTGCATCCGCGTTTTGGGCGATCACTTTGGTCAGGCGGATGATGGGTGTGGATAATTCGCCCGTGTCACTGGCATGTACCTGATGTGCGCCAAGCCCGGTTGCGATGGCAAGGATCAGGGCGAGGGTTTTGATGGAATTGCGCATGATGTGGCCTGCGTTGTTCGTGTTGCAGGCATTACATGCGAGATTCGGAATGTTTTCCTTGATCTAAATCAAGAGTCAGCGGCTCATATTTCCAAGGCCGCCCGCAGCGCCAGTTCCGGAGAGGCCAGAACCGGCACGCGCATATCGGTCAGACGCTCGGCGGCGGGGGCCATGGAGGCCTGCGCCAGAACCACGCAAGACAGCTTTGGCAGGGTCATGGCGGCCTGCCGGATTTCCCCCGCAACGACGGAGGTGAAGGCATCGCTTTCGCCCGCCTCGAACAGCGGCCAATATTGCGTGAGGGGCAGAGGGTGAACGCTCTGCCGGGTGCCGGTGGCCTGCAAGGCACGGTCCAGCAGGGCAAGGCTTGGCTCATAGGTGCTGTCCAGCGCATAGGCCAGCATGATCGCGCCACCCGTTTGCGCGGCGGCCTGCATCATCGGCCAGTCAATACGCAGCGCGCCAAGGGATTCGGCGGCCTCGCCCAGCGTGGTGCAGGTGCAAAGCGTGGCACTGGGGGCCTTGGCGATGGTGTGGGCCAAATCCTCGGTCACGGTCTGATCGCCCGCGCGGGCGCGGTCCAACCATTCGGGCCGGGTGACATGGGTCAACTCGGCCCCCGGCGCGAGGCGGTCGCGCAGGGTGTTGAAGGTCGCCTCGTGCACCTTGGCGGTGTGGATCAGGGTTAGGGTCATTTTTGGCTGACGTGTTGGAGGGCGTGGCACGACAACATGAAATCCCGATCGCAGGCTTTGGTCAGGGCCTCGGTGGCCTTGGTCAGGGTCGCAGGGTCGGGTCTTTCCCGGTATTCGCCCAATTGCGTCATCCCGTAAGCGGAACAGCCAATAGCATCGCCCGCGTTGCAGGCTTTTTCGGCGATGGAAAGGAAGGCCTGAACATCCTTGGGGCTAAGGATGCGCGTGGCCAGCAGCGTGCAAATCTGGCCGTGGCCGTCGTCACATAGGCGTTTCAGGTTGGCGATGGTTTCGGTCTTGATCGGGGCCTCGACGGGTTTGGAGGGCTTGGTTTGTGCAAGGCCAGTAACCGCTGAGGCAAGGAAGAAACAGGCATTGTCAGAGCCCGCCATGCAGCCTTGGGTCAGGAAATCCAGATGCTCAAATGGTGTGACCTTGGGCAGGTTATAGTCTTCGATCAAGAGGCCCAGCCGCCCGCAGGCCCGCGCGTCGCCTGCCTCGCAGGTGGGGCGCAGGGTTTCGGCCTCGGCTTGGGCATGGGTTTTGGCCTGCGTCATCAACGCGCCATGCGTGGGTTTCTCGGGGCGCGCGCTGCCCATTTTCTGCAAGCCTTGCGCCTGCCAGTAACAGCCATCGGAGTTGCCTTCGGCGCAGGCTTGCCCGGTGGTTTGCAAAAGCAGGATCATCGACTCTTCAGGCCGGATGCTGCTGTCGTTTTGCGCCTCGCGTTGTACCAGATTGACCCATTTGAAGCACTGGGCGAAGTCGCCCTCGCGGCAGTTTGATTTGCCTTCGGCCACGGCGGTGGCAAGGATGCTTTGGGCGCGCTCAGGGTCTTTTGGGAAGGGCGGGATGGCATAGGTGTAATGGGCGGCAATCGCCTCGCACAGGCCGATATTTGTACCGTCGCAAGTGAGGGCGTCTTTGGGTTGCGCTTGGCCCGTGGTTCCAAGCGCAAGGACCGCCAAAAGGCTGGCAAGAAAAGCGCGCATCGTGGTGTTCCTTCAGGTAACCCACGGGTGTCCGTCACCCGTTTGCGGGCCATAACACGGGGATCAGGGTGGCGACCAGAAGCGCGGCCATCGCAAGGTTGAATTTTTGCAGGGTGCCGGGGCGTTTGAGCAGGCGGCGGAGTTGTTGGCCCAGAACGGTCCAGCTTGTGGTGGACACCATCGAGGCCGCTACATAGGTGCCCGCCACCCAAAGCACTGCCGGAATGTCGCGGCTTGCAGCGTAAAGTGTCACCGCCGAAAGCGCCATGGACCATGCCTTGGGGTTGACCCATTGGAAGGCGGCGGCCTGTAGGAAGGTGAGCGGGCGGCCCGTCGCCTCGGTCGCTTCGGGCGGGGCGGCGTTGGCGATTTTCCAAGCGAGGTACAGCAGGTAGCCCACGCTGAGCACCTTGAGGATCGTGTAGCTCAGCGGCCAAAGGTCAAAGACCTGCATCACCCCCACGCCCACCAGAAAGACCATGGTGGGAAAGCCAAGCCCAATGCCCAGCATATGCGGCACGGTCCGGCGAAAACCGAAATTCGCGCCCGAGGCCATGAGCATCAGGTTGTTCGGTCCGGGCGTTCCGGCGGTGACGAGGGCAAAGCCGAAGATGGCGGCGAGAAGGTCAAATGTCATGGCGGCTATATTATGGGCCTAAGCCTTGGGGGGAATCGCTTTTTGCGATGGGATGATGACAATTTGGCATGTTGGGTATTCGGGGTGTTGATCGGGTCAGTCCCCTGAGCGTTGCACCCGGTTGATGGCCCAAAGGGTGGTGATTGGGCCGATCAGTTCGAAAATCACCGTGGTGGCGATGGTCAGGCCAAGCAGAAGGTCGGCGTATTCGGGAAACTCTTGCGCTGCAACAAGCGCCATGCCCACGGCGACGCCCGCCTGCGGCAAGAGGGCCATACCGTACCAAGGCCGATATTTGGCGGGGGTGCCGGCAGCGGCCCCGCCAAGCCAGCCGCCAATGGCGCGACCAAGGATGCGCAGGACGACATAGCCGCCAAGGGCCAGACCGACGCCATTGAGGTGCGAAAGGTCAAGTGAGGCCCCGGCCAGCAGGAAAAACAGGATCATGAAGGGCCATTGGATATGTTCGATCTCGTGAAAGGCGACCTCGTGGTGCCGGGCGAGGTTGGCCACAAGCGCCCCCGCCGTCATGCCCGCCAACAAAAAGGAGACCTCGGCCCAGATGGCAAGACCTGCAGTCAGAAAGACAATGCCAAGCGCCTCGGTCTGCATCGGTTCCCCATCGCGCAAGCGCCCGGTGAGAAAGGCAGCGGGCAGGCCGATTATGGCCCCAAGCCCTAAGGCCCCGCCCACTTCCCATGCGGCGGTGCCGAAATGGCCAAGCTGCAATTCTCCGCCCATGGACACCGCCAGAACCACGGCCATGGAAAAGGCAATCAGGCCCCAAGCATCGTCAATCGCCACGATGCCCTTGAGGATATCGGGGAAGGGGCCGGATTTGCCAGACTGACGGATCGCGTCATGCGTCGCCGCCGGATCGGTCGCCGTGGCAATGGCCCCCAGCAGGATCGCCAAGGGCAAGGGCAGGCCCAGAAGCCACAAACCGCCCATTACCAGCGCCATGGTGACCACAACGATCAGTGCTGAGATGGTCAGGATGGCCCGGCCATGGATGTTGAGTTCTTCCAGTGTCAGGGAGCTGCCCAGAAGAAAGGCCACCATGGTCAGCGCGGTGACCGACAGGAAATCATATAACGCCTGTGCCTCGTGCGGGATTACGTCAAGGCCCGATGGCCCCACGGCAATGCCACAGGCCAGCAGGATCGTGACCCGCGGCAGGCGCGTGCGTCGGCCCAGTTCGTCGGCCAGAAGCCCAGTCAGGAAAAGTGCACCAAGCGCGATGAGAAGAACGGGAAGGTCCATCCCTTACCCCGCCAGCATACGCAGGCCTTGGGTCACGTCCGAACGCACGGCAAGGCGCAGCCCCGGTTCATCCCCCGCCTTCAACGCGGCGATGATCAGGCGGTGATATTGCGGCGGTTCTTTGCGGCGCAGGCGGCCATAGAGGGCGCGCATGGTGGGCCCGAGTTGCAACCAGACGGTTTCGGCCATGGCCAGCATCGCAGGGGCCTGCGCACGCAGGTAAAGCGTACGGTGAAATTCCAGATTGCGCTTGATGTAGGCCACGGCGTCTTGCCGCGCGATATCCTCGGCGATGCGGGTATTGATGGTTTGCAGCCGGTCAATGAGGGCGATGTGCGCGCGCGGCAGGGCGCGGCTGGCCAGTTCTACCTCGATCAGCGCACGCAGGGCGGCTAGCTCTTCAATCCGGTCATTGCTGAGTTCTGGTGTGGTCACGCGGCCCGAGCTTGAGACGGTCAGCGCGCCTTCGGCGGAAAGGCGGCGCACCGCCTCGCGCGCCGGGGTCATCGACACCTCGAATTCCGCGCCGATGCCACGCAGGGTCAGGGCCTGACCGGGGGCGATTTGGCCGTGCATGATGCGGCTGCGCAGCCCGCGATAGACGCGGTCATGGGCCGATGGGGCCGGATCGGGGCGGGGATTGAGCAGCATGGATTAATTGTGATCACAAAATTCGCGTTGGTCAATTGCCAAAGCGATAGCTGTGCAGGCTGGCCCCATGTTCGCGCAGCCAGCGGCGGTGCGGCTCATATCCCGGGCAAAGCCGGTCCACCGTAGCCCAGAAAGCGGGCGAGTGGTTCATCTCGGCCAGATGCGCGACCTCATGGGCGGCGACGTAATCCAGCACCGGGGCCGGGGCCATGATCAGCCGCCAAGAATACATCAGCCCGCCATTCGAGGAACACGACCCCCAGCGCGAGCGGGTATCGCGCAGGGTCAGCCGCGCATAAGGGCGGCCCAGCTTGGCGGCATAGTGATTTGAGGCGGCGGCCAGCCTGTCGCGCGCCTGCGCCTTGAGCCATGCCTGAAGCCGAGGCGCGAGGGTGGATTCGGGGCCGGGGACATGCAGCACGCCGTCTTGGGCCACGATCCGTCGCCCCGGACCGGGGGCGATTCGGTGGGGTATACCCTGAAAGGGCAGATCCTCCCCCATGCCGATGGCTTGCTGTTCGGGCCGTTTGTCCAATTGCTGCCTGAGCCAGCCTTGCTTTTCGCGGGCGAAATCCAGCGCCTCGCGTTCGGGAACGCCATTCGGCAAGGTCAGTGTGACCTTGCCGTCAAGCCCCGAAACACGCAGGGAAATCCGCCGCGCGCGGCCCGACCGACGCAGGGTCAGATCAATGGGCGGGTCGCCCGGAATGACATGTTGCCCCATATGGCCCCCTAAAGCCTTTGACACACGGGTTCCGTTATGGCAGGTGGCGCAGACCGTCGACAAGATCGAAAGAGTTGAAAGGGATCACCCATGCCCAAGGAAGAATGGGGCGTAAAGCGCGTTTGCCCGACCACCGGAAAACGGTTTTATGACCTGAACAAGGATCCGATCGTCAGCCCTTATACGGGTGAGATCGTTGAACTGGAGACCGGCAAGAGCCGGTCCATCACGGCTGACGCCGAGGATGCCGAGACCAAGAAGATGAAAGAGTCGGACGCCGGCAACGACACGGAAGTGCTGGATGATGATGACGTCGATGTCGATCTGGGCGATGATGTTCTGGAAGATGATGACGATGATAACGTGTCTCTGGACGACATCGCAGACGTGTCGACTGAGGATAACGAAAGCTGATTTCGATTCTCTGCTGCGCGGCGGGATTTTCCACTTGATCCCGCCCGCGGCTTTGCCTAGATAGCGGCGAACATCGACCCGGAAGGGTCAACGGTTTGGGGCCTTAGCTCAGCTGGGAGAGCGCTTGCATGGCATGCAAGAGGTCAGGGGTTCGATCCCCCTAGGCTCCACCAAAAATCCCCGAACATACGACCATGCGCTGCCCCTCAAGGGTCAGTTTCGCCTGTCCAGTTTCGTCGAGAGATGGATCAGGCTTTCGGAGCTTTTGACGCCGCGCGTCTCGCCGATGCGGTCCAAGGTGTCATCAAGTGCCTCGGTCGTGTCCGCCTCCAGCCCCACGATCAAATCAAAGCGCCCGGATGTCGTGTGGACGGTGCGAACGCTGGGAAGCGACTTGAGGCGCGAAAGAACCGCTGGGGCGCTGCGCGGTTCTATGCTGACAAGCGCTGTCGCGCGGAGCGGTGCGCGCAGCGACTCGGACAATCGCAGGGTATAGCCAGCGATGACGCCTGAATGCTCCAAACGGTCCAACCGCGCCTGCACGGTGGTCCGCGCCAGGCCCAGCTTTCGGGCCAGCGTCGCAACGGGCGTTCGGGCATTGTCGGCCAGAAGCGACAAAAGCGCGTGATCAGTTTCGTCGATTTGCATTATGTTTCCGTTAATTCGCCGACGATTTCATACATATTAGCCGATAAGACGCGCGGAATCGACGTGTATTGCCTGCAGACTCAAGAAAACATCAGGTGAGGCAGCAGAAAACCATGCGAGATATCCCGAATTGGCCCGATCCGAAAGCGCACCTGATGCGCCATGCCCCTGACGAGCCAACGCTGTACTTTTGTCCAGCTATTCTTCAGGCGACGGCGCGGCGATTTCAGGCTGGGTTTGATGGTTTGATCACCTATGCCGTGAAGGCCAACCCCGGGGAGGAAGTGCTGGGCAATCTGGTGGCGGCGGGAGTGCGCGCCTTTGACGTGGCCAGCCCGCGGGAGATGTATGCTGTGCGTGCCGTCTGCCCTGATGCTGTTCTGCATTACAACAATCCCGTCCGGTCCCCAGAGGAGGTGGCCGTCGCCATCCGGCTCGGGGTGACGTCATATTCGGTGGACTGCGCAAGCGAATTGGAAAAACTGTCCGCGGTCCCGGCCGGCACCGAAGTCTCGGTGCGGCTGGCCCTTCCGGTCGCGGGGGCGGCATATGATTTCGGTGAGAAATTCGGTGTCGGCCCCAAGGCAGCGGCGGAACTCTTGCGCAAGGTATATGAGGGCGGTTTCACGCCTGCGTTGACGTTCCACCCTGGCACGCAATGCGATGATCCGGCGGCTTGGGGGGCGTATATCGCCGAGGCGGCGGAAGTGGCCCAAATGGCCGGTGTTGGCCTGGCGCGGCTGAACGTCGGCGGTGGATTCGCCGCCCATCGGAACGGGGATGCACCCGACCTTGAGGCGATATTCGTCCATATCCGGGCAGAGGTGGACCGCTGTTTCGGGGCTGACGCGCCCGACCTGGTTTGTGAGCCGGGGCGCGCCATGGTGGCGGATGCCTTTACCTTGGCCACAAAAGTGAAAGCCGTACGGGATGGCGGCGCGCTCTTTCTCAATGACGGGGTTTATGGCGGGTTGACCGAAGTACGCGATATTGGTGCGCCTGACCGTATCAGCGTTCTTGGGCCTGATGGCGTCGCACGCGGCGGTGCATTGGCAAACCGTGTGGTTTTCGGCCCAACCTGTGACAGTATCGATCGGTTGCCCGACGCTCTTCCTCTTCCGGGCAATGTGGCAGAAGGTGACTATGTGCTTTTTGCTGGCATGGGCGCCTATACCCGAAGCCTGACCACCCGCTTCAATGGATACGGACTTAGCGACGTTGTAACCGTGGCGCGCCTTTCATAGCCCCTTGCGTCCGGGCATCTCGGCGCTAGGCTCCGGTTCAAACGGGCGCGAAAGGGGATGTCATGGAGAAGTTCGGCAAAAGTCAGCCGGTGACGCGACTGGAAGATAAGCGTTTCCTGACAGGGCAGGGGCGGTATGTTGATGATATCGCGCCAGAGGGCGCGTTATATGCCTATGTCCTGCGCAGCCCGGTGGCGCACGGAACGATTTCCGATTTGGACGTTTCAGATGCGCGCGAGGTCGAGGGCGTTCACCTTGTGCTGACGGCGCAGGATCTGACTCAGGCAGGTGTGACCGAGGGCATGGCCTTCAACACGGTGAAGAACCGCGACGGCAGCAAGGCCGCCGCCCCCCGCCGCCCGATCCTTGCCGAAGGTCGCGTGCGCTTTGTGGGGGAGCCTGTGGCCATGGTCGTGGCCGACAGTCTCGATGCTGCGCGCGACGCGGCTGAGGCGATCATGCTGGATATCGACGACCTTCCAGTGCACATGGAGGTTGGCCCAGGCGGTGAATCCCTGCACGAGGAGGCCCCCGACAACCGAGCCTTCGATTGGGGCTTGGGGGATGAAGCGGCTGTAGAGGCGGCGATCGCGGCGGCCGCGCATGTGGTGCGACTGCCCCTGCACGACAATCGTATCATCGCCAATCCGATGGAACCGCGCGGCTGTTTCGCAGAGGTTTTGGATGGGCGCCTGCACGTCAGTGTCAATGGACAGGGTGTTTGGGGGACCAAGCGCAACTTGGCCCGGGTACTGAACATGGCGGCGGAGGGTATTCGTGTGACCACTCCAGATGTCGGCGGCGGTTTCGGGACCAAGGCGATGGATTATCCCGAGACCTATCTGGTGGCCCATGCTGCGCGGGCCTTGAACCGCCCGGTCCGGTGGATGGCTGACCGCGGCGAAGGGATGTTGAGCGATAATGCCGGTCGCGGGTTGGACCACGACCTGACGCTGGCCTTCGATGCCGATCACAGGATCATCGCTTACCGCGTGGATAGCCGCGTCGACCTTGGGGCCTATTGCAGCACGATGGGGCAGGGTATTCAGACCGACCTGTTCTCCAAGGTCTTGATGGGCGTTTATGACGTGCAGGATGCTTATTTGCATGTTGAGGGCTATTTTACCAATACCACGCAGGTCGATGCCTATCGCGGGGCCGGGCGGCCCGAGGCGATATTCGCGCTGGAACGGGTCATGGACCAAGCCGCGCGTGAATTGGGGCTCGACCCTTGGGAACTCAGGCGGCGGAACTTCATCCCTGCAGAGGCCTTTCCTTATACCTCGGCCACGGGCGAGACTTATGATGTCGGAGACTTTCACCGCGTGCTCACCCGCGCCGAGGAAGCGGCAGATCGGGCCGGGTTTTCGGCCCGCATCGCCGAAAGCGCCGCCCGTGGAAAACTGCGTGGAATGGGGTTGTGTTACTATATTGAAAGTATTCTGGGTAATCCTTCCGAGACCGCCAAAGTGGTTTTCGAGGAGGACGGAGGTGTGTCGATCTATGTGGGCACGCAGTCAAACGGTCAGGGGCATGAAACCGTCTATGCCCGGTTCCTGTCGGACCAGACGGGCATTCCCATCGAGAAGATCACGGTGGTCCAAGGTGATAGCGACCGCATCGCCAGTGGCGGTGGAACTGGCGGCTCGCGGTCGGTGACCACGCAAAACAACGCGACGCTGGCGACTGTCGGCAGGATGGTCGAGACTTACGGCGCCTATCTGGCTGAGAAGATGGGCGTCAATTCAGGGGACGTCAGCTTCGACGATGAAACTTTCCGGGCGCCCGGTTCGAACATGACGCCGACCTTTCTGGAGGCTGCCGAGATGGCCCGGGAAGATGGACGCAACGACCTGTTGACCCACGAGGAAACCGCGACTCTTCCGGCGCGCTCTTATCCCAACGGGGCGCATGTCGCGGAGGTAGAGGTGGACCCGGAAACCGGGAAGGTCACGCTGGATCGCTACACGGTCGTTGATGATTTCGGCAACCTGATCAATCCCTTGCTTGTCGAGGGGCAGGTGCATGGCGGTGCGGTGCAGGGTATCGGGCAGGCGCTTTGCGAACATGTGGTTTACGATGAGGATGGTCAGCTCCTCACGGCAAGTTTCATGGACTATGCGATGCCAAGGGCCGATGATGTTCCCATGTTCCACTTTGAAACCGAGCCCGTGCCGTCAACCGCCAATGCCATGGGTATGAAGGGCTGTGGTGAGGCAGGCACCGTCGGGGCCATGGCGGCCATGGGCAATGCAGTCAGCGATGCTTTGTGGGATCATGGGGTGCGGCATGCGGATATGCCATTCACCCCGCACCGAGTTTGGACGATGTTGAACGATGCCATGGCGCAATTGGAGTAAACGGCTCTACGCCCTATTGCGCCCCGGCCTGCGCCGGGGGCAAAGCCAGTTTGTCCGCAGTCGGGGGCAAGTAACCCATGTTATTATCCTCGACGGCACCATGTCGTCGCTCGATCCGGGATGTGAAAGCAACGCAGGCCTGACGTACAAACTCTTGTCCGAGGTGAGCGGGTCAGCGCTGTCCGTCTATTACGAGGCCGGCCTGCAATGGCAGGACTGGCGATCGACTGCTGACGTCATGATGGGGCGAGGGATAAACCGGCAAATCCGGCGCGCCTATGGCCATCTGGCGAGCCGTTACCGCGCAGGAGATCGCATCTTTTTGATGGGGTATTCGCGTGGGGCCTATGCCGCCAGATCACTGGCTGGCGTGATTGATTGCGTGGGACTTTTACGGGCAGAACATGCCACGGAGCGCAACATCGTCACCGCGTATCGCCATTACCAATCCACATTCGGAAGCGATGCCGCCAAAGTATTCGCCGAGGCCTATTGCCATGCGGAAACGCCGATCGAGATGGTCGGTGTCTGGGATACGGTAAAAGCCTTGGGCCTGCGGCTGCCGATCCTCTGGCGTTGGAGCGAGGCAACCCATGCCTTTCATAGCCATGAACTGGGCGCAACGATTCGGCATGGGTTCCATGCGCTGGCACTGGATGAAACACGGCATGCCTATGAACCGGTCCTTTGGGATTGCCCGGCCGATTGGGCGGGGCATGTCGAACAGGTTTGGTTTCGTGGGACGCATGGCGACGTGGGTGGGCAACTGGGCGGCTTTCAACCTGCGCGTCCGCTTGCCAATATTTCGTTGGTTTGGATGCTGCAATGCGCTGAAAACTGTGGTCTTGCGCTTCCTGTAGGATGGCGCGCGCGCTTTGGAACCGATGCCGAGGCCCCGTCGGTTGGCACTTGGCGGGGATGGGGAAAGATTTTCTTGCTGAGGGGCGCGCGCGTGGTGGGGCGAGACCCGTCAGAGCGGCTTCACGAGACTGTTTCTGGCAAGGAGGGCCCCGAGGTGGCCGAGGGGCAGACGGTCTGATGAAATGGGGGGCTTTGCCCCCGTCGCCTTTCGGCGACTCCCCCAGGATATTTTAGAACAGAAGAAGGGCGCGCCCTCTTGGCTACCTGCGCGTGACCTGCATGATGAGGCAGGTGGTGGAGCCGCTGGCATATAGTTTCTGATCCTCGACGCCCCGTATTTCGCCAGTGGCGACGCCGGTGGATCTGCCTGCGTGGGTGACGGTGCCAGTGGCACGCACTTTCATTCCCAAGGGAATCGCGCGCGTGATGTTCACCTTGTACTCAAGCGTGGTGTAGGCCGATCCACGCGGTAGTTTGGTCATCACCGCGCAGGCCATGCAACTGTCAAGAATGGCACCGTACCACCCGCCGTGCAGGCCACGCATGGGGTTGGTCACGGGAAAGTCGGGTGTACCTTCAAAGACCACGCAGCCGTCCTCGGCGGATATGGGCCAGAAGCCCATGGTGGCGCCAATGGGTGGGCCGGGCAGGCGACCGGCCACCATGTCTTGCATGAATTCCAGGCCAGAACGGGCCAGAAGGTCATCCAGGTCAGGCAATTGGTCGAGTGTTTCGGCGATATTCATATGCGGCCCCCGGAGATGTCATCCGGGGGCAAGCTATGGCAGCTTGGTGAAAAGGAAAAGCCTCAGGCGACGTCGCGCAGCTCTACCTTGGGGGCCACGCCAAGCGCGTGGCAGACATCGCGGGTCAGTTCCGGCCGGTTCAGCGTATAGAAATGCAGGTCTTCGACGCCACCCTCGATCAGGTCACTGCACAGTTCCGTGGCAAGCGCCGTGGCCAGCAGGTCTTCGCGCCCGTCGCGTTTGGCCTTGGCAAAGGCATCGTCCAGCCATGCGGGGATTTGTGTGCCGCAGGCGGCGGCGAATTTGCGAACACCGGTCCAGTTTTCGATCGGCAGGATGCCGGGAATGATCGGCGCGTCGATGCTCGCCTTTTCGCAGGCATCGCGGAAGCGGAAGAAGGTTTCCGGCTCAAAGAAGAACTGCGTGATCGCCTCACTTGCCCCGGCGTCGATCTTGCGCTTGAGCCAGTCGACATCGGCCTTTTGATCGGCGGCCTCGGGGTGTTTTTCGGGGTAGGCGCCAACGCGGATGGTGAATTTTCCGGTCTCGGCCAGCGCCTCGATCAATTCGCAGGAATTGGCGAACCCGTCGGGATGCGGGGCAAAGCGGCCCGCGCCCTTGGGCGGGTCACCGCGCAGGGCGACGATTTCGCTGACGCCAGCGGCGGCGAAGCTGTCGGCGATCTGCAATGTCTCGGTGCGGGTGGCCTCGACACAGGTGAGGTGCGCCGCCACGTTCAGGCCCGAGGTGTTGTGCAAGGTGCCCACCGCTTCGCGCGTCAATTCGCGCGTGGTGCCGCCCGCGCCATAGGTCACCGAGACAAAGCGCGGGTCAAGCGGGGCCAGTGTTTGCACCGTGTCCCAGAGGCGAAAGGAGGCCTCAAGGGATTTGGGCGGGAAGAATTCGAAGGAAATGCGGGGCGTGGTCATCTGGGTCAATCCTGCAAGAATCTCATGTTACCCCTCTTGTTGCAGGTGCAGCATTGTGAGACAACTTCATAAAATTCATGGTTTGAATGAGGTTCATTCACAAAATGCACATCGAATTTCGCCATCTGCGCACGATCCGCGCCATCCATCAGGCGGGCGGATTGGCGCGTGCGGCCGATCTTTTGCACATCACGCAATCGGCGTTGAGCCATCAGATCAAGGGGTTGGAGGATCAGGCCGGGGTGGAATTGTTCGTGCGCCGGTCCAAGCCTTTGCGCCTCTCGGCGGCGGGGCAAAGGTTGTTGCGGGTGGCCGAGAAGGTGCTGCCGGAGATTGAAGCGCTTGAGGCGGAGTTTGGCGGGCTGCGCGAGGGCAGCGCGGGGCGGATGCATATCGCCATCGAATGTCATGCCTGTTTCGAATGGCTGTTCCCGGTGTTGGAGCGGTTTCGCAAAAACTGGGGCGAAGTGGATGTGGATATCCGCCCGGGTCTGGCCTTCGATGCGCTGCCCGCCTTGCAAAAGGAAGAGGTGGATCTGGTGGTGTCCTCGGACCCGGAGGATTTGCCGGGGATCACCTTCAAGCCCTTGTTCGATTATGAGCCGGTCTTTGTGGCTTCAAGTCAGCATCCCCTAGCGCAGAAACCCTATGTGGAGGCGGCGGATTTTCGCGGCGAGACCTTGATCACTTACCCGGTGGATCGCTCGCGTCTGGATGTGTTTTCGGAGCTTTTGACCCCTGCCAAGGTGGAGCCGCGCGCCATCCGGCAGGTGGAGCTGACGGCAGTGATCCTGCTTTTGGTGGCCTCGAACCGCGGCGTTGCGGTGTTGCCCGATTGGGTGGTGCGGGCGCAACGAGGAAGCCGCGATTACGTCACCCGACCGATCACGGAAACGGGCCTGACCAAGCGGCTATATGCGGCCATTCGAGAGGATGACGCCGATAAACCTTACATGGCGCATCTGATCCGGCTGGCGCGGGAAATTCCCGTGCGCTTGCAGCGGGGATTGGAGCCGGCCTAAGCGGTGATCGTCACTTCGGTGCCCCATCCTGCGCAACGGTCCACGAGGGCGGTCGGCAGCGGCCGATCGGTAAAAAAGCGGTCGATATCCTGAAGTGAGCCGATGCGCACAGGCGCATTGCGCTGGAATTTCGAGTGGTCGGCCACCAGAAAGACCTCACGTGAGCGTTTAAGAAGGGCTTGACCCACCAAAACCTCCTGAATGTCGAAATCCAGAAGGTCGCCGTCTTCGTCCATGGCCGAACAGCCCAGGATCGCGTAGTCGAACTTGAAATTTTCGATGGTGCGGGCGGTGATATTGCCGACCAGCCCGTTATCGGCCCGGCGCAGGGTGCCGCCCGCCACGACGATTTCGCAATCGGGGTTGGCCAGCAGGATATTGGCCACGTTCATGTTGTTGGTCACGACCATCAGGTTGCTGTGATCCAAAAGGGCATGGGCCACGGCTTCGGTCGTGGTACCGATATCGAGGAACACCGAGGCACTGTCAGGAATTTCGGCGGCGCAGGCGCGGGCGATGGATTGCTTGGCGTCCTCATGCAGGCGGCGGCGTTCCTCGTAGACGATGTTGGTAACGCCCGAGGGCAGGATCGCACCGCCATGCACGCGTTCCAGCTTACCGGCATTGGCCAGTTCGGTGAGGTCGCGGCGGATGGTCTGGACCGTGACGTTGAAACGTTCGGCCAGGTCTTCGACCATGACCTTGCCCTCGGTCCGGGCGATTTCCAGAATGTCGGGTTGGCGGAATGTCTGCGACATGGGCCCCTCATCACCGTGTTTTTTCGATTATGTTCGTTTTTTCCGGCAAATCAAGAAACGCGATGAAATTTGATGCCAGAGGACTGATTCTCTTGGCGGCGCATTGCGGGTTTGTAAAACTGACGTGACGAAAAAGATGGTTCACGAAAGAAATTCCCAACAAAAACAAAGCAAAACCCTAAAAGCGAACACAAACGAACATTTATGATTGACGATTGCCGCGCGTTTGTGGTTCGTTTTGTCGCAGACCCTAAGTGTGGGAGGAGAGCGCGCGTGGGCGGCAAGGGCACATCCAGTGATACGGTTGATCTGTTCGTTATCGGCGGCGGCATCAACGGCTGTGGTATCGCGCGGGATGCCGCGGGGCGGGGCCTTTCCGTTGCCTTGGCGGAAATGAACGATCTGGCCTCGGCCACATCTTCGGCTTCGACCAAGCTGTTTCATGGCGGGTTGCGCTATCTGGAATATTTCGAGGTGCGTTTGGTGCGCGAGGCCTTGATCGAACGCGAAACCCTGCTGCGCGCGATGCCGCACATCAGTTGGCCGATGCGCTTTGTCCTGCCCTATCACAAGGATATGCGGTTCGAGGGGGAAACGCCCACTTCGAAGCTGCTGAACTTTTTGATGCCTTGGATGAAGGGGCGGCGGCCTGCCTGGCTGATCCGGCTTGGCCTGTTCATGTATGACCATCTGGGCGGGCGCAAGATTCTGCCGGCGACCAAAACGCTGGACCTTGGCCAAGCGCCCGAGGGTGCGCCGCTCAAGGATAAATTCCAGCGGGCCTTTGAATATTCCGACTGCTGGATCGAGGATAGCCGCCTTGTGGTACTCAATGCTCGCGACGCCGAAGCGCGCGGTGCGCGGATCATGACGCGGACCAAGGTGATGACGGCCACACGCGAGGGCGATCTGTGGGTGGTGGAGGTGGAAAACACCGAGACCGGGCGGCGCGAAACCATTCATGCACGCGCCCTTGTCAATGCCGGTGGCCCTTGGGTGAAAGATGTGATCACCGGCACGCTGCGCCAGAACGCCAGCGCCGGTGTGCGCCTTGTGCGCGGCAGCCATATCGTTACCCGCCGCCTCTTTGATCACGACAAATGCTATTTCTTCCAAGGCACCGACGGGCGGATCATTTTCGCCATTCCCTACGAGGGGGATTTCACCCTGATCGGGACAACGGATGTGGAGCATGAAGACCCGTCGGCCAAGCCCGAATGCACCGAGGATGAGGCGCAGTATTTGTGCGATTTCGCTTCAGAGTATTTCGAACAGCCGGTGACGCGCGACGATATCGTCTGGACCTATTCCGGTGTGCGCCCGCTTTATGACGACGGGGCCAAATCGGCCACGGCGGCGACGCGCGATTACGTGCTCAAGCTGGAGGCCGAAGGCGGCGCGCCGGTGCTGAATGTCTTTGGTGGCAAGATCACCACCTACCGCAAGCTGGCCGAGGCCGCACTGGCCAAGATCATGCCGTTCTTCGATCACGCCAAGGGTGAATGGACGGCGGGCGTTGCCCTGCCGGGGGGTGATTTCGCGGTAGACGGCGTGCAGCGTCTGGTTGATGATCTAAAGTCCGTCTACCCGTTTTTGGATGACTATTGGGCTGGGCGTTTGGTGCGTGCCTATGGCACGGAGGCGGTGGATGTTCTGGGCGATGCCACGGGCATGGAGGACCTTGGCCCGCATTTCGGCGCGACGCTGACCGGGCGCGAGGTGGCATGGATGATGCGCCACGAATACGCCCAGCGGGCCGAGGATATCGTCTGGCGGCGCACCCGTCTGGGCCTGCGGATGAGCGAGGCGCAGATCAAGGCGCTGGATAAATGGATAACGTCAGGGGAGGCCATGGCCGCCGAATAAGGCTGGCCGGGCCGTGAAGGAGGAACGACGCGGATGACGCTGACACTGGATAGTGTGACCAAGGTGGTGAACGGGCAGGTGCATATCCACCCCACCGACCTGACGTTGGAAAAGGGCACGATGAATGTGCTTTTGGGGCCGACATTGTCGGGGAAGACCTCGCTCATGCGGTTGATGGCCGGGCTGGACGTGCCGAATGAAGGGCGCATCATGTGGAATGGTTCGGATGTCACCGGCATGCGGGTGCAGGATCGTCAGGTGGCGATGGTCTATCAGCAGTTCATCAACTACCCGTCGATGAGCGTTTATGACAACATCGCCTCGCCCCTGCGCCTGATGGGCAAGAAACCGGCCGAAATCGACGCAGCGGTGAAGAAAACCGCCGATCTGATGAAGCTGACCCCGATGTTGGACCGCAAGCCGCTGGAACTATCGGGCGGGCAGCAGCAACGCTGTGCCTTGGCGCGGGCGCTTGTGAAGGGCGCGGGGCTGGTTCTCTTGGATGAGCCGCTGGCGAACCTTGACTACAAGCTGCGCGAAGAATTGCGGATCGAGATCCCCAAGATTTTCGAGGAATCCGGCGCGATCTTCGTTTACGCCACGACCGAGCCGGAAGAGGCGCTTTTGCTGGGCGGCAATACCGCGACGCTTTGGGAAGGCCGTGTGACGCAGTTTGGCCGCACGCCCGATGTTTACCGCCGCCCCGTCGATGCCACCACCGCGAGGGTCTTTAGCGACCCGCCGATGAACTTCCTTCAGGTGTCGAAAACCGGCAGCAAGCTGATGTTCGGCGATGGGCAGACCGCCCCCGCCACGGGCAAACTGGGTGAGTTGGCTGATGGCCGCTACACCGCCGGGTTCCGCCCCAACCACCTTGAGATCGGCAAGCACACCGCCGATGCGATGCAGTTCACCACGCAACTGAGCGTGACGGAACTGACCGGCTCGGAAACCTTTGTGCACCTTGATCATCATGGGGAGCGTTGGGTCGGCCTGATCCACGGGGTGCATGATCTGGAACTGGGGGCTGATCTGGATGTCTATCTGGACCCCAGCCACGTTTACGTCTTTGGCGAAGATGGCGCGCTTGTCGCGCCCGCCGCCTATGCGATTGCGGCTTGAGGGGGGCGCAGAATGGCAAAGATCACCTTGGATAACCTCGCCCATTCCTACCTGCCCAACCCGGCCAGTGAAGATGACTTCGCGCTGAAAGAACTCAACCACGATTGGGACGATGGCGCGGCCTATGCCCTTCTGGGGTCGTCGGGCTGTGGTAAGTCCACGCTTCTCAATATTATTTCGGGGCTTTTGCACCCCTCGCAGGGCCGTATTCTGTTTGATGGGCAAGACGTGACCAACGCGCCCACCGCCGCGCGCAACATCGCGCAGGTGTTCCAGTTTCCGGTTGTCTACGACACCATGACCGTGCGCGATAACCTTGCCTTTCCGCTGCGCAACCGGGGCCGGGACGAGGCCTATGTCGCCGAACGGGTGCAGGAAGTGGCCCGCATGATCGGCATGGAAGAGGAACTGTCGCGCAAGGCGCGGGGCCTCACCGCCGATGCCAAGCAAAAGATCAGCCTTGGCCGGGGCATGGTGCGCAAGGACGTGAATGCCCTGTTGTTCGATGAGCCGCTGACGGTGATCGACCCGCATATGAAATGGGAATTGCGCACGCAGTTGAAGAAACTGCACCACGATTTCGGCCACACGATGATCTACGTCACCCACGACCAGACCGAGGCCCTGACCTTCGCCGATAAGGTGGTGGTGATGTACGATGGCCGCGTCGTGCAGATCGGCACGCCGGAAGAGCTGTTTGAGCGTCCCGAGCATACCTTCGTGGGCTATTTCATCGGCTCACCGGGGATGAACGTGATCCCCGCCAAGGTGGAAGGCAAACAGGCCTATATCAACGGCTCGGCCCTTGATCTGGGTGCCGCCTATGGCGCGCTTGAAGGCAAGGTGGAAATCGGTGTGCGGCCTGAATTTGCCCGCCTTTCCGACAGCGACGGCTTGCCCGTCAAAGTGCGCCGGGTCGAGGACGTAGGCCGCCACAAGATCGTGCGCGCCGAGTTTTTCGGCAACGATATCAACATCATCGCAGGTGAGGGCGAAGAGATTGGCGCGGACAAGACGCGCGTCACCTTCGACCCTGCGCATGTCAACGTTTACGCCAATGACTGGCGGGTCGCGCCAGAAGGCGCGCGTAAAGGACCTGTGGGGGAGGCCGCGTAATGCAGGAGAAAACAGTCAACCAAAAGGCATGGTTCCTTGTCTTGCCGGTTCTGGTGCTAGTGGCCTTTTCGGCGATCATCCCGCTGATGACGGTGGTCAACTACTCGGTGCAAGACACCTTCGGCGGCAACCAATTCTTCTGGGCCGGGTTGGAGTGGTTCGATGAATTGCTGCATTCGGAACGGATGTGGGATGCGCTGGGCCGTCAGTTGGCCTTTTCGGCGATCATTCTGGCCATCGAGGTGCCGCTTGGCATTTTCGTGGCGCTCAATATGCCCAAAAGCGGCTTTTGGGCCAGCTTTTGCTTGGTGGTCATGTCGCTGCCGCTTTTGATCCCTTGGAACGTGGTTGGCACCATCTGGCAAATCTTTGGCCGGGTCGATATCGGCCTGCTGGGCTACACGCTCGATAAGCTGGGTATTTCCTACAACTACACGCAGGATTTCTTTGCCGCTTGGGCCACGGTCATCGTGATGGATGTCTGGCACTGGACCTCGCTTGTGGCGCTCTTGGCCTATGCCGGGCTGCAATCCATTCCCGATGCCTACTACCAAGCCGCCAAGATCGACCAAGCCAGCCGTTGGAAGGTGTTTCGCTATATCGAACTGCCGAAGATGGCCGGGGTTCTGATGATCGCGATTTTGCTGCGCTTCATGGACAGCTTCATGATCTATACCGAGCCTTTCGTCGTCACCGGCGGCGGCCCGGGCAATGCGACCACCTTCCTCTCGATCGACCTTGTGAAGATGGCGCTGGGGCAGTTCGACCTTGGACCGGCGGCGGCCTTCTCGATCATGTATTTCCTCGTGATCCTGCTGATCTCATGGGTGTTCTACACCGTCATGACCAACCTCGACAAAGCGGAGGGCAAGTAAATGGCCGATATGACCGTGAACCAAAGCGCCCGCCGTGGCATGGCCCTGCCGCGTATCAACAGTCGCGCGGTGGTGATGACGCTTTATCTCGTGTTCCTGATGCTGCCGATCTATTGGCTGGTGAACATGAGCCTGAAAACCAATGCCGAGATCTTGGGGTCTTTCTCGCTCTGGCCGCGTGACCTGACGTTGCAGAACTATGTCACGATCCTGACCGACCCAAGCTGGTATATGGGCTACGTCAATTCGCTGATCTACGTGGTGATGAATACCGTGATCTCGGTCGCGGTGGCGCTTCCGGCGGCCTATGCCTTTAGCCGTTATCACTTCATGGGCGACAAGCACCTGTTCTTCTGGCTGCTGACCAACCGGATGGCCCCGCCCGCCGTGTTCGCCCTTCCGTTCTTTCAGCTTTATAGCTCGGTCGGCCTGTTTGACACGCATATCGCGGTGGCACTGGCACATTGCTTGTTCAACGTGCCGCTGGCGGTGTGGATTTTGGAGGGCTTCATGCGCGGTGTGCCCAAGGAAATCGACGAGACCGCCTATATCGACGGTTACAGCTTTGGCCGTTTCTTCGTGAAAATCTTTATGCCGCTGATTGCCTCGGGCATCGGTGTGGCGGCCTTCTTCTGCTTCATGTTCTCATGGGTGGAACTGCTGCTGAGCCGCACCCTGACCAGTGTCGACGCCAAGCCCATCGCCGCCACCATGACCCGGACGGTTTCGGCATCGGGGCTGGACTGGGGCGTGCTGGCAGCGGCCGGGGTGCTGACCATCGTGCCGGGCGCTTTGGTGATCTACTTCGTGCGCAACTACATCGCCAAGGGCTTTGCCCTGGGCCGCGTGTAAGGGAGGAAACAGACTATGGACTGGATGGCATGGACCCTACCGACCGCCGCATTCTTTGGCGTCATCGCCCTGCTGCTGATCACCTTCACGGTGCTGGCGATCAAATTCCCCGAAACCCCGCGCACCGGGATTTTGCGGATCGAAACCACGCGGGGTGATCGTTTGTTCATCACGCTTCTCGGCTCGGCCTTTATCAATCTGGCTTGGCTGGGCCTTGTCGGCGCAAACCAACCCTATGCGCTGATCCTTTGCCTGATCTACGCCGCAGCGGTCTTTCGCTGGGTGTAGGGCGGACCTGCGCCCGGGACCGGAGGAGACCGGGCGCCAACCTTCAAGATCCTCAATGACAAGATTGGTTCTAACTGGGAGGAAAGCCATGAACCTTAACCTCAAATCCACAACCGCGCTGGGCCTTGCCCTGTCGCTTCTGACCGGACCGGGTTTCGCCGGGATGGAGGAAGCGCGGGAATTCCTTGATGCGGAAATCGGTGAGCTGTCGGTGCTGGATCGTGCCGAGCAAGAGGCCGAAATGCAGTGGTTCATCGACGCGGCACAGCCCTTTGCGGGCATGGATATTCGCGTTGTGTCAGAAACCATCACCACCCACGAATACGAGGCCAAGGTTCTGGCCCCGGCGTTTTCGGCCATCACCGGCATCAACATCACCCACGACCTGATCGGTGAAGGTGACGTTGTCGAGAAACTGCAAACGCAGATGCAGTCGGGCGAAAACATCTATGACGCCTATATCAACGACTCGGACCTGATCGGCACCCACTGGCGCTATCAGCAGGTGCGCAACCTGACCGATTGGATGGCAGGTGAAGGCGCGGATGTGACCAATCCAGGGCTAGATGTCGATGATTTCATCGGCACGCAGTTCACCACCGGCCCCGATGGCAAGCTTTACCAACTGCCCGACCAGCAGTTCGCGAACCTTTACTGGTTCCGCTATGACTGGTTCACGCATCCCAAATCGAAAGAGGACTTCAAAGCCGCCTATGGCTACGACCTTGGCGTTCCCGTGAACTGGTCGGCCTATGAGGATATTGCCGAGTTCTTCACCGGGCGCGATATGTCCTATGCCGGTGGTCCGTCGTCAGAAGTCTACGGCAACATGGACTACGGCAAGAAAGACCCCAGCCTCGGCTGGCGCTTCACCGATGCCTGGATGTCCATGGCAGGGATGGGCGACGTGGGTGAACCCAACGGCCTGCCGGTCGATGAATGGGGCATCCGCGTGAACGAAAACAGCCAGCCCACGGGGTCTTGCGTCGCACGCGGCGGGGCCACCAACAGCCCGGCGGCGGTCTACGCGATTGAGAAATACACCAAGTGGCTCAATGAATACTCGCCGCCCGCCGCGGCCGGTATGACCTTTGGTGAGGCTGGCCCGGTTCCGGCCCAAGGCAACGTCGCGCAACAAATGTTCTGGTACACCGCCTTTACCGCCGACATGGTGGGTGATGGCGCGGAGGCCGTTCTCAACGACGATGGCACGCCCAAGTGGCGCATGGCCCCCAGCCCGCACGGTGCCTATTGGGAAGACGGCATGAAAGTCGGCTACCAAGACGCCGGTAGCTGGACCTTGATGAAGTCGACCCCGGTGGATCGTGCCAAGGCCGCGTGGCTCTATGCACAGTTCGTGACCTCGAAAACCGTGGACCTGAAGAAGGCACATACCGGCCTGACCTTCATCCGCGAATCCACGATCAACCACGAAAGCTTCACCGAGCGGGCACCGAAACTGGGCGGTCTTGTGGAATTCTACCGCAGCCCGGCCCGGACCCAGTGGTCGCCCACCGGCACCAACGTGCCTGACTACCCCAAGCTGGCACAGCTGTGGTGGCAGAACATCGGCGATGCTTCCTCGGGTGCGAAATCGGCCCAAGAAGCACTGGATAGCCTTTGCGCGCAACAAGAACGCGTGCTTGAGCGTCTGGAACGCGCCGGTGTGCAGGGCGATCTTGGCCCCAAACTCAACGAGGAACGCGACCCCGATTATTGGCTGAGCCAACCGGGTGCGCCGAAGGCCAAGTTGGACAACGAAAAGCCCGCGCCGGAAACCGTCGACTATGACGAGCTTCTGGCCAGCTGGAAGTAAACCTCCCGCCGGGGGCGCGACGATTGCGTGGCCCCGGCCCTCTTCTCCCTGACGGACCTTTGGGTATCGCTTGCATGATGCCGCTGTCCGATTACTCTGCGGCCGCTGGGCCTCTGGCGGCCGCTTTTTCATGACCAACACGACGCGCGGGGGATACCACCATGACCCATATTCTGGCCATTGACCAAGGCACCACCTCAAGCCGGGCCATCCTGTTCAATCAAGAGATGAAGCTGGTCGCCACCGCGCAGGAAGAATTCCCACAGCATTATCCCGATTCCGGCTGGGTCGAACATGACCCGGCGGACCTGTGGTCAACCACCGCTGGCACCTGCCGCGCGGTGATCGAACGTGCAGGGCTAAGCGTCGCGGATGTCACCGCCATCGGCATCACCAACCAACGCGAAACGACGGTTGTTTGGGACAAGCAGACAGGCGAGCCGATTTACAACGCCATCGTCTGGCAGGATCGCCGCACATCTGAGTTATGCCGCACCCTGCGCGATGCGGGGCACGAGGCGATGGTCACCGACCGCACCGGCCTTTTGCTGGATCCCTATTTCTCGGGCACCAAACTGAAATGGATCCTCGATAACGTCGAAGGCGCCCGCGCCCGCGCCGAGGCGGGGGAGTTGCTGTTCGGTACCGTCGATACCTTCCTGATCTGGAAACTGACGGGCGGGGCGGTGCATGCCACCGACGCCACCAATGCCGCGCGCACCCTGCTATATGACATTCGCAAGGGGCGGTGGAGTTCCACGATCTGCGATTTGCTGGACATCCCGCACAACATGCTGCCCGAGGTGCGCGACAGTGCCGATGATTATGGCATGGTGCGCGATGACCTGTTCGGCCGCGAAATCCCCATTCGTGGCGTGGCGGGCGACCAACAGGCCGCCACCGTCGGGCAGGCCTGTTTCGCGCCGGGGATGCTGAAATCCACCTATGGCACAGGCTGTTTTGCCCTGCTCAACACCGGCGATACACCGGTGGTGTCGCAAAATCGCTTGCTCACCACGATTGCCTATCAACTGGATGGCAAACCCACCTATGCGCTGGAAGGCTCGATCTTTATCGCGGGGGCGGTTGTGCAATGGCTGCGCGATGGGCTGAAAATCATCCGCGAAGCCTCGGAAACCCAACCCTTGGCAGAAGGTGCGGACCCTGCGCAAAACGTCGTGCTGGTGCCCGCCTTCACCGGGCTTGGCGCGCCCTATTGGAATGCCGAATGTCGCGGTGCTGTCTTTGGCCTGACGCGCAATTCGCGGCCACAGGAATTTGCCCGCGCGGCGCTCGAAAGCGTGGGCTATCAAACCCGCGATCTGCTGGAAGCGATGCGTAGCGATTGGGCCGCCGAAGGCGGCGCTGCCCTGCGCGATGGTGGGGCCGAAACCCTGCGCGTCGATGGCGGGATGAGCGCCAGCGATTGGGCGATGCAATTCCTGTCGGACATCATCGACGCGCCGGTGGACCGTCCCGAGGTTCTGGAAACCACGGCGCTTGGGGCGGCTTGGCTGGCCGGGATGCAGGTGGGGCTATACCCGGGGCTTGAGGAGTTTGCCCAGACATGGGCGCTGGACCGAAAGTTCACGCCCGACATGAACGACGTCACCCGCGCCCGCAAATACGACGCATGGAAACGCGCGGTGAATGCGACTTTGAGTTTTTGAACCTCTAAGGTGCTTTACGTCCTAGGGTCGCGGAACCCAGGTCTCACGCCGGGGTCGCTCATCGCTGCGCTTTTCGCGAAGAAGTCCGTCAGGACTGATGAGCGAGCTCCAGAGGCCTAATTCCCTAAGACGCCCCGCGCGGCATCGGTGTTTGCCCCTTGTTATAGGGCTTCCAGTCGTTCACCTCGGGGTAATACATCTTGCGCCATTTGCGCACGCGCGGGTTCATCACTCGCCGCCAGATGGGTGGCACCATCGCCGCCATGGTCATCACCGGGTAACCATAGGGAAGCTGCGGTGCCTCGGCCTCGGTATAGTTCTGCAAAAGCGGGAACCGCCGCTCGGGCTTGTAATGGTGGTCCGAGTGCCGTTGCAGGTTGATCAAAAGCCAGTTCGAGGCCTTATGCGCCGCGTTCCAGCTATGGCGCGGTTTGACATGCTCATACTTGCCATCGCCCAGATGTTTGCGGGTCAGGCCATAGTGTTCGACGTAATTGGTCAGCTCCAATTGCCAGATCGACACGAAGGCCTGCCAGATGAACAGCAACAGGCCAACCCAACCGCCCAAAAGCACCGCCAGAATGATCATATAAAGATCAAGCGCCCAGTATTTCCAAAACGGGTTGGTGTGGTGCCACCACGGCAGCCCTTTGCGCGCCAGCATGGCCTTTTCGGCGCGAAAGGCCGAGGCATAAGTTTCCCCCAGAACTCGCGCGAAATAGCGGGGAAACCCCTCGTTATAGCGCGCGGTCACCGCATCGCGCGGCGTGCCGACATAGCGGTGATGCACCTGCAAATGCTCGGTATGGAAATGTGAATAGAGCACCATGGAGAGCAACCCATCGGCCAACCATCGCTCCCCCTTGTCCTTTTGGTGCATCAACTCGTGCGAATAGACGATGCCCACGGTGCCGGTGATTACGCCCACCCCGAAGAACAGCACGATCTTTTCGAGACCCGACAGATGCTCTGCCCCCGGCACATACCAGACCATCCAGAACAGCAGGCAAAACTGGATCGGGGCCCAAAGCAGGGTAATCGCCCTGTACCATTTCAGTTGATCTTCGCCGGTTTCCAGATCGGCGTTTTCGAGGTTAAGGCCCAGAAAGGCATCAAGGATCGAAAACAGGTACCAGGTCATCACCGGCAAAAGCACCACTGTCCAGCCACCCTGAAGCGCACCAAGAATGGCTACAGGGACCAGCAGAAGCGACATCCAGAAGGGAACAGCATTGCGGAACTTGGCGACCTGGGCGGGGGGGATCATGGGGCTTTCTCCGAGGGACAATACTGAAAACTTGGCTTAACCTGCGTCACCTTTTGCCAGCCCGCCTTGCGCAAGGTCAAATACCTTGCGCATGACGGTGGGTAAATCCGAGGGGCGAAAGGCGGATTTGGGCAGGAAATCCCCACGCTGTGGTCTGGCCTCTTCCGGGACGCGAGCCACCTGAATGCTCAGGCGCAGGTGAAAATGCGTGAAGGTATGGCGCGCCTCCTCGCCCAAGTCCTGCCAATCGGCCTCAAGCGGCGGGGCGGGGGCGGGGGCCTCGTTCCAATCACTTCCGGGCCAGCCCAGCATGCCGCCCAACAGCCCTTTGTCGGGCCGGGTTTCCAAAAGGAAGGCCCCATCGGCGCGCTGTGCCACATAAGCGATGCCAAGCCGGGTGGGTTTGGGCTTCTTCGGGGTCTTATAGGGCAACTCCCCCTGCACCCCGGCGGCGCGGGCGGCGCAGGCCCCCATCCAAGGGCAAATCCCGCAGGCGGGGTTTTTCGGAGTGCAGACCGTTGCCCCCAGATCCATCACCGCTTGGGCATAATCCCCCGCACGGGCTTTTGGCGTCAGGTTGGCGGCAGCCTCGGTCAGCTCGGGCTTGGCGGCGGGCAGGGGTGTGCGGATGTCATGCACCCGCGCCATCACGCGCTCCACATTGCCATCAACGACAACCTCCGGCGCGTCATAGGCAATGGCCGAGATCGCGGCGGCGGTATATGGTCCGATACCCGGCAGGGCCAAAAGCCCCTCGCGCGTCGTGGGGAAGGTGCCGCCATGCTCATCGGCCACCACCCGCGCACATTTCAGCAAATTGCGCGCCCGGGCGTAGTATCCAAGCCCCGCCCATTCGCCCATGACCTGCGAATCGGGGGCGTCGGCCAAATCGCCCACCGTGGGCCAAAGCGTGGTGAAGCGTTCAAAATAGCTTTTGACGGCGGCCACGGTGGTTTGCTGCAACATCACCTCTGACAACCACACGCGGTAAGGGTCCGGTACAACCCCCGCCGCCCGATCCCCGGGCGCAACCCGCCAAGGCAAATCACGTGCGTGCGTGTCGTACCACGCCAACAAATCGGCGGCTTTCGGCATATCCAAGGCGGCGTCACGCATGTGTTATCCCCGATGGCCTGTTATGGGCTGGCATGGCCCGTCACATGCCCTAAGATAGGGCCGAAGTACAGGAGTCCACCATGCCCGCCCGCGATTCCACCACCCGTGGTTTCAAACGCACCGCGAAGCTGTTGCAGGACCGCATCCGCCGGGCCTCGGAAACCCGTGGCTTCGCGCAATCGCGGCTCCTGACCCATTGGCCCGAGATCGTGGGCGAGGACCTGGCCGCTATCGCCCGGCCCGTGGACGTGAAATACGGCCGTCAGGGGTTTGGCGCGACGCTGACCATTTTGACCACGGGCGCACAGGCCCCGATGCTGGAAATGCAAAAGGAAAAGCTGCGTGAGAAGGTAAATGGGGTCTACGGCTATAACGCTATCGCGCGTATCCGCATCACCCAAACCGCCGCCACCGGCTTTGCCGAGGGGCAGGTCAGCTTTGACCACCGCCCCAAACAACAATCCCCCAAGGCTCTCGACCCGGGCGTGAGCCGTACCGCCAGCGAACTGGCCGCCCCCGTGGGCGACAGCGGCCTGCGCGATGCGCTTGAAGCCTTGGGGCGGAACGTACTATCCAAGACGAAAAGCTGACACAAAGGGAAGCACATGCAACGCAAACTCGTTATCGGGGCCGCGGCCCTCGCCATCGTCGCAGGCGCGGCCTACTGGCTGGCCAGCACCCCGGCCACTTCGCCGGGCGTGTCTCTGGGGGCGGCGACCGCTCAGGAAAACAGCAGCGAGGTCGACACCTCGGGCATCGTCGAAATGACTCTCGGAGCCGAAGATGCACCGGTCACCGTGATCGAATACGCGTCCTTCACTTGCCCGCATTGCGCAACCTTCCATACCGGTCCTTTCAAGAAGCTGAAGGCCGAGTATGTCGAAAGCGGCGATGTGCAGATCATCTATCGCGACGTTTACTTCGACCGTTTTGGCCTTTGGGCGTCGATGGTTGCCCGCTGTGGCGGAGAAGAGCGGTTCTTCGGGATCACCGATATGCTCTATCAGCAGCAAAAGGACTGGATCGGCAATGGCGATCCGGTTGAGATTGGAAACAACCTGCGCAAGATCGGCAAAACCGCCGGTCTGAGCGAGGATCAGGTCGAACAATGCCTGCAGGACAAGGACAAGGCGACCGCTCTTCTGGCATGGTTCCAGAAAAATGCAGAGGCCGATGACATCAACTCGACCCCGACTTTGATGATCAACGGGACGCAGCATTCCAACATGTCCTACGCTGACCTCAAGGACATCGTCGAGGCGGAGCTTGCCAAGGAATGACAACCCCGCTTGCCGGTCTGAAAGTCATTGAATTGGCGCGTATTCTGGCCGGCCCTTGGGCCGGTCAGACACTATCCGATCTGGGCGCCGAGGTGATCAAGGTCGAAAGCCCGGCAGGCGACGACACCCGCAACTGGGGCCCGCCCTTTATCGACCGGGAAGGCGACCGCACAGCGGCCTATTTCCATTCCTGCAATCGCGGCAAATCCAGCGTCACGGTGGATTTCCGCACGCCCGAAGGCCAAGAACAGGTGCGCGCCATGGTGCGCGAGGCCGATGTGGTGATCGAAAACTTCAAGGTTGGCGGCCTTGCGAAATACGGGCTGGACTACGACAGTCTGAAGGCCGTGAACCCCGGCCTGATCTATTGCTCGATCACCGGGTTTGGGCAGGATGGCCCCTATGCCCACCGCGCCGGATACGATTACATCATCCAAGGCATGTCGGGCCTGATGTCGATCACCGGCGACCCGCAAGGCCAGCCCACCAAGGTGGGCGTGGCGGTGACCGATGTCTTCACCGGCGTCTATGCCTCCACCGCTATTCTGGCCGCCCTGCACCAACGCCACGCCACAGGCGAGGGGCAGCACATTGACATGGCGCTGCTGGACGTGGCGGTGTCCGTCACCGCCAATCAGGCGATGAATTACCTGTCTACCGGCACGGCCCCGGGGCGGTTGGGCAACTACCATCCAAATCTTTCGCCCTATCAGGTGTTCGATTGCGCCGATGGGCACATCATCATTGCCGTGGGCAACGATGGACAGTTCGCGCGGCTTTGTGAGCTGCTGGGCTGTGCCGATCTGTCGGGGCAAGAGGCCTATGCCACCAATCCTGCCCGTATCGCCAACCGCGAGGCCCTGGATGCGCTTTTGACCGAGCGGACCCGGACCTTCACCAAGGCTGACCTTCTGGCCGTCTGTGAAGCGAAGGGTGTGCCCGCCGGGCCGATCAACGATCTGGCCGAGGTCTTTGATGACCCGCAAGTGCAGGCACGTGACATGCGCGTCGATCTGGATGGGGTGCCCGGTGTCCGCTCGCCCTTCCGCTTCTCCGGTGCCGACCTGAACCTTTCCCGCCCATCGCCCAAACTGGGCCAAGATAACGAGGGCTAGGTCATGGACACCCGCGCGCGCCTTCATGATGAAATCGCCGCGCGGCGCGAGGATCTGATCGCGCTGACCCAAGACCTGATCCGCATTCCCACGCTCAACCCGCCGGGGGCCAATTACCGCGAGATTTGCGACTACCTTGACCGCCGCTTGCTGCGCGCTGGGTTTCATACCGAGTTGATCCGCGCCGAAGGGGCCATCGGCGACAGCGACAAACACCCTCGCTGGAACATCGTGGCGCGGCGCGAGGGGGAAGCCCCCGGCCAATGCGTGCATTTCAACAGCCATATCGACGTGGTCGAAGTGGGCCACGGCTGGACCACCGACCCCTTCGGTGGCGAGGTGAAGGATGGCCGGATTTACGGGCGCGGGGCCTGTGATATGAAAGGCGGATTGGCCGCCTCGATCATCGCCGCCGAGGCCTTTATAGCCACCTGTCCCGACTATGCGGGCACGATCGAAATCAGCGGCACGGCGGACGAGGAATCGGGCGGCTTTGGCGGCGTCGCCTACTTGGCCGAGAAGGGCTACTTCGCGCGAGTCCAGCACGTGATTATCCCCGAACCTTTGAACAAGGATCGCATATGCCTTGGCCATCGCGGCGTCTGGTGGGCCGAGGTGGAAACCAAGGGCGAGATTGCCCATGGCTCCATGCCGTTTCTGGGGGACTGCGCGGTGCGGCACATGGGGGCCGTGGTGGCGGAAATGGAAGACAGCCTGTTTCCGGCCCTGGCCCAGAAACGCACCGAAATGCCCGTGGTGCCCGAAGGCGCACGGCAATCCACGCTCAACATCAACTCCATCCACGGTGGCGAGCCTGAACAGGAGGTCGATTACACCGGCATGCCCTCGGCCTGCGTGCCTGACCGCTGCCGGATGGTGATCGACCGGCGGTTTTTGATCGAGGAAAACATCGACGAGGTGCAGGCTGAAATCCACGCCGTGCTGGAACGTGTGCGCGAGGGGCGGCCCGGATTTGACTATGAAATCAAAGAGTTGTTTCGCGTGTTGCCCACCATGACCGAACGCGACGCGCCAGTGGTGAGTGCGGTGGCGCGCGCGGTGGAAAGCGTCATGGGGCGCGAAGCCGATTACGTCGTCAGCCCCGGCACCTATGACCAGAAACACATCGACCGGATCGGACGGCTGAAGAACTGCATCGCCTATGGGCCGGGGGTTCTGGACCTTGCGCACAAGCCTGACGAATGGGTTGGCATCGAGGATATGATGCAATCCGCCGAGGTCATGGCCTTGGCGCTGCATGAACTTCTGGGCGGGTGAGCCTTTGGGGGCGTTGCCCCCGCCGCCCTGCGGGCGCCTCCCCCAGAGTATTTTGGGAAAGATGAAGGTGTCAGAATCGCAGCCTTCATCTTTCTCTAAATACTCCTGCCGGAGGCATACAATTTTCCACGAGGTCTATCGCCAGTGTCATCTTTAATAGATCAATCACTCGGGAAACGCTGCTGCCAAAGCAATTTCCACCATATCCCCAAAGCTGCTTTCGCGCGTTTGGCTGTCAAGCGCCTCGCCGGTTTGCAGGTGGTCGCTGACCGTGAGAACGGCCAGGGCCCGCGCGCCGTGACGGGCGGCGAGGGTGTAAAGTTCGGCGGCTTCCATCTCGACGGCCAGCGTGCCGTGGCGGGTCATCTGCTCGGTCAGGTCGGGGCGTTCGTCATAAAAGGTGTCCGAGGAATAAATGCCGCCCACATGCGGCGCGATTCCGCGCGCCTTGGCCGCTGTGACAGCAGCGTTGAGCAGGCCCCAATCGGCGCAGGGGGCGAAATTCACCTCGCGCAGGATGGTGCTTGAAGGGGTCGAGATGCTGCTGGCGGTCATGGCGATCACCACATCACGCAGGGCCACATGCGCCTGCATCGCGCCGCAACTGCCAATGCGGATGAGGGTTTTGACGCCATAATCGCGGATCAATTCATTGGCGTAAATCGAAAGGCTGGGCATCCCCATGCCGCTGCCTTGAACCGTCACGCGGTTGCCCCGCCATGTGCCGGTATAACCCAGCATCCCCCTGACATCATTCACTAACTCCGGGCGGTCCAGAAATGTCTGCGCGGCCCATTGGGCGCGCTTGGGATCACCCGGCATCAGCACGGTTTCGGCGATCTGGTCCTGCTTCGCCCCGATATGTACCGTCATGGCCGGGCGTATTTGATGAAAGGTGTCAGAATGCCCACGCGGTCATAGAGTTTGCGGGCCTCGGCGTTGAAGTCCTGGGTCAGCCAATAGACTGCCGGGCAGCCATCGGTATCGGCTTGGGCATAGACCGCCTCGATCAATTTGCGCCCCACGCCGGTGCCGCGTACCGATGGATCGGCGTAGAGGTCTTGCAGGTAGCAGACCTTTTCAAGGCGCCAGTTGTGTGGGTGATAGATGTAGTGAACAAGGCCTATGGGGCGTCCATCCTGCGCCGCCAGGAAGCCGCATTGATCGGGATGATCGTCCGAGCACAGGCGTTCGAAGGTTGTGTCATATACGGCATCGGAGACACTGGTTTCGTAAAACTCCAGATAGGCCGTCCAAAGGGCGGCCCATTCGGCGCGGTCGTCCGGGGCGATGGGGCGAATTGTGATCTCGGTCATGGGGCATCCCGCCTGTGAAGTTTTGCAAAGCGTAAAGCGCCGTGAGGCAGTTTGCCAGAGGGTCTGCGCGAATCGAGGGTAACTGTCTGAAATCACGAAAAAACCGCTTTCGGTATCGCGTCGGTAAAACGTCGGTATTGCGTCGGTGCATTTGCCCCGGCCCGATCATGTTAACAGGGCGTGCGTTGGGCGCATCTGGGCATTTTTCCGCCGTGCCGGTTGCATCCCGCATGCCGACGGGCCACGTGAGGAGAGACGTCGGGGTATAAAGCTCCGGCATGCCAAGCCAGACGGAGATCATTTTGACTTTCAGAACCCCAATCGCCGCCACCCTTGCGGCCCTGTCGCTCAGCTTTGCCACGCCGGTCCTTGCGCAGGAGACCGAAGCCTCGGAGAGCGCGGCACAAGACACCGCCCAAGAGGCCCTGCCTCAGATTGCCCCGGAAGACGTGACGGATAATCAAGTTGAAGATTTCGTGGCGGCCTTCCTTGCCGTGTCGCAAGTCAGGGCCGACTATATGCCTAAGATCGCCGAGGTAGAGGACGAGGAAGCACGCCAAGCCTTGGTCAATGAGGCCAACAACGCGGTGGTCGCGGCCGTCAACGATGTCACGGACATGGATGCAAAAACCTATGTCGCTATCGGCAAGGCTGCGGAAACCGACAAGGCGCTTAGCGACAGAATCACCAAGAGAATCGAGGCCGCGCAAAGCGAGTGATTTTGCCAGCCGTTTAACGAAAAAGGCCCGGAGCTTACTCCGGGCCTTTTCACCTCTGATAGCTGCCGTTTACTCGGCGGCCACGGCCTTGGGGTCGGCGAGCGTGACAATATCCATCATGATCGTGTTCAGCTCAAAGTCCTTCGGGGTATAGACCCGGGCGACCCCCATATCGCGCAGGCGCTTGGCGTCTTCGTCGGGGATAATGCCGCCGACGATCACCGGCACATCACCCAGACCCGCCTCGCGCATCCGCTTCATCAGGTCCTCCACCAGCGGGATGTGCGACCCCGAGAGGATCGACAGGCCCACAACATGCGCCTCGTCTTCAATCGCGCCCTTGACGATTTCCTCCGGCGTGAGGCGGATACCGTCATAGGAAATATCCATCCCGCAATCGCGCGCACGGAAGGCGATTTGCTCGGCCCCGTTGGAGTGGCCATCCAAGCCCGGCTTGCCCACGAGGAACTTCAACCGGCGGCCCAGCTTGTCGGAGACCGCATCCACCGCATCGCGGATGTCGTCCAGACCTTCTGTCTTGTTCGACGGGCTGCCCGACACGCCGGTCGGGCCACGGTATTCGCCATGCACGCTGCGCATTTGCGCGGCCCATTCGCCGGTGGTGACCCCGGCCTTGGCCGCCTTGATCGAGGCGGGCATGACATTGCGGCCCTCGGCGGCGGCGGCGCGCAGTTCGGCCAGCGCCTCTTTCACTGCCGCGTCGTCACGCTCAGAACGCCATGCGTTCAGGCGGTCGATCTGTTCGGCTTCCACCGCCGCATCGACGACCATGATGCCGCCATCTTCGCCCATCAGGGGCGAAGGCTCCCCTTCGGTCCATTTGTTCACACCGACCACGACCGTTTCATTGCGTTCGATCTTGTTCAGGCGCTCGGCGTTGGAATCCACCAGCCGCGATTTCATGTATTCGATCGCGTCAACGGCCCCGCCCATGCTGTCTATATTGGCCAGCTCATGGCGCGCGCCGTCCTTGAGGTGTTCAACCTTGGCATCGACCGCCGGGTTTTCATCGAACAGATCGTCAAATTCCAGAAGATCGGTCTCATAGGCCAGAATCTGTTGCATCCGCATCGACCATTGCTGATCCCAGGGGCGGGGCAGGCCAAGCGCCTCGTTCCACGCCGGAAGCTGCACCGCGCGGGCGCGGGCCTTTTTCGACAGGGTCACCGCCAGCATTTCGATCAGGATACGGTAGACGTTGTTTTCCGGCTGCTGCTCGGTCAGGCCAAGCGAGTTCACCTGCACCCCATAGCGGAAGCGGCGATACTTGGGGTCTTCGACGCCATAGCGCTCGGCGCAAATCTCATCCCAGAGGTCCACGAAGGCGCGCATCTTGCACATCTCGGTGACAAAGCGGATGCCTGCGTTCACGAAAAACGAAATCCGGCCCACAAGGCGCGGGAAATCTTCGGCCGGCACGCGCGGTTTCAACTCGTCCAACACCGCGGTGGCGGTGGCCAGCGCGAAGGCCAGTTCCTGCTCCGGCGTCGCACCTGCCTCTTGCAGGTGATAGGAACAAACGTTCATCGGGTTCCACTTGGGAATATTGGTATAACAATATTCGGCCACATCCCCGATGAGCCGCAGCGAGGGTTTCGGCGGGCAAATATAGGTGCCGCGGCTGAGGTATTCCTTGATCAGATCGTTCTGCACCGTGCCTTGCAGTTTCGACACATCCGCGCCCTGTTCCTCGGCCACGGCGATATAAAGCGACAAGAGCCAAGGGGCGGTCGCGTTGATCGTCATGGAGGTGTTCATCTGTTCAAGCGGAATCTCGTCAAACAGCGTCCGCATATCGCCCAGATGGCAGACCGGCACGCCCACCTTGCCCACTTCGCCTTTGCTCAGCACATGGTCACTGTCATAGCCCGTCTGCGTGGGCAGATCGAAAGCCACCGACAGGCCGGTTTGCCCGCGCGCAAGGTTCGAACGATACAGCGCGTTCGAGGCTTTGGCGGTGGAGTGGCCCGCGTAGGTCCGGATCAGCCAAGGGCGATCTTTCTGGGTCTCATTCTGTGTCTGCGACATGTGCGGGCCTCGTGATTCAAGTTACGCAATTTTGTTACGTTCCAGGATATGTATCTGGAAGATTGTGGCGCTGTCAATTCGCTGCATCGCGGCATGGGGCCATTTACCGCGCCGTCAAACCCTGTATTGCTGTCGTCATGGGCAGAATTGTGGAAATGCCGCTTTGGGCACTGATTCTTCTGGTGGCGTTCGCGGCAGTCACCTTCGCATCACATTTTCTGTTTCCCTCCGTGCGCTGGTTCTTTCGGCGGCGGATGGAGCGGGTGGTGGCCAAGCTGAACACCAGGTTGGAGCGCCCGATTGAGCCGTTCAAGCTGGCCCGTCGTTATGACATGATCCAGCGCCTGATCTATGACCCCGAGGTGAGCAAGGCCGTGGCCGATCACGCCAAGGCCGAGGGCATCCCCGAGAACGTGGCCTTTGAAAAGGCCAAGCGCTATGCCCGCGAAATCGTGCCGGGGTTTTCCGCCTCGGCCTATTTCGGCTTTGCCATCAGGGCGGCGAAGTTTCTGTCGCGTAGCCTGTACCGCGTGCGGCTGGGGCATTTCGACGAGGCGAGCTTGTCGAAGGTCGATCCCGACGCCACGGTGATCTTCGTGATGAACCACCGCTCGAACATGGATTACGTGCTGGTGACATGGCTGGCCGCCGAACGTTCGGCTCTGTCCTACGCCGTGGGCGAATGGGCGCGGGTTTGGCCGCTGTCGCGGCTCATTCGCTCCATGGGTGCCTATTTCATCCGCCGAAAATCCCGCAATGACCTCTATCGCAGGATTTTGGCGCGTTATGTGGGCATGGCCACCGATGGGGGCGTGACGCAGGCGGTTTTCCCCGAAGGCGGGTTAAGCCTTGATGGCGGGTTGGCACCGCCCAAGCTGGGGCTCTTGAAATATATTGTCGAAGAACGCGCCAACCCCGACCGGGATGTTGTCTTTGTGCCGGTCGCGCTGAATTATGACCGGGTGTTCGAGGATCGTATCCTCGTCGCCGCAGGCAAGGCCGGTGAGCGGCGGTTTCGGGCGCGTATCTCGGTGGTAGCGCGTTTCATCCTCAAGCAATTCTGGCTTCGGGTCACCGGGCGCTATCATCGGCACGGTTACGCGGCTGCCAGCTTCGGCGCGCCGGTTTCGCTCAAGGCGTTCGAGGCGCAGCACCCCGCCAGCCCGGTGAAGGATTTGGCCCGCCTTCTTATGAAACGCATTGGCGAGGAGGTGCCGGTACTGCCCGTTCCCCTGGTGGCGCGCGCTTTGCTTGAGGCCGAGGGGCCGCTGACGCAGTCAGACTTGGAGGCACGCGTGGGCCACATGGTGAAGGACTTGCCGGAGGCGCATGTCCACCTGCCGCGCGGCGATTTGCACTACGCGGTGGAGGTGGGCCTGCGCAATCTGCGTAAGCGGCAATTGGTCACGGAGGAGAGCGGCCAGATCACCGTGAACGCCGAAGAACGCGATCTTCTGGCCTATTATGCGCAGTCCATCGCCCATCTATTTCGCAATCGCAGCGCGTGACGCCGGAAATTTCTGCATTCGCGCGGTTATAAAATTACAAAAACACGCCCAATGGCATTGCATTGTTGCGTGATGGATTATATTTCGGGGTTGCCGTCGCGATTCTGCATCGCGGCAACTGGATGATTTTAGGAGGCTGACCATGGCTCTGGATACCGACACGGGCATCGCGCCCTACGACGCGCCCGAAAAAGATCTCTACGAGATCGGTGAAATGCCGCCCCTTGGCCATGTCCCCAAGCAGATGTACGGCTGGATTCTCCGTCAGGAGCGCCACGGTGAGCCCAACAAGGCGCTCAAGGTCGAAGTCGTGGACACCCCTGAAGTGGGTAGCCACGACGTGCTGGTTCTGGTGATGGCCGCGGGCGTCAATTACAACGGCGTATGGGCCTGCCTCGGCACCCCGGCCTCGGTGTTCAACCAGCACAAGGCCGAATATGCGATCATCGGCTCGGATGCCGCCGGGATCGTCTGGGCCGTGGGCGACAAGGTCACCCGCTGGAAGGTCGGCGACGAAGTGGTGGTGCATTGCAACCAGGATGACGGCGACGACGAGGAATGCAACGGCGGCGACCCGATGCTGTCGCCCTCGCAACGCATTTGGGGCTATGAAACCGCAGATGGCTCTTTTGCCCAGTTCACCCGAGTACAGGCACAGCAACTCATGCCGCGCCCCAAGCACCTGACATGGGAGGAATCGGGCTGCTACACGCTGACGCTCGCCACCGCCTACCGGATGCTTTTCGGGCACGAACCGCATGACCTCAAGCCGGGCCAGAACGTGCTTGTCTGGGGCGCGTCGGGGGGGCTGGGCTCCTTTGCCATACAGTTGATCAATACCGCCGGGGCGAACGCGATCGGCGTCATCTCGGAGGAGGATAAGCGGCAGTTCGTGATGGAACTGGGCGCCAAGGGCGTGATCAATCGCAAGGATTTTGATTGCTGGGGCCGCCTGCCCGAGGTCGGCAGCGAGGAATACAAGACATGGTTCGGTGAGGTCCGCAAGTTCGGCAAGGCGATCTGGGACATCACCGGCAAGGGCAACAATGTGGACATGGTGTTCGAACACCCCGGCGAGGCAACCTTTCCGGTCTCGACATTCGTGGTCAAGCGGGGCGGTATGGTGGTGATCTGCGCAGGCACGACCGGCTATAATTGCACCTTCGATGTGCGCCACATGTGGAGCCACCAGAAACGGCTGCAAGGCTCGCACTTCGCTCACCTCAAGCAAGCAGCGGCTGCCAACAAGCTGATGCTGGACCGGCGGCTTGACCCCTGCATGTCCGAGGTCTTTGGTTGGGCCGACCTGCCCGAAGCGCATATGAAAATGCTGCGCAACGAGCACAAACCGGGCAACATGGCCGTGCTGGTACAATCGCCCAAGTCCGGCCTGCGCACCGTCGAAGACGTGATCGAGGCGGGCAAAGCCTGAGGCTTAGCGCTCAATAACAGCACCGCCCGCCCGGTTTTGCCGTGGTGGGCGGTTTGCGTTTTCGGGGGCGCTCATCACTGGCGTTCTTCGCGCAGAAGGCCGCGAGGCCTGATAAGCGCGCTTGCCTCTGGCGCCTTCCCACAACGCCTTGTAGGGTCCGCGCCATGTCAAACACCCTGCCCACATACTCCCACGATCAGGCCGAAGCCCATGACCGCATCGCCGAAGGCTTGCGCGGGGCGGGGATTGATCTGGAAAACGGCACGCTGACCCCGCCACAAGAGGGGCGACAGCGCACCATGGCCGTGGTGGGCAAGGCCGGGTCGGGCAAAACCCTTCTGTTGGCCGAACTGACCCGCGCCATGACCGAGGCCGGGGTCGAGATTGTCTCGGGCGATTACGAGGGCCGCCGCCGCAAGGATCGGCGCACGCTGGCCATCCTCGCCCCCACCAACAAGGCCGCCAGCGTCTTGCGGATGCGCGGGGTGCCCGCCACCACCATTCACCGCATCCTTTACACGCCGGTCTATGACCCGGAATATGAAAAGATCGCCGAATGGCTGGCCGGCAATGGCGAGCGCCCCGAGATCGAAGGCCTGACCGAGGAGGCGCTGGACCGCGCCCATGCCTTTTACCAAACCCATAAATCCGTGCCGGGAGCCTTGGCCGCTGCTGGCCTGCGCGGCAGCGATTTCATCACCGGCTGGAAACGCCGCGAAGAGCCGCTGGATGTGGGGTTTGTCGATGAAGCCTCGATGCTGGATGACCGCCAGTTCGAAGACTTGCAGGAAATCTTTCCGAACCTGATCCTCTTTGGCGACCCGGCGCAGTTGGCCCCGGTCAATCAATCCGGCTCCATGGTGTTCGAAAAACTCCCCGAGCCTGCCATTCTGACCCTGCATCGCATCCACCGCCAAGACGCCGACAACCCCATTCTGGACCTTGCCCACGCGCTTTCCGACCCCGAGGTGGGGTTCGAAGATTTCGAGCGCATGGTTGAAGACAAGGCTGCCCGAGACGACCGCGTGCAATGGGCGCAGCGGGTCGAGGTGGACCTGATGGCGCGCTCGCCCGTGCTGGTCTGGCGCAATGCCACGCGCATCCGGCTGATCAATGCCTTCCGGGCGGTGCATGGCGCGCCCGAGGATGCGCTTTTGGAAGGCGAGCCGCTGATTTGCGATGGCATCGAACTGCCCCTCAAACACCGCAAAAAGCGGCTGGATTTGGAGGCGCGCGGGCTCATCAAAGGCGCGCAGGTGATCTATCTGGGGCCGGGGCGCAAACCGGGTTTTTCGCGGCTGCATGTCATCGGGGCCGAAGATCCGCAGGTCTCGGCCGCGTCGATCGTGAAGATTGAAAAACCCGATGAAGAAGAGCCCTTTATTCCCTTCGCCGCGCGCATGGGGGCGACCTTCCTGCATGGCGCGGCGGTGACGATCCACAAGGGACAAGGCAGCCAGTGGCGCGATGTGCAGGTTTTTGCGCCCGACCTTTACGCTGCGTCCCGCATGGGGCGAACAGAGGCAGGACAGCCCTTGTGGAAGCGGCTGGCCTATGTCGCCATCACCCGGGCCGAGGAGCGCCTGCACTGGGTGGTGCGCGCGCGGCTGTCGAAACCCACCGGGCCGCTGCGCACCGATGATTTGCACGTGGCCCCCGCGCCACTGGAACTGGAGGCCGAGGCATGAAGACCATCCTGATCACCGGCGCAAGCTCGGGCATTGGCCGCGCCACGGCGGAGGCGTTCTTGGCCGAGGGTTGGACCGTTGGGTTGGTCGCGCGCCGTGCCGAACGCCTGCGCGAGATCGCGGCGGGGCAGGGCAAGGCCATCCCGCTGCCCGCCGATGTGAGCGATGCCGAAGCCATGCAGGCGGCCTTTGACCAGTTTATCGGTGAGGCAGGGCACCTCGACGTGCTGTTCAACAACGCAGGCATCTTCGGCCCGGCCGCCAGCCCCGATCAGGTGCGTGTCGAGGATTTCGATCAGGTCATGGCCGTGAACCTGCGTGGAGTGTTCATCGCCGCGCGTTTGGCCTTTGCGCAGATGCGCGGGCAAGATCCGCAGGGTGGGCGGATCATCAACAACGGCTCGATCTCGGCCCATGTGCCGCGCGAGAATTCGATCTGCTACACCACCTCGAAACATGCGGTGACGGGCCTCACGCGGAGCCTGTCCTTGGATGGCAGGCCCTTTGATATCGCTTGCGGACAGATCGACATCGGCAATGCGGAAAGCGAGCTGGTGGCGGACCTGAAGGCACGCCAACCGGAGATGCATACTATGGATGTGGGGGATGCGGCAGCTTCGGTTCTGCATATGGCGAAACTGCCGCTGTCGGCCAATGTGCAGTTCATGACGGTGATGGCCACCAAGATGCCCTATATCGGCCGCGGCTGAGCGATTGTTCCCAAAAGGGCGCGCCTGCGGCGCGGCTGGATAAGCACGCCTTTGGCGTGCCGTTGGAAGGGGGCTGTCTGCCCCCTCTTGGCCTTTGGCCAATTCACCCCCGAGGATATTGAGAGCCAGAAGAAGGCAGGGTTAGTTTTGCCGGAGCACGCGGAAGGCGGCGGAGGCCCCCCAGCCCGCGGCGATGGCGATGGCCAGCGACATCAGGCCATAGAGCATGGGCTGTTCGCGCGACAGCGTGAAAAGCCAGCGTTCCAGCCCGACCTTGCGCACGTCGATCACGGTTTCGAAATCCGAGACCAACCGGCCCTGGCGCGTCAGCAGGATGCGGGTGCGATAATCGCCCTCGGTGAGGTTGGCCGGCAGTTCGATGGCGGTGCGGAAAAGGGTCTGTTCGTCCAGGGCAACTGCGCCTTCCAGCATCTGGTAGGCGTTGTTGGCCTTGCGGATGCGGATCAGGGCATCGGTGAACTTTTGTGCATCTTCCACGCTCCCCGGCGCGCCGACCGAGCGGATGGCGCGGGGGATCGAGATTTTGTGCCGCAGGTCTTCGACATTGGTCAGCACCTCGTCGAGTGGGCCGGTGGTGGCCACCGCGTAAAAGCTGGGTGCGCGATCAATCTCAACCGCGTCGGTATTGACCCAGATGCCGAGTTTGCGTTCCTTGCGGCGGACAGTCAGCGGCTTGGAGGGGCCGGAGATGGCGACGATGACGTCCAGCGGCTCTTCGGGGATCGCGACCTCGCGCTTGACCGCGCCGAAGACGAGGATATCGGAGCCCTCGAAAGTGGCGGTGATGCGCACCTTGTCGCTTGACAGGCCCAGCACCACCTCTTCCGCCTTGAGCGGCAGGGCGAGGCAGATGAGGGCGACGGCAAGACGCAGCATCTTCAGTGCCCTCCCGCTGCGCCGATGGAATAAAGCTCGGAGGGTTGGATCAGCAGGTCCAGCGCCAGCTTGAAGCAGACTGCCAGCACCATGAGGGCCAGCAGGATGCGCAATTGCTCGGCCTTCATCTTGGTGCCGATCTGCGTCCCGACCTGGGCGCCGATCACCCCTCCCACAAGCAGCAAAACGGCCAAGGCGACATCCACGGTATAGTTCGTGGTGGCGTGCAGCATGGTGGTGAAGGCGGTGACGAAGATGATCTGGAAAAGCGATGTCCCGACAACCACCTTGGTCGGCATACCCAGAAGGTAGATCATCGCGGGCACCATGATGAAGCCACCACCGACGCCCATGATCGCCGCAAGGATGCCCACGGCCACCCCGACCAGAATGGGGGGAATGACGCTGATGTACAGGCCCGAAGTGCGGAAGCGCATCTTGAAAGGCAGGCCATGCACCCAATTGTGCTTTTTACGTTTCGGGGCCTTGCCCGTGCGGGTGTTGCGAATGGCGCGCAGGCTTTCGAAGAACATCATCCCGCCGATGATGCCAAGGAAGACGACATAGCAAAGCTTGACCAGAAGATCGACCTGACCCAGCGACTTGAGGTAGTTGAAGACCACGACACCTAGCGCCGCGCCGATTAACCCGCCTATAAGCAGCACCGTTCCCATCCTGAGATCGACGGTTTTGCGCCTCAGGTGCGCCAAAACGCCCGAGAAGGAAGAGGCGACGATCTGGTTTGCCTCGGTCGCCACGGCCACCGCGGGAGGGATGCCGATGAAGAACAACAGCGGCGTCATCAGGAACCCGCCGCCAACCCCGAACATGCCCGAAAGCACGCCCACCAGCCCGCCCAGCCCCAAAAGCAGGAAGGCGTTGACCGAAACCTCGGCTATGGGCAGGTAGATTTGCATGGCTGTCAGTAACCGCAGCCCCCTGTATTTTGCAAGTGCAGAGCGGTCGCAGGTCCCCGCAGGCCTGATCAATTCTTGTTAACTGGACTTATGTTTCGTGATTTCCGAAGGTCCAGTTGCAGCCCTAACGCCCCGATGTGGCCAGTTTGAAAGCCGCGAACAGGAAGAATGCCCCCAAGGTGGCTTCGATCCCGCGCCGTGTCTTGGCATAGGCGGCGCGCACGGGCCGCGCCGACAGGGCCAGCCCCCAAGCCGCGTGGCAGCCAAGGGAAATGGTAAAGGCCCCGGCGACAAACAGTAATGTCACCCCAAGCCCCGCGCCCTCGACCGCGCCGACCGAGGCAATGGCCAGCCAGAAGGCCACGGCTTTGGGATTCGTAACCTGTAAAAGGTAGCCATGGGCGAAATGCCGCCATGGCGCGCGTGGGGCCATTTCGGCGGGGGTAAGAACCGGCGGGTTGAGCGCTTTGCGAAGCGCGCCATAAGCCAGATAAAGCAGGTACCCCGCCCCAACGACCCGCAGCGCGCTCATCGCCCAAGCGGCTTGGCTAAGAAGTAGGCCGACCCCCAACAGGGTCAGGATGTTCAGGGTCATGCTGCCCATGGCGATTCCCAGGGAGGCCACCATCGACGGGCCGCGCCCTTGCTCGGTGGCGATGCCAACCAACATGGCCACCGCCGGGCCGGGCGAGGAGGCCCCCACCAGCAGGATGGCATAGGCGGCGATGAAACCGGGCAGGTAAGGGATGATCTCGGGCATGGCGCCTCTCCTTGTGGTGTCAGGAGAAGATCGGCGCAGGGCGCGGCGCTGTCCAGAGCAATCATTCCGATAAAGGTCGAACCATCAGGCCGATTTGCGCAGGATCAGGGCATCCACCGGGGCGGCCCCTTGGCGTGGGTAATAGGCCTTGCGCCGGGCGGCTTCGAAATACCCTTCGCTCAGATACAGCGCTTGGGCGGCACTGTTATCCTCGGCCACCTCAAGGAAAAATTCTTCGGCCCCGGCTGCGCGTGCCTCGGCCTCGAAATCCGCCAAACAGGCCCGGCCCAACCCTTGCCGCTGATGTGCCGGATCACAGGCCAGCGTCAGCAATTCCGCTTCCCCGGCCACCACGCGGCCAATGGCGAAGCAGCGCGCATCGCCCAGGGCGAAAACATGCGGTGAGTTTAGCAGCTCCGCGATCTCCCGCGCGACCCAAACCTGCCCACGCCCGTCGAAGGCGCGCGCGTGGCATTGGGCCATTTGCTCAGGCGTCATCAAGGATTTTCGGCGGCGCATCGCGCGCCGGGGCCGCATCAGCGGGCTTGAGGTACAGTGGCGCGGGGGGCGGGGTGCCTTTGGGCGCGGCTTGCGCAATCCGGGCGATGGCCGTGGCAAACTCGCTGGGTGCGGGGGCATGGGCCAAGGGGCCAAGCGCCTCGGCTTCCGCGCGCGGCAAAAGACGCGGTGCACCCCCCAAAGGCTGCACATAAAGCTGATCGCGCGGCGCGGGCAGGGCGGGCAAATGCCCCTCGGGCGCGCCCAAGGCAATCGCCTCGAAGCCATTGACGCCCACCGCCGGAATGCCCAGCGACAGGGCCAGCCCCCGCGCGGCCGACACGGCAATCCGAATACCGGTAAAATTCCCCGGCCCGACACCAACGCCAATGCGGGCAAGGTCGCGCCATGTGGCCCCGCCCTCGGCCAAGACCTCCTCCAGCAGCGGCATCAGGCGCTCGGCCTGTCCGCGGCCCATTTCCTCGTGGCGCACCACCAACACCCGATCACCCGACAGCAAAGCGGCCGCGCAATGCGCGGCCGATGTGTCAAACGCCAGTGTTAGAGGCTCAGACCCCAACGGGGCGCACCTCGGTCACTTCGGGGATATAGTGGCGCAGCAGGTTTTCGATACCCATCTTCAGGGTGATGGTGGACGAGGGGCAGCCCGCGCAAGCGCCCTGCATATGCAGGTAAACAACGCCACGCTCGAACCCGTGGAAGGTGATATCGCCACCATCCTGGGCCACGGCGGGGCGCACGCGGGTGTCCAGCAATTCCTTGATCTGGCCAACAATCTCGCCATCCTCGCCGTCATGCTCGGCATGGCCCGACGGGGCCTCGGCCTCACCGGTCATCACCGGCTGACCCGATTGGTAATGCTCCATGATCGCGCCAAGGATGGCGGGTTTCATGTGGTCCCATTCGGTGTCGTCGCCCTTGGTGACGGTGACGAAATCATTGCCAAAGAACACACCCGTCACGCCTTGCACCTTGAAGATACGCTCGGCCAGCGGCGATTTTTCCGCGCCCTCGGCACTGGGGAAATCGGCGGTGCCAGCCTCCAGCACGGTTTGACCGGGCAGGAATTTCAGCGTTGCGGGGTTGGGTGTGGATTCGGTTTGAATGAACATGATCGCGCCCTCTCTCGGTTACTCCAGATATGCGCGCGGGGCGCCGGAGTGTCAAGGTTTGGAATGATTCTAAAGTTCGCCGGATGCGCTCAGGCGTTCCACAAAACCGTGCCACAGGCGGCAATGTCATAGCCGCCATAACTTTCCGCACGCGCCGCGAACTCCGGGCTGGACAGGAAGCGCATAAGCGCCTGCATTTGCGGCTCGAACCACGCCTTGCGATCCACCAGCAGGGCAAACTGCTCCTCCACCACAGGCGCAAACTCCAACCCATAATTCCGCGCCACGGCTTCAAGGCCAAAGGCCACGTCGCCCTCGCCGCGCCGCACGGCCTCAACCGCGTCATCCTCGGTCCGGGCCACCTCGGCCTGCATCACGCCGGACAAATCCAACCCGGCCTTCGCGGCAAGGCCACGCAACAAGGTATCGGTTCCCGACCCCGCCTGCCGTGGCACCAGCCGCAGACCTTGCAAATCGTCCAGATCCTTGGGCGTGGACTCGCCTGCGCGAAACACCAACCCGCGCCGCCGCGTGGCAAAGCCCAAAAGCACCGCGTTCAGGCCCCCGGCCATCTCGCGCACCGCCGGGATGTTCCAACTATCGCTGGCCGCATCGTGGATATGCAGGCCCGCCGCCATGCCCTCGCCCCGGGCGAACCGCTCCACCCCATCGCGCGACCCGTCATAGAAACTGGCCAATCCGCATTGCGATTGCCGCACGGCCCAATCCAATAGCGGATCGTGACTGCCCAACAGGATCGGCGGGCGCGGCGTGGCGGGTGCCGCCGCCTCAACCCCACCCGAGGTTGCCCCTTCGATCCACGCCCTGATTTCTCCGGCTGGAAACAGCAGTTTGCCGGTCGCCCGCGAGCAGGGCACTTGGCCACTCGCCGCAAGATCGTAAATCTTGCGCTCCTTGAGGCGCAGCAATTCGGCCAGTTCCTTGACCGTCAGATACTCGTGGTCGGGAAAGGCAGGCTCACTCATTCGGGCATCCCAAAACATCAAGAAGGGCGGTCCACAACGGACCGCCCCCACTCTAAAACCTTTATCGAAGAACGGAAACCCGGCAAGGGCCTCCGCTTATTCCGGCGCGTTCGGGAAGAACAACTGTTGATCGGCTACCTTGTAGGCCCCAATCGCATCCTGCCCTGCGTCCGAGACCAGCCAATCGGCAAAGGCTTTTGCTGCCTCCACATTCACGCTGGGGCATTTTTCGGGGTTCACCGGGATCACACCATATTGGTTGAACATGTCCTCGTCGCCCTGCACCTGAATGGCGTAATCCTGCTTGTTGTCAAAGCTGATCCATGTGGCGCGGTCGGTCATCACATAGGCCCCCATGCCGATCCCGGCATTGAGCGTCGCCCCCATGCCAGAGCCGGTCTCGCGGTACCAATCACCGCTGGCGGCGGTAGGATCAACACCTGCATCCCCCCACAGGGCCATTTCTTTCTTGTGCGTCCCGCTGTCATCCCCGCGCGAGGCAAACAGCGCGCCTTCCCCGGCGATCTTCGACAAGGCCCCCTGAACGTCCTCCATGCCGCCCACGCCCGCAGGGTCGCCCGCCGGGCCGACGATCACGAAATCGTTGTACATCAGGTCCGTCCGCGATGTGCCAAACCCGGCCTCGACGAACTTTTCTTCGGATGGTTTGGCATGAACCAACAGGACATCCCCATCGCAGTTTTCCGCGTTCTTGATGGCCTGCCCGGTGCCCACGGCCACCACGTTCACCTGAATGCCGCTTTCTTCCTGAAAGATCGGCAGAAGGTAGTCATAAAGCCCCGAATTGGCCGTCGAGGTCGTGGATTGCACGATGATCGACTGGTCTTGGGCCATGGCGCCACCGGCCATGGTCAGGGCAATCAGGCTCGCGCCAAATGTGCGTTTCAGCATTGGGTCTCTCCCTTGGGTTGGTTTGACATCAGACGATAATTCGCCCTTGAAGGTAATCCCGCGCCGCTTGTGTTTGCGGCTTGGGGAAAAAGGTGTCGGCAGGGCTGTGTTCGATCACATGCCCGCCATGCAAAAACACCACGTCATCGGCCATGCGCTGGGCTTGACCCATGTCATGGGTCACAAAGATAACGCGCGTCCCGCGTGCCTTGGCCTCGCTCACGATCCCCTCGATCGCCAGTACCGAGGCCGGATCAAGGCTTGCCGTGGGCTCATCCAGAAACAGAACGTCGGGGTCAGTTGCCAAGGCCCGCGCCAGCGCCAGCCGCTGCGCCTCCCCGCCCGACAAAAGCCGCGCGGGTTGCTTGGCCTTATGGGCAAGGCCGACATGGTCCAAAAGCGCATCCCGCTTGCTCCGGTTCTTGCCGCGTGCCTTCAAAACGAAATCCACGTTGGCCGCCACCGAGCGGCGCAGCAAAACGGGTTTCTGGAACACCAGCGCCTGCTGTTTGGTGGCCTGCGCCGCCGGGGTGCCTGCCCACTCGATCGTGCCCGCGGTGGGGGCCATCAACCCGTGCAACAGCTTGAGCAGCAGGCTCTTGCCCGCGCCGTTCGCTCCCATGATCATCGTGCAGCCCGCAGGCCCCAGATCAAGGTTAAGGTCATGCAAGACCCGCGCACCGCCCAGCTCAAGCATAAGCCCCCGCACCGTCAGCGGCATCGGTTTGTTGCCGGGCAGGGCTTGCGCCTCGGGGATCACGGGGGCCTCAAACATAGGCCTGCCTCGTCGCGGTCATCCGCACCGATTGCACCGCCGCATTGACGCCAAGTGCAATCACCAAAAGCACGATCCCCAACGCCAAGGCCAGCGCCAGATCACCCTTTGAGGTTTCCAGCGCAATCGCCGTGGTCATCACCCGTGTCAGGTGGTCAATATTGCCACCCACGATAATCACTGCGCCCACTTCGGCCACTGCCCGGCCAAACCCGGCAAGACCAACGGTCAACAGCGAATAGCGCGCATCCCACAATAGCGCCTGCACCGTTTGAAGGCGCGTCAGGCAGAGCGAGCGGAACTGCTCGGCATATTCACCATGCAGGTCTTCAAGCACCTGCCGCGACAGCGCCGCCACGATGGGCGCGATCAGGATCGTCTGGGCAATGATCATCGCCGTGGGGGTATAAAGCAGCCCCAGAAACCCAAGCGGGCCGGAACGCGACAAATGCAGATAAACCAACAGCCCCACAACGACGGGGGGCAACCCCATCAGCGCGTTCATCACAATCAAAACCGCGCCACGCCCGCGAAACCGCCCAATCGCCACCAGCGCCCCGATGGGCAGGCCGATCAAGCATGCGATGAAGGTGGCGGTCAGGCTGACTTGCAAAGACAGGGCGACAATCTCCAACAGGTCCGCGTCGCCGGACAGAACCAGCGACAGCGCCAAACCAAGAGCATCTCCAAGGCTTTGCAAAATTTCCGACTCTACTGTTTAAATTTCAGATCGAAAACAGGTTTGCAGGACGTAAAATAAAGATCAAGGGCAATTCTTATTGGGGAAAATACTCTGTGGACATGGTGCGCTCCATTTCTGACTTTGTTAAAATATGCAAAATAATGCATAATTTACAAAAGCGAAAATATTGCATCCTTATTGGGTCGAAAAGTCCACTTCTTGACCACCCTAACAGGCACATCTGGGCATCACGCCTTAGCCACGCGCCCACGGGGAAAACGCCCCAAGGAAAAGAAAAATTCGCCCGGGCCCTTCCGGCGTTTCGTACGACTCGTACGGCCTATAAAAAGAACCCCCCGTTTTTCGTACGAAAACGGGGGGTCGAACGTACAAGTCGTACGAAAATCTTGGCTCAGATCCGCAGGAAGGGTTGTGCGATCCGCGGGATCAAGCCCTTGAACTTCAAAGGCGCATCGGTGGCGGCCAGACAAATGCAATCTTCCCCGATATCCGCCACCGGCGTATGGTTCAGATCCTCATTGGCAACTTCAATATCCCCGGGGCCGAAATGATCGACCTCATCGGCAAAAGCCCCTTTCAAAACAAGAGTCAGCTCTGTCCCTTGGTGGCCATGATCCGGTACGGCCGCGCCGGCCGGAATGAACAAAAGCCGCGCGCTCGCGTCGCGCGAAGTGGGCAAAATCGCCTGCTTGACCCCCATGCCGATGGATTTCCAACGCACCGCGTCCAAATCGCCACCTATGTAATCCTGCAAAGGCGCAGGCAGTACACCCTTGGATTTACGGGGTTTTTCTTTTTTCTCCTCTGGCGCTTTCAACCGGTCCATCACGGCTTCAAGGCTGCCTGCCGACATCTCGACGCTTTCGGTCTCTTCCACCAAGGCCCCGCCCAAACTGTCAAAGGCCCCCAACCTCGCGCGGCATTCGTCGCACATCGAAATATGCGTGGCGATAGTCAGGTTGAACGCCTCGGGAAGGCTTCCGGCTGAATAGGCCATCAGCAAAGCGTCGGTAAGGTGATGTTTGATTTGGTCTGTCATGGTCGTCTTCACTTCATTACGTGGCGCAGGCGATCCAGCGCCAGCCGGATTCGGGATTTTATCGTGCCCAAGGGCAGGCCAGTTTCCTTGGCGATTTCAGAATGGCTCAAATCGTGGAAATAAGCCTTTTCAATCAGGACTTTCTGTTTCTCGGGCAGATCGTTGATTGCTTTGCCCAATTGCATGGTTTCCTGCTGCAAAGCCAAAACATCGGCCTGATCTGGTTCTTGGTCTGGCCCCCAGGGCAAGTCCTCGGGTTCAGGCCGTCTTTGTTTTCGCAACGCATCAATCTTTCGATTACGCGCTATGGTGAAAATCCACGTCGCAGCACTTGCGCGGGTCGGGTCAAAAAGATGCGACTTTTGCCAAAGGGTGGCCATCACGTCCTGTGTGCACTCTTCGGCAAGAGCCTCATCCGCCCCGGACTTCATTAGAAAGCCTTTCACCCTAGGGGCAAAGTGATCGAACAAGCGGGCAAACGCCTGCCGGTCTTGGTGCTCCCGGATACTCAAGATGCAGGCAACCCAATCGTCGTTTTCCGTCGTCTCTTTATTCGTCACGTCTTCTGGCCCCGGGCCTTGTCGCTGGTTAAGCCGATACCTAACACGCGCCGCCATGAGGGGCGAGGCTGTGTCAAAGGTTTCTTTCTCGACTTCTTGCAACATAAACAATCTACGCGTCACGGCATTGTGCGGATCACATCGGGGTGAATTTTTTCTAAGTCATCCGATTACCGCCCCGCTGCGTAGTCTCTAAGAAGACCAAACAGAAGATGGACACAGCACCAAATGCCATTCGAAGCAGGCCCCCTTGGGCGCAAGAAAGTTGCCGTTATCGGCGCGGGAATTTCCGGGATGGGCGCGGCACAGGCGATTGCCGACACTCATGACGTAACTCTTTTTGAAGCCGAGCCGCGCTTGGGTGGCCATGCGAGGACCATTATTGCGGGCAAACGTGGCGACCAACCCGTCGATACCGGGTTCATCGTGTTCAACTATGCGAATTACCCCAACCTCGCCCGGATGTTCGACCGTCTAAACGTGCCGGTGGTCAAAAGCAGCATGAGCTTCGGTGCCTCTGTACGAGGCGGTCGCGTCGAGTATGGCCTGGATGGCGCGAAGGCATTCTTTGCGCAGAAACGGAACGCATTGAATCCATGGTTCCTGGGCATGCTCCGCGATATTTTTCGGTTTAATGCAAAGGCCATTAGAGAGGCCAAGCAAAACCAGGGCATGACGATTGGTGAATTCCTTGATCACTTGCAAATGGGAAAGTGGTTTCGGGAATACTACTTGCTACCGTTTTCGGGGGCTATTTGGTCAACTCCGAAAGAGCAGATCATGGACTTCCCGGCCCATGCCATGGTGCAGTTCTTCGAGAACCACGCCCTTTTGGGATATGAAGGGCAACACCAGTGGTACACCGTACAAGGCGGGTCGACGCAGTATGTTCAAAGACTTGAACGCGAAATGCGCACGCAAGGTGTGGCCATGCGTTTGGGTTGCCCGGTGGATGGCGTGCGGCGTGGTGCGCAGGGCCCTGAAATCAAGGTCACCGGTGCTGATTGGGAACGCTTTGATGACGTAGTTTTTGCGACGCATTCGGACGTGACCCTGTCTTTGTTGGTCGACCCCAGCCATGAGGAAAATGCTGCGCTTGGAGCGGTGTCCTATCAACCGAATGACGTTGTCCTTCATGCCGACAAGAGCGTGATGCCCAAGTCGCGCGCTGTATGGTCGTCGTGGAATTATGCTGAGGGCGCGGCGCAGCGGGATGGGCAAATTGATATCACCTACTGGATGAACAGCCTTCAGCCTATTCCGACAGACGATCCACATTTCGTGACGCTCAATTCGCGCCGACCCATTCGGGAGGAGCTGATTTACGATCAGGTGACCCTGCATCACCCGGTTTACGATCTTGCCGCGTTGAAGGCCCAAACGACCCTGCGCGAGATGAATGGTCGCCGTCAAACGTGGTTCTGCGGCGCATGGATGCGGCATGGTTTCCATGAAGACGGGCTTGCCAGCGGATTGGACGTGGCCGATGCGATCAATGAGCGCGGCAGCGTACCGGTGGCGGCAGAGTGAACACAATCGACCATATCGCCGGCCATACTTGGCATGGGCGCAAGGGTGCGGTGGAAAACGCGTTTCGCTATGGTATCGACTATGTGCTTCTGGATGCCGAAGCGCCGGTCAGGGCACCACGGTTTTTCGGACGCAATCGCCCCGGAATTGCATCGCTTTGGGATCGTGACCACGGAGGTGCGGTTGGAAAGGGACGCGGTGCGTCTTGGGTTCGTGACGTTCTGGCCGCCCATGACTTGCCCGATCCGGCGCGAATTGAGCTTTTGGCACAGCCGCGCATTTTGGGACATGTTTTCAACCCGGTGTCTTTCTGGATCTGTCTTGATGCGAAGGGTGACACGCAGGTCGTGATTGCCGAGGTGACCAATACCTATGGGGATAGACATTCCTACCTTTGCCACCGGGATGACCTCGCACCTATTGAGGCTTCGGACCGATTGAAAGCTCAGAAGGTGTTTCATGTGTCGCCTTTCCAAAGGATTGAGGGGCAATATGAATTCCGGTTTGACCTGCGCGCTGACCGGATCGGCATCTGGATTGATTTCACCGGTGGAAACGGTGGTGTCATCGCCACACTTGTAGGGCCGCGGGCGCCATTGACGACCTATGGCTTGTTGCGGGCTTGCTTGCGCCGGCCCTTCGGGTCGCGACGTGTTCTGGCACTGATCCATTGGCAGGCTGTGAAGCTGTGGTGGAAAGGCGCAAAGTTTCGCGCTCGGCCGGAACCACCCATTGAAGACGTGAGCCGCTGATGGCCTCGCGTTTGCCCGCCTATTCGCTTTTCGCTGCATTCCTCGCTTCCGCGGGCCTGCCGCTCTATATCCATGCGCCCAAGTTTTACGTCGATGAGTACGGCCTTTCGCTGGCGGCCCTTGGCAGTGCCCTATTCGTGTTGCGGCTTTTGGATGTGGTGCAAGACCCGATACTGGGGCGCTTGGCCGATAGGTTTCGTGCTTGGCGCGGACCGTCAGTCATGATCGCGGGCTGCATGATGGCAGCGGCGATGCTTGGCCTTTTTGCAGTGGAGCCGCTTTTTGATCCGCTTTGGTGGTTCGCTGTCATGCTAACCGTCGTGTTTTCGTCCTTCAGCTACCTGACGATATGCTTCTATGCACAAGGCGTGGCGAAAGCGGCTGACCTTGCGGATCAAGGCCACCTGCAATTGGCCCGTTGGCGCGAAACCGGAGCGCTTCTTGGGATATGCGCGGCGGCCGTGGCTCCGGTTGCCTTGGGGGGCTATGCGGGATTTGCCTTGGCCTTTGTCATTCTGGCAGGGCTGGCGCTTTGGTCCATGACGCGCGAATGGCAGGGTGCCACGCTTGAAAGCACTGGTTTTGGAACTGTTTTACGCGATGTGGTCGCGCGGCGGCTGTTACTTGTGGCCTTGGTCAATGCAGCACCGGTTGCCGTGAGTTCCACGCTGTTTCTTTTCTTCGTCGAAAGTCGCCTTCAGGCACCCGGCTGGGAAGGACCTTTTCTACTGTTGTTTTTCCTGTCCGCGGCCTTGGCGGCGCCGATATGGGGGCGTTTGGCCGAGCGGGCGGGCGCGAAGTTGGTTTTGATCTGGGCGATGTTTCTGGCGATTGCGGCTTTCGCGATGGCCGTTTTTTTAGGGGCCGGTGATCTTTGGGGCTTCGCGGTGATCTGTGTTGCCTCGGGGGCGGCGATTGGCGCGGATATGACCCTGCTTCCTGCCTTGTTCGCGGCGCGGATGGAGCAGGTCTCTCCGGGGGCCAGCGAAGGCTTTGGTCTTTGGTCATTCGTCTCGAAATTCACGCTGGCCTTGGCAGCCGTGGTTTTGCTTCCCTTGCTTGAAGCAGGTGGCTTCAAAGCCGGGCAAGAAAACCCGGAGGATGCATTGCGGCTTCTGAGCTATCTTTATGCAGGCGTCCCATGCGTGCTGAAACTGGCGGCAATTGCGTTGCTCGTGACGACGCAAATCAACGAGCAGATTTCCGACCAACCGGATTTCGGGGAAAGGAGCCTCAACCGATGACTACGATCGTCTATCTTGCCCTTGGCGGTGTTTTGATGCTGTGCCTGATGGGATTGCGCGAACGCTTCGCGGGGTTCATGGCACAAAGCCCCTCGGACTATGCATTGACCGAACCGAGGTTTGACCTGCGCCAGCATTTGCATGGTGACATAAAATGCGACGGTGTCATCTACGGGCCGTTGGGACGGGTCGCATCACGCTTCACCGGGGATTTCGTGGCCTCGTGGGAGGGCAACAAGGGGGTGATGCGTGAGCACTTCGAGTACGATAGCGGCAATAGCCAAGATCGTGAATGGCGGCTGGAGTTGGGCAATGATGGTTCGATCCGGGCAGAAGCGGATGATCTCGTCGGCGAAGGGCAGGGCGTTCAGTCAGGTTCCTCGGTGTGCCTTCGCTATCGTATCCGGTTGCCTGACGAGGCTGGCGGCCATGTCCTGAGTGTCACGGATTGGATGTATCTTGCACCGAACGGTGTCGTGGTGAACCGCAGTCAGTTTCGCAAGTTTGGAATAAAGGTCGCAGAATTGGTGGCGACGATGCGAAAAGTGGAGGTTGCGTGACAGACTGGAATGGAAAGCGCTATTGGCTTGTGGGCGCAAGCGAAGGACTGGGTCTTGCTTTGGCACATAAGCTGAATGCAGCGGGGGCCGAGGTTATCCTTTCGGCCCGCAATGAAGACCGGCTTGCCGAAGCCGTTTCCGCGATGCCGGGGCGGGCGCATGGGTTGCCGATGGATGTTGCCAGCGATGAGAGCGTCGCCACGGCGGCAAAGGATGTGGGCGAGCTGGATGGCGTGGTTTTCTTGGCGGGAGTCTACTGGCCGATGGCGACACAGGACTGGACGCCAGAACAGGTAACGGCCATGGCGGACGTCAATTTCACGGGCGCGGTGCGTGTCTTGGGGCATGTGGTGCCGCAGATGGTCGCCCGTGACAGCGGACATATTGTTCTGACAGGTTCGCTTGCCGGCTTTCGGGGTTTGCCGGGCGCGATTGGCTATGGCGCGTCCAAAGCCGGGGTGATGTCGCTGGCTGAGTCCATGCGTGCGGACTTGTGGCGTAGCGGGGTGCGCGTGCAACTGGCAAACCCAGGCTTCATCAAGACGCGCCTGACCGACAAGAACCCATTTCACATGCCATTCCTGATGAGCCCCGAGGAAGCAGCGCAGGAAACCTTCGAATTGATGTGCGACCAGAGTGCGTTTGATCGGAGTTTTCCGTTGCTTTTCAGCCTTGTCTTTCGATTGTCGAGATTTTTGCCGAATTGGGCTTACTACCGCCTTTTTGCGTAAGATCAAAGACGCGCAATTGACTGGTCGGCATGTTACACTTCAGTAATGCGAACAGGAGGCCCAAATGCTTGATATCAGTACATACAAGATCGCGCAGGTGATCCTAATGGCGCGGGAACTCGACCGCGCCGAGGGTGAATTGCGCGCCTTTATCGAACGCCTGACCGAAGAGGAACAAGCCAGCCTTGTCGCTGTCATGTGGATTGGCAGGGAAAGCTTTACCGCCGACGATCTGGAAGAAGCCAAGCGCACCGCTGTGGCTGAGGCGACAACACCAACAGCGGATTACCTTCTGGGTACGCCGCATTTGTCGGATCATCTTGAGAACGGTTTGGATGAACTGGGCATTTCGGTTGTCGACGCCGAGGATGACCTGGTGCGCGGCGGCTGACTCGGTGCCTAAGATGTGGCGCGCTCTACCCCTTGGGTGATTGCTTGACGTAGCTTTTTCTCAAGCGCCTTCTGCTTGCTTTCGGAGTAGAATTTCAGGCCGAACATATCCTTGACGTAGAAGGTGTCGACCACCTGTTCGCCATAGGTCGCGATGACGGCGGAGTTGATATAGATGTTATTGGTCGCAAGCGTCCGGGTGAGGTCATAAAGCAGACCGGGGCGGTCCCGGGTGTCGACTTCGATGATGGTATAGATTTCCGAACCATCATTATCGAAGGTGATATGCGTGGGGACTTTGAAAGCTCTCTCGCGCTTCTTGATTTTGTCGCGGGATTGGATCGCCTCAGTTGCCACCACTTCACCCTTGAGGGTTTTGTGAATCATTTGCCGGAGGCGCGGCAGGCGGTCGGCCTCGTAGGGGTGCCCATCTGAATCCTGAATCCAAAAGGCCGCGGTCGCGAAGCCGTCCTTTGATGTGTATGTCCGCGCATCCACAACATTCGCCCCGACAAGCGCCAAGGCCCCTGCGAGGCGAGAGAAGATTCCGGGGTGATCGGCCAAGGCAAAGCAGGCACGCGTCGCATCGCGGTCTTCGTCAATTGCAAGGTCGATGGCGATGTCATCTTCGTCCAGTTCACGCAGCAACTTGGCGAACACGACATGCGCCGTGACATGCAAACCTTGCCAGTAGGGCGGATAATGCCGGGCCTTTTCGCGGTTGACGTCCTTTGCGGGCCAATCGGCCAGTGCCTCGGCCAGGTTGCGCTTGGCATCCGAGCCGCGCTGTTCGCGGTTGAGTTCCTCAAGGCCGCCTTCCATGGCACGGCGTGTTTGACGGTACAGTGCCCGCAAAAGCGAGGCCTTCCAGTTGTTCCATGTGTCCGGTCCAACGCCGCGAATATCACAAACCGTCAGCACGCAGAGCAAATCAAGGCGCTCTCTCGTTTGAACCGCCTTTGCGAAGTCGCGCACGGTTCGAGGGTCGGCGATATCGCGTTTCTGCGCCATATCGGACATCAAGAGGTGATACCGTACGAGCCACTCTACCGTGTCCACGTCCTTAGCCTTCAGGCCAAGACGTGGGGCGACCTTGCGGGCGATGCGGGCTCCGACGATCGAATGATCCTCGTCGCGGCCCTTGCCGATGTCGTGCAAAAGCAGCGCTACGTAGAGCACCTTGCGATTGACCCCCTCCTCAAGAATCGAAGAGGATAGCGGCAAGTCCTCTTCCAACTCGCCACGTTCAATTTGAGCAAGATTGGAAATGCATTGGATGGTGTGCTCGTCCACCGTGTAGCTGTGGTACATGTTGAACTGCATGAGCGCGACGATGGGCTCAAATTCGGGAATGAAGGCGGACAGAACACCCAGTTCATTCATACGCCGCAGAGCGCGTTCCGGATTGCCGTGCTTCAAAAGCAAATCGAGGAATAATTTTTGCGCTTTGCGATCGTTGCGTAGGGTGTCGTCGATCAGGTCAAGGTTGGCCGTCACCAAGCGCATGGCGTCGGGGTGGATCAACAACCCGGTGCGAAGGCCTTCTTCGAAGACTCTCAGAAGATTGATCGGCTCGGAGAGGAAAGCCGTTTCATCTGCGATGGCCAAGCGGCCGTGCACCTCTTCGTAGCCGTCCTTGAGCTTACGCTTGCGGCGGAAGATGCGTTGCAAAAGGGGCTCGGATTTTGCGTGAGCCGCTTCGAGCTTGGTCAGGAAGATGCGCGTCAGGTCGCCCACTTGTGTGGCATAACGAAAGTAATCCTGCATGAAGTGCTCGACGGCCCGGCGGCCAGCCGTATCGCGATAGCCCATCCGTTCGGCTACATCGACCTGCAAGTCGAAGGTCAACTGATCAGTGGCGCGTTTCGTCAATAAGTGAATGTGACAGCGTACCGCCCAAAGGAAGCTCTCGGCGCGGGCGAAGGTATCGAATTCGTCTTCTGTGAAAACGCCTAGGGCCACAAGCTCGGCCACATTGTCGACTTGATGCAGGTATTTGGCGATCCAGAACAAGGATTGCAGGTCACGTAGGCCGCCTTTGCCTTCCTTTACATTCGGTTCGACCATATACCTTTGGCCGCCCTGCTTTTCGTGTCGGTTGTCGCGCTCTTCCAGCTTTGCTTCGATGAATTCGCGCTCCGTTCCCTCGAAAAGCTCGTGCCACAGGCGTTTCTTGAAGTGATCGGCCAATTGCCGGTCGCCTGTCAGAAAGCGGTTCTCCAACAGGGCCGTGCGAATAGTGAAGTCCTGACCGCCAAGGCGAAGGCAATCGCGGATGGTGCGGCTGGCGTGGCCAACCTTCAGCTTGAGGTCCCAAAGGATGTAGAGCGTGGTTTCGATGACGCTCTCAGCCCACGGCGTGATCTTGTAAGGCGTCAAGAAGAGCAGATCGACATCGGACTGCGGCGCCATCTCGCCGCGTCCGTAACCGCCAACTGCAAAGACGCATAAGCGCTCGGAGTCCGTTGGGTTGGACAACGGGTGAATATGCCGTGTCGTCACGTTCAGAGCGCTGAGGATAATACAGTCGGTCAGCCAGCTGTAGGCGCGCACAGTAGGGCGGGAATCAAACGGGTGCTTGGCAAAACCCTCGGCGATAGCTGCGCGACCATCTGACATCGCCTTGGCAAGAATGTCGGTGATTGCGCGGCGCAGGGCGGAGATATCTCCGTCCGTGTCGTTTGCCGCCTGTTGCAAAGCGTGATCGACCGCCGACATGTCGAAGATGTCGATCGCAGGTCGGATCAGATTGTCAGGCAGATGAGGGGCATCTTTCATTACGTGTTTCTTCGAAGGCCAGCGTTAAAAGCCTGTTCCGCCAAAACCCCGTGGTGCGGGATCGATGACTACAACCTGTTGGTCGCGGATAGTGGCCACTGCCAAACCGCGTTCGTTGGTACCATTCGGACGGAACCTGAAGACGCCACTCACGCCCTGAAAGCCCGCAGATTGCGTTAAGCGCGCCTGGCTCAAGGCATTACGTGACCCTGATTGAGAAAGGGCGCCAATGGCGGCGATACCATCGTAGGCCAGACCACTGATGACATGAGGCGCGTTTCCGTTCGCGGCTTGAAAACGGGATTTAAAGGCGGCGTTGCGTTGTGGATCGGGGACGGCAAACCAGCCTCCCTGGACGCCCGGCAAGGCGGTGGTTTGTGCAGGAATATCCCAGCGTGCCAAGCCGATAAACTGTGTGCTGTCCGGGCTTAGCCCCGCTTCGGGCAGCATTTGCGAAAAGAGTGGTAACGCGCCCGCCGTGTTCGACGTCATAAAGATCGCATCGGCATTTGATTGGGCGGCTGCGGCTTTGATCTGAGGGACCGCAGAGGCCACACCTTGTTGCGAAAACTCATATCCCACCGAGCCCGCGAATTGCGCACCGCTCGCGTTGACAGCCTGTTCGATTGCATTGCGCCCAAGCTGACCTGCGAGGTTTTCAGAATAAACCGCGAGAATCCTTTGTTTGCCTTGGCGCGCGGCAAAGTTGGCCAAGCGTTTTGCGGTGTTGTCAAAGGTTTGCCCAAGGATGAACAGGTTGCCACCTGCGATGGTGGGGTTGTTCGAAAATGCAAGGACATTGACACCTTGGTCCGCAACGGCCACCGCTGCTGCATTGGCCGACTCGGCGTGAAGGGGTCCAACGATGATGCGCGCACCATCCGCCACGGCGTTGAGCGCCGCTGTCCGGGCCTGCGTGGCGTTGCCAGCTGTCCCGTAAACCCGCAAATCAATCTGAACACCCTGAAGGTCGGCGGCCGCAAGGCGTGCGGCTGCTTCAAGGTCTCGCGCGAGCTGTTGCTCCTGTGGACTTGCTGCACCGTGGGGTACGAGAAGAGCGACGGGCACTGGTTTGGCGGGATTTATGGAGGAGCCGCCCCCTGCGGGCCCCGAAAGGGATACGGGCTGACAAGCCGCCAGCCAAAACAGCGAAAACACGATGATCAGGCGGCTGAGCGCCTTGCGGGCGGGGGACAAAACGGCGAACATGGACGCTCCTAAACTCGGGTGTTGCGGCAGGGCTTGCGCTCTGCTTGGCTTCGGCCCCGATAATAAACGTCATGCGAGGCGGGTCCAGTGGTGAATCAGACAGAGGCGAAACTGAGCCCGGGGCTTTACCTTGTGGCTACGCCCATAGGCACGGCGCGTGACATTACCTTGCGCGCACTTGACCTGTTTTCGGCGGCGGATGTCATTGCGGCGGAAGACACACGAAGCTTGCGAAAGCTTCTGGATATTCATGGTATTCCTTTGGAGGGGCGACCCCTCGTCGCTTATCACGATCACAGCAATTCATCGGTACGAGAGCGGCTTTTGAAGGACATCGTGGCAGGAAAGTCCGTTGTTTACGCCTCGGAGGCAGGCACGCCAATGGTGGCGGACCCGGGCTATGATTTGGTGCGGGACGCCATCGCCGCCGCCGTGCCATTGGTCTCGGCGCCCGGGCCGTCAGCTGTTATCACGGCATTGACGGTTTCGGGCTTGCCGACCGATCGGTTTTTCTTTGCCGGGTTTTTGCCGAATTCATCGGGCAAGCGAAAAACCGCCCTGCGAGACGTCGCAAGGGTGCCCGGGACACTGGCGTTTTACGAATCGCCCAAGCGCGTTGCCGCGATGCTGCGAGATGCTGCCGAGGTGTTGGGGCCCGCGCGGCGGGCCGTGGTGTGCCGCGAGTTGACCAAGAAGTTCGAAGAGGTGTTGCGCGGGACGCTGGAGGAGCTGGCTCAGGTTTGCGCCGAGCGGTCCCTGAAAGGAGAGATCGTGGTCTTGGTGGATCGTGGAGATTTACCGAGCGTTAATGAAGCGGACCTAGATTCGAGCCTGCGCGATGTTTTGCGTGACAAATCAGTTAGAGACGCCGCTGATGAGGTGGCGGGCAAGTTGGGTTTGAAGCGACGGCAAGTTTATCAGCGTGCTCTACAGCTTGCCCATAAAGACGCAGGGGACCAAGGCGATTGACGGCCGAGCGATCAAGGCAAAAACCACCCAGGGACATGCGTCGCCTAAGAGGGCAAACCGCCTACTTGGCAGGCCTTGCTGCGGAAAGTGCCGTTGAGCGCGCTTATCAACAAATGGGTGCGCACGTCTTGGAAACGCGTTGGCGCGGCAAAGGCGGCGAGATTGACATGATCTTGCAGCACGGCGCAGAGATCGTCTTTTGCGAGGTGAAAAAGGCGACAACCTTTGACGAAGCCAAGGCGCGTCTGCGGCCGCTGCAGATGCAGCGCATTCACGCGTCAGCCTCGGAGTACCTTGCCAAGGTGCAAGATGGACAATTGGCCAGCGTTCGTTTCGACCTTGCCACGGTTGACGAAAGCGGGCAGGTGAACATACAGCAAAGCGCATTTAGTCATTTCTGATTTGCGCTTGTACTCGGCATGGCCCATGTAGGTTAAAACCAGAAACCTTGGGGGCCGCCTATGAAGATTGCCTTTCAGATGGACCCAATCGGGCCGATCGACATCAACGCTGACAGCACGTTCCGTATCGCCGAAGAAGCGCAGGCGCGCGGGCACGACCTGTTTTATTATACTCCAGACCGGCTGTCATATATCGAGGGGCGCGTTGTGGCGCGAGGATGGCCTTTGCGTGTTCAGCGTGTCGAGGGCAATCACTTTGAACTTGGCGATGAAGCAACCGTGGATTTGTCAGAGTTCGATGTTGTCTGGCTGCGGCAAGATCCACCCTTCGACATGTTTTATATCACCACAACCCATCTGTTGCAGCGGCTGACGCCAGCAACATTGGTTGTAAACGATCCGTTCTGGGTTCGGAACTTCCCGGAAAAGCTCCTTATTCTGGATTTCCCTGATTTGATGCCGCCGACGGCCATCGCGCGCGATCTTGATACCATTCGTGCCTTCAAGGACACGCATGGCGACGTTATCCTGAAACCGCTTTATGGCAACGGTGGTGCAGGGGTGTTTCACCTGCCCGAAGCGGACCGAAACCTGAGCGCATTGCACGAGCTTTTCACCGGCTTCAGCCGCGAACCGCTGATCGTGCAAAAGTTCCTGCCCGATATCAAGCATGGCGACAAACGCGTTATTTTGGTGGATGGAGAGCCTGTGGGCGCGATCAATCGTATTCCGGGCAAGGGGGAAACCCGGTCCAACATGCATGTTGGCGGGCGACCGGAAAAGGTTGCATTGACGGACCGTGATCGCGAAATCTGTGAAAGGATCGGCCCGCTTTTGCGTGACAAAGGGCAAATTTTCGTCGGCATTGATGTCATTGGCGATTACCTGACCGAGATCAACGTGACCTCGCCGACGGGTATTCAGGAGCTTGAACGCTTTGACGGGATCAACGTGGCCGAGAAGATATGGGGAGCCATCGAAAGGCGAACCTCATGAGCTTTATGCGGCCGGTGCTGAACCAGTTCTTGCGGTTCTTTGAGCGGCCGCATTTGGCGAGAGCGAAAGAGTCAGGGAAATTGCGCCGGAGCTTCGAGATGAAGGCGCGATTCTGGTTCCGGCCCCCGCGTGGGAGCCAGTATCGCAAAGAGACAATTGATGGCGTTCCGGTGATCTGGGTGCATGGTCCGGATGCGCGAGATGATGGACCCATCATTCTGTATTTTCATGGCGGCGGCTATGTCTTTGGTTCTGCCCGGACGCATCAGGCAATGCTGGCACACTTGTCACATCATGCTGGATTTCGGGCGTGCCTTGTGGACTACAGGTTGGCACCGGAACATGCGTTTCCAGCGGCTCTTGAAGATGCATTGAGCGTCTACATCGAGTTGTCGCAGCGTCACTCGGGCGTCGTGATCGGCGGCGATAGTGCCGGCGGGGGCTTGGCTCTTTCGCTTTTGGCAGAAATTGGCAAACACGGTTTGAAAAAACCTATCGGCTGTTTCGCGTTTTCACCGCTCACGGATATTGGGTTCACGGGTGAGAGTGTGGGGCAGAACGGTAATTCGGATGTCGTGCTACCAGTGGAACGCATCGATGAAATGGCCAAGATGTATCTCCAGGGCGCAAGCCCACGCGACCCGCGCGCATCGCCGCTTTTTGCTGCCTTCGATGGTGATGTGCCTGTCTGGATCGGGGCCGGAACGACTGAAATCTTGCTGGATGATACCCGGCGCATGGCCGCGCATCTGCGCAGTTCAGGTGTCGACGTGACCGAAGTGATCGAAGACGACCTTCCGCATGTCTGGCCGCTATTTCATAACCTTTTGCCTGAAGCGGTGACGACGCTGAAGCAGGTGGCCGCGTGGATCAAGTCTCATTCGGGACGCTGAGGCGATAGCTGACCGCTTCGGCGACATGCGGACGCCGAACGTTTTTTGAACCGTCCAGATCGGCAATCGTGCGCGCAACTCTCAGCACCCGATGATACCCGCGTGCCGTCAATCCAAAGCGCTCTGCCATTTTGTTTATGAGTTCACGGCCCTCCGGGTCCGGGCTGGCGATCTCCTCCAAGGCTTCACCTTCGGCATCGGCGTTGAGATGCATGTTTGGCTGGTCTTTGAAACGGGTGTTTTGCACCGTTCGCGCGCCTGCCACGCGTGCGGCGACCTCGGCGCTACTCTCACCTGATGGTGGAAGATCAAGATCTGTGAAAGCAACTGGCGGCACTTCGATGCGCAGGTCGAACCGATCCATCAATGGCCCCGAAATTCGACCCATGTAGTCGGCGCCGCATTGCGGAACGCGTGCACAGGCGCGGGCCGGATCAGAGAGATATCCGCATTTACAGGGATTTGCCGCAGCAACCAACATGAACCGGCAGGGATACTTCACATGCGCATTCGCCCGGGCGACGATGACCTCGCCAGTTTCAATGGGTTGTCGCAGCGTTTCCAGAACCGTGCGCGGAAATTCCGGAAACTCGTCCATGAAAAGGACACCGTTGTGGGCAAGGCTGATCTCGCCGGGTGAGGCGCGGCGCCCGCCGCCCACGATGGCGGCCATCGAGGCGGTATGATGGGGTTCGCGAAATGGCCGCGTACGGTTGATGCCACCTTCATCCAGCAATCCCGCAAGCGAATGGATCATCGAGGTTTCCAAGGCTTCAGGCGCCGTTAAGGGGGGCAGAATTCCCGGCAAACGGGCGGCCAGCATTGATTTGCCGGACCCGGGTGTGCCGACCATCATCAGGTGGTGCCGGCCCGCCGCTGCGATCTCTAGCGCACGCTTTGCGCGCTCTTGTCCTTTCACGTCAAGTAAATCTCGCCCGGCGCTGTTGGTGCTTACCTCGCCGGGCTCGGCGGGGGCGAGTGGGGATTGACCGGTGTAGTGACGGACCACGTCTGCCAAACTGGCCGCACCGATGACCTGTGCGGCGCCGACCCAGGCAGCCTCTGCGCCGGAGGCTTTGGGGCACAAGAGCGTTCGGTCCTCTTCGGCGGCGGCCATTGCGGCCGGCAGGGCTCCTATTACAGGGACGAGGGAACCATCCAGTGATAGCTCACCAAGGCTACAGGTGCCTTCCACGGCGTCGGTTGGGATGATTTCAAGCGCGGCAAGAAGGGACAAGGCGATCGGCAGATCGAAATGACTGCCTTCCTTGGGCAAGTCCGCCGGGCTGAGGTTTATGGTGATGCGTTTGGAGGGTAAGGCAATCGCCATGGAGCTGAGCGCCGTGCGTACACGATCACGGGCTTCGCTGACGGCCTTGTCGGGCAGCCCAACTAGGGAAAAGGCTGGCATGCCGGGGGTCACTGCGCATTGGACCTCGACTTGCCGGGCCTCGACCCCTTCGAAGGCAACAGTGTAAGCGCGCGCGACCATGTCTGGAGACCTCTGATTAAACTTGGTTAATCATGGGTAGCGCTTGGGTGGTTGAGGAATTGTTAACGGGCTTGGCGATGCGGCCAATTACTCAGCTCATAAGCAAAGCAGCATCAGGGTAAGTGATTGATGCTCTGCGCAATCCAGCCATCAGACCGGCGGTGCAGTTCGGTGACGGAAAGATTGTCGATTTTCTGTGCGAAGGCCTCATACGCGGTGACGCGCAGAGCCTGTTGCACTTGAGTGAGGATCGCGCCGAAATGGGCGACAGCGATGATATCGTGGTTGGGATGAAGCTCCATAACCCTTTGAATGGCATTGCTGACACGGCCGGTCACGTCATTCCAGCTCTCTCCGCCGGGGGGGCGAATATCACCAGGATTATCCCAAAAGGCGCGCAAATGCTCCTGGTCCGGAATGGTATCAAACGCTTGAAGCTCCCATGCTCCGAAATGGATTTCGCGCAGGTCTGGATCATGGGGCAGCCTTAATCGGGCACCTGCAACCGCATCGGCTGTTGCCGTCGCCCGGGCTAGGTCGGATGAAATCACGACAGCGCGTTCAGGAAGGTGTTTTGACAGCCTGCCGATTTGTGCGGTGTCACTCAGATCCGCGGGTATATCAGACCAACCCACCATAGATTTCACATGCGTCGGGCCATGGCGCACCCAAAACACCCGGGTCACGGAAGGTTGCCCTTCAACACCTGCGGCAAGCCGGCGACCACGTTGACGACAAGATCGGCCTGTTTCGCGAGTTTTTGATTCAATTCGCCCTGCGCCTGACGAAAACGGCGCGCAAGTGCGTTTTCGGGGACCACGGACAAGCCGACTTCGTTGGAAACGGCGACCACCGGGGCCGAACACTGCGAAAGACCCGCCATCAGGGATTCTCCAGCCTTGTCTGGTTCGTTGTCTGCCAGAATATGGTTGCTAAGCCACATAGTGGCACAGTCCAACAGGACAACTTCATCATCTTTGACTGCTGCCAAAGCAGGCCCCAAATCAAGCGGCTCTTCGATTGTGTGCCATTCGGGGCCGCGCATCCTTTGGTGGCGGGATATCTTGTCGCGCATCTCATCATCAAAAACTTGGGCGGTCGCAACATACGTCAGCTTCCGACCTGTTTCTTTGACCAGCGATTCAGCAAAGGCCGATTTGCCGGACGCTGCTCCGCCAAGCACCAAAGTGAGTCTTGGAAGCATCTTTTTCTTGAACCCGTTTTGATCCGATTGAGCCCTACCTGCGTATCACTTGGTGACTGAATGCAAAAGGACGCAATTCAAGACCGTCGGACTGGGGGGGTCACAAAATGGCACTAGACGCACCACATTCAAACTCAATGTCCCGCACCGCGATGAAGGCAGAATTGCTGGATGCGGAAACCGAATTGAAGCTAGCATATGCCTGGCGTGACGAGCGCGATGAAGAGGCTTTGCATCGCTTGATCAACGCCTACATGCGCTTGGCGATTTCGATGGCGTCCAAGTTCAAGCGGTATGGCGCGCCAATGAATGATCTTATCCAAGAAGCGGGCCTTGGTCTTATGAAGGCGGCGGACAAATTTGACCCGGATCGCGGTGTGCGCTTCTCGACTTATGCGGTTTGGTGGATCAAGGCTTCGATCCAAGATTATGTGATGCGCAACTGGTCCATGGTGCGGACAGGCTCTACGAGCAGCCAGAAGTCCTTATTCTTTAACATGCGGCGGGTTCAGGCGCGCATTGAGCGCGAAGCGATGGCCCAGGGCGAGGAATTGGACGGGTACCAGCTGCGCGAGATGATCGCTCATGAAGTGGGTGTGCCACTGCGTGATGTTGAGATGATGGAAGGTCGCCTGTCAGGCTCTGATTTCTCGTTGAATGCGACGCAGTCTGTCGAAGATGAAGGGCGGGAATGGATCGAAACAATTGAAGACGAAGGCCCGCGTGGCGATCAGTTGGTCGAAGAGGACCATGATCGGGAAGCGCTTCGATCGTGGCTGACGGATGCAATGGACAAACTGAATGAGCGCGAAAGGTTCATTGTGCGTGAGCGTAAGCTGCGTGATGCACCGCGTACTTTGGAGAGCTTGGGCGAGGAGTTGAGCCTGAGCAAGGAGCGGGTCCGCCAGCTCGAGGCGGCAGCATTTCAAAAAATGCGCAAACACCTTGAACGTCATGGGTCGGAGGTGCAAAGCCTTTTGGCATGATCCGAGTTGCCGCTTGCTTTTTCTTCACCTTTTTTTCGCTGCCAGCAGCCGCTCAGGACGTGCTGATCCTCGGCGAGGTGCATGACAATCCGGCGCACCATGCGTTTCAAGCCGAGCGTGTGGCTGAGTTACAGCCAGCAGCAATCGTATTTGAAATGCTGACCTCTGCTCAAGCGTCAAAGGTGACCCCTGAGAATAGGGTCAGCATGGCTAAGTTGGCCGCGGCTTTGAAGTGGGAAGAGTCGGGCTGGCCAGATTTCTCGATGTACTATCCAATATTCAGCGCCGCCCCCGATGCGAAGGTTTATGGCGCGCAAGTGCCCAGGGCGGCGGCACGAAGTGTGCGCGATGCAGGTCTGGCGCAAAGTTTCTCGGGGGATGCGGCGCTCTACGGGCTGAGCGAACCATTGCCAAAACGGCAACAAACCCACCGCGAGGCCATGCAAATGGCCGCACATTGTGATGCGCTGCCAGAAGAGCTCTTGCCTGCCATGGTCGATATCCAGCGTCTTCGGGACGCGGAATTGGCTCGCGCGGTCGTGTCCGCTATGCGGAGCACGGGCGGCCCTGTCGCCGTCATCACCGGGAACGGACACGCCCGCCGCGATTGGGGCGTTCCTTCCTATCTTCAGCGTGTCGCCCCTGATCTTGACCTGCTCGTAATTGGGCAAGCCGAAGCCGGGCAGGCAATCCATGGGACGTTTGACGAGGTGGTGACGGCGGATCCGGTAGATCGCCCCGATCCCTGCGCCGCGTTTCAATAGTCATGCCCTTGCCCCCTGACCGGGCAAGGCCTACTGTCGCGACGGGCCTCAAGGGAACGTGCCATGCTGGCAAAGAAACACATTCTTCTGATCATTGGCGGCGGTATCGCTGCGTTCAAATCATTGGACCTGATCCGGCGTCTACGAGAGAGCGGCGCCAGTGTTACGCCTGTTCTGACCCGAGCCGGCGAAGAATTCGTTACCCCTTTGTCGGTGTCGGCTTTGGCCGGAAAGAGAGTGTTCCGCGACCTGTTCGACCTTACCGATGAAGCCGAGATGGGACATATCGAACTTAGCCGCAGCGCTGACTTGATTGTTGTGGCACCAGCGACGGCAGATCTGATGGCGAAAATGGCGCAGGGACATGCCGATGATCTGGCTTCAACCCTTTTGTTGGCGACGGACACGCCGGTTATGGCGGCACCGGCAATGAATGTGCGCATGTGGGATCATCCCGCGACACAGCGCAATATGGCGACGCTCAAGGGTGATGGCATCCGCTTGGTGGGCCCGAACGAGGGCGACATGGCCTGTGGCGAACACGGGCCCGGGCGGATGGCGGAACCCCTTGAGATTGTTGCGGCGGTTCAGGAGGCCTTGGTGGATGGCCCTTTGACGGGCAAGCGCATATTGGTCACCTCCGGCCCCACACATGAACCTATTGACCCGGTACGGTATATCGCAAACCGATCTTCCGGCTCCCAAGGGACGGCAATTGCAAGCGCGCTGAGGGACCTTGGCGCGGAGGTGGTGTTTGTTACCGGCCCGGCGGATGTTGCGCCACCTGAAGGTGTCGAAACCATGCGTATTGAAACCGCGCAGCAGATGCTTGAGGCCGTGCAGACAGCTCTGCCAGTCGACGCAGCGATCTTTGCGGCGGCTGTGGCGGATTGGCGGGTTGCCGGTGCCAGCAACAGCAAGATGAAAAAGACCAAGGGCGGCTTACCCAAACTCGAATTCGAGGAAAACCCGGACATTCTTGCGACGGTCAGCCAGATGGACGAGGGGCGGCCGTCTCTTGTGGTTGGCTTTGCCGCGGAAACCGATGACGTGGTCGACAATGCCACGTCCAAGCGCAAGCGTAAGGGATGTGACTGGATCGTGGCCAATGATGTGAGCCATGCGACAGGAATCATGGGCGGCAAGGAAAATGACATTACCTTGATTACCGGGAGCGGGACCGAGGATTGGCCGCGCATGTCAAAAGATGATGTTGCCCGGCGTTTGGCGGACCGCATTGCAAAGTCCTTGACCTAGGGGGCAGAGAGTTTGATACGGATTGTGGGGCGAAAATGGCCCTGATTTCAATGCTTTGGGATGAGGGTGCAGATCCATGTCTTGGGTTGCCCTCCTATGAAACATCCGGGGCGGCCGGCGCCGATCTGCGGGCGAATTTCCCGGTCGAGGCGCGCGACGGTATTGCTCTTGATCCCGGGGAAAGGGCCTTGATTCCGACTGGCCTTCGTCTGGCTATTCCGCATGGATTCGAAGTGCAGATCAGGCCTCGGTCGGGTCTTGCGCTCAAGCACGGGATCACCGTGCCCAACAGCCCGGGCACCATAGACAGTGACTATCGCGGCCCTTTGGGGGTGATCGTTATGAATGCGGGGCAAGAGGCCTTCCATGTGAGCCATGGAATGCGAATTGCGCAGATGGTGGTGGCCCCGGTGGTGCAGGCGCAATTTGACTTGGTGAGCGATCTGGAGGCCACCGAAAGAGGCGCAGGTGGCTTTGGCTCAACAGGGGCCAACTGATGCTTTTGGTCTTGGTCATGGCCGCGGCGCTGTGGGGTGTTGGCGCGATGCTCAAGACGCCCAGGCGATTGCGGTGGGGCATGATCGGGATGCTTTGGGTTGGCGTTGTCCTGTTGCATCTGATCCTACCTGACGGGCACCCGCTAAGGATGGCCACCGGGGAAAGCCCGGCGCTTTGGCTTTTGATTGGTGGATTCGTGGCCATCGTTCTGGCCTATCGTTGGGGGTTGAACAAACTCAGGGGGCGGGCTGAAGTACGGCAAGAACCTGAAAAGAAAGGGCTATTTTCTGAAACCGAGCTAGAGCGCTACGCCCGGCACATCGTTTTGCGCGAGATCGGAGGGCCGGGACAGAAAGCGTTGAAGGAATCAAAGGTTCTGGTCATTGGGGCCGGGGGTCTTGGGTCGCCCGCGTTAATGTATTTGGCAGCGGCGGGCGTTGGGACGATTGGCGTGATCGACGATGATGAGGTCGATAACTCGAACCTGCAACGTCAAGTAATACATAGAGATTCTGACATTGGGCTGCCCAAGGTGCAGTCGGCGATGCAGGCGATGAAGGCGCAGAACCCGCATGTCGAGGTAAGACCCTATCAAAGAAGGTTAACGCCCGAGATCGTGGAAGGTCTGTTCGCGGACTATGACGTGATCCTTGATGGCACGGACAACTTCGACAGCCGGTATCTGGCCAATGCGACCTGTGTGGCGCTGGGCAAGCCGCTGATTTCGGGTGCGTTGTCGCAGTGGGAGGGGCAGGTGAGCGTCTTTGCCCCGAACCACGGAACCCCTTGTTATCAATGCATTTTTCCAGAAGCTCCAGCCCCTGGCCTAGCGCCTTCTTGTGCTGAGGCTGGTGTTGTCGGGCCGCTGCCCGGTGTGGTGGGGGCGATGATGGCCGTTGAGGCGGTGAAGCTGATTTCCGGGGCGGGGCAGGCGCTTTTGGGGGAGATGCTGATCTATGACGCGCTTTGGGGGGAGACCCGAAAGATCGCCATTCACCCACGGGAAGATTGCCCTATCTGTCAGAAAACAAAGGAAAAAGGAGCCTGAGCCATGGCGAACCCGCTGCTTGAGAAATGGGATGGGCCGTTCAACATGGCACCTTTCGATGAGATTTCGGACGAGCACTTCGAACCTGCCTTCGAGGAGGCGCTTGAGGCGGCGCGGGCGGAAGTGACCGCGATTGCCGAGAATCCGGAAAAACCCAGCTTTGCCAATACGATAGAGGCCTTGGAGGCGAGTGGGGAGCAGTTGGATAAGGTGCTGTCGGTGTTTTTCACCGTGTCCGGATCGGACAGCAACCCAAAGCGGCAGAAACTGCAGCGGGCGTTTAGCCCGAAGCTGGCAGCCTATTCCTCGGAAGTGACTGGAAACAAAGAGCTTTTTGAGCGCATCGAGGCGCTTTGGAAAGATCGCGAGAGTCTTGATCTGAGCGATGAACGACAAAGGTTGCTGATGCTGACGCGGCGGCGGTTCTTGCGGGCGGGGGCGGCGCTCAGTGGCGAATCGGATAAGCGGATGCGCGAGATCATGGGGCGACTGGCCGAATTGGGCACGCAGTTCACGCAAAACCTGCTGGCCGATGAATCCGGTTGGTATATGGAGCTAGACGAGCAAGCCCTCGAAAACATTCCAGAATTTGTTGCCGCCTCGGCGCGGGAAGCCGGGCGGGAGAAGGGGTTGGACGCCCCGATCATCACATTGTCGCGATCGTTAATTGTTCCCTTCCTGCAATTTTCGCCCCGGCGGAACCTGCGGGAAAAGGCCTTTCGGGCGTGGGAAGCGCGCGGGGCCATGGGCGGTGAGACCGATAATCGGGAGATTTGCGCCGAAATATTGCGGTTGCGCGAGGAGCGGGCACAACTTCTGGGGTATGAGAGTTTCGCGGCTTACAAGCTGGAAACCGAGATGGCGAAAACGCCGGATCGGGTGCGCGATTTGCTGATGCAGGTTTGGGAGCCGGCCAAGGCGCAAGCCGAGCGGGATGCCGAAGTGCTGACCGAAATGATGCAAGCCGATGGAATCAATGGAGAATTACGCCCTTGGGACTGGCGCTATTACGCGGAGAAGCGGCGGCAGGCGGAGCATGATTTGGACGAGGCGGCGGTGAAACCCTATTTGTCGCTGGAGGCGATGATCGAGGCGGCCTTTGGCACGGCCAATCGGCTTTTTGGGTTGGAGTTTAAAGAGCTGGATGTGCCGCTCTACCACCCTGATTGCCGGGCTTGGGAGGTGAGTCGCAATGGGAGCCACATTGCTGTTTTCATTGGAGATTACTTCGCCCGCGCCTCGAAACGGTCAGGCGCTTGGTGTAGTGCCATGCGCGGACAAGCTAAGATTCCGAAAACACAGGGGCCGGTGGTTTTAAACACCTGCAATTTCGCCAAGGGTGATCCGGCGCTTTTGTCTTATGACGATGCGCGGACCCTGTTTCATGAGTTCGGGCACGCCCTGCATCACCTGCTGTCGAACGTAAATTATGAAAGTATTTCAGGGACTTCCGTGGCGCGGGACTTTGTGGAGCTGCCTTCGCAGCTGTATGAACATTGGCTTGAGGTGCCGGAAGTCTTGGAAAAATACGCGCGGCATTACCAGACGGGGGAGGCTATGCCCCCGGAATTGTTGGAAAAAATGCTGAAGGCGGCGAATTTTGACCAAGGGTTCCAGACGGTGGAATATGTCGCCTCGGCGATGGTGGATTTGGCGTTCCATGAGGGCGGAGCGCCCGGCGATGTGATGGCTAAGCAGTTGGAAATATTGGAAAATATGGGTATGCCTGAGGCGATCACCATGCGCCATGCCACGCCGCAGTTCGCGCATGTCTTTGCGGGCGACGGGTATTCCAGCGGCTACTATAGCTATATGTGGTCGGAAGTGATGGATGCGGATGCCTTTGCCAGCTTCGAGGAAGAGGGCGGGGCCTTTGACGAGGAACGCGCTAAGGCTTTGGAAACGCACATTCTTTCCAAGGGTGGATCGGCCGACCCAGAGGACTTGTATACCGCGTTCCGGGGCCGGATGCCGGGGGTTGAGGCGCTGTTGAAAGGGCGTGGATTGGCCGCGTGAGGCGACGCCGGTTTACCTTCGCTTAACCTTCGTACGAGTCGTACGACGAACCCCCGATTTTCGTACGAAAATCCGGGGGGTTCGGAAGATTGTCGTACGAGTCGTACGAAACGCCGGAACACGGAGACTGCAAAGGTTAACACGTTAACCTTTTGGTCGGGCGATTTCGCGTAGATTAGCCCTCGGCCTCACCTTCGATCAGGGTGGTGAGGATCGCCTTGGCGCTGTCGGAGTTCCAATGCGCGTCACCGCGTAGGCGGGCAATCTCGCGCCCCTCGGGATCAAGGATCACCGTGATCGGCAGACCGAAGACGCCCATTTCGCGCGCAAGCTGCCCCTTGGGGTCACGGTGGAGGGGGAGGTTATCGACGCCGATTTCGTCGAAGAACTTTTTCATCGCGGGCGGCGCGTTGCGGCCCGTGGCGATGGTGACCACCTCGAAGGCATCGCCGCCCAGATCGGTCTGCAGTTCGGAGAGCATGGGCATTTCCACGCGGCAGGGCGCGCACCATGTGGCCCAGAAATTCAGGACCACGTGTTTGCCTTGGTAGTCGGCGAGCGTCATCGTTCCGCCATCGGCGGTGGTGAAGGGGGTTTGCGAAACCTCCCTAACCTCAGAATGGAAGTTGAGTTTCTTCATGTCGCCATCGCGCAGGGCGTTGAGCGTATCGAGATCAGCCGCCATAGCGGTGTTTGCACCCAGACCGAGCGCCATATAAAGGAATGCGAAACGAATGAACTTCATTTTCCCTCCGAAGGGTGAGACATGACCAAGACTTCGAACGCGATGTGGGGCGGCCGCTTTGCCGCCGGGCCGGATGCGATCATGGAGGCAATTAATGCCTCGATCGGATTCGACAAGCGGCTGGCGGCGCAGGATATCGCCGGATCACGCGCCCATGCGGCCATGTTGGCCGCGACGGGTATTGTTAGTGATAGTGACGCCGAGGCGATGAGGGAAGGCTTGCTCACGGTCTTGTCAGAGATCGAAGAGGGGCGATTTGAGTTTTCGACGGCGCTGGAAGACATCCACATGAATGTGGAGGCGCGTCTGAAGGAGGTGATTGGCGAGCCCGCGGGGCGGTTGCACACCGGGCGCAGCCGGAACGATCAGGTGGCGACCGATTTCAAGTTGTGGGTGCGGGACCAGCTGGATGCCGCCGAGGCGGGGCTTGTCGCGCTTATTCAAGCGCTTCTCGCCCAAGCGGAGACCGGGGCCGATTGGGTGATGCCGGGCTTCACGCATTTGCAGACGGCGCAGCCCGTGACGTGGGGGCATCACATGATGGCCTATGTGGAGATGTTCGGGCGGGATTTGAGCCGGGTGCGCGATGCGCGGGCGCGGATGAATGAATGCCCGCTTGGGGCCGCCGCCTTGGCGGGGACGTCTTTCCCGATTGACCGGGAGATGACGGCGCAGGCCTTGGGGTTTGACCGGCCTGCGGCGAATAGCCTTGATGCGGTGAGTGACCGGGATTTCGCGCTGGAGTTCCTGAGCGCGGCGAGCATTTGCGCGATGCACCTGAGCCGCTTTGCCGAGGAACTGGTGATCTGGTCCTCGGCGCAGTTCCGGTTTGTGGTGTTGTCGGACCGATTTTCCACCGGGTCGAGCATCATGCCGCAGAAGAAAAACCCCGATGCGGCGGAGTTGATCCGCGCCAAGGTGGGCCGGATTTTCGGGGCGAATGTGGGTTTGATGACGGTGATGAAGGGGCTGCCCTTGGCCTATTCCAAGGACATGCAGGAAGACAAGGAACAGGTCTTTGATGCGGCTGATAACCTGATGCTGGCCTTGGCGGCGATGGAGGGCATGGTGCGCGATATGGCCCCGCAGCGTGAGGCTCTGGAAGGCGCCGCCGGTGCGGGTTTTTCGACCGCGACGGATTTGGCGGATTGGCTGGTGCGGGTTTTGGGGATGCCTTTCCGCGAGGCGCACCACGTGACGGGGGCCTTGGTGGCCAAGGCCGAGGCCAAGGGGTGCGATTTGCCCGAGCTGAGTTTGGCCGAGATGCAAGAGGTGCATGGCGAAATTACGCAAGCGGTCTATGATGTGTTAGGCGTGCATAACTCGGTTGCCTCACGGATGAGCTATGGCGGGACGGCACCGGCGCAGGTGCGCGCACAGATCGCACGCTGGAAAGAGGTTTTGGCATGATACGGATCTTGGCGGTTTTGAGCTTGGCGGCGCAGGCCGCCTGTGGCGTGGATGGGGAGCCTATTCGCCCCAGCATGAACACGACCGTTGGCGTGGGTAGCGGGGGTGTCAGCGCCTCGACCGGGGCGACGTGGGTCACAGGGCGGACCAGCGTTACGGTGGGCACCGCGCTTTGAGGTACGTTTTTCTGGCGTTGGCGGTTTGGGGGGCCATCCATCCGATGGCCTATTTCCTGCAGTGGTTCAACGAAAACGGTTTTGACCTGATGGCGATGGTCGATGCGTGGCACGCCAATGCGGCGAGCAGCGGCTTGGTTTGGGATTTGACCATTGCCGCCGTGGCCCTGACGGTTTGGGTGATCTGGGAAAGCGTGCAGCGGCGGGCGTGGATCGGCCTTTGGGCGATCCCGGCGACCTTTTGCATTGGCGTGAGTTGTGGCTTGCCCTTGTACCTTTATCTGCGCATGGGGCGGCAGTGATTGCAAAGCTCGGCGGGTTTGCTATGACGCCCTGAAATGAAGGGCGAGGGCCATGGACCATTTTCTTTATCGCGATGGGCAGTTGCATGCCGAGGATGTCCCCGTGGCCGAGATTGCCGCGCAGGTGGGCACACCGTTCTATTGTTATTCCACGGCGACGCTGACCCGGCATTTCCGGCTGTTCGACGAGGCTTTGGAGGGTGTGGATCATCTTGTTTGCTATGCGGTGAAGGCGGCAAGCAACGTGGCGATCCTCAAGACGCTGGCCGAGTTGGGGGCCGGGATGGACGTGGTTTCGGGCGGGGAATACGCCCGCGCCAAGGCCGCCGGTGTGCCCGGTGAGCGGATCGTCTTTTCCGGGGTTGGCAAGACGCGGGACGAAATCGCGCAGGTTTTGGCCGGGGGTGTGCGGCAGTTCAACGTCGAAAGCGAGCCGGAGATGGCCGCGATCAGTGCGGTGGCAAGCGAGATGGGCGTTGTGGCCCCGATCACCGTTCGGGTGAACCCGGATGTCGATGCCAAGACCCACGCCAAGATTGCCACCGGCAAGAGCGAGAACAAGTTTGGTATTCCGATCACCCGTGCGCGGGAGGTTTATGCCGAGGCGGCCGCCCTGCCGGGTTTGAAGGTGGTGGGCATCGACGTGCATATCGGCAGCCAGTTGACCGAGTTGGAGCCGTTCCGTCTGGCCTATGAGAAGGTGGCGGAACTGACCGAAGCCTTGCGCGCCGATGGGCATGAGATTTCGCGCCTCGATCTGGGCGGTGGTTTGGGAATTCCCTATGCGCGCAGCAACGAGGCCCCGCCTTTGCCCACCGAATATGGCCAGTTGATCAAGGAAACCGTTGGCCATCTGGGCTGCGAGATCGAGATCGAGCCGGGGCGCTTGGTGGCGGGCAATGCCGGGATTCTGGTTTCGGAAGTGATTTACGTGAAAGCGGGTGAGGGGCGTGATTTCCTGATCCTCGATGCGGCGATGAATGATCTGATCCGCCCGGCGATGTATGACGCCTATCACGACATTATCCCGGTGATCGAGCCCGAGGCGGGGGCTGAACAGGCCCCCTATGACATTGTCGGGCCGGTTTGCGAATCGGGAGATACCTTTGCCAAGGAACGGATGATGCCCAAGGTTGCGGCTGGCGATCTGGTGGCGTTTCGCAGTGCCGGGGCCTATGGCGCGGTGATGGCGAGCGAGTACAATACACGCCCGCTTATCCCGGAAGTTTTGGTGCATGGGCATCAATTCGCCGTCATTCGGGCGCGTCCGACCTTTGACGAGATGATAAATCGCGATACCATTCCCGAATGGCTGTGACGCGATAGGCGCGTCGGGCCATGGATTGGATTGGAGCATGGCCCGACCTGACACGCCCCTGAGTTCCGTGATGACGCGGCTGCGCTGGCCCCTGACCCTGACCTGGGCGGGGTTGATTGCTGAGCGTGTGTCCCGTGCTTTCTGGCCCTTGTGGAGCTTGATCGCGGCGGTTGCGGCGGGGCTGATGATGGGCCTGCATGACGTCTTGTCGCTTGAAGTGGTCTGGTTCGGCGGTCTGGCCGTTGGATTGGCCGGTCTGGTGTGTGCCGTGCTGGGCCTGCGGCAGTTTCGGTGGCCCAGCCGGGCCGAGGCCGTGGCGCGGATGGATTCGGCGATGCCGGGGCACCCCTTGGCGGCCTTGGCCGACAGCCAGGCGATTGGCGAAGGTGACGCGGGATCGGAGGCCCTTTGGCGGGCGCACCGGGCGCGGATGGCCGAGCGTGCGGCCGCGGCCAAGGCGGTTGAGCCGGATTTGCGGCTGTCGTCACGGGATGTGTTTGGATTGCGGTATATCGCGCTGTTGGGATTGCTGGTGGCGCTGATCTTCGGATCGGTCTGGCGGGTTGGCAGCGTGGGCGATATGGCCCCCGGTGGCGCGGCCTTGGCCGGTGGCCCGGCGTGGGAAGGCTGGATCGAACCACCAAGTTATACCGGATTGCCGAGCCTTTATCTGAACGATCAGGAAGGCGAGATCACCGTACCGGTCGGAAGCCGCGTGACCTTGCGGCTTTATGGTGAGGTCGGTGCGCTGAGCGTGGCCGAAACGGTTTCGGGCCGTACAGAGGACTTGGGCGCGGCGAGCGATTCCGAGCAGAGTTTCGATATCGCCAGCGACGGCGAGTTGCGGATTGATGGCCCAGGCGGGCAGGCGTGGGACGTCAGCGCGCTGCGCGATCTGCCGCCGCAGGTCGAGGTGGCGCCGGAACCGGCGGATGTCACCTTCGATGGGCAGATGAGCCACCCTTTCCGCGCGCAGGACGATTATGGCGTTGTCGGTGGCACGGCGCGCTTTGCGTTGGATATGGAGCGCGTCGAGCGACGCTATGGTCTGGCGGCGGATCCTGAGCCGCGCGCGCCGATTGAGTTGGACCTACCGATGCCGATAACCGGGGATCGGGCGGAGTTTTCCGAGACATTGATTGAGAACCTGTCGAAGCATCCGTGGGCGCATATGCCCGTGACCTTGCAGTTGCAGGTGGAGGATGCGGCGGGGCAAGTGGGCGCGAGCGCGGTGCATGCACTTTCCCTTCCGGCGCGGCGCTTCTTTGACCCGATGGCGGCGGCGGTGATCGAGCAGCGGCGTGACCTTTTGTGGAGCCGTGAGAATGGCAAGCGCGTGGCGCAGGTGTTGCGGGCGATCTCACACCGGCCCGAGGACGGGGTGTTTCGCACTGAGACTGCCTATTTGCGGCTGCGGGTGATTTTGCGCCGGTTGGAAACCTTGGTGGCCTATGGCGGTTTCAATGCCGAGGCGCGTGACGAGATTGCCGAGGCCATGTGGGATTTGGCCCTGATCCTTGAGGAAGGCGATATCGGCGATGCGCTGGAGCGGATGCGCGCGGCGCAAGAGCGGCTGAGCGAGGCGATGCGCAACGGGGCCAGCGAAGAGGAAATTCAGCGCCTGATGGATGAGTTGCGGCAGGCGACGAATGATTACATGCGCCAGAAGATGCAGCAGGCGCAGCGCGAAAACCGCGAGCGTCAGCAAAACGGCGAGCAACCCGATGCGTCGGAAGACAGCCTGCAGATGACCCAGCAGGACCTGCAGGACATGATGGACCGTATCCAGGAGTTGATGGAACAAGGCCGCATGGCCGAGGCGCAAGAGGCGCTGGAGCAGTTCCAGCAGATGATGGAGAACATGCGCGTCACCGAAGGCCAAGGCCAGCAGGGGCAATCGCCCGGTCAGCAGGCCATGGAAGGGCTGGCCGAAACCCTGCGCGACCAGCAAGGCCTGTCGGATCAGGCGTTCCGCGATTTGCAGGAGCAGTTCAACCCCAATTCGCAATCGGGCCAGAGCCAAGGCAACGAGGGCCGCGATGGTGGCCAGGGACGGGGCGAAAGCCATGACCAGCCCGGCCAAGGGCAGGGCCAGGGGCAGCAACCCGGACAGCGCGGCCAAGGACAGGATCAGGCGCAACAGGGCCAAGGTGGGCAAGGCTCGCTGGCGGACCGGCAGGAGGCCCTGCGCCGCCAATTGGAGCAACAGCGCGGCACCCTGCCCGGTGGCGGCGGCGAGGCCGGAGAGGCGGCGCGCGAGTCGCTTGAGCGGGCCGAGCGGGCCATGGAAGGGGCCGAGGAGGCCCTGCGCGGGGATGACCTTGGCGAAGCGATTGACCGGCAGGCCGAGGCCATGGAGGCCCTGCGCGACGGGATGCGCAACCTTGGCGAACAACTGGCCCAAGAAGGCCAGCAACAGCAAGGCGGTCAGGGCCAGGCCCGTGGCCAGCCCGGACAGCAGCAGAACGACCCGTTGGGCCGTGCGCCGGGGCAGGGGCGGCAGGTGGGCACACAGGATAACCTGTTGCAGGGCGAGGATGTTTACCGCCGGGCGCGCGAGTTGCTGGATGAGATCCGCCGCCGCTCGGGCGAGGGCGAGCGGCCCGAGGTGGAGCTGGAGTATCTCAAGCGGTTGTTGGACCGGTTTTAAAGCTCTAGGCGCAGTCGTGACGGTTTATTCCCCGCCTGACCCGGGGCGTTCAGGCCAGGTGGGTGGCGTCACTCACCGGTGGTTGCGGGGCTGGACATGTCCCGGACCCAGTCGCCCAGCCAGCCGAATTGTTCATCCAGCATGACACGCAGGCCGTTGACCTGTTCGACGTATGTTTCAAGTGGGCCAGCGAGGGAAGGGACCATTTCGGCGATTTGCGGGGCGAAATTGTAGACCGCCAACAAGATCAGCGCGAGCAACACGGCATAGGAGAAGCCGCGCTTGAAGCCGCTTTTGCGGGGAGGGGCCGGTTGTAGGTCGTCAATGTCATCGCTGGCCATCGATTCGTGATGTGAACCGACGGTGCTTGCATCCAGCGATGAGTTGATTTCGTCGATATCCGGCAAAAGATTGCGCCGCGAAGAGGGGTCGATGTCTTCGGCTTCCGGGACAGAGGCTGGCGATTGATCCTCGGGTTCGCCGCGCAGGCGGGCCATGCGCGCGCGAGATTCCCGGGTGCGACGATCTTCGTCGTCCTGATCCTGGGTCAGGCCAAGATCAGGTTGCGTTTCTAGGCCGCCGGTTTCGGCGGCGCGGGCTTCGCGTTCGTGCTCGGCTTCTTCGCGCAGGACGTCGGCGATGGCTGGGTCGAGCTGTCGGCGAGGCGGTTCGGGGGTGTCGTTTTCGCCGTCGTGATCATCGGCATCTTCGTCGTCACCCTGAGAGGCGTCGGCCTGCTCTGGTTCCGGTTCGGGCGCTGTCACTGGCTCGGATGGTGTGTCGCCGGCCTCGTCCTGCGGGCTATCCCAGGTGACGTCCTGATGGCCGGACTGTTCGGGCTCGGGCTCGGGTGTCGGCTCAGGCTCTTGCTCGGGCGCGGGGTGATCCGGATGGTTTTGAAACCACGTGTCCCCACAGTTCGAGCACTGCACATCGCGGCCCGTTTCCGGGATGACCTCGTCTGGCACTTCGTATTGTGCCCCACAATTCGGGCAAATAAGCCTCATCTAGCCACCTGTTCCCTGCCCCCGCTGACCGGGAGTGTTTTGTTAACCATACCATATGTCGTAAATCCTTGTCGGAAAAGAGCAAAGGATTTCATGGCCGTTATCGTTGCACATATGTGTCCTGTCGGGCATGAAAGGAGCGGTCAAGGTGGGAGCGCAGGTTTGATCGAACTGGACAATGTCGCCTACAGTTACGGCGGTGGGGAGCTGTTGAGTGAGATATCTCTGAAGTTGGCCCCGGGGTCGTTTCATTTTCTGACGGGACCGTCAGGGGCGGGCAAGACGACGCTTTTGAAATTGTGTTACGGGGCCTTGATGCCCACGGCGGGGGACGTGCGCCTGTTCGATGCGGATGTGCGGGGCATGGAGCGTGATGACATCGCCATGGTGCGGCGGCGCGTGGGCGTCGTGCATCAGGATTGCCAGTTTCTGGACCATCTTTCGGTGTCGGACAATATCGCCCTGCCACTGATGGTGTCGGGGCAGGATTTGTTGCGCGAGGATGCCAACCTGAAGGAATTGATTGGTTGGGTCGGCCTGAAATCGAGGAGCGACGCCTTGCCGCCCGAGTTGTCGGGCGGCGAGCGGCAGCGCGCGGCATTGGCCCGGGCGATTATCATGTCGCCCGATGTGATACTTGCCGATGAACCGACGGGCAACGTGGATTGGGAGATGTCGCAGCGGTTGTTGCGGTTGCTCATCGAGTTGAACCGGATGGGCAAGACGATCATGATCGCCACCCACGATCTGGCCCTGATCCGGGCTGCCAAGGCGCATGTGCAGGCGCGGGTCTTGCGGATTTCCAATCGGCGGCTGCAATTGGCGGGGGCGGACCTGTGACGTTGGATATCGCCAAGATCAGTGATTTCGTGATGGGCGATGCACAGGCCGACCGGGTTGTGCCACCCACCGGCTTTACCGCAACGCTGACCCTCTTCAGTGCAGCCGCGATGGCCTTTCTGGCGGTTTTCGCCTTGGCCCTGTCGCTGGCTGCGGGCCGGTTGGCGGACCGTTGGGGCGATGAGCTTGCGCGAACATCAACCATTCGCATTTCGTCCCCTGACGGGCAAATGGCGGCCCAAACCGAGGCCGCGCTGCGGGTTTTGCAGACGACCAAGGGGGTGGCCTCGGCCCGGGCCTTGGATGCCGAGGAACAGCGCGCCCTGCTGGAGCCATGGTTCGGGCCGGATTTGCCGGTTGATACGCTGCCTATTCCGCAACTCATTGAAGTGGTGGAAGAGGGTGATGGATATGATGCGCAAGGATTGCGCTTGCGGCTTTCGGCAGAAGTGCCGGGGGCGGTTCTGGATGATCACACCCGGTGGCGCAGGCCCTTGGAGCGGGCCGCCAACAGGCTGCGCCTGTTGGGCTGGGTGTCGATGGGGTTGATCGGTGCTGCGACGGCGGCGATGATCACGCTGGCCGCCAACGCCGCTTTGGCGGCCAATGCGCAGGTCATCAGCGTTTTGCGCCTTGTGGGGGCGCGGGATGATTATATCGCCAATGCTTTTGTGCGGCGCTTTACCCTGCGGGCCTTGACCGGCGCGGCGATTGGAGCGGTCGCCGGGGTGATCGGAGTCTTGCTATTGCCCTCGGCGGAGGCCGGCGGCGGCTTTCTGACCGGACTTGGATTTCAGGGCTGGCACTGGATATGGCCATTTTTCATACCCGTCTTGGCCGCCGGGGTCGCCTTTGCCGCGACGCGGGGCGCGGCCCTGCGCACCTTGAGGGAGATGCAATGAGGGACGCGGTGCAATGGGTCCGGTCGCTTGTCTTCGTGGTGTTCATCTATGCGATGATGCCGGTTCTGGGTATTCTGTTCCTGCCTTGGGCGCTCGTCAGTCGCCGGGGCGCGTTGGCAGCTTGCAAAACGTGGTGCAAGGTTGTGCGCTGGTCGGCCGTTTGGATGGTGGGCCTGCGAACCGAGGTGCGCGGTACGCCGCCCAGTGATGAGGTCTTGGTCGCGGCCAAGCACCAATCCTTCCTTGATATCATCCTGATTTTCGCCAGCCTTCCGGCGGGCAAGTTTATCATGAAACGCGAGTTGATGTATGCGCCGGTGATCGGACAATACGCGCTCAAGATCGGCTGTGTCCCGGTGGATCGGGGCAAGCGGAGCCAAGCCATCAAGAAGATGGTCGAGGATGTCGCCAAGGGGCGGCAGCAGCCCGGGCAATTGATCATCTACCCTCAGGGCACGCGGATCGCGCCGGGGGTGAAGGCGCCTTACAAGGTGGGCACCGGTGTGCTGTACGAAGAGCTGGGGCAGGATTGCGTGCCGGTGGCGGCGAATGTGGGCCTTTACTGGCCACGCAAGGGGATCATGCGCAAGCCGGGGACGGCGGTGGTGGAGTTTTTGCCGCGGATCGAAAGCGGGCTGTCGCGGGCTGAGTTCATGGCCCGGCTGGAGGAAGAGGTCGAGAGTGCCTCGGACGCTCTGATGCGGGAGGCGGGATTTGACCCCGAAGGTTGACTATATCGAGGATATTGCCAGCCTTGAGGCGCTATACCCCATGCCCGCCGCGCCCAGCCTGCGCAAGGTGGCGACGCGGCTGACGCCCTTGTATCGCAAGTGGATCGCCAAATCGCGTTATTGCATTGTGTCGACCGTGGGCACCGGCGGCACCGATGGCAGCCCGAGGGGCGAGGATGGCCCGGTTGTCACGGAACTGGATGCGCAGACTTTGGCAATGCCGGATTGGCGGGGGAACAACCGTTTGGATACCCTGCGCAATATCGTCAGCGACGGGCGGATTTCATTGCTTTTCATGGTGCCGGGTTCGGACGTGGTGGTGCGGATCAACGGGCAGGCGCGGATGACGGCGGATGCGCAGTTGCGCGCCATGTTCAACCGGCAGGGCAAGCAGCCCGCCACGGTGATCGTCATCAAGATTGGTGAGGTCTACACCCAATGCGCGCGTGCCAGCATGCGGGCGGGGATTTGGAGCCGGGACGACAGCAAGGGGTTGCCGACTGTGGGCGAGATTCTGGCCGAGCAGACGCGCGGCGAGGAAGGCGGGGCCAGCTATGATGCGGAATGGCAGGAGCGGGCCGTTCGGACGCTGTGGTGAGGGCAATCTCCAGTGGAAACAGAAAAGGGCAGCCAGTGGGCTGCCCTTTTCTTGTATCTGGTGCTCATCGGGCCTGACGGCCCTCTTCGCGAAGAAGGCCGTCAGGCCTGAATGAGCGTTCCTTAGCTGTGGATCGGGCCGTCGCCGCAGGCCAGGGCTGCTTCGCGCACTGCTTCGGAATAGGTGGGGTGGGCGTGGCAGGTGAGGGCAAGATCCTCGGCCGCGGCGCCGAATTCCATGGCAACGCAGACCTCATGGATCAGGTCGCCCGCCATCGGGCCGATGATGTGGGCGCCAAGGATACGGTCGGTTTCCTTGTCGGCCAGCAGTTTGACGAAGCCGTCACCGGCGAAATTTGCCTTGGCGCGGCCATTGCCCATGAAGGAGAACTTGCCGACCTTGTAGGCGCGGCCGGCGTCCTTGAGCTGTTCCTCGGTCTGGCCGACGGTGGCGACCTCGGGGTGGGTGTAGATCACGCCGGGGATGACGCCGTAGTTCACGTGGCCATGCTTGCCGGCGATCACCTCGGCGGCGGCCATCCCTTCATCCTCGGCCTTGTGGGCGAGCATGGGGCCGTCGATGGCGTCGCCGATGGCATAGATGCCTTCGACATTGGTGCGCCATTGGTCGTCGGTTTCGATCTGGCCGCGGTCGGACACTTTTACGCCGAGGGCGTCGAGGCCCAAGCCATCGGTGAAGGGTTTGCGGCCCGTGGCGACGAGTACGACATCGGCATCCAGCGTTTCCTCGCTGTCGTCCTTGCGCAGTTTGTAGTTGACTTTGGCCTTGGTTTTCAGGGTTTCGACCGATTGCACGGCGGCGCCCATGATGAAGTTAAGGCCCTGTTTTTTAAGCAGTTTCTGGAACTGCTTTTGCACTTCGCCGTCCATGCCGGGGGTGATGTGATCGAGGAATTCGACGACGGTGACCTCGGAGCCCAGGCGCGAGTAGACCGAGCCCAGTTCCAGCCCGATGACGCCTGCGCCGATCACCACCATTTTCTTGGGGATTTTCGGCAGTTCGAGCGCGCCGGTGGAGGAGACGACGGTTTTCTCGTCGATCTCGACGCCGGGCAGGGTGCTGACCTCGGAGCCGGTGGCGATGATGATGTTCTTGGCCTCATGGACCTCATCGCCCACTTTCACTTTGCCCTTTTCAGGGATGGAGCCCCAGCCCTTGAGCCAGTCGATCTTGTTCTTTTTGAACAGGAATTCGATGCCCTTGGTGTTCTGGCCGATGGTGTCATCCTTGTAGGAGAGCATCTGTTTCCAGTCCACGGATGGCGATTTGCCCTTGAGGCCCATCTTGGCGAAGTTGTGTTCGGCCTCGTGCAACTGATGCGAGGCGTGCAGGAGCGCCTTGGAGGGGATGCAGCCGACGTTGAGGCAGGTGCCGCCCAATGTCTCGCGGCCTTCCACACAGGCGGTTTTCAGGCCGAGTTGCGCGCAGCGGATGGCGGCGACATAGCCGCCGGGGCCGGAGCCGATGACGATGACGTCATAGTTTGCCATGGGTCTGTTTCCTTCGATTTTGGGACGTCTGTAACACGTCGGTCTTATGTCGGTATAGAGGCGGTGTGATTTTGGGGCGCTGTCTTGCCGCCTGCGGCGGCGTTTTTGAGTATTTTGGGAAAGATGAAGATTACAGGAGGGCGGCGAGGAGCATGAGCAGGGTGGCGAGGAAGCCGATGGCCCAGATGTAGGAGCGCCAAGGGCGCCAGCCGAAGGCATAGGCGGGGATGTAGAGGATGCGCGCGCCGAGGTAGGTGAAGGCGCAGGCGGTGGTGAACCAGAAGGATTTGCCCGCAAGGGTGACCACGACGCAGGCGATGGTGAAGAGGATCAGCCCTTCGAAATGGTTGTCCATGGCGCGGCCAAGCCGGGCGGTGCGGTCGGACAGGGGTTTGGACGGCTCGCGATCGCGCGCGGACATGGTGTAGCCAGTGCCCAGTTCGAGGTTCGCGGGCACCGCGTAGAGGATGTATTGGACGACCTGTAGCAGGGCGGCGAGGGTAAGGGCGGTGAGTTCGGGGGTCATTTTGTGGGCCTAGTGATCGGGCTCTTGGGCTGCGTTACATTGTTTGACGAGAACAGCTTTTCGCGAAAGGCCTCGGTGGCAGGAAATTTCTCGGTTCCAAATGCTTCCCGTGCTGCTTGAAGCTTAAACTTCCCATCGCGTTTGTCGACCAAAGGAAAAAACTGCGCCTCAATGGTTTCTTGGTCCACTATTCCAAGATGCCACGGTACCAAGCAGGTTTCATAGTGGTTCAAAATATCGAGCATAATAAAGCGTAGGTGCAGTGTCTCCGCGTGTGACAAGACGTGGCTTTCATTCTTTTTCTCGCCTTTATCCCCGCAGTACTGAAAGTAGATCTCTGGGAATTTTCCGGACAGTACACTGCACGCAATTTCCTTCAATTCGCCGCTTAGAGTGATTGGCTTGCCCTCGCGGAGGTTTTTCAGCTGGTCCACAGCCATGAGGTCTAATAGCTCTATAACTTTATTGTGCTCCGGCTTCGTGCCTTCTTGATAATATTTCAGAATTTCAACGGTTCGTTCACGTCTGGTTCTATCGTGATCCTTGTTAATTGCGTCTTTCGCATCGTTAATTTGCGCGGCAATGTTACGAAGCTGGAAATACGCTACGACTAATGCACCAGCCCATATGAATACCGCAACAATCGATGTCCAAGGTGGATCAGAAGATTGCTCGAGTGCGCTTGTTAAAGCCATTTCGAGTTCTTGCGGTGTCATTGTCGCCTCCAAAAGGGGCGCGATTTCAGATTAACTGAATCACGCCCCGGATAGTATGTTTTATGCTTACAAATCCATCAGCAACCGGCGCGGATCTTCCAGGGCTTCTTTCACACGCACCAAGAACGTCACCGCGCCTTTGCCGTCGACGATGCGGTGGTCGTAAGAAAGCGCGAGGTACATCATCGGGCGGGCCTTGATTTCGCCGTTTACCACCATCGGGCGTTGCTGGATTTTGTGCATGCCGAGGATGCCCGATTGCGGGGGGTTGAGGATCGGCGAGGACATCAGCGAGCCGTAGACGCCGCCGTTGGAGATCGTGAAGGTGCCGCCCTGCATTTCGGCCATGGAGAGCTTGCCGTCACGCGCCCGCGCGCCTTTTTCGCCGATGGCTTTCTCGATGGCGGCGAAGCCCATGGCGTCGGCGTCGCGGATGACCGGGACGACAAGGCCCGTGGGCGTGCCGGTGGCGATGCCCATGTGCACGAAGTTCTTGTAGACGATGTCGGTGCCGTCGATTTCGGCGTTGACCTCGGGCACCTCTTTCAGGGCATGGCAGCAGGCCTTGGTGAAGAAGGACATGAAGCCCAGTTTCACGCCGTGTTTCTTGAGAAATTCGTCTTTGTACTCGTTGCGCAGGGCCATCACCTCGGTCATGTCCACCTCGTTATAGGTGGTGAGCATGGCGGCGGTGTTCTGGCTGTCCTTGAGGCGCTTGGCGATGGTTTGGCGCAGGCGGGTCATCTTGACCCGTTCTTCGCGGCTGGCATCGTCGGCAGAGACCGGCGCGCGCGGCGCTTGGGCCGGGGTCGAGGAGGCGGCCGGGGCCGAAGAGGCGGCCGCCGCGGCCTTGGCCACGTCTTCTTTCATGATGCGGCCATCGCGGCCCGTGCCCTCGACCTGATCAGCGGAGACGCCTTTTTCGGCCATCGCCTTCTTGGCGGAGGGCGCATGTTCGATATCGCCGCCCGGGGTGCTGGCGGTGTATTGGTCGCCGCCCGTGGCCTTGTCGCCGTCGCCGGCGGGTTCGGGGCGTTCGGCGGGGGTGATGGTGCCATCGGCTGAGCCGGAGAGAACCGCGATCTTGCCGCCGGCCTGCACGGTATCGCCTTCCTGTGCAAGGATATCGCAGATCGTGCCCGCAGCGGGCGAGGGCACCTCGACCGAGACCTTGTCGGTTTCCAGTTCGCAGAGCATTTCATCCTGGCTTACGCTGTCACCGACCTTTTTGAACCAGGTGGATACGGTCGCCTCGGAGACGCTTTCGCCGAGGGTGGGCACCATGACGTCGATATTGCCCTTGTCACCGTTGCTGTCGGAGGCGGCGGGTTGGGTCTTTTCCTGCTTGGAGGCGCTTTTTTCCTTGGTGTCGCCGGAGGCCGCACCTTCGCCAGCCTCGATCGTGGCCAAGAGGGCATCGACGCCGACGGTGTCGCCTTCCGAGGCGACGATCTCGCCCATGGTGCCGGCGGCGGGGGCGGGCACCTCGACGGTCACCTTGTCGGTTTCCAGCTCGCAGAGCATTTCATCGGCGGCGACGGCATCGCCGGGTTGTTTGAACCAAGTGGCAACCGTGGCTTCGGTCACGGATTCGCCAAGGGTGGGGACGCGAACTTCTGTCGTCATGGGTTATTTCCCTTCGGTGGTCAGCGCGGCATCAACCAGCGCGTCTTGTTGTGCTTTGTGTTGTGAAGCGAGGCCCGTGGCGGGCGAGGCGGCGGCCGCACGGCCGGTGTAGATCGGGCGGGTGTTCTTGGCCTTGATGCGTTGCAGCACCCATTCGATGTTGGGCTCGATGAAGGACCAGGCACCCTGGTTCTTGGGTTCTTCCTGACACCAGACCATCGTGGCGTTCTTGAAACGCTCCAGTTCCTTGACCATCGACATGGCGGGGAACGGGTAATATTGCTCGATCCGCATGAGGTAGACATCGTCGAGGCCGCGCTTGTCGCGTTCCTCCAGCAGGTCGTAGTAGACCTTGCCCGAGCACATGACGACGCGCTTGATCTCGTTGTCGGATTTCAGCTCCAGTTCGGAATTGCCGTATTGGGCATCGTCCCAGAGGACGCGGTGGAAGGAGGAGCCGGTGGTGAATTCCTCGGCCTTGCTGACCGCCATCTTGTGACGCAGGAGGGACTTCGGCGTCATCATGATGAGCGGTTTGCGGAAGGTGCGGTGCAACTGCCGGCGCAGGATGTGGAAGTAGTTGGCCGGGGTTGTGCAGTTGGCGACGATCCAGTTGTCCTGGCCGCACATGGTGAGGAAGCGTTCGAGGCGGGCCGAAGAGTGTTCGGGGCCTTGACCTTCGTACCCGTGGGGCAGCAGGCAGACGAGGCCCGACATGCGCAGCCATTTGCTTTCGCCCGAGGAGATGAACTGATCGAACATGATCTGCGCGCCGTTGGCGAAATCGCCGAACTGGGCCTCCCAAAGCGTGAGGGCGTTGGGTTCGGCCAGCGAGAAGCCGTATTCGAACCCAAGCACGGCGTATTCGCTGAGCATGGAGTCGATCACTTCGTACTGGGCCTGACCCGCGCGGATGTTGTTGAGCGGGAAATAGCGTTCCTCGGTTTCCTGGTTGATCAGGCCCGAGTGGCGTTGTGAGAAGGTGCCGCGGGTACTGTCTTGCCCTGCAAGTCGCACCGGGTAGCCTTCGGTGAGCAGCGAGCCGAAGGCCAGTGCCTCACCGGTGGCCCAGTCGAAGCCTTCGCCGGTTTCGAACATCTTGCCGCGTGCCTCAAGCACCCGGCCCACCGTGCGGTGCAGCGGGAAGCCATCGGGTGCGGAGGAGAGCGCCTTGCCGATTTCCTCGAAGGTTTCGGGTTTGATGGCGGTTTCGCCGCGCTGGTAGTCTTCGTCCTTGCGGTCGAGGTGGGACCACTTGCCATCCAGCCAGTCGGCCTTGTTGGGGCGGTATTCCTTGCCGGCCTCGAACTCATCGGCAAGATGCGACTGGAAGGCGGTTTTCATATCCTCGATTTCGCCTTCGGGGATCAGGCCATCCTTGACCAGCCGTTCGGTGTAGAGCGAGAGCGTGGTCTTGTGCTGTTTGATCTTCTTGTACATCAGCGGGTTGGTGAACATGGGCTCATCGCCCTCGTTGTGGCCAAACCGGCGGTAGCAGAAGATGTCGATCACCACGTCCTTGTGGAATTTCTGGCGGAACTCGGTGGCGACCTTGGCGGCGTGAACCACGGCCTCGGGGTCGTCGCCGTTGACGTGGAAAATCGGGGCTTCGACCATCAGCGCAATATCCGTGGGATAAGGCGAGGAGCGTGAGAAGTGCGGCGCGGTGGTAAAGCCGATCTGGTTGTTGACGACGATATGCATGGTGCCGCCGGTCTTGTGGCCTTTGAGGCCCGAGAGACCGAAACATTCCGCAACAACGCCTTGGCCTGCGAAGGCTGCGTCGCCGTGCAGCAGGATGGGTAGAACCTTGATGCGTTCTTCGTCGTTCAATTGATCCTGCTTGGCGCGGACCTTGCCCAGAACCACGGGATTCACCGCCTCAAGGTGCGAGGGGTTCGCCGTGAGGCTGAGGTGGACCTTGTTGCCGTCAAATTCGCGGTCGTGGCTGGCGCCGAGGTGGTATTTCACATCGCCCGAGCCGTCGACATCTTCTGGCTTGAAGCTGCCGCCCTGGAATTCGTTGAAAATGGCGCGGTAGGGTTTGCCCATCACGTTGGCCAGAACCGAGAGGCGGCCCCGGTGGGGCATGCCGATGACGATTTCCTCGACGCCCAGATTGCCGCCGCGCTTGATGATCTGCTCCATCGCGGGAATGAGGCTTTCGCCGCCATCAAGGCCAAAGCGCTTGGTACCCATGTATTTGACGTGCAGGTATTTCTCGAAGCCTTCGGCCTCGACCAGCTTGTTGAGGATGGCCTTGCGGCCTTCGCGGGTGAACTTGATTTCCTTGTCGAAACCTTCGATCCGTTCCTTGAGCCAGCCGGCTTCTTCGGGGTTGGAGATATGCATGTACTGCAGTGCGAAGGTGCCGCAATAGGTTCGGCGCACGATGGCGATGATCTCGCGGATCGAGGCGATTTCCAGCCCGAGCACGTTGTCGATGAAGATCGGACGATCCATGTCGGTCTCGGTGAACCCGTAGGATTTCGGGTCAAGCTCGGGGCGGTAGCCGTGGTCGCGCAGGCCCAGCGGGTCAAGCTCGGCCTCAAGGTGGCCGCGAATCCGGTAGGCGCGGATCAGCATGAGCGCGCGGACGGAATCCAGAACGGCGCGCTTGATGGCGTCATCGGAAACCTCGACGCCTTTTTCGGCGGCCTTGTCCTTGATCTTCTGGCCCGCCTCCTTGGCCTCGGCTGCGGCGGGGTATTCCCCGGTCAGCGCGCTGGTCAGGTCATCCTCGGGCATGGGCGGCCAGTCGCCGCGCGCCCATGAGGGGCCTGCGGCCTCTTTTTTGACGTCAACCTCGCCATCGCCCAGTTGCGAGAAGAAGCTTTGCCAAGCCTCGTCCACAGCGTTGGGATCGTTGGCGTAGCGGGCGTAGAGCTGTTCGAGGTATTCCGCGTTGTGCCCCTGCATGAAGGAAGAGGCGTGGAAAACGTCGTTAGGAGATTGGTCGGTCATGGGGCCATCCGTTCTTTGCCGCGGGCATGATCAGTTTGCGATTTCTTTTTTTGCCAGTTGCTCAACTGTGCGCTGAAGGCGATTGAAGCCGTGGCTTGCACCGTTGACTGGGACGTAGGCCGCGGGCAATCCGCGCCGTTTTGCTGCGGCAACATAATCTTGCGACAGCTTGGGAAAGGTGTTGGTGTCACGGGTTCCGACGACTGCAAGAATGCGCGTGCCGGGGGCCACGCGTTTAAGGAATGCGTGGGGTGATTTACTGCTGCGCCATGGGCTTTTGCCGCGTTTGCTGCGCCATTCTGTGAGGTTGCAGGGGCAGGAGACAAGGATCACACTGTCCATCAGGCCGGGATACATGCCAGCGATTGCGCCCAATTGGGCCGCGCCGCCGGAGTGGCCAATACCAATGACTTTGGTGTTGCCGGTCGCCTTGGCGAGATTTTGAATTGTCTGCGCCACCAGCTTGTTATTTCGGCTGGTGTAATGATCGCGCCGCCCGTTGTTGGAGCCGCGTGATTTCTGCCCGCCTTGCCCGGTATAGCCGGGCCGCACGAGAGCAAAGGTGGTGACGCCCCGGTTTTGTTGCGCGATGCGCTTGGCGATGTCGTAGTGGTAGCTTGCTGGGCCACCTTTGCTGACATCTCCGTGGAGGACGACGACAAGTGCCTTGTTGCCAGAGCCAAAGATCTGACCGTTGAGTGGCCCGGGTGATTGGGCCAGTGCCATTGAGACGAAACCGCAAAGTAAGAGGGCCGCGAATTGCAGGGTATGGCGTATCGGTCTCATGGTCATTGCTCCGGCGTGGGGGCAGGTGGGGAAAGATCCCCACCCGCATCGTGATTTATTTACCGATCGCCTCAAGCACGGCCTCGCCCAGGGTGGCGGGGCTGTCGGCGACGACGATGCCGGCGGCTTTCATCGCTTCGATCTTGTCCTCGGCACCGCCTTTGCCACCGGCGACGATGGCGCCAGCGTGGCCCATGCGGCGGCCCGGAGGGGCGGTGCGGCCTGCGATGAAGCCTGCGGTGGGCTTCCAGCGGCCTTTCTTGCGTTCGTCGGCGAGGAATTGCGCGGCTTCTTCTTCGGCCGAGCCACCGATTTCACCGATCATGATGATCGACTCGGTCTCGTCATCGGCAAGGAACCATTCCAGCACGTCGATATGCTCGGTGCCTTTGATGGGGTCGCCGCCGATGCCGACGCAGGTGGATTGGCCAAGGCCCACGTCGGTGGTTTGTTTCACCGCTTCGTAGGTCAGCGTGCCGGAGCGCGAGACAACGCCCACGGTGCCGCGCTTGTGGATGTGGCCGGGCATGATGCCGATTTTGCAGGCGTCCGGGGTGATGACGCCGGGGCAGTTCGGGCCGATCAGCGTGGATTTGGAGCCTTCGAGGGCGCGTTGCACGCGCATCATGTCAAGCACCGGGATACCTTCGGTGATGCAGACGATCACTTCCATTTCGGCGTCGATCGCTTCGAGGATCGAGTCGGCGGCGAAGGGCGGCGGTACGTAGATAACGGACGCGTTGGCTTCGGTTTCATGCTTGGCTTCGTGGACCGAGTTGAACACGGGCAGGTCAAGGTGTGTCTGACCGCCTTTGCCGGGGGTGACCCCGCCGACCATCTTGGTGCCATAGGCCACGGCCTGTTCGGTGTGGAATGTGCCCTGCGAGCCGGTGAGGCCCTGACAGATCACTTTGGTGTTTTCGTCGATGAGGACTGCCATCTTGGCGTACTCCTTTGGAAATTCCGGGGAGGTGCGCAGGGGGTGCGCACCTGACAATCAGCCTTTGACCGCTTTCACGATTTTCTGGGCGCCATCCTTGAGGTCGTCGGCGGCGATCACGTCGAGGCCGGAGGTGTTGATGATCTCCTTGCCCTGTTCGACGTTGGTGCCTTCGAGGCGGACAACCAGCGGCACTTTGAGGCCGACTTCCTTGACCGCGGCGACCACGCCCTCAGCGATCACATCACAGCGCATGATGCCGCCGAAGATGTTGACCAGAATGCCTTTGACGTTTTCATCGGAGGTGATGATCTTGAAGGCTTCGGTGACTTTTTCCTTGGTCGCACCGCCGCCCACGTCGAGGAAGTTGGCAGGCTCGGCCCCGTAGAGTTTGATGATGTCCATGGTGGCCATGGCAAGGCCCGCGCCGTTCACCATGCAGCCGATTTCACCGTCCAGAGCGATATAGTTGAGGTCATACTTGGAGGCCTCAAGCTCTTTGGGGTCTTCTTCGGTGGTGTCGCGCAGCTCGGCAATGTCGGCGTGGCGGTAGACCGCGTTGCTGTCGAAGCCCATCTTGGCGTCGAGGCATTTGAGATCGCCCTTGTCGGTGATGATCAGGGGGTTGATCTCGAGCATCTCCATGTCCTTTTCGAGGAACATTTTGTAGAGCGTGCCCATCAGCTTGACGCATTGTTTGACCTGCGGGCCGGTAAGGCCGAGGTTGAAGGCGATGCGGCGGCCATGGAAGGCCTGATAGCCGGTGGCCGGGTCGACCGAGAAGCTGAGGATTTTCTCGGGCGTCTTTTCGGCCACTTCTTCGATGTCCATGCCGCCTTCGGTCGAGCAGACGAAGGATACGCGGCTGGTTTGACGGTCGACCAGCAGGGCGAGGTACATCTCGGATTCGATGCCGGAGCCATCTTCGATATAGATGCGGTTGACTTGTTTGCCCGCCGGGCCAGTTTGCTTGGTTACAAGGGTGCGGCCCAGCATGCGCTTGGCCTCGTCGGCGGCTTCTTCGACCGATTTGGCAAGGCGTACGCCGCCTGCCTCACCGGCGCCGGGTTCTTTGAAGGTGCCTTTGCCGCGTCCACCGGCGTGGATTTGTGCCTTGACCACCCAAAGGGGGCCGTCGAGTTCACCTGCGGCTGTCTTGGCCTCTTCGGCGCGGAGGACGACGCGGCCGTCCGACACCGGGGCACCGTAGGAGCGAAGAAGCGACTTCGCCTGATACTCATGGATGTTCATGAAACTGTCCCGTTTTGCTACATTCGGGACCGTTATACCCATAGGATTGACGCCGCCTTAAAGCGTTTTTTGCGGAAATCGAGGTTTTGGGGCAAAATTCGTACATTTGTGATCACACGCTGAAAACCTGTGATCACAAATGTGAAAAGATAACGAAATAGGCATATTTAAAAGAATCGGGGCCGGGAATTTCCCCCGGCCCCGCTTAGTTTTTCCCGATGGCAAATATCAGGCCAGCGAGCTGTCGATACCTTTGCAGGCGTCCACAAGGCCCTTCACGGCGTTCACCGAGGTGTCGAACATTTCCTGCTCTTCCTTGTTGAGCTTGATGTTGACGATCCGCTCAATCCCGCCAGCGCCGATCACGGTGGGCACGCCCACGTACATGTCCTTGACGCCGAGATCACCGTCGCAGTAGGCGGCGCAGGGCAGGACGCGCTTTTGGTCTTTGAGGTAGGCTTCGGCCATTTCAATGGCCGAGGTGGCGGGGGCGTAAAAGGCCGAGCCGGTTTTCAACAGGCCGACGATTTCGGCGCCGCCATCACGGGTGCGTTGCACGATGGCGTCGAGTTTTTCCTTGCTGGTCCAGCCCATGTCCACGAGATCGGGCAGGGGAACACCGGCGACGGTGGAATAGCGCACGCAGGGCACCATGGTGTCGCCGTGGCCGCCCAGAACAAAGGCGGTGACGTCTTTCATCGACACGTTGAATTCTTCGGCAAGGAAGTGACGGAAGCGGGCGCTGTCCAGCACCCCGGCCATGCCGCAGACCTTGTTGGCGGGCAGGCCCGAGAATTGTTGCAGCGCCCAGACCATCGCATCGAGCGGGTTGGTGATGCAGATCACAAATGCGTTCGGCGCGTTGTCGCGGATACCTTCGCCGACGGATTTCATGACCTTGAGGTTGATGCCCAAGAGGTCATCGCGGCTCATGCCCGGTTTGCGGGGCACACCGGCGGTGACGATGCAGACATCGGCGCCTGCGATATCGGCGTAGTCCTGCGTGCCTTTGAGCTTGGCGTCGAAGCCTTCGGAGGGGCCGGATTCAGCGATGTCGAGGGCTTTGCCTTCGGGGGTGCCTTCGGCGATGTCGAAAAGGACGACGTCGCCCAGTTCCTTGATCGCTGCGAGGTGGGCAAGGGTGCCACCGATTTGTCCTGCACCGATAAGGGCAATCTTGGGTCTGGCCATTGGATATCTCTCCGGTCCGTTGGTAAATTTGGCGCTTGGGTAGCCCCGAATGGCGGCGCGCGCAAGGGTGCTGCGCTGCGGCATGGGGCGCGCAGGGGGCTGTTGCGCCCTGAGTTTGCGCGCTAACGTGGCGTGGAAACAGGGGGTTAGGCGGTGATTGGGATCGGCGCGATTGATTGGACGCTCTTTGCCGTGGCGGTGCCTGCGGTGGTCTTTGCCGGGGTGTCGAAGGGCGGTTTCGGCTCGGGCGCGGCCTTTGCCAGCGCGTCGATTCTGGCGCTTGTTGTCGAGCCGGGGGTGGCGCTGGGCCTGATGTTGCCGCTGTTGATGCTGATCGATGTGGCGAGCTTACGGCCTTATTGGAAGCGGTGGAGTTGGCCCGATGCGCGGCTCTTGTTGCTTGGGGCGGTGCCGGGGGTGATTTTGGGCGCGCTGCTGTACAGGGTGGCCGAGCCGGATGTGTTTCGGCTTTTGATTGGGGCGATTTCATTGGGCTTCGTCGGTTGGCAGGTTTTGAGCCGGGCCGGGATGATCCGGCCGCGCGCCACGCCGATGCCTGTCTGGGGCGGTGGTTTGGCGGGGTTGGTGGCCGGATTTACGAGTTTTGTCAGCCACGCGGGCGGGCCACCGGCGGCGGTTTACCTGTTGTCCCGGAAATTGGACAAAACCGCGTTTCAGGCGACGACGGTGTTGTTGTTTTGGTTGGTGAACGTGGTGAAATTTATCCCCTATGCCTTTCTGGGGATATTCACGGTGCAGACCGTGGTGATGGACCTGTTGTTGGCCCCCTTCGCGATTTTGGGGGCATGGTTGGGGGTGAAGGCGCATCGCGTGGTGCCCGAGGCGCTGTTTTTCGCGATCACCTATGTGCTGCTGACGGTGACCGGAGTGAAATTGATCTGGGACGGGGTGATGTGAGTCAGGCGTCGCTGCCATCGGCGGGCAGGGCCTCGGCAAGGGTCTCATAGGCCTGACCACTGGCCACGAGGCAAGATATGCCGTGGGCCGACGTCACGATGATGGTCCAGGTGCCGGAGGTGGGGGAGGCAAAAACCTCAACCATGGCATTGTTGGCCCCAAGGCCCATGGATTGCCGGGTTTCGCCGAAGCGGTCGGCCAAACGGTCAACGACAACCTCACGCGGCGCGCAGTTTTGCGGTTGTGCATTGGCGGCAGTGCCAAGCAGCGCGGCGCAGGCAAGTGAAATGGCAGCTTTCATCGTTTTTCCCCTTTCTGGTGGTCAGATGCCGAAAAGCCTGTGAGCAGGATACTTCATTGTGGTTAACGGAGCGTGCGCGGCAGGATAACGCGGGGTTGCTGCGCTGCGGCGAGAAAGTGCTTGAACATTTCCGTTGAAAAATGCCATTCCTGCGCAAGATTGTTGCCGACAGAGCCGCAGGCGAGGAGTTGACCCATGGATTTGACCACGCATCCCTATCGTTCGGTGCTTTATATTCCCGGCTCGAAAGAGCGGGCTTTGGAGAAGGCGCAGACCCTTCCGACCGATGCGATTATTTTCGACTTGGAAGATGCCGTGGCGCCTGATGCCAAGGCCGAGGCGCGTGAGACTTTGGCCAAGGCGTTGAAGGCCGGGGGCTTTGGCAAGCGGGCCAAGATCGTGCGGATCAATGCCCTGACGACTGAATGGGGTAATGAGGATGTGCGGGTTCTGAAAGATGCGGGGGCCGATATTTTCCTGCTGCCCAAGGTGAACACGCCCACGGATGTGGATGCGCTGGCTGACTTGCTGGGGCCGCAGATGCCGATCTGGGTGATGATGGAGACCCCAGTGAGCGTGTTCAACGCCCGTGAGATTGCCGCGCATGCGCAGGTGACGGGGCTGGTGGCCGGGACAAATGACCTGACCAAGGATTTGGGCTGCCGGAGCCGCGCGGACCGTTTGCCGTTGATGACCTCTTTGCAGATGATCGTGATGGCGGCGCGCGCGGCGCGGGGCGTTGTGGCGATTGACGGGGTGTATAACCGGTTCCGCGATGGCGACGGATTGAAGGCCGAGTGCGAGCAGGGCCGTGATCTGGGCTTTGATGGCAAGACCCTGATTCATCCGGCGCAGATCGACGTGACCAACACGGCCTTTGCGCCGACACAATCCGAGATCGAATTGGCCGAACGCCAGATTGCGGCGTTTGAAGAATCCCATGCCTCGGGCCAAGGTGTGGCCGTGGTGGACGGACAGATCGTGGAAAACCTGCATGTTGTCGCGGCGCAGCGGACGTTGGCCAAATCGGCGGCGATTCAGGAACTGGCAGCGGAGTAATTGGCGATGGCATATCTTATCTTGGGTCTTGCGCTTTGGTTCGCGGGGCATTTTTTCAAGCGCGCGCTGCCGGATATGCGCGCCAATATGGGCAATGCCGGGAAGGGTGTTGCCGCGCTGATCATTCTGGGCGGTCTGGTTTTGATGGTCGTGGGCTATCGGCAGGCGGATTTTGTGAATCTCTGGTATCCGCCGGCGTGGACGGTGCATTTGAATAACCTGCTGATGCTGGTGGCCGTTTTCGTTTACGGGATGAGCGCCACGAAGGGTCGGCTGCGCGGCAAGATGCGGCATCCGCAGCTGGTGGCGGTGAAAATCTGGGCCGTGGCGCATTTGCTGGTGAATGGCGATCTGGCCTCGCTGGTGTTGTTTGGTGGGTTGCTGGCTTGGGCGGTGATCGAGGTGATCGTGATCAACCGCTCGGAAGAGTGGGTGCGCCCGGAGCCCGGCCCGGCCAAGAAGGACATCCTGTTGGTGGTCATTACCTTGGTGATGTTCTTCGCGATTACCTTCATTCACAATTGGCTGGGCGTCTGGCCGTTCCCGGGGTGACAAGATGAAGCTCTATCGTTTCCTATCGGCCGATGACACATCGGGCTTTTGTCACAAGGTGACCGAGGCCCTGAACAAGGGGTGGGCGCTTCATGGTGACCCGACCTATGCCTTTGATCATGCCAATGGCGTCATGCGCTGTGGGCAGGCGGTGGTGAAAGAGGTGGATGGCACCTACTCCCCCGATATGAAACTTGGAGATCAGTGACCATGGCCAAGACAAACCCGGGCCGGTTTTTCGAAGATTATACCGTTGGTGAAACCATTGCACATGCGGTGCCGCGCACCGTGTCGGGCGGGGAGCGGGCGCTGTATCACGCGCTTTATCCGGCGCGGCATGCCTTGTATTCCTCGGACGCTTTCGCGCAATCCTGTGGGTTGCCAGCCAGCCCGATTGACGATTTGGCGGCGTTTCACGTGGTGTTTGGCAAGACGGTGCCTGATATTTCGCTCAATGCTTTGGCGAACTTGGGTTATGCCGAGGGCCGGTGGCTGAAGCCGGTGTATCCCGGCGATACGCTGCGCTCGAGTTCGGAGGTGATTGGCCTCAAGCAGAACTCCAATGGCAAGTCCGGTGTTGTTTGGGTGCGCACCAAGGGCGAGAACCAGCGCGGCGAGACCGTGATGGATTACGTGCGCTGGGTGATGGTGCGCAAGCGCGATGCGGGCAGCGACGCGCCCGAGACTACCATTCCGGATTTGAAGCCGGTGCTTGAGGTGAGCGACTTGGTGGTGCCCGAGGGGCTGGATTTCACCGATTACGATTTCACGCTGGCCGGGGAGCCGCATCGCTGGGGCGACTATGAGGTGGGCGAGACCATCGACCATGTGGATGGTGTGACGGTGGAAGAGGCCGAGCATATGATGGCCACGCGCCTGTGGCAGAACACCGCCAAGGTGCATTTCGACGCCACGCTGCGCGAGGATGGCAACCGGTTGATCTATGGCGGGCATGTGATTTCCATGGCGCGGACGCTGTCGTTCAACGGGTTGGCCAATGCGCAGATGATCGTGGGCTTGAATGGCGGGGCGCATGCGAACCCCTGTTATAGCGGCGATACGATCAAGGCCTGGAGCGAGGTGTTGGACAAGGCCGAAACCGGCGCGCCGGGGATTGGCGCGCTGCGCCTGCGTCTGGTGGCGACCAAGGGCGGGGAGCCATTTACCCTGAAGGGGGAGGATGGAAAGTACTTGCCGCATGTGCTTCTGGATCTGGATTACTGGGCCTTGATGCCGATGTGAATTGTGGATCGTGGGAATTGTGATCACAGGCCCGGTGAGCGCGCGGGCCTGTTTTCGTATTAGCATCCGGGAATATTTAGGCTGGGAATGACTGACTGATTCTGTGAGGATTTCTTTGTGATCACACCATTATTTTTGTGATCACGTATCTGCCAATTTCGTGCGAAATGGTCGCATCAATTGGGATTTTAGGCTGTGCAGAGGTGACAGGCGCGCTAAAAAGAGCCAAACACGGGGCAGACCCGGTGCCGGGTGATTGACCCCGGCGCAAGAGAACGAAGGGACCGATCCATGGCTGACGTGAACCGCGGTGACAGACCGCTATCGCCACATCTTCAAGTTTACCGCCCACAACTGACCTCGATCACCTCGATCCTGACGCGGATCACGGGCAATGCCCTGCTGGTCGCGGCGCTGTTGATCGTTTGGTGGTTCTTGGCCGCTGCGACAAGTGCGGAATATTTCGCCATCGCCAATGGCTTTATCACAAGCTGGTTCGGCGATCTGATCATGTTCCTGTCGCTTTGGGGGCTTTGGTATCACACGCTGGCCGGTGTGCGGCACCTGATCTGGGACAACGCCAAGATGCTGGAGATCGAGACCGCCGAGAAGCTGGGCTGGGGCGTGATCATCGGTTCGGTTGTTCTGACCATCATCACCGCGCTGATCGTCTGAGGAGGGCCAAGAGATGCGTTATCTGACTGATCGTAAGCGTGCTGTTGGCCTCGGATCGGCCAAATCCGGTGTGCATCATTTCTGGGCGATGAAGGTGTCTTCGGTTGCCTTGTTGATCCTGATCCCGCTGTTTGTCTTTACCTTCGGCTGTGTGCTGGGATCGTCCTATGAAGAGGTCATGGCCTATTACGCGCGGCCCTTCCCGGCGATTGTCGCGGCGCTGACCATCATCGTGGGGTTCAAGCATTTCAACGATGGTGTGCAAGTTCTGATCGAGGACTATGTTCATGGGGTGTCGCAGAAGATCTGGATTATCCTGATGACCTGTCTGAGCTATGGCGCGATGGCCACGGGCCTGTTCGCAATCGCCAAGATCGCCCTTTAAGACGCGGAGTTTTCAAGCAATGGCTGCTTACGAATACGAAACACATGAATACGACGTGGTCGTGGTTGGCGCCGGCGGCGCGGGCCTGCGGGCGACATTGGGCATGGCCGAGCAAGGCCTGCGCACCGCCTGTGTGACCAAGGTTTTCCCGACACGAAGCCACACCGTGGCGGCACAGGGCGGCATCGCGGCCAGCCTTGGCAACATGGGGCCGGATAGCTGGCAGTGGCATATGTATGACACCGTCAAAGGCTCGGACTGGTTGGGGGATACGGATGCGATGGAGTATCTGGCCCGCGAGGCGCCCAAGGCGGTTTACGAGCTGGAGCATTACGGCGTGCCCTTCAGCCGGACCGAGGAAGGCAAGATTTACCAGCGGCCTTTCGGGGGCCACACCACCGAGTTTGGCGAAGGCCCGCCCGTGCAGCGGACCTGTGCCGCCGCCGACCGGACCGGCCACGCGATTTTGCATACGCTTTATGGTCAAAGCCTGAAGCAGAAGGCCGAATTCTACATCGAATATTTCGCCATTGACCTGATCATGAGCGACGATGGCGCCTGTACCGGTGTTGTCTGCTGGAAGCTGGACGATGGCACGATCCATGTGTTCAACGCCAAGATGGTCGTGCTGGCGACCGGCGGTTATGGCCGGGCCTATTTCAGCGCCACTTCGGCGCATACCTGCACCGGCGATGGTGGCGGTATGGTGGCCCGTGCGGGCCTGCCGCTTCAGGATATGGAATTTGTGCAGTTCCACCCGACGGGGATTTACGGCTCGGGCTGTTTGATCACCGAAGGGGCGCGTGGGGAAGGTGGGTACCTCACCAACTCCGAAGGGGAACGGTTCATGGAGCGCTATGCGCCCAACTACAAAGACCTTGCGCCGCGTGACTATGTCAGCCGGTCGATGACCATGGAAATCCGCGAAGGCCGGGGCGTGGGCGCCAATGGCGACCACATTCACCTGAACCTGTCGCACCTGCCCGCCGAGGCATTGAACCTGCGCCTGCCGGGGATTTCCGAGTCGGCCAAGATTTTCGCCGGTGTGGACGTCACGAAAGAGCCGATCCCGGTTCTGCCGACCGTGCACTATAACATGGGCGGTATTCCGACCAATTATTGGGGAGAAGTGTTGAACCCCAGCAAGGATGATCCGACCGCCGTGGTGCCGGGTCTGATGGCCGTGGGCGAAGCGGGCTGTGCCTCGGTGCATGGGGCGAACCGCTTGGGCTCGAACTCTCTCATCGACTTGGTGGTCTTTGGCCGGGCTGCGGCCATTCGCGCCGGGAAGGTCGTGGACCGTGACAGTGCGGTTCCCGCAACGAACACGGGTCAGGTGGACAAGGCGTTGGATCGGTTTGACGGGTTGCGCCATGCGGATGGCGGTATCGCGACCGCCGATCTGCGCGACGAAATGCAAAAGACCATGCAGGAGGACGCGGCGGTGTTCCGGACCTCCAAGACAATGGCCGAAGGTCTTGAGAAGATGGGCGCGATTGCCGCCAAGCTGGATGACCTCAAGGTGACCGACCGTAGCCTTGTGTGGAACAGCGACCTGATGGAGACGCTGGAACTGACCAACCTGATGCCGAACGCCTTGGCGACGATTGCCGGGGCCGAGGCGCGCAAGGAATCGCGCGGTGCACATGCGCATGAGGATTTCACCAAGCGTGACGATGAAAACTGGCGGGTGCACACGATTGCGCGGGTCGAGGGCAACAAGACCGACCTCAGCTATCGCCCGATCATCGAGGACCCGCTGACCGAGGAGAAAGCGGGCGGCATCAGCCTCAAGAAGATCGCGCCCAAGGAACGGACGTTCTGATCAGGTGTTGGACCATGCGGGCATTGAGCGTGACGCATCCGGGACGGGGCCAGGGATGACGGCCCCGTTGCACGGCATGCCGGAGGCGCCCGAATGGGCGCAGCTTGGCATTGTGCCGGGTGTTGCGTTGCGGGCCTTTGGGATGCGCCGGTCGGGCAATCATGCGATTGCCGATTGGATCATGCGTAATGCGCCGGGTGTTCATTCGGTATTCCTGAACAACTGCAAGCCGGGTAAATCGCCTTTGGAGAGCTTCGCCTCGATCGAGGTGGACGGCGAGAAACAGGCGGTGCGCCGGGCGCGGGGCAACCTGCCCGGCGAGACCGCGCGGCTTGGCGATGGGGCGCTTTTGTTGGTCTCCTATGAAGACCTGTCTCCGGCGGATTTTGGGCCGCAACGGCCGATTTCAGGCGGCTTTGACACGGGTCTGTTTGCCTGTGACGTTCTGATCTACCGCAGTTTCCTGAATTGGGCGGCGTCGCTTATCAAGAAACTGCAAAGCAATTCGGGCTATGGCCCGATGCGGCGGGTGGCGATCATGCTGAACACGGCAGATCGCTATGCCCGGATGCTGGATTTGGTGGGCAAGGCCCCCGGCAATGGCATGGTGCCGATTTGTTATGATCGGTGGTTCGTGGACGGGGCCTATCGTGAGGGTGTGCTGGGGCAGCTTGGCTTGCCCGTGACCGACAACGCGATAGGTGGTGTTCAAAGTTACGGCGGTGGCTCGTCCTTTCAAAAGGATGCCGCCGCGCCGGAGGACTTGCAGACCAGTGACCGCTGGCGACAGATGGCGGAGGATGCCGATTTCCGCGCCTTCCTGAGTATCGCCGCACGTGAGGAGGGTTTGATGACGCAGGTCGAGGCGCATTTCCCCGAGGATGCGGCGCGCTTGGCCGGTGGTTTGGTAACGAGTTTGAGCAAAGGGTAAAGGACATGACCAGGACGATCAAAGTGACCAGCCTGTTATGCGCCGCCATGATCCTGAGCGGTTGTGCCGCGGCCAATGACGCCGCCGATGCCGTGGCGCGTGACCGGGCCAAGACGGTGGTCAATGGCGTGGTCGAAGAGCGTTTTCCCGGGCTGGATGCCCGCCCTGTGACCGACTGCATCATTGATGCCGCTTCGGCCGGGGAAATCATCGAGATTGCCGGTGCGAGTGTCACCGGCGTGACCCAATCCACGGTTGAACAGGTGGTTGAGATTGCCGCCCGCCCCGAGGCCGTGAACTGCATAGCCGACAATAGCCTGACCCTATTGGGCGGCTGAAAGGAGTAGAAAGATGGTTCAACTCACACTCCCCAAGAACTCGCGTATGACGACGGGCAAGACATGGCCCAAGCCGGAAGGTGCGAGCAACGTGCGGAAGTTCCAGATTTACCGTTGGAACCCCGATGACGGGCAGAACCCCAGTGTGGATACCTATTTCGTCGATATGGACGATTGTGGGCCGATGGTTCTGGATGCGCTGATTTACATCAAGAACAAGGTCGACCCGACGCTGACCTTCCGCCGCTCGTGCCGTGAGGGGATTTGTGGCTCTTGCGCGATGAATATCGACGGGATCAACACGCTGGCCTGTATCTATGGCATGGACGAGATCAAGGGCGACGTGAAGATTTACCCGCTGCCGCATATGCCGGTGGTCAAAGACCTGATCCCGGACCTCACGCATTTCTATGCCCAGCATGCCAGCATCATGCCGTGGCTTGAGACCAAGACCAACCGTCCGGCGAAGGAATGGAAGCAGTCCATTGAGGACCGCGAGAAACTGGATGGTCTCTATGAATGCGTGATGTGCGCCAGCTGTTCGACGGCTTGCCCCAGCTATTGGTGGAATGGCGACAAGTACCTCGGGCCGGCGGCATTGCTGCATGCCTATCGCTGGATTATCGACAGTCGGGATGAGGCGACGGGCGAGCGTTTGGACGATCTGGAAGATCCGTTCAAACTGTATCGTTGCCACACGATCATGAACTGCACCAAGACATGCCCCAAGGGATTGAACCCCGCCAAGGCGATTGCCGAGATCAAGAAGATGATGCTGGAGCGCGCCGTCTAATTGGTATTGAGACCCTGAGTGTTGAAAGCCCCGGCCTGTTCGTCGGGGCTTTTCATTTACCTTAGGGAACTTGCACGTCATGCATGGCGACTGTGCAGAACTGTCCGTTCTATGCTGTGCTGCGGCATCTTATGTGAGGGCCGAAAGCAATGATGGAGCAGAAAAATGGCCCTTCCCGCAGATAAACCGCAACCCCAAGCCAAATTCGCCGACCAAATGGCCGATTGGTATGAAGTCTATTACACGCCGGAGCCGGCCAATTTGCCGACTGCGCCGGAACTTGGCGCGCTTGATCAGATGTTTGCCTATTACGACGCTTGATCCGCGCCCCTGTGGGCCTTTTCCCTGCGTTCGAAAAGGATCAGGCCCACACCGGCCAGTACGATGGCCCCTCCGATCATGACTTGCAGGCTGAGGCTTTCGCCAAGGAAGATCGCGCCGCCGATCACGGTGAAGACCGGCAGGAGCAGCAGGAACGGGGCCACTTGGCTGACCGGGTTGCGCCGGACGAGGGTATACCAGAGGCCATAGCCAAAGGCTGTCATGACCAACCCTAGGTAAAGTACCGCCCCCCAGACCACCCAATCGGCGCTTTGGATGGCGGCGAGGTGGTCGGTTTCCACGATTGCCGACATGACGAAGAGTTGCGGTGCCGCCATGATGGCGACCCAAGCGGTGACGGTGAGGCCGTCGATATCCTTGAGGTTTCGGATCATCGCTTGCCCCACGGCCCACGTGGCCGCGCCTGCGATGACCAGAAGGACCGAAGTGGAGGCCGCCGCGATGCTGGGTTCGCCGGAAATCTGGTAGACGCCGAAGAAGGCAAGTGCGATGCCCGCCCATTTGCGCCAACCGGGGCTTTCCTTGAGGGCGAGCGCCCCCAGAAGGGTGAGAAACGGGACTTCGAGCTGGACAATGAGGGCGGCGACGCCTGCATCCAACCCTTTGAGGCCCGTGTAGGTGAGGCTGTATTGCAGCGCGGCGGAGATGAACGCGATCAAGAACAGGCTGCGCAGGTGGGCCATGGGTGGTTTGACGAACCACACCAGCGCCAAGGCGGTGACGGTAAAGCGCAAGGCCATCAGCAGGATTGGCGGGAAATGCGCAATTGCGGCCTTGGCAAAAACCAGACCCATCCCCCAAAGCAAAGCGACGGTGAGGCCCATGACAATGTCGATCGGGCCAAGCGTGGGGCGGGGAAGGGGTGTTGCGATACTCATGGTTTGAGACAACCATGCGGATGGCACGACAATCTGTCCTGTTCGCGACATGGGTGGTTTTGCGGGATGGCTATGCTAGGGATGGGGCATACGGCGGAGGCGAGTTTTGATAATTGTCGTGGGCCTGATTTTGGCCTTTATCCTGATCCTGATTTTTTCCAACCGTCGCACGCGGGCCTGCCGCTGGCGCGAGGATCGGCGCGGCGATCGGGATGGGCAGCGCAAGTATCGCTGCATGGCCTGTGGGGCTGAGGCCTTTACATCCAATGGAAAACCGCCTTTGGATTGTCTGGCCAATCAACCCCGTTCATGAGGTGACCCATGTCCCAGCCCGAAGATGCCGAGGCGCGCCGCGCGGTTCAGCCGGTGATTTGCTATCCGAATGAAACTTTGCCGGTGCCGGAGCTTGCGCTTTATGCAAAAGCGCGGGAGGGGGCTGAGAAGGTGGATGAGGTTTTGGTGCCAGCCCGTGATGCCGGGTGTTTTCGCGCCAAGGCGGGGCAGTTTTTCCGGATTTCCAGCGTGGATGGTCCGCAAGTGGGCGATTTGAACCTGTGGAATGCCAATGACCTGAACGAGAGGTTTTATTCGGGTAAGTCCCGGGCCTTGCATGGCACGCATCTGACCACGGGGGAGCGGATGTGGTCATCCTTCCCTTATTTGCGGCCCATGGCGACAATCACCGAGGATACGCTTGGTTGGTACGGGATGGACCAATATGGCGGGTCGGTGCATGACGTGATCGGGACGCGCTGTGATCCTTATACGGGCAACCTTTTGTCAGGGTCGCAGTACCATCATTGTTGCCATTCCAACCTGACGCGGGCCTTGGCGGATGAACTGGGTGTGAGCTTGGCCGAGGCGGAGCCGCATGTGCATGATGTGCTGAATGTCTTTATGTGCACCGGGTTTACCCGCGATACCGGACAATATTTCATGAAGGCCAGCCCGGTGCGGCCCGGGGATTACCTTGAGTTTTTTGCCGAGATTGACGTTTTGGGCGCGCTGAGCGCCTGCCCCGGTGGCGATTGTTCGGCGGAACATTCCAGCGATACGGCGGCCTGTTATCCGTTGTTGGTGGAGGTGTTCGCGCCACAGGAAGGTGCGCTGGGCGATTGGCAAAGCCCGCCCGTGAACGGCTATGACCGGAGCCACGGGCGGTAAGGGTTAGTCACCAATCGCGATGTTGTCGATCAGGCGGACGCCTGCCAGATGCGCGGCGGCAAAGAGGCGCGCGGGGCGGTTGGGCGCGTCAAGGTGCGAAAGGTCATCCTGTGCGCGCATTTCAAGGTATTCGACCTTGGTGAAGCCCGCGGTTTCCAACCGTTTGATGGCGGTTTCCTGAAGCGGGGCAAACTCCTGACCACAGGCCACGCCTTCGGCGAGGGCCTCCATTTCCTCGAAGAGCCGCGGGGCGGTGACGCGGGCGCGGTCGGAGAGCAGAAGGTTGCGTGAGGACATCGCCAGACCGTCAATTTCGCGGATGGTGGGGCAGCCGTGGACGGTGATGGGAATATCCAGATCGCGGGCCATGCGGCGGACCACAAGCAATTGCTGAAAGTCTTTTTCGCCAAAGAAGGCATCGCTGGCCATGGTTTGCAGGAACAGCTTGGTCACGACGGTCGCTACGCCATCGAAATGGCCGGGGCGGTGTGCGCCTTCCATCACATCGGTCAGGCCCTCAACCGAAACGGTGGTGGCGAAGCGGTCGGGGTACATTTCATCGCCGCCGGGCACATAGACCGCATCGACATTGAAGCGCGCCAGTTTGCGCGCGTCTTCCTCTTCGGTGCGGGGGTAGTTCTCAAGGTCGGCGGGGTTGTTGAACTGTTTGGGGTTCACGAAGATCGTGACGATCACCCGGTCGCAGGTGTCCTTGGCAGCCTGCACAAGGGACAGATGCCCATCGTGCAGCGCGCCCATGGTGGGGACGACACCAATTCTTTCGCCCGCGCGCATCCACCCGGTGGTCTGTGCGCGGAGCTCGGACAGGGTGCGAATGATGGGCGGGGTCATTTGCCGGGTGCCTTGTCAGCGAAGGTATGTTCGGGGGCGGGGAAGCTGCGTGCGCGGACCTCATCGGCATAGGCGCGGATCGCGGCCTCGCCATCCTCGCCCAAGCTGCCGTAGCGTTTGACGAATTTGGGTTTGAAGGCGGTGAAGAGGCCCAGCATGTCATCGACCACAAGGATTTGCCCGTCGCATCCGGCAGAGGCCCCGATGCCGATGGTGGGAATGGCAATCTCGGCGGTGATGTCATCGGCGAGCTTGGCGGGGACTTTTTCAAGCACGACGCTGAACGCTCCAGCCTCGGCCACGGCACGGGCATCGGCCTTGAGGGCTTCGGCCTGATCATCGCGGCCCTGCACCTTGTAGCCGCCAAGCGTGTTGATGGATTGCGGGGTCAGGCCGATATGGGCCATGACCGGCACGCCGCGCTTGACCAGAAAGCCGATGGTGTCGGCCATATGCGCCCCACCTTCGAGTTTCACCGCGACAGCCCCGGTTTCGCGCATCAGGCGGGCGGCGTTGCGGAAGGCCTGTTCGGGGCTTTCTTCGTAGGAGCCGAAGGGCATGTCGATCACCAGCATGGTTTTGGTAAGGCCCCGCGCCACGGCTTGGCCGTGCATGATCATCATTTCCATGGTGACGCCTAAGGTCGAGGGCATGCCATGCAGGACCATGCCGACGGAATCGCCGACCAAGGCAAAGTCGCACACGCCGTCCATCATGCGCGCCATGGGGGTGGTATAGGCCGTCAGGCTGACGATGGGCGTGCTGCCTTTCATGGCCCGGATATCATCGGGAAGGGGGGCGGTTTTGCGGGCGGTTGCACTCATTTTAGTCACCGGGGATTGCTGCGTTGCGGCGCTGAATAGCAATTCCCAAGGCCAAAAGCCAATAAATCTATTGTCGCGCGTGACTTGATTACGCTGCGAAATCATCCGAGACTTGTTCGCAAAGCGCCTGAACGGCGGGCAGAGAAGGAGATGAGGGATGAAACGCTTGGCACTTGCCGCACTGACATGTGTAGCGACACTTGGGGCGGCTTCCGCCCATGCTCAAGGCGATATTGTTGTCGGGCTTAATTTGGAGCCGCCGCACCTTGACCCGACCAGCGCGGCCGCCGGTGCGATTGACCAAGTGCTTTACGCGAATGTTTTCGAGGGACTCACCCGGTTTGGCCCGGATGGATCGGTGAATGCGGGCCTTGCCAAACGGTGGGAGATTTCCGAGGACGGGTTGCAATATACCTTCTATTTGCAACCCGGTGTGACTTTCCATGATGGCACGAGTTTCACCGCAGAAGACGTGAAATTCAGCCTTGACCGGGCACGTGCCGAGGATAGCCAGAATGCGCAAAAGGCCTTGTTCGAAGGCATCGACAGCGTTGAGGTCGTGGATGACTTGACCGTGCGTGTCACTTTGAAAGCCCCGGATGGGAATTTCCTGTTCAACATGGCCTGGGGTGATGCGGTGATCGTGGCCCCCGAAAGCATTGACGGTATCAAGCAGACTCCGATTGGCACGGGGGCCTTTGTCTTTGAAAACTGGGTGCAGGGGGATCGCATTACCCTGACCAAAAATGACGCCTACTGGGGGGCCAAGGCGAAGCTGGATCAGGCGACCTTCAAGTTCATCAGTGATCCAACCGCGGCCTTTGCGTCGGTGATGGCCGAGGATGTGGATGCGTTTCCCGGGTTTCCTGCACCTGAAAACCTGCCGCAATTCGAGGCTGATCCACGGTTTCAGGTGCTTGTCGGCTCGACCGAGGGTGAAACCATCCTGAGCACGAACAACAAACTACCACCGCTGGACAATCCCAAGGTACGCCGCGCCATCGCCCATGCGATTGATCGCAAGGCGATCATCGACGGGGCGATGTTTGGGCTTGGCACGCCGATTGGTACGCATTTTGCGCCGCATAATCCGGATTACGTGGATCTGAAGCATTTGTCGGCTTATGACCCCGAGCTTGCGCGCCAATTGCTGGCCGAGGCGGGCTTTGCCGATGGCTTTACCACCACGTTGAAACTGCCGCCGCCGTCTTATGCGCGCCGGGGTGGCGAGATTATCGCCGCGCAATTGCGGGCCGTCGGGATCGAAACCGAGATCACCAATCTGGAATGGGCGCAGTGGTTGGAACAGGTGTTCAAGGGCAAGGATTACGGCCTGACCATCGTCAGCCACACCGAGCCGTTCGACATCGGCATCTATGCGCGGCCCGATTATTATTTCCAGTATGACAGCCCTGCCTTTCAGGAGTTGAACGCAACACTAGGGGCGGAGGCCGATCGGGTGAAACGCTCGGAGCTCTTGGAACAGATGCAGACGATGATCGCTGAGGATTATGTGAATGGCTACCTGTTCCAACTGGCGACGCCGACGGTCGCCAATGCGCGGTTGCGCGGGCTTTGGGAGGATGCGCCAACGCAAGCGACCGATTTGACCAAGGTTTATTGGGAATAACCGCTATTCGGTGAGTTCCCGAGGGATCACGAAGGCCAGCGGCGCGCCGCTGGCCTGTGTCATGTCGGACCAGTTGTCCACGTCGAAGTCGACCACCAGTGTCGCGCAGGTCGGGTAATCGGCAAAGCGCGGATGGTCGGGGGCATGGCTTACGAGATTTTCGGCAAAGCCCGCGATGCCGGGATTATGCCCCAGCATGAGAACGCAAGCGCCTTTGGCACGGTTGAGTTCCTTGAACATGGTTGCCGGGCTGGCGTGATAGAGGCTGTCAAGAAAGCGCGTTGGCGCGTCGAGCTTCAGGCGGTCGAGTGTTTCGCGGGTGCGTGCCGAGGAGGAGCAGAGCACTTCGTCGGGCAGATAGCCGTGGTCGCGAAGCCAATCCCCCAGTGCCTTGGCTGAGCGGCGGCCCCGCCCGTTCAGGGGGCGGGCGTGATCGGGTAGAGCGGGGTCGCCCCAGCTTGATTTCGCGTGGCGCATCAGAATCAGGCGTCGGGTCATTTGAAGGCCCTCATGTGAAAGGCGGATTGGTCTTCGCTGCGCCCGTGCGCTTGGCTGACGGGGCAGGCGCGGCGCACGGCGCAGCCACGCGTCAGGCAATCATTGCCTGCGCGGTCGAGATCGGTCTTGCAGGCGGCGACATCATAGCCTTTCGGTGTCAGTGCGTCGACCGGGCAGGCGGACAGGCAGGGCCGGTCTGCACAGGTTTGGCACGGGTTGGGCGGCGGCTTGGGCAGCTTGATATCTTGGGTGAAACCGAGTGCGCCGCGGTAAGACACCATCAAACCGGCGTCGTCATGCACAAGAAGGCCAACCTGTGAGATATGCGCGCGGCCGCTATCGACAGCCCATTGCAGGAAAGGTTGCCACGGCGGGCCGCCAAAGGGGAAAAAGGCCCGCGCACCCAAGGTTTGAGCCACTTGGGTGATAACGCGCGATGACCAGCGATCCAGCGGGTCGGCGCTGCGGTCCCTGGATTCGGGCGAGGTGGTGAAGTGCGGCCAGAAACCGGGGGTTTTGGGCCCCAGCAAGAGCAGGGTCTTTAGCCCTTCTGGAAGGCCTGTTTTGACCCCGCCAAAGACCGTGAGGTGATGCGGCTTGAGCGCCCGTTCTATTTCATCCAGCGTCATTTACGGCGAAAGGGCAGGCCGAGGGACCAGCCGAGTTTGGAGGGGTTATCATCCTGCCATTCAAGCCCCACGGTCATGTCGTCATGGCCTGCCTCGGGCTGTGGGATGTAGGTTCGAAACATCCTGTCCCAGATCGACAGGGAAAAGCCATAGTTGCTGTCATGTTCGTGCCTGTGGATCGAGTGGTGAACCCGATGCATGTCGGGGGTGACAAGGACCTGCCGCACGATGGCATCCAGCCAGAGGGGCAAGCGGATGTTGGCGTGGTTGAACATGGCCGTGCCGTTGAGGATGATCTCAAACAGCACGATGCCGATGGCGGGCGGGCCCAGAAGGTAAACAAGCCCGATCTTGAGCAGCATCGACAGGGCAATTTCCACCGGATGAAAGCGAATGGCGGTGGTGACGTCCATATCGCGGTCGGCGTGGTGGACGCGGTGAATGCGCCAGAGGATCGGCACCTTGTGGGTGATCAGGTGCTGCGCCCAGATCGCGAAATCGAAGATCAGGACGGTGGCGATGACCTTTGCCCACATCGGCGCGTCGATGGATTGCATTGCGCCCCAGCCATTGGCCTGCGCATCAAGGGCTGCGCCCACCGCGAGAAGGGGCAGGGCGAGGGCCAGGAGGCGCAACGTGAGCGTATCGAGGATGACAATGCCCCAATTGGTCACCCAACGGCGGCTGCGCGGCTGGCTGCGGGGGCGGCGTGGTGCAAAGGCCTCGATCGCTGCGAACAGTGTGAAGAGGCCCAGAAAGACGCTCAGACGAATGATGGCTTCGTTTTCCATGGCATGCAAACTATGCCAAACGTGGCGCGGCGCAAGCGGGATGCAGCCCAATGACGCAAGCGTGAAACGGGGTTAGCTTTTGCGAATGATCGACCCGGCGCCGTGATCCGTGAACAATTCCAAAAGACAGGCGTTCGGTGCGCGGCCGTCAAGGATAACGGCGGCACGCACACCGCCGTCGATGGCGGCAAGGCAGGTTTCGGTTTTGGGAATCATGCCACCGGCGATGATGCCTTGGGTGGTCATGTCGCGAATTTGTTCGGCGGTCAGTTCGGTAACGACCTCGCCGCTGGTATCACGGACTCCGTCGATATCGGTCAAAAGCAAGAGCCGGTCGGCCTTGAGGGCAGCAGCGATGGCCCCGGCGGCGGTGTCGCCGTTGACGTTGAAGGTTTCTCCATGCCGTCCGGCCCCCAAGGGTGCGATCACTGGAATCGTATCGTCTCTAAAAAGCGTGTGCAAAAGGCTGGGGTCCAATTCGGTGGGCGTGCCGACAAGACCGAGCGCGGGATCGGCTGCGTCACAGGTCATGAGATTGGCATCCTTGCCGGATAGCCCGACCGCCTTGCCGCCCTGGGCATTTATCGCCTGGACGATACGTTTGTTGACCCGCCCGGAAAGGACCATTTCCACGACTTCCATCGTCGCCTCGTCGGTGACGCGTTTGCCGCCCACGAAATCCGATTTGATGGCGAGTTTGTCGAGCATCTGGTTGATCATCGGGCCGCCGCCATGGACGATCACCGGGTTCACGCCCACCTGACGCATCAACACGACGTCGCGGGCGAAGCTGTCCATGGCCTCGTCGCTACCCATGGCGTGGCCACCCAGTTTGATGACGACAATCGCCCCATCATAGCGTTGCAGGTAGGGCAAGGCTTCGGACAGGGTGCGGGCCGTGGCGATCCAATCGCGGTTCATATCTCTTTTCTTCATCGGTGATCCCTCGTTGGGCGGTGTTATCCCCGGATGGGCCGCTGTCTGCAAGGGGTCAGACACCGATGTAGCGATCGACAATGGAATGGTCGGCGCGCAGCTCTTCGGCATCCATTGTCGCGCCGTTGCGGCCGTTCTCGATGAAGGCCACCCGATCGGCCAATTCCAGAACGGCATCCACACGTTGTTCGACAAGCAGGATCGCCACCCCGGCGCTTCGCATTCTGTCAATGACCTGGCGGATGGCCTCGATCATCGAGGGTTGCAAGCCCTCGGTGGGTTCGTCCAGCAATAGCGCCTTGGGTTTGAGGCAAAGAGCGCGTGCCGTGGCGAGCATTTGTTGTTCCCCGCCCGAGAGGGTTTCGGCGCGTTGGTTCATACGTTCGCGCAGACGCGGGAAAAGCTCCAATACCTCGTCAAGAGTGTCCTTGCCATGGTTGCGGGTGCGCAGGCCTATTTCAAGGTTCTGGGCCACGGTCAGCCCGGTGAACAAGCGGCGCCCTTGGGGGATATAGGCAATGCCGGCTCGGGGAATTTCATGGGCTGGCCGGCTGCTGATGTCCTCTCCTTCGAGGCGTATGCTGCCGGACATGAGCGGCAAAAGGCCCATGATCGTTTGCATGGTCGTCGTTTTGCCCGCGCCGTTACGCCCCAGCAGGCAGAGAATTTCGCCAGATGCCACGCGCAGTGAAAAGTCCCTGAGGACCTGGGCCTTGCCGTAGCCTGAGTTTATGCGGTCAAGTTCCAGCATCAGCCTTTCCCAAGATAGGCCGCTTGGACCTCGGCGTTTTCGTGGATTTGCTGCGGTGTGCCTTCGGCAAGCAGTTCGCCGAAGTTGAGCACCGTCACGCGGTCGGCCAGTTCCATGACGACGCTCATGTTGTGTTCGATCAAAAGAATTGTCGTGACCTTGCGCAGGTCGTTTATCAGCGCCTTGAAATTTTCGATTTCATGGTCGGCAAGACCTTGGGTCGGTTCATCGAGGATCAGAAGCCGCGGTTGTTGGACAAAACCCATGGCGATCTCCAATAACCGCTGGTGACCGTAGCTGAGGTTGCCTGCGTCCTCGTCAATCCGGTTCTTCAGGCCCACGCGTGCAAGTGCGGAGTCCACGGCCGCCGGTACGTCGGGTTTGGGGATATGGCGGCGGGCGGCGAGCGCCACGTTTTCGCGGACCGAGAGGCGTGGGAAGACAGAAGTGATCTGGAATGTATAGGCGATCCCAAGCTGCACACGCTTGTGCGCGGGCAGATCGGTTATTGCCCGGTCGTCGAAGGTCACCGTGCCGGATGAAGGTGCAAGGCGACCGCAGATCAAGCTGACCAAGGTGGTCTTTCCTGCGCCATTCGGGCCGATGAGTGCGCGTACTTCCCCCTTGGGCAAATCCAGATCGACATTCGTTACCGCCTGCAGCCCACCGAAGCTTTTGGTAAGCCCGCGCGTCGAAAGCAGGGTCATGGCAGCCACCTCCAGACCCGGCGGCGCAATTCACCAACCAGACCCTGAGGTGCAAAGAGCGTGAGCACGATCAGCGTGACGCCCGCGATGAGCATGTAGGCGGTCGTAATGCCGGAGCTGAGGTCGATCAGGTAGAACATGAACAAGGTGCCGACGAAGGGACCAAGGACCGTGCCGGCCCCTCCCAAAAGCACCCAAAGCAGCGGGAAGATCGAGTATTGTACGCTGGCAAAACTTGCCCCGGCATAGCCAAAGAGCAGGCCGTAAGCCGCTCCTGCGGATGCCGAGATCGTGCCGGAAATGATCATTGCCGCCAGCTTGTGTGCAAAGGTGTTGTACCCCAGCATCCTGACACGTTCCTCGTTTTCGCGGATGGCAATAAGCGTTCGGCCAAAGGGGGCTCGGACCAGGGCTAGGGAGACCAGAAGGCATGTTGCAAAAAGAATGAAGGCCGCGAAGTACCGGTTTGTCGGTTCGCTGAGATCAATGCCCCAAAGCACACGTTGGGCCGCTTGAATGACGAAGCCCTCGTCGCCTCGTGTGTATTGAGCAAAGTAAAGGATCGTCAGATACCCCGCTTGCGCGAACATCAAGGTCACGATCATGAACGCCACGCCGGCTGTTCTCAGTGCCAGCAGAGCCAAGGCTGCGGATACGGCAGCCCCCGCGATCAGACCGGTCAAAAGCGCCGGCGCGGCGGTGAAACCTGCGTGCTGGATGGTCAGGCTGAGGCCGTACATCCCGGCCGCGAAGAACAGGGCGTGGCCGAGGCTGAGCAGGCCGGTGTAGCCGAACAGGATATTGTAGCCGATGGCGTAGCTCGCCAGAACCATGATGCGCGCCAGATTGCCATGATGATAGGCTGGCAGCACAAATTGGAGCGCGAAGAGAAGCGCAAGAAGGCCCAGGTGCAAGCCAATAACTCGGCGGGTCTTATTCATACAGCGCGTGTCCCGAACAGGCCCTGTGGGCGGAAGACAAGGACGAGGCCGACCAGAAGCGTCGCCAGGATTTTGGCCAGTGTTGGTGAGAAGAAGACCGAAATGATCCCGTCGGACAGCCCGATAAGAACGGCTGCCAGAACCGTTCCGGGCAGGGAGCCAAGGCCACCGATGATGACCACGATGAACGATAACAGCAGCGGGTCCGCGCCCATCAGGTAGTGTGCCTGCTGGATTGGCACGATGAGAACCGCAGCCAAGGCCGCCAATCCCGCGCCCATGCCGAAGACCAGGGCATAGACCCGCTCCACGGGAATCCCGAAGGCCAATGCCATTTCGCGGTCCGCCTGGGTCGCGCGCATGAGCAGGCCCGCGCGAGAGCGCGTCATCAACACCCAGACCCCAGCCAGAACCGCGGTGGCTGCGCCGATAACGGCGAGTTTGTAAGATGTCGTTGAAAGGCCCCAAGGGTAATAGAACTCAAGACCATTGTCGCCAAACTCGATCCAAGGCAATGCGATGCGTTCATTGAATGGCGCCTCGACAGGGCGGGCTTCGGGGCCGTAGGTCATCAGCGTGAGCTGCTGGATCATGTAAAGCAGGCCGATCGTGGCGACGATCGTGCGCTCGGGGTCGTATTCCAGGCGCTTGAGGATCGTCATGTCGGCCACGACGGCGATGACGCCGACGAAGAGGGGCGCGACGACAAGCGCCAGAGCAAATCCAAGGGCGGGGTGGCCGCCGAAGGATTGGGCCACGTACCACGCGATGACGGCACCCAGCATGAAGAACTCGCCGTGGGCGATGTTGACCACGCGCATGACACCGAAAACAAGCGACAGGCCGACGGCTGTCAGCGCCAGAACCGCGGCTGTTACTGCGCCTTCGAGCGATGCGAGCAGGATATAGGGACCAAGTTCCATGTCGATACAAGGATTGACCCGAAGCGCGGCCAAAGGGCAACCCTAATGTTGCCTGCGATGCACGTTGACTTTTGAAGGTCGGTGCCCAAACGTTATGAAGGAATGTGGGATGGTACTGGAATGGGGCAAGACAGAACGGGCATTGTCGCGGGAATCGACGTTGGTGGCACGTTCACCGATCTTGTGCAGCTTGACGAAAACACTGGCGAAGTTCGCTTGGCCAAGGTGCCCAGTACCCCGGACAATCAGGCCTTCGGTGTCATGGATGCTCTTGCCACGGCCAAGTGTGATTTACCCGCACTCGATTTGATCGTTCACGGCACGACCACCACCACGAATGCTGTTCTTGAACGCAAGCTGAGCCGAACGGGCCTGATCACGACGCAGGGGTTTCGCGACGTGCTGGAGCTTGGACGCCGGACGCGACCGCAAGCCTATGGAATGACCGGGCGGTTTGAGCCGATCATTCCGCGGAACTTGCGAATTGAAGTGCCCGAGCGCATGGATGCTTCGGGCGAGGTGCTGGTTGCACTTGATGAAAACGCAGTCGTGGAGGCCGCGAAGGTCTTGCTGGATGCCGGGTGTGAGGCGGTTGTCGTGCATTTTTTGCACGCTTATGCAAACCCGGAACATGAGCGCCGAGCAGGTGAGGTGCTGTCAAGCATCTGGCCCAATGCCCATATCACGCTTGGCCATGCGATCTTGCAGGAATCGCGTGAGTTCGAACGTGGTGTTACCGCGGCGGTCAACGCGAGTGTCCAGCCTATACTGGACAGGTATTTGGCGCGGCTGTCCGAGGAATTGAGCGCAAGCGGATATGACCGCGATATCTTGGTGATGAACGGAAACGGTGGCATGGTGTCCTCCCGTATAGTCGCGCGCGAGGCGGCCAAAACGGTGATGTCGGGGCCTGCGTCCGGTGTCATGGCTGCGGCCTATATCGGGCGATTGGCGGATATGCCGGACCTGATCACCTATGACATGGGTGGGACCTCGACTGATGTGTCGTTGATCAGAGGCGCGGAGCCCGCGGTTTCGAATGAAATCGAGATCGAGTATGCGATGCCTATTCACGTTCCGATGGTCGATGTTCGGACGGTCGGGGCTGGAGGCGGATCAATCGCGCGTGTCAATGAAGCGGGACTCTTGGAAGTGGGGCCGCATAGTGCAGGGGCCGATCCCGGGCCGATTTGCTATGGCAAAGGTGGTCGGGACCCGACGATTTCCGATGCGAACCTGATCCTGGGGCGTCTTGACCCCGCGCAACTGGCGAAGACGGGAAGGATTGCCCCTGACAAGGTGGCGCAACGGTTTGCCGAAAAACTTGCGGAGCCGTTGAATTTGGACGTGACCGAGGCTGCCGAGGCCGTGATCCGGCTGGCCAATACCAAGATGGCAGGCGCCATTCGCATGGTATCGCTGTCGCTTGGGGTGGACCCGCGCGACTTCGCGCTTTTCGCGTTTGGCGGTGCGGGGCCGTTGCACGCCGCCAGCCTTGCGCGGGAATTGGGGGTTCCGAAGGTGCTGGTCCCTGCGCGGCCGGGTATCACCAATGCCATCGGATGCGTGGTTGCGGACTTGCGGCATGACTTCGTCCAAACCGTCGCCTGTGCCGTCGAGGACCTTGAAGAGGGTCAATTGGAGAGCGTTTTTGCCACGCAATCCGCGGAGGGTGAGGCCCTTATCGGCCAAGAGCGGGTCGAATCCGAGCGCATTCGGTACCTTTACAGCGTGGATATGCAATATGCCGGGCAAACCCATCTGTTGCGTGTCGATCTGGAACGCCCCGATGTCAGCCGGGACGACTTGCTCAGGCTTTTCGAGGTGGCTTATTTCAATCGGTTTCGCGTGGCGCTTGAGGGCGTGCGGGCGATCGTGGTGAATGCGAATTGTTCGGTTATCGGGGAGCGGCAGGCGTTGGATTTGTCGACATTGATTGATCCAGCGGGCCGCAAGCCCGGCGTTGCAGACGCGAGAGTCGGCCATCGCCGCGTGCGCTTTGGTGGCGATTGGTACGAAACGCCCATCTATAGGCGAGATTTTCTACCGCTTGAGTTTCAGATTTCGGGCCCGGCGATTGTCGAGCAGATGGATACGACGGTGCTGATCGAACCATGGGACCGTGCGGAAGGGGACCGGCATGGCAATGTGATCGTGCATGTGGATGGTGCGGCATGACGATAGACCCGATCACCCTTTCAGTTATTCAGGCCCGCTTGATGCAGGTTTGCGATGAGATGGACCTTGCTTTTTCGCGGGCCGCGTTTTCACCGGTGATTGCCGAGGCGAATGACCGTTCCGATGGCATTTACGACCCGGTGGACGGGTCTTTGATCGCTCAAGGCGCGGGCGGGCTGCCGGTATTCGTCGGGACAATGCAGTATTCAACCCGGACCCTGATCGAGATGATCAATGCGGGGCGCGTTTTGCCGCCAGAGCCGGGTGATATTTATATCGTCAACGATCCATATCTTGGCGGTACGCACCTTATGGATGTGCGTTTTGCACAGCCCTATTACCGCGACGGGGAGATTTTCTGCTGGCTGTCGAATACCGGGCATTGGCCGGATACAGGCGGGGCGGTTCCCGGTGGGTTCTCAGCATCGGCAACGGCAGTCGAGCAGGAAGGTTTGCGGCTTCCGCCGGTCAAGCTGTTCAAACGTGGAGAAATGGATCACGAGATCTATTCGATTATCTGCTCCAACATTCGCGTGGCCGACCAGCGGATTGGAGATGTCAAAGCACAGGCGGCAGCCCTTGATTTGGGGGCCGAACGGATGGATGCGCTTCTGGATCGGTACGGAACAGCGACGGTTAGGCAAGCCATTGCAGAACTGCGCAGTCGAGCAGCACAGCAAATGCGGGCATTCGTTCGAGAAATTCCATTTGGCCGGCATTCCGCCACGGCGTGGATCGACAGTGATGGAGTCGTTGACGCGCCTTTGGCCATTCATTTGACGGTTCGTCGGGATGACGACAGCCTTGTTTTCGATTTTGCAGGATCAAGCCCGCCTTGTGCGGGGCCGATGAATTCTGTCAAGGCGACAACCCTGTCATCGGTCTATCTTGCCATGCGACATATCTTTCCAGAAGTTCCGATCAGCGCCGGGGCTTTCGAGCCGCTGAAGGTTATCGGCATCGAAGGTACGTTTCTTGACGCGCAGTACCCAAGGCCGGTGTCGGGATGTGCCGCCGAAGTGAGCCAGCGCATCGCCGAGGCAGTCTTTGCCGCCTTGGTGGAGGCTTTGCCCAGCCGCGTGACAGCGGCACCGGCCGGAACGAGCGGGAATTTCGCCTTGGGTGGTCACGACCCCCTGCTTGGACGGGATTACGTCATGTACCAATTGTCTGGTGGAGGATACGGCGGGCATGCTGGCGGTGACGGATTGAGCAACGGGTGTTCCACCATCGGTATTTCCAAGGCGCCGCCGGTCGAGATCATGGAGCAAGCCTTTCCCGTGCTTTACCATCGTTATGCGCTGCGCGAAGGGTCGGGCGGCGCTGGACGGATGCGGGGTGGTTTCGGGCTGGAATACGATGTGGAGTTACGGCGCGGGACGGCGCGTGCAAGTTTTGTCATGGACCATGGCCGATTTGGACCACAAGGCGCAATCGGCGGGCAGGATGGCGCCAAGAACGAGGTCACGGTGTTGTTGCGCGGGGTGGCTTACACACCTGTTCATTTGTCGAAGGAACAGGATATCAACCTGTCCGCCGGTGACCGGGTTCAGGTGAAAACCCCCGGTGGTGGTGGCTATGGCGACCCTTTTGAGCGACCACCTGAGGATGTGGCGCATGATGTTGCCCTTGGACGGTACAGCTTGAAACAAGCTCTAGATCTTTTCGGTGTGGTTCTTCGCGAAGATGCCGGCACTTTGGAGGTCGACGTTGGGAAAACAGTGGCAGCAAGGCACAGTTGAGCAAAGTTGCGCCTTGTGGATGGAGGTAGCGATTGCTACCGCTGCACAGAGTAGCGATGGAGAGAGCTTTGAAACCAGTTCTGGTTACGGGTGGTGCCGGTTACATCGGGTCTCATGCTTGTAAGGCACTGAGAAATGCCGGATATGAGCCGGTTACTTACGACAACTTGTCGACTGGCTGGCGCGAAGCGGTGAAATTCGGGCCTTTTGAGCAAGGCGACCTGAATGATCGTGAAAGGCTGGATCAGGTTTTCGCCAAGTATAAGCCGGTCGCTGTCATGCATTTCGCCGCGTTGTCGCTTGTTGGGGAGGCGATGCAAAAACCGGGCCTGTACTGGCGCAACAACGTAGCGGGGTCGCTGACGTTGATTGAGGCCTGCACCGCGGCCGGTTGCAGGAACTTCGTTTTTTCCTCGACCTGCGCGACCTATGGAGAGCACGACAATGTCGTCTTGACTGAGGATACACCACAGCAACCGCTTAATGCCTATGGCGCCTCGAAACGTGCGATCGAGGATATCCTGCGAGACTTCGAGGCCGCTTACGGCCTGAAAAGCGTTGTTTTTCGATATTTCAACGTGGCGGGTGCCGATCCTGAAGCGGAAGTGGGCGAGGCGCATGATCCTGAGACGCACCTTATTCCCGTCGTGTTGCAAGCGATTGACGGCCAGCGCGATGGGTTGACGATCCATGGCACGGATTACGACACGCCGGATGGCACGTGTATTCGCGATTACGTCCACGTTTGCGATCTGGTCGAGGCGCATCTTCTTGGCCTGAAGCGTCTGGAAGAGGGGGGCGAAAGCTCTGTCTTCAACTTGGGTACTGGAACGGGATTTTCTGTTCGTGAGGTGATCAAGGCGGCCGGTAACGTGACCAACCGGGACGTTCCTGTTCACGAAGGGCCTCGGCGTGAGGGCGATGCGACGAAATTGGTTTCCGGGTCGGAAAAGGCAGCCACAGAACTTGGCTGGACAACCAAACGGTCCACGCTTCACGAAATGATCGAGGATGCGTGGAGATGGCAGCAGAAGAGCGGATACAAGCAGCTATAGTTCGATACCGCGCATTGAATGACTGAGGCCCGTCGCGTGGTTTTGCGGTTTGAGCCCTGTATTTGTTTTTTCGCATCACTGTCTTGCTAGAACCTATGTGATGCGCGCCCTTTCGTTGACTGCCACGCGTCTTGGGCGCATTAAGAGGGCAAAAAGAGCGGTTACCGTTGAAAGGTATTGAGGCATGAAGATTGCGATGATCGGCACGGGCTATGTCGGGCTTGTCTCGGGGGTATGTTTTTCAGATTTCGGCCATGATGTCGTTTGTGTCGATAAAGACCCGGCCAAAATCGAAAAATTGAACAACGGGAACGTCCCGATTTTTGAGCCTGGGCTCGAGCAGCTCATGGCCAAGAATGTTGATGCCGGCCGCCTGTCATTCACCGGTGATCTCAATGCTGCGATTGCCGAGGCTGAAGCGGTTTTCATTGCGGTTGGCACCCCGACGCGCCGAGGTGACGGACATGCCGACCTGAGCTATGTCATGGCTGCGGCCGAAGAGATCGCAAAAGCGGCTGACCGCTATGTTGTGATCGTCACCAAATCCACGGTGCCTGTCGGCACGAACCGGCAAGTGAAGCAGGTCGTCAAGAAGGCGAATCCGGATTTGGACTTTGATGTCGCGTCCAATCCTGAATTCTTGCGCGAAGGGGCGGCGATCGAGGATTTCATGAAGCCTGATCGCGTGATTGTGGGCGTTCAAACCGATCGCGCTGCGGAAGTGATGGCCGAGATTTATCGTCCGCTATACCTGCGCGATTTTCCGATCCTGACCACGGATTTGGAAACGGCAGAAATGATCAAATATGCGTCAAATGCTTTTCTGGCGACCAAGATCACCTTCATCAATGAGATCGCGGCACTTTGCGAACGGACTGGCGCGGATGTGAAGCGCGTGAGCCATGGCATGGGGTTAGATAAGCGGATCGGGGACAAGTTTCTTCATGCCGGGCCTGGCTATGGTGGAAGTTGCTTCCCGAAAGACACGCGCGCGTTGGCCCGTATCGGACAAGATCACGGCTTGCCGATGCAGATCACCGAAAAGGTGATCAATGTGAACGAGGAAATGAAGCGGCGGATGATCGACAAGCTTCTTGATCTTTGTGACGGGTCGTTCAACGGCAAGATCGTGAGTATTCTAGGTGTGACATTCAAGCCGGATACCGACGACATGCGTGAAGCGCCAGCTTTGACAATCGTGCCGGCGCTCGTAGGTGGTGGCGCGAAAGTTCGGGTGTGTGACCCTCAGGGCCAGCATGAAGGTGAGTCGCTTTTGCCCGGCGTGCATTGGCAGGACGATCCGTATAAATGCGTGAACAACGCGCATTTGCTGGTCATCTTGACGCAATGGAACGAGTTTCGGGCGCTGGACCTCAAGAAAATCGCCAAGAAAATGGCGACCCCGCGATTTGCGGATTTGCGGAATATCTACTCGGTCAAGGATGCAAAACGGGCCGGTTTCGAGGCTTATGAGAGTGTCGGACGCACGGGGTACTGGCTAAGGCAGAAAGAGGAATAGCGGGCCGGTTTCACCGAGCTTTGATCAGGATAGCACGGAAATCGTTGACGTTGGTCAGGGTCGGCCCTGTTACGACCTGCGTGCCGAGGCGTTCGAAATAACTGTGCGCGTCGTTATTCTCCAATGCGGAAGCCGCCGCATGATAGTTGCTGCTTGCCAATGTATCCGGGCCGATGATCGCGCCGGCGACATCGGCCGCACCATCGACACCGTCGGTGTCGCAGGCAATTGCATGGATGCCATCACGGCCATTGAGCTCTAACGCCAAGGCAAGCATGTATTCGGCATTTGGACCGCCAATTCCATTTCCCGTTCTGGTCACCGTCAATTCACCGCCAGACAATAGGAGCTTGGGCGCGTCACCGCGCTTCATTTGGTTTTGTACCTTGATCGCGCGTCTGGCGTGGTCTTTGGCAATCGTACGCGCTTCACCTTCGACAGAATCGCCAATGACAGTGACGTCCAAGCCCTCGTTCAATGCCATGTCAGCCGCTGCCTCAAGAGATTGCGACGGCGCGGCATAGATCACGTTCTCGACTGATGAAAGGCGCGGGTCATAGGTTTTGACAACGGCAGTCGGGCCGGTGAGCACAGCTTTGGCGGACCTTGGTATAGGGATTTTGAACTGGCGCAAGATCTGCAGCGCATCCTCTGGTGTGCTGTCGTCGCCCACCGTGGGACCAGAGCCGATCATGGCCGGGTCGTCGCCGGGGACGTCCGAGATCATCAGGGACAGCATTTTTGCCGGATGCGCTGCAATCGCCAGTTGCCCGCCTTTGACCCGGCTAAGATGCTTTCGCACGGTGTTCATCTGGCCAATCGTGGCACCGGAGGCCAGAAGCGCGTTATTGATCGCTTGTTTTTCTTTCAGTGTGATGTTGCCCGCAGGGCAAACAAGTAACGCGGATGCGCCACCAGATATCAATGCCAAGACCGTGTCGTTTTCAGACAATCCCTCCAAAAGACCCAGTATTCTTCGGGTGGCGCGCAATCCGTTTTCGTCGGGCACGGGATGGGCGGCCTCGACGATCTCAATGCCTTGGCATGGGCGCGCATATCCATAGCGGGTGATCACCAATCCTTCGCAGGGGCCATAGACAGCTTCCACGGCTTCAGCCATCCGGGCGCTTGCCTTTCCTGCACCTATGACCACGAGGCGACCCGTCGGGCGGGGCGGCAGGAATCCTGCAAGGCTTTGCATCGGATCGGCGACTTCGACGGCCCGGTCGAACAATCGGCGCAGAAGGGTGGTGGGATCTTTCATCAAGCTGTCCTAGGGAGTTGTCCGGCGACAGTTTGTGCACAGTCTTCGCCAACTCGCAATCGTCACACATTGCCAAGGACCAAGGGCGCGCTTCTTGACAAAGGTCATGTGCCGCGCGAATGACGCCTCCATGATCGCGACCTTTATTCAAGTGGCCCTTGGTGGCGCAATCGGTGCCATGCTTCGTTATGGGGCAGGGCTTTGCGTGATGCGCGTGATCGCATCGGGTATTCCGCTGGGTGTTCTTTCGGTGAATGTCCTGGGGTCTTTCGCGATGGGGGCTTTTACCGTGTACTCGTTTCATCGCGGGTTGCAGCATCTGAACCCATTTGTCATGACCGGGGTCTTGGGCGGGTTCACCACGTTCTCCGCATTTTCGCTTGAGGCGTTCACCTTGTACGAGCGCGGACAGATCGCGGCGGCCGGGCTATATGTCGTGCTCTCTGTCGCGCTTTCGTTGTTGGGCTTGGGCCTTGGGGTCTTGATTGCCAGAGGAATATGGGCATGAGCCGGGTTCAGAATATTACAGTTTCGGCTGAAGATGCGGATCAGCGGGTGGATCGTTGGCTTCGTCGGAAATTTCCTCATGTGCAGCAGGGGCGCATCGAAAAGATGTGCCGCAAGGGTGAATTGCGTGTCGATGGTGCGCGCGTCAAAGCCAATTCGCGCCTAGAAGAAGGCCAGAGCGTGCGCGTGCCGCCATTGCCTGAGCCCGGTGACATGAAAACGCAGGCAGCGTCATCGGTCAGTGCAGCAGATGCGAAGATGATACAAAGCTGTGTCATTTATCGCGACGACCATATTATTGCGCTTAACAAGCCTCCGGGCCTGCCGGTTCAAGGCGGGAGCAAGCAAAGCCGCCATGTCGACGGTTTGGCCGAGGCATTGCGCTTTGGGATGGATGAAAAACCTCGTCTTGTGCATCGGCTCGACAAGGATACGTCGGGCGTTCTTATCATGGCGCGCACGCGCGCCGTGGCAACCGCACTGACAGCATCCTTTCGGCATCGGGATACGCGCAAGATATACTGGGCAGCGGTCGCAGGCGTCCCCTCTCCGCGAGTAGGTACGATCAAGTTTGGTTTGGTGAAGGCACCAGGTCATGGATCGAAGGGTGAGGGGGAAAAGATGCTGTGCCTTCATCCGCGCGAGGTTGATTCTACGCCCGGTGCCAAACACGCGACGAGCGATTATGCGGTCCTTGAGGGGGCAGGCGTGCGATGTGCCTGGGTTGCCTTGGTTCCGGTTACCGGCCGCACACATCAGTTGCGTGCGCATATGGCCGAGATCGGGCACCCGATCGTCGGCGACGGCAAGTATGGTGGATCGGGCCAGGAGAATCTCGGCGATGGCTGGGGGGCGCAGCTTGGTGGTGAGTTCAGCCGCAAACTGCATTTGCACGCGCGGTCGCTGACACTGGAGCATCCTGTCACCAAGGCCACGCTTCACCTGACGGCCCCCATGCCAGAGCATATGCAGCGCACGTGGGAAACCTTCCAGTGGCAAACCTCCGACGTCCCTGATGATCCGTTCGAGGAAATGTCATGACATCCGCGTTGCGGTTGGTGGTCTTCGACGTGGATGGGACGCTTGTCGACAGTCAAGCGGACATCCTTGCCGCGATGGGATATGCCTTTGATCGGGTCGGCATGGGTATGCCTGAACGGAGTAAGGTTCTGGGTATTGTCGGGCTTTCGCTTGATGTAGCTGTCGCCCGCTTGGCACCCGAATTGGAGCGTGGGCAACACGACCAGATGGTGGATTTTTACAAGGAAGCCTATGTCGACCTGAGGCACAAGAACGGTGCCGCCCATTCGTCGCCGCTTTATGCCGGGGCGGTGGACGCACTGGAGGCCTTGCATGCAATGCCTGACGTGCTTCTTGGTGTGGCCACCGGGAAATCACGGCGCGGGTTGGACAAACTGCTTGAAGCGCATGATTTGCACCGTTTCTTCATCACCCAGCAAGTCAGTGATCACCATCCCTCCAAACCTCATCCCTCAATGCTCATGGCGGCGATGTCTGAAACAGGGGTCGAACCCAAGGATGCGGTCATGGTTGGTGACACCAGCTTTGACATGCAGATGGCGCAGGCAGCGGGTATCACGGGCATCGGGGTCAGTTGGGGATACCACGAGGTGTCCGCCTTGGAGGGTGCGGTGACTGTCCTTGAAGGGTTCCAAGACTTGCACGGCGCACTGAACAGATTGTGGGAGACGGTGTCATGAGCGAATGGAAAGCAAAGCGTTTCTGGAAAGAGGCGTCGGTTGTGGAAATGGACCAGGGCTTCACGGTTGAGCTGGATGGCAGGACCGTGAAAACGCCAGCCAAGAATCCGTTGGTCATTCCCACGCGCTCGATGGCGCAGGCGATTGCCGAAGAGTGGGATGCGCAGGACGGTGAAATAGACCCAGCCCGGATGCCGGTTACGCGGTCTGCGAACGCAGCGATTGATAAGGTTTCGGTCCAGCATGCCGAGGTTGCGCAAATGATCGCGGATTACGCGGATGCGGATCTCTTGTGCTATCGTGCTGACAGTCCGGAAGCCCTTGTTCAGCGGCAGGCCGATGCTTGGAACCCGCTGTTGGATTGGGCGGATAAAGCGTTTGGTGCGAGGCTTCATCCTGTCTCAGGGGTGATTCATCAGCCTCAGTCGCCCAAGGCGCTGGAAGTTCTTTCACGCCAAGCGCATAGCATGGATTCCTTTTCGCTCACGGCTTTTCATGACCTCGTTTCCCTCTCCGGATCATACATCATCGGGTTGGCCGCCGTACACGATATGCGGGAGGCGAAAGAGCTTTGGCATCTCTCGCGCGTTGACGAGGCGTGGCAAGAAGAGCTTTGGGGGCCTGACGAGGAAGCTGTTGCCGTGGCCAAAAGGAAAGAAAGTGATTTTCTGCACGCCAAGCGCTTTCTGAATCTTGCGCAGAGCCAGGCGAACCGCTTTTAAAAGCGCCTTACGCAAGGTCATGCAGCAGTCGAGACCATCGCTTTTTGTGATCTTGGGCTTGACGTTCTTGAATGAATCCACTCACACTTACGGGCACTGAAAGGGGAAATTCCCTTTTTACAGTATCGCCCCGGCTCGGTTGAGCCGTATGAACCGCTCAAAAAGAGTGGACAATCAGGAAGAGGTAAAAATGAAAAAATCCGTATTTCTTGGCGCGCTGACTGTCGCCGGCATTGCTGCTGGTGCTGCTGCGGCGGGCACGCTGGATGACGTGAAGGCGCGTGGCACGTTGAACTGTGGTGTGACCACAGGTCTCGTTGGCTTTGCTGCACCTGACGCCAACGGCGAATGGGAAGGCTTCGACGTAGGCGTTTGTCGCGCTGTTGCCGCCGCCGTTCTTGGCGACGGTTCCGCCGTTGAGTTCGTTCCGACCACCGGCAAGACGCGTTTCACCGCGCTTGCATCTGGTGAAATCGACATGCTGGCCCGGAATACCACCTGGACCTTCAGCCGTGACGTTGACCTGAAGTTCGAATTCACCGGCATCAACTACTATGACGGTCAGGGCTTCATCGTTCCCAAGGCGCTGGGCGTAAGCTCGGCCAAGGAACTGAGTGGGGCAACGATCTGTATCCAGACCGGCACCACCACCGAGCTGAACCTTGCCGACTATTTCCGTGCGAACAACATGGACTATGAGCCGGTTCCGATCGAAACCAACGCCGAAGGTCAGCAACAGTACCTTGCAGGCGCTTGCGACGTTTACACCACCGACCGCTCGGGTCTGGCGGCAACGCGTGCTGCCTTTGAAAACCCCGGCGATCACGTGATCTTGCCCGAGACCATCTCGAAAGAGCCGCTGGGCCCGCTTGTGCGCCACGGCGACAACGAATGGGGCGATGTGGTGCGCTGGACGCTGAACGCGCTGATCGCTGCCGAAGAATATGGCGTGACCAGTGCGAATATCGCCGACATGGCCTCGGCCCCCGGCGACAAGCCTGAAGTCAACCGTCTGCTGGGCACCGAGGGCAACCTTGGCGAGATGCTCGGTCTTGACGCTGATTGGGCTGTCCGTGCGATCTCGGTTGGCGGTAACTATGGCGAATTGTTCGAAAAGAACATCGGTGAGAATACGCCCATCGGCCTGTCGCGTGGTCTGAACGCGCAGTGGACCGATGGTGGCTTGCTCTACAGCCCGCCGTTCCGTTAATCGAACCTTTTGGGGGCGCGGATACACCGCGCCCCCTTTCCTGTATGACCAGGACAATCAATAATCTGGGCCGGACGAGCGTGGATAAACCCGCCGCAAATGAGCCCGGGGACGATCAGGGAAGTCATCCATGACAACACTCAGCGACCCACCGCGCGAGTCGTTTCGGCTATCTATGCTGATCAACGATACGCGGTACCGATCATATACATTCCAATTCATCGCGTTATTGGCGGTCATTGCATTGTTTGCCTATCTTGGGTCAAACCTCATGCAAAACCTGCGAGACGCCGGGTTGAACATTTCCTACGAGTTTCTGGGTGAGCCTTCGGGATACGACATTAACCAGACACTTATCGAATACGACAGCCGGTCGTCGCATTGGCGGGCGTCGGTCGCCGGTATTCTGAACACTCTTCTGGTGGCCTTTCTGGGCTGTATTACAGCGACGGTTCTTGGTGTGGTTGTCGGCGTCTTGAGGCTGTCGAAAAACTGGCTTGTTCGGAAGCTGATGGCTGGCTACGTCGAGGCATTTAGAAACGTGCCGGTCCTGATCTGGATCATCATCATTTTCACCGTGATGACAGCAGTTCTGCCCGCGCCGAGCGCGTTTCGAGGTGATGACCCGGCGCGTACCATGTTTCTGGATGCTGTCGCCTTCACCAATCGAGGTGTGTATGTCCCCAAGCCTGTGTGGCTTGAGGGATCTGGCATTGTGGTGGGGGTTTTCATTGCCTCGGTCATCGGCATGTTCGCTTATCGCCGTTATGCGACGAAGTTGCTGTACGACACGGGGAAGCTTTTACCGATGGGGTGGCCCTCGTTGGTCATCTTGATCGTGCCGACGCTCTTGATCTTCTTCATCCTCGGTCGACCGATTGCCTTGGACTACCCGGCGCTGAAGGGCTTTAACTTTCAGGGTGGGATCCAGATTAGGGGGTCATTGATCGCGTTGTGGTTCGCGCTTGCCATCTACACTGGGGCCTTTATCGCGGAAAACGTCCGTGCCGGTATCTTGGCCGTCAGCAAGGGCCAAACCGAAGCAGCGGCCTCATTGGGGCTGCGCCCGGGGCGAATCATGAACCTCGTGATCCTGCCTCAGGCTCTGCGGGTGATCATCCCGCCGGTCATCTCGCAGTATCTAAACCTCACCAAGAACTCGTCACTCGCCATTGCCGTGGGTTACATGGATATTACGGGTACCCTTGGCGGCATCACCCTGAACCAGACGGGCCGAGCGATCGAAACGGTCTTGTTGCTGATGCTATTCTATCTGGCGATCAGTTTGGCGATTTCGGGTGTGATGAATGTTTACAATAATAGCGTCAAGCTGAAGGAGCGTTGAGATGTCGGATACACACCAGCATTCCATCGCCTTTGTCCGGGACACGATGCTGCCCGAAGCGCCGCCGCCGGCGATGGAAACCGGCATCGTCAAGTGGATGCGTGAAAACTTGTTCTCGGGCGTTTCCAACAGCATTCTGACGCTGGCGGCGCTTGCCGCAGTCTACTATCTGCTGGCGGGCTTTTTGCCATGGTTCTTGAATGGCATCTGGGATGCACCGTCCCTTCGTGCCTGCCGTGAAATCCTGCAAGGGGATGTTGGCGGGTGTTTCGCTGTCTTGACCGAGCGTTGGAACCAACTCTTGTTCGGGTTCAAATACCCGTCCGAGGAATATTGGCGCCCGACATTGGCCTTTGTCCTGCTGTTTGCGGCGGCGGCCCCCATCATGTTCCCCAATCACGTCCCGCGAAAGCTGTTGATATTCTCGGGCCTGTATCCCTTCTTGGCCTATTGGCTGATTTGGGGCGGCTCGATCCTGTCGCCGGTGTTTGCACTGTTGGGGTTCGTCACGGGTTACATTGTCTGGAACCGATTGGTGAAGCAATCTTTCGCTGCGGGGTTCTTTGGGGCAATCATCGCGGCACTGATCACATGGTGGATCGGTGGCATGATCGTTGAGGCCACGGTAAGCGATAATACGCTTCTGGCTGCCGTGCCCAGCCGGGACATGGGGGGCTTCATGCTCAACATGATCCTTGGGACGGTTTGCGTATCGCTGTCGATTCCCTTCGGGATCGCGCTGGCGCTTGGGCGGCAATCGGACATGCCAATCATCAAGTGGATCTGCGTGCTCTTCATCGAGTTCATTCGCGGTGTTCCCCTGATCACGCTTTTGTTCGTGGCGAACGTGGTTCTGGCCTACTTCTTGCCGCCGGGCACGACCTTTGACCTGATCCTGCGGGTGATCATCATGATCACGATGTTCGCCTCGGCCTATATCGCCGAGGTGATCCGGGGCGGCCTTGCCGCTTTGCCGAAGGGTCAGTATGAGGCCGCCGATAGTTTGGGGCTGGATTATCCGCAGGCGATGCGCCTGATCATCCTGCCGCAAGCGCTCAAAATCTCGATCCCGGGGATCGTGAACGTGGCGGTGGGGCTGTTCAAGGATACCACGCTGGTGTCGGTCATTTCGATGTTCGACCTTGTGGGCATGATCCGTGGACCGATCCTTGCCTCGACCGAGTGGAACGGCGTGTATTGGGAGCTTCTGGGCTTTGCCGCGCTTCTGTTCTTCGTCGTGTGCTACGGCATTTCGCAATATTCGCAGTGGCTGGAACGTCAGCTGCAAACCGATCATCGTTAAGGAGGGCAGGGCACCATGTCTGAAGCCGCTCAAATGCAAGTCAGCGACGAAGTCGCGATCTCTATCGAAAACATGAACAAGTGGTATGGGGCGTTCCACGTGCTGCGGGATATTGACCTGACGGTCAATCGTGGTGAACGGATCGTTATTGCGGGGCCTTCGGGGTCGGGCAAGTCCACGTTGATCCGTTGCATCAACGCGCTTGAGGAGCATCAGAAGGGCAAAATCACCGTGGATGGCACGGTATTGTCGTCGGATGTAAAGAACATCGACAAGATTCGGTCTGAGGTCGGAATGGTGTTCCAGCACTTCAACCTGTTCCCGCACCTGACGATCCTGGAAAACTGCACTCTTGCGCCGATCTGGGTACGCAAGACGCCTAAGCGCGAGGCCGAGGAGATCGCCATGCACTTCCTTGAGAAGGTCAAGATCCCTGAGCAGGCCGATAAGTATCCCGGTCAGCTCTCGGGCGGTCAGCAGCAGCGTGTGGCGATTGCGCGGTCGCTGTGCATGAAGCCACGGATCATGTTGTTCGACGAACCCACGTCGGCCTTGGATCCCGAGATGATCTCGGAAGTCCTGGACACGATGATCCAGCTTGCCGAAGAAGGTATGACCATGCTCTGCGTGACGCACGAGATGGGCTTCGCCCGCAAGGTTGCCAACCGTGTAATCTTTATGGACCAAGGTCAAATTGTTGAACAGAATGAACCCGAAGAGTTCTTCAACAACCCGAAATCTGAGCGGACCAAGCTGTTCTTGAGCCAGATTTTGGGCCACTGAGCCCAGCCAAACGAGACATGAAAACACGGCCTGAGAGGGTCGCGTTTTTTGGCGTGGTGCCGAATTCTTGAAAAGAAATCGGTCCGAAATCTTTGAAAGATTTCGGTTGCGTCAGTCCAGATTCGCGATGATCGCCCGCAAAGTGGCGATGCCATCGCCCTTTTCCGAGGAGGTGAGAAGGATTTCGGGGAAGGCGGCAGGGTGGGCCGAGAGTTTCCCGCGCACCTGTTTCAGCACGTTGTCGCGATCCTTGGCTTTCACCTTATCGGTTTTGGTCAAAACGCATTGGAAGGTTACGGCGGCGCTGTCCAACAGGCTCATGATCTCTTCGTCGACAGGTTTGATCCCGTGGCGCGCGTCGATCAGGACGAAGGCCCGGCGTAGGGTTTGACGCCCTGAGAGGTACTGTTTCAGCAGGCGCTGCCATTGTTCGACCTTGGCCAGCGGTGCGTTGGCGTAACCATAGCCGGGCAAGTCAACAAGGTAGCGTTCTTCGCCCATGGTGAAGTAGTTGATTTCCTGTGTGCGGCCGGGCGTGTTGGAGGCGCGGGCCAGTGCCTTCCGACCTGTAAGCGCGTTGATCAGGCTGGATTTACCCACATTCGAGCGCCCGGCGAAACAGACCTCAAGCCGGTCGGCGGGGGGCAGGCCGGACATGGCGACCACCCCTTTGAGAAAGTCGATGGGGCCGGCGAAAAGCTTGCGGCCTTTTTCAAGTGTGGCCTCATCCGGGGTTTCTGCGACGGGGAAGGGAAGCTGCATCATAGGCACCCTATTTCGTCGCCCAAGGCGATGTCACCGGATTTCACGACTTCGGCGCGGACGCTGAAATCCTGATGTCCGAAACTGTCTAGCGCGCTAAGGATGTCCGTGTCACGGTCGCCGGTGTCGGGGTTGTTGTGGGTTGCAAGGCAACGGTCGGTGCGTTCGCGTGGGATGAGGATGGCGCTGCCGATTTGCACCTCGCGATCCATCCAGTTGAATTCCTCCCATGCGGGCAGTCCATCGAACCAGATATTGCCGCGCCAGCGATGGATGGACAGGTCGCGCCCAATGCGGGCCTCAACGGCGCGGTGCGAGGCCATGTTGCACAGGGTCACCGAGGCGAAATCGCTATCGGTGAAGCCACGTTTTGCGCCGCGGACAAGTTTGGTGGATTGGGCGCGGTTGGAAGGGATCAGGCCGCGCGCCCAATCAAGCAGCTTGTCGCCCTCGGTATCGGGGTGAAACGTCAGGCTGCCTTGTGTGGGGTGGTGAAGGGTGACCTTGGCGCTGTCTTCATCCAGTTTGGCGGTGATCGCCGCAAGGCTGGGCGCCTTGGAGCCGCGAGAAAAGTGCTGACAGGGGACCCATTCGGAGCCATCGGCATCGGAAAGCTCATGTGCGACAGCCCATGTGCGATCCCACGGCATGGTTTGGCCTGCCGTCAAAGAGACACGAGCCACGGCCTCTCGACCGTGGCTCTTGATGGGGTGCCGGATGATCTTGGTGATCTGTCCGGTCATTTTTCTTCCGTCTGCGTTTTGCGCTTGAAGCTGGATTTGATGTTACCCAGAACGTCTGGTTTATACCCTTGGCTTCGCATGATCAGGTACTGCTGCGAAAAGGTGATCGTGTTGTTCGCGATCCAGTAAATGACCAACCCGCTGGCAAAGCTGCCCAGCATGAACATGAAGACCCAAGGCATCCAAGCAAAGATCATTTGTTGTGTGGGGTCAGTGGGTGCCGGGTTGAGCTTTTGCTGTAGCCACATGGAGATACCCAGCAGAAGCGGCAGGATACCAATGAAGATCAGCGCCATGATCGAGCCGGGTTCGGGTGCGTCCCAAGGGAAGATGCCCCAGAGGTTATAGAGCGACGAGGGGTCGGGCGCCGAGAGGTCTTTGATCCAGCCGACCCAAGGCGCGTGGCGCAGTTCCAGCGTGACGAAAATCACCTTGTAGAGCGAAAAGAAGATCGGGATTTGCAGGAGGATGGGCAAGCAGCCGGAGGCAGGGTTCACCTTCTCCTTCTTGTAGAGCGCCATCATCTCTTGTTGGAGCTTCTGGCGATCGTCGCCCGCGGTTTCCTTGATCTTCTCCATCTGCGGTTGGAGTTCCTTCATCTTCGCCATCGAGACATAGGATTTATAAGCCAGCGGTAGAAGAAGTGCTTTGATCAAAAGGGTTAGACCGATGATGGCCCATCCCATGGACCCGGCGAGCCCCATGCCTGCGAGGGTGACGTTCAACCAATGCAGGACGGCGAAGATCGGTTTGGTCAGAAAGAAAAACCAACCCCAATCAATTGAGTCGAGAAAACGCTCGACGCCGCCTTCGTTCTGATAAGATCGAATGGCCTCCCATTCCTTCGCACCTGCGAAGAGTCGCGTTTGTGCCGTTGCTTTCTCACCAGGCTGGACAGTTAACGTCGGTTGCACCGCTTCGGTTTGGTAAATATTGCGCGTAGGGTCGTATTTGTTGACAGATTTGAACGGCGTACCGGGATTTGGGATGAGCGTCGTCATCCAATAGTGGTCTGTAAAACCAGTCCAGCCGTTTTCGTTGACTTGCACGACCTCCGCTGGCGCACCTTCACGCGGGTTGAATTCGTAGTCTGCCACGTCATCATAATCGACTTCGGCGAGTTCACCGTCTGACATTGAAATCAAGCCTTCGTGCAGGATGAAGAAGTTCTTCATATCTGCAGGCTCGCCATGGCGGGCAATGATCCCGTACGGCGCGAGGGTAGGCGTTTGACTGCCTGTGTTTTCAACCGATTGCGTGACGGTAAACATGAAGTCCTCGTCGACCGAGATCACGCGCTCGAATATCAAACCCGACCCATTATCCCAACGCAATGTAACAGGTGAATCCGGTGTCAATTCGCTGCCTTCTTCCGCCGACCAAATTGTATCTGCATTGGGAACTTGATCAGGGGCCAGACCAGCACCGGGGGCCCAGCCGAACAGGGCATAATAGGGTTCTTCACCACCCACGGGCTGAAGCAATTGGACGATGTCCGAGCCCGGTTCAAGGGTTTCGCGGTAATTCTTCAACGACAACTCATCGATACGTCCGCCCTGAAGGGAAATGGCGCCTTCAACGGTTGGAGTATTGATCGCGAGTCGCGGCGCATCCTGAGACAAGGTCGTCGCGCCACCAGATTGCGCCGCGACAGTTGTATCGCCTTCGGCCGTAGGCGTACTTGCCGAGGTCGGCTCGGATGTCGTTGACTCAGCAGTTGTCCTGGCGTTGGGGGACTCCGTCGGCTCAGGCGGAGGAAACACGACGAACCACACCAGAATGACGATGAAACTGAGCGCGGTTGCGAGAATTAGGTTCTTGTTCTGATCGTCCATCGTCGGTGGCCACCTGTCTGTTGACGTTCACGGGGGTTCAACAGAGTGCGGGGGCAAAGGTCAAGTGGATTCAGGGAAATCGGCCATGTGTGTCGCACTGGATTACAAGATTCACCCTGTTTGCCTTCCAATGATCGGGGGCTGTTTTACTTTCTGCGCGTGAGCCTCGAGCCATTCCATGGTGCGTTCGAACGGCATTGGTCGCGCAATTCCATAGCCTTGTACATGCCCACACCCGAGTTGGGCCAGCATGGTGTGCTCACCGGCCGTTTCGACCCCTTCTGCAATGGTATCCAGCCCCAAGCGTTCCGCCATCACCAGTATGGCTGCGATCATGTCTTTTTGATCCGGGTCTTGGTCAACCTTTACGACGAAGGATCGGTCAATTTTCAGACGTTGAACAGCGAAGCGGCGGATCGAAGAGATAGAGGTGTGACCGGTGCCGAAATCATCCAGATCAATATGGCAGCCAAGGTTAGCCAATCCACGAATATTGCTTGAGATCGTGTCATCTGGTGACGTGGAAACGACGGTTTCCAGTATTTCAACGGCAAGACGTTGCGCGGCTATGTCGAAACGATCCAAGGCCCACGCCACGTTCTCGACAAGCTTGGGATTTCGGAGTTCGTCGGAGCCGAAGTTTACGCCAACCCTTGGAATCGTAAGGCCAAGGCTGTCCCATTGCGACATGGCGGTGAGGGCATCGTTCAGAATGACTTCGCCAAGGCGTTCGATATGCCCGGAATGCTCGAGGTCCGGCAAAAACTTTGCGGGTGGGATCATACCTCTGGATGGATGTTGCCATCTGGCGAGCGCCTCGAACCCGGTCACCATTCCTGTTTCTGTTGAAACTTGGGGTTGAAACCAGGCTTTGATTTGGCCCTGCTCGAATGCAGCCTCTATCTCGTGACGCAATTGGGCGGGCGCCTTGTCGGAAATCGTCAAATCACGAGAAAACGCGCGCAACCCTGACGGGGCATGGCGTTGGGCGTCTCTAAGCGCGAGTGTCGTTGCATCGGCCAAATCGGCACCGGTGGGATTGGAGAGCGTATCGCTGGTGCAAAATCCAATGGACGCTGAGATATAGATATTGGCCGCATCCACCGCCAATGGCTCCTCGACCGCGCTTTGCAGGCGCCCTGCAAGTTTAAGGGCTGATGGGTGGTCGAGTTGGCGCGTCGGCGCGATGACGACGGTCAAGAGGTTGTCGTTCAAGATGCGCACGCGATCCTGATTTCTGACGGCTCGCTTGAGACGGGTTTGGGTCTGATCCATGATGTCAGCCATGGCCGACGAGCCAAAGCGATCAAGGATCGTACGGTGATCATCGATTTCGACCATGTAGCATACAGTCTTGAGCGCTTTGCGCCGCGCTATCGACAACACTGAGTCCAGTTCATCTTCCAGTTTGTCGTTATGCGCCGAGATTGCGGTGTCGTCCCTTTGTTCGGCAAAGGCCAAAAGTACAGGAATGCCGAGTGCGGTGACCATGAGCAATAGTTCTCCACCCAGCCAAAAACTACCTAGAACAAGCGCAGGCAAAAACGCGAGAACTTGTGGTCTTTGGCCTAAAACGGAAGCAAGGCTCAGGGCTTTGCCAAGCGAAGATTTCAGCGATAGTATCATGCGGGCTTTCCGAAGCGTTTCCGCATGATGGTATCTTTGGTCGCCTCAACACCGGCTTAACGCAGCTTCGGCAAGCCCTCGGGATTTTCGTTCAATTTTAGAGATCCACGTTCGAGACCTGCGAAATCAAATAGCTTCGGGTCCAAAAGGTGTGAGGGCCGGGCATTCATGAGCGCCCGAAACATGACCTGTCGGCGCCCTGGGGAATTGGCTTCCCAAGCGTCCAAGATGCCTTTCACCTGTTGGCGCTGCAATCCATCTTGCGATCCGCATAGATCGCAGGGGATTATGGGATATTGCATGGCCTTCGCGAAACGCTCGCAGTCTGACTCGGCGACAAATGCCAAGGGGCGGTAAACGAAAAGATCGCCTTCTTCGTTCACAAGTTTCGGTGGCATCGTGGCCAAGCGCCCGCCGTGAAACAAGTTCATGAAAAAGGTCTCGAGAATATCGTCACGGTGATGCCCCAAGACGACCGCTGTGCACCCTTCTTCTCTTGCGATGCGATAAAGGTGGCCACGCCTGAGGCGCGAACAAAGCGCGCAATAGGTACGTCCTTGCGGCACCTTGTCCATGACGACCGAGTAGGTGTCTTGGTATTCCACCCTGTGTGGAACATCCATCTTTTCGAGGAAATCAGGCAAGACTGTCGCGGGAAACCCCGGCTGCCCCTGATCTAGGTTACAGGCGAGGATGTCGACGGGCAGCAGACCGCGCCATTGCAACTCGTGTAAAACGGCCAGCAAGGTGTAGCTGTCCTTGCCGCCAGAAAGACACACAAGCCAACGTGCGCCTTTCTCAATCATGCCAAACTGTTCAATTGCTTCACGCGTCTGGCGAACGACTCGTTTGCGCAGCTTTTTGAACTCGGTACTGCTTGGTGCACCGGAGAAAAGTGGGTGGATATCGTCAGCCTCGTCCAACATGGGCTGCCTATAGTTATTTTGCGGCCAACGAACAAGCCGCTTGTGTGGGCCGTGGACTTCGAAACGGCCTGCCTTAGATCGTCTGGTCGTATTCACCGACCTGCGGTTCTGTCCGAATAACGGCATCGATCGCTTCGAAGATTGCGCGCATTTCCGCTTCGCTTTCGCTGCTTTCACAGACCACGACCAAATTTGGTGTGTTCGAGGACGCGCGCACCAAGCCCCATGACCCATTGTCCAAAATGACCCGCGCCCCATTGACCGTAACCACATTGTCGATGGTCCGCCCGGCGACCGTTTCACCGGCTTCATGCTTGGCGACCAGCTTTTCCACCAAGCGATCCAGGACGTCATATTTCTCGGTATCGGCGCAATAGGGAGACATCGTTGGCGTTGACCAAGTCTGCGGCAAGGCGCGGCGAAGATCGGACATCGACTGGCCGGGGTTGCGATCCATTAGTTTGCAGATCTCGACGGCCACGCGCATACCGCAGTCATAGCCGCGCCCTACGGGTTCGGCGAGAAAGTAGTGGCCTGATTTCTCAAACCCGGCGAGCGCGCCGATTTCTTTAACCCGTCGTTTCATGTGAGAGTGACCGGTTTTCCAATAATCGGCTTTCGCGCCATGCAGTTTCAATTCGGGGTCCGAGGCGAATAACCCGGTTGATTTTACATCCGCCACGAAGGTCGAATCCGGATAAAGCTTGGATAAATCCCGGGCCATGATGACGCCCACCTTGTCGGCAAAAATCTCTTCGCCCTCGTCATCGACCACGCCGCACCTGTCGCCATCACCGTCAAAGCCAAGCGCAAAGTCCGCACCGCTTTGCTTAACGCTGTCGGCCATATCATGGAGCATTTCCATGGCTTCGGGGTTCGGGTTGTAATGCGGAAAGGTGTAGTCCAACTCGTTATGGGAGGGGATGACCTCGACCCCTATCCGCTCGAAAAGATCGGGCGCAAAGGCGGATGCGGTGCCGTTTCCGGTGGCACAGACAACGCGCAGTTTTCGCGACATTTTAAAGTCGCCCACGAGATCGTCCAAATAAGCCTCGCGGATACCCTCGATGAATTCATAGCCACCGCCTTCGCGGGCTTCTCCTGCCCCATTCAAAACGATGTCACGCAGTTCGGCCATTTCATCAGGGCCATGTGTCAATGGGCGCTCGAACCCCATCTTCACACCCGTCCACCCGTTCGGGTTGTGGCTGGCCGTGACCATTGCGACAGCTGGAGTATCAAGGTGGAACTGAGCGAAATACGCCATTGGGCTGAGGGCCGGGCCAATGTCCTTGACCTGAATTCCCGCTTGTATGAGTCCCAGCATGAGCGCCTGTTTGATGGCCAACGAATAGTCCCGATAGTCATTTCCAACAGCAATTTCGGGTTTGATCCCACGCCTTTGCATTTGCGTCCCAAGCCCTAGCCCCAGGGCAGTCACCCCGGGTAGGTTGATTTCTTCGGGATATTTCCAGCGGGCATCGTACTCGCGGAAGCCTGTGGGTGAAATCATCGCATCGCGCAGGAATGACCAGCTGTTTTGAACAACGTTCGGGGATGGTTTTCTCACGGCAGAACTCACTCGCATTGCTTACTCAAAGTCGTATCGGATCAGATTTTGCCAAACTGTCGAAAGTCATCAGGCTTTCGATCAGTGCGGGCATCTGAGAAAGAGGAATCATGTTGGGCCCGTCCGAGGGTGCGTTATCCGGGTCCTCATGGGTTTCGATAAATACCGCGGCAACGCCAAGCGCCACGGCTGCGCGTGCCATCACCGGGGCAAATTCACGTTGCCCCCCCGTGCTTCCACCCTTGCCGCCCGGTTGCTGCACGGAATGCGTGGCGTCCATGACGACCGGGTAACCGCTTGCCGCCATTTGCGGCAAAGCTCTCATGTCCGTCACCAAGGTATTGTAGCCAAATGACGTTCCGCGCTCTGTCAGCAAGATCTGCTCGTTGCCCGTACGCTCGATCTTTTTGATGACGTTCACCATGTCCCAAGGTGCCAAAAACTGGCCCTTTTTGACATTGATGACGGCACCTGTTTCACTCGCGGCGACCAAAAGGTCCGTCTGGCGACACAAAAAGGCTGGGATTTGCAAGATATCCGCAACTTCGGCCACCGGAGCGCATTGTTCCGGCAAGTGGATATCGGTCACTACGGGGATGTTCAGCCCGGTTTTCACGGCCTCCAGAATCTTCAGGCCTTCGTCAATACCCGTGCCGCGCTGCGCTGACACGGAGGTTCGATTGGCCTTGTCGAAGCTGCCTTTGAAAACCAGTTGAGCGCCGTGCGCTTCACAGGCTTCTTTAAGTGTGCCAGCGATCATCTGGGCATGATCTGTGCTTTGCAGCGCGCAGGGACCGGCAAGAAACGTCAGCGGCAGGTCATTGCCGATGCTCAGACCGGAGATGGCGATATGTTTCATGGTTTATGACGATACCTGTTCTCTAAGGATTGATGCGGTGAGAGAGATCATCAGGTAAATGCCCGAGAAAATCAGGAAGGCCAACATGGTATTCTCGAAAGACCGCGGGTAGGAAGGGTCTTGCGAGGCAACTGGCTTCACGCTGACAGTGAGGTAACGGACCTGTTTGTTTGCCTCGATCTCTGATTGACGCTTGGCTTCCAGTGCTGACTGCAAAACCATATCAGCCGTCGCAAGATCGGCCTGAGCCATCTGGATTTCGGCAGCCTGTGCTGCAAGCGAGGAACTCCCCTCTGTTGCGCTGTTCAAGCGCGCTTCTTGCTTTTTCAGTTCTGCCTGTAGCACTTCAATCTCGCTTTCGAGTGCGGCCACTTTCGCCCGATTGGGCCTTTGATTGTTCATTTGCGTATTGAGTGCCAACTGCTTTTCCTGAAGCTGCATTTCGACCGAGTTGATCAAAGCCCGTATCGACGCAATCTCGCCTTCCGGATCAAGAAGTGACCCCTCCTGGATTTTCACGAGTCTCTCTTGTGCCGCACGGCGGTCTTCCTTGGCGTCTTCGAGGCTGGCCTCGGCCGTCTTCACAGCGTCTTGCCGTTTCTCTTGGCTCAGTTGGTCGACACGCTCTTCGGCATATTCCAACAATTTCTCTGAAAAGCGCGCACTCGTTTCCGGATCGGCGGTCGACAACTCCATCCGAATGACACCCTCGGTCGGATCATAGCCAAGATTCACATATTTCTTATAGAGCTTATAGGCACTTTCATTGCTTGCATCGGGGGCAAGCCGTTGAATGGGGTCAATCCAGTCCTGACTGAAGTGATCCCGGAAACCCACGTCTTGGTCCAGGCGAAGCATGGCGTCTTTGGAGCCCAGATAGGATTGGGTCGCAATTGAATCCTGCCCAGTTGCAAAGGCGGTGCCGCTGAACAAGCTGGCGGGACTCCCGGTGCCCCCCCCATCAGCTGTCAGGATAAGAAACTCCGACTTGGTGGAATACATCGGGGTCGCGACGGCATAGAAGTAGTAGCCGGCAATCAGGGTTGGAAGGAAAACGAAGGCTGCGAGACGCGTCAGCAAAAGCAAAAGTCTGCGACGGCGGCGTTTTGCTATGTCACGCTGTATCCCTTGGATCTCATGTGCTCGGCGGTCTGCCGGGCTGAGCTGTTCGGTGGAGGGCAGGTTTTGCTGGCCCATTGGAACCGTTTGCGGCAGCTGGACTTTGGGCTGTCCGCCCTCGGGCGTCGTGGGCTTTGCCGCGCTCCCACCACCATCACCGCCAGAGCCACTACCCGGCGCGACGAGTTCCAGGATATTGGCACGTTGGAACGGATCGACACCCTTCGCGCGCAATAGCCGTACGGCGTCAAAGTCCGATGTTGGTGCAAGGCCATATTTTTGGGCCATACGACGGGCCATGCGCAGTTGCCGTCCGGTCAGGCCTTCTTTGCGAATGTCGTCGATGCTCTGGGACGCGGCCATCTCCCTGGCCGAACTGATCTGCCCCTCATGAGCTTGTGTCGGGTGCACATGTGCCGAACCGCCGTCTTCCTGCTGGGACGCTTGCGGCGGCTCCTGCTCGGACGTGTGCGGTTGAGATCCACCCGAGCCACCCGTGGTTGGGGCGTTTCGGCGGATGCGGAATTTTCTAGCCTTGGGTTTCGTAGTCATAGAGTTGCTTCGCCTCTTCCAAGGTATCAAACATGTATAATTGTCCGTTCATAAGAACGGCAGCCGAACGCGCGAATTTTTCAAGGGTTGCCGGTTGGTGCGATACAATCACGACAGTGGTGGTGCGCAGCCGTTCCTTGAGGATCTCCCCGGCCTTGCGATTGAATTCAACGTCTGTAGAACTGGGCATGCCTTCATCAATCAAATAGATGTCGAAATCCAGTGCCAGCATCAGTGAAAAAGTGAATCGCGCCCGCATGCCGGATGAATAGGTGCCCAACGGCTGGTCGAAATACTCCCCCAAATTACACATCCACCGGCAAAACGCCTCGATATAATCTGGATCGAGGCCATATAGCCGGGCGATGTAGCGAGAGTTTTCCATCGCAGAAATTTTCGAAATCACACCACCCATGAAGCCAAGCGGAAAACTGATCCGACAGCCACGCCTTATTTCGCCTTCATCTGGTTTTTCAAGGCCGGCCATCATGTTGATCAGCGTTGTCTTGCCGGTACCGTTGGGGGCTAGGACGCCGAGTGAATGGCCGATGTCGACACGAAAGCTCACGCGGTCAAGAATTACCTTGCGCTGCGTGCCAGTCCAAAAAGACTTACTCACATTGTCGAACTCGAGCATCCAGTTGCTCCGATGCTGCTCTTGCCTGACCTCTTTACCGAGGCTTTGTTAATGGACGATTAGCCATGTTTTGCACATTATGCAGGATTGAAGGACAATATTCCAACAAAACTGGGCATTTTTATGCCGGTGCGGCGAAAACTTGTGTCATGGGGATTTGATCCGTAAAGGCCCCTTCTCGCAAGAAGGCAGGTACGGCTGACGCAGCGCGACCTATGCGACCAAAGATATTAGTGTGTATGGTGGATATCGCCCACCGCAAGCACTGGGGAGGCATCGATTTCCTCTGCGTCGAGCATGCTTGCGACGCGTTCCAAGACCGCGACGATCATCGCCTGCTCCCATTCCTCAAGGCTTTCAAACTGTTTCACGTACTTCTGCTGCAATGCATCGGGCGCAACTTGTACCTTGGATAGGCCCTCATCGGTGATCTCAAGGTCCATCTGGCGGCGGTCAGTGGTTGAGCGATGCCGCGTAAGAAGGTTTTTGCCTTCCAGCTTCTTGATGAGGGCGGAGACTGTGGCCATTGTCACGCCCATGCGCTGCGAAAGATCGGTCGGGGTCGCGCGCCCTTTTTCCGCGACAATTTGCAACACGCGTAGCTGCACGGCCGTAAGTCCGGCCTCGCGCGCCAGATCGCGCGCATACATCTCGGTCGCACGAAGAATGCGGCGAAGGGCGATGAGGCTGATATCTGTGCGGTCCAAGTCAAGCTCCGGATAAGGCCTTGATAACTTACCCGTTTTTTCGATCTGCGCAATCCGCGATGGTGAAGCCTTGGTTTTACTAACTAAATGTTTCATACGTGATATATAGTCCTAAGCATAAAAATATACAAATTAGAGGGAGTCCTCGTATAATTCGGCAAAATACTTAGCCTCTTGAAATATTTTGCGCGATACGTATTATTAGACATACAAACAAAAAGGGACTGAGAGCCGTGCATAGCATTCAAGGATCAAAAGCCGAGACAAAGTTGACCTTTCGCAAACCCGCGCGTGAGGATGGTGCAGCGATTTGGGATTTGATCTCGTCTTGTCACCCGCTGGATGAGAACTCGATGTATTGTAACCTCATCCAGTGTGACCATTTTGGCGATACCTGCATTCTTGCCGAAATGGATGGCGAGCCAGTGGGTTGGGTTTCGGCATACATCATGCCGAGCGATCCGGAGACACTGTTTGTATGGCAAGTCGCGGTGTCTTCCAAAGCACGTGGCAAGGGTCTTGGAACGCGCATGCTGACCGAGCTGTTTGATCGTCAAGAATGCAAGGACGTCAATCGCCTGCAAACCACGATCACAATCAACAACGATGCCTCTTGGGCGCTGTTCGGGCGGTTCTCAAAGGCTCAGAACGGCAAATTGCGCAGCGAGCCGCATTATACCCGTGAGGACCATTTCGACGGACGTCATGCGACGGAACACATGGTCACAATCGAATTCGCCGAGGAGCTGAAGCGCGCGGCCTGATGTCTTGCGCGCCAGCCTTCAACTCTCCTAACCAAAGGATTTATCATGTCGACTGACACGTCAGCCGAAGTTTCCATTTTTAATCGCCGTGAATCAGAGGCGCGCAGTTACTGCCGCAGCTTCGAAACGGTCTTCACCACTGCCAAGGGCGCGGAAATGACCGATGCTCAAGGGCAGACCTACATTGACTTCCTCGCCGGTTGTTCGTCGCTCAACTATGGGCACAACGACGTGGATATGAAGCAAGCGCTTGTCGAGCATATCGCGGGTGATGGCATTGCTCACGGGCTTGATATGTACACCGCCGAGAAAGCCAAGTTTCTGCAGGCCTACGAGGACAACATCCTGAAGCCGCGGGGCATGGACTACAAGGTGATGATGACCGGCCCGACCGGCACAAACGCCGTTGAAGCCGCGATGAAGCTGGCCCGCAAGGTCACTGGCCGTCGCAATGTGGTGGCATTTACCAATGGCTTCCACGGCATGACAATGGGGGCGCTTTCGCTGACCGGGAACGCCAGTAAGCGTGCCGGTGCCGGTGGCGGATCGCTGGCCGATGTGACGCATTTGCCATTTGATGGCGCGCTTGGTGAGGGTGTGGATACGCTTGCACAGATCGAGTGGATGTTCGACAATCCCTCCTCCGGTGTCGATGCTCCCGCGGCCTTTATCTTTGAGCCCGTGCAGGGCGAGGGCGGCCTGAATGCTGCGTCGAATGAATGGATGCAGGGCGTTGCCCGTTTGGCCAAGAAACTTGGTGCGCTGCTGATCGTGGACGATATCCAATCGGGCTGTGGCCGTACCGGGACGTACTTCGCCTTTGAAGATGCCGGGATCAAGCCGGACATGATCACGCAGGCAAAATCGCTGTCGGGTTTCGGCCTGCCGTTCGCCGCGCTCTTGATCAAGCCTGAGCATGATATTTGGAAGCCCGCCGAACACAACGGCACCTTCCGCGGAAATACCCATGCCTTCGTCACTGGTCGGGTCGCGATCGAGAAGTTTTGGAAAGACGATGCTTTCCAAAAAGAGGTGCAGAAGAAGTCGGCCATCCTCGCCGAGGGGCTGCAAGCCGTTGCAGATGTCGTATCGGATGCCCGCCTCAAGGGCCGTGGCATGATGCAGGGCGTCGATGTCGGATCGGGAGAATTAGCGGGTGACATCTGTGCCCGCGCCTTTGAAAAGGGCCTCATCATCGAGACGTCCGGCGCACAGGACGAAGTGGTCAAGGTGCTCGCGCCGCTGACCATCCCGGAAGAGACGTTGCGCAAGGGTCTCAACATCCTGCTGGATGCCGCTCGCGACGCGACGGTGAACACGAAGATTGCAGCGGAGTAAGCCAATGATTGTGAGAGATTTTGACGACGTGGTCAAAGCCGGCAATTCCGTTTCGGATGCAGACTGGACGTCGGTGAGGATGCTTCTGGCCGATGACGGAATGGGGTTCTCGTTCCACATCACCTTCCTGCACGAAGGCAGCGAGCACACCTTCGAGTACAAGAACCACCTTGAAAGCGTCTACTGCATTCAGGGCAAGGGGTCGATCACTGATCTGGCAACCGGGGAAACCCATCAGATCAAGCCGGGTACGATGTATGCCCTGAACGAGCATGATCGTCACATTCTGCGGGCCGAGGAAGAACTCGTCATGGCCTGCGTTTTCAACCCGCCAGTGACCGGTAAAGAAGTCCATCGTGAAGATGGGTCTTATGCCGCGCCGGAAGAGGTTTCTTAACACCAGAGAGGCATTGCAGGGCGCAAGCCCTGGAATGAGCTTAGATGACTTTTGAAAATCACACCGTCGAGAAGATCGGTGGCACGTCCATGTCGCGCCTGAACGAATTGATCGAGCCCTTGTTCAATCGCGACAACAACGCAGAGATGTACAACCGAGTGTTCGTTGTCTCGGCTTTCGGCGGAATCACCAACTTGTTGCTTGAGCACAAGAAAACCGAAGAGGCCGGTGTCTACGCCTGCTTTGCCAACGATGAAGACGACCACGGCTGGCTTGATGCTTTGTCGAAAGTCGCGAAAGGCATGCGTGATGCCCATGCTGCCGTATTGGCGAACCCGGCGGACATCAGCGATGCGGACGATTTCGTGCGTGACCGCGTTGAAGGTGCCCGCAGCTGCTTGATCGACTTGCAACGTCTGTGTTCCTACGGACATTTCCGGCTAAGCCAGCACATGATGCTGACGCGCGAACTGTTGTCGGGATTGGGCGAGGCGCATTCGGCCTACGTGACGACCCTTGCGTTGCGCCGCGAAGGTATCAACGCACGATTCGTTGACCTCAGCGGTTGGCGCGATGAGCGCGAAGTGACTTTGGATGAACGCATCAGGGATGGTTTCGCCGACGTCGACGCCGCCAAGGAAATGCCCATTGTCACAGGCTATGCCCAGTGCAAGGAGGGCCTGATGGCGGAGTTCGATCGTGGGTATTCAGAAGTGACGTTCAGCCGTATAGCCGCCCTGACCGGCGCGCGGGAGGCGATCATTCACAAGGAATTCCATCTGTCTTCGGCAGACCCGAACCTTGTTGAAGGCGACGTGTTTAAGCTGGGTCATACGAACTATGACGTCGCCGACCAGCTCTCGAACATGGGTATGGAGGCCATTCACCCCAAGGCGGCCAAAACCCTGCGTCAGGCAGACGTGCCTTTGCGCGTCACTAACGCCTTTGAGCCGCATGATCCTGGCACGCTCATTGATGACCAACCTGCCCAAACCCCGGCGGCAGAGATCGTGACAGGCCTTGATGTTCATGCGCTTGAGCTTTTCGAACAGGATATGGTCGGGGTGAAAGGCTATGATGCGAAAATCCTCGAATTGCTTACACGGCATGGTATTCGCATTGTGTCCAAAACATCGAACGCCAATACGATTACGCACTTCGTGGACGCGCCACTTCGAGATATCCGGAAGGTCGAGCGGGATTTGAACGCAGTTTATCCTAGCGCGGAACTCACTATTCAGCCGCTTGCCATCGCTTCGGTGATCGGCCGCGACTTGTCGGGGCTGAAGGTTTTGGCCAACGGCTTGAAAGCGCTGGCGCAGTCGGATGTCGACGTTATCACGGCGCATCAAACGACGCGTGCGGTCGATGTGCAGTTCGTGGTTCCGCGTAAAGCGCTTTCGCAATCGATAAGTGCCTTGCATGCCGCGTTTTTTGAGCGTGGCAGCCAGCCAGAGGTTTTGACTGAACCCCGCAAGGCGGCGTAACGCGAGCATCGCATTGCGTGTTGTCATCAAGGCCCTGCCTCCCTGAGTGGCGGGGCCTTGTTCTTTTGTGCGATGCCTGCCCTTAACAACCCGCCTGCCAGAAGTCATAAAGGGCTCAACGTGTCGAGGCGCTCAGGTGATAGAATGACGAAAGGCCACAGTTGATGCTGCGTTATGCCGGGCGGAGAATTTTTTCTCTTGTCGTGTCGCTGTGGGTGGCCAGTGTCGTGATCTTTCTTGCTTTGGAAGTCGTGCCCGGGGACCCGGCCGCCTATATGCTTGGTCTCAACGTGCAGGAGGATACTTTGAATGCCCTGCGAGAGGAACTGGGCCTGAACGGCGGGCCAGTTCAAAGGTACTTGTCTTGGACCGGCGGGATGCTTCAGGGAGATTTTGGCACCTCCTACACCTATCGCACGCCGGTGTCCGAGATGATTGCGGATAGGCTTTGGGTCAGCCTGCCACTGGCGCTATATGCCTTGGCGCTGTCCACGCTTATCGCGTTTCCGGCGGGCATTTGGGCCGCGCGGCGGCGTGGATCGGCGGTGGACCTTGCGATCATGGGGGGGACACAACTGGGCGTGGCGATACCGAATTTTTGGTTCGCGATGCTGATGGTGCTGGTCTTTGCCATCAACCTGCGTTGGTTCAACGCGGGAGGCTTTCCGGGATGGGACGGGGGCATGGGCCCCGCCATCAAGGCACTGACTTTGCCCGCCATCGCCTTGGCATTGCCGCAGGCCAGTATTCTGGCACGTGTCATGCGCTCGGCTTTGCTGGATACCCTGGGTGAGGATTATATCCGCACGGCCCGCGCCAAGGGCTTGTCGCGGGGGCAGGCGTTGCGACGGCATGCCCTGCGAAACGCTCTTGTACCTGTGCTGACGATCATCGGCTTGCAGTTTTCCTTTCTGCTTGCGGGTGCGATTATCATCGAGAATGTCTTTTACCTTCCGGGGCTTGGTCGGTTGGTTTTCCAAGCGATCAGCGCGCGGGATTTGATCGTGGTTGAGTCGGTGGTGATGCTGCTGGTTTTCGCTGTCATCATGGTCAACTTCGCCGTCGACATGGCCTATGCGTGGGTCGACCCACGGCTGAGGGGGCGCAGATGAGGGCCAGCCTTTGGATCGGGGGTGTGATCTCGGCGATTGTCACGGGCGCGGCGGTCCTGTCGTTTGTCTGGGTGCCGCATGACATCGAGGCGCTCAATATCGCCAACAAGATCAAGCCACCTTCAGGGGTACACCTTCTGGGCACGGATCATTTCGGGCGCGATATCCTGTCGATGCTGATGGTTGGCGCGCGCACTTCGATTGCCGTGGCCATCGTCGCCGTCGTCATCGGCATGGGGTTCGGTGTGCCGTTGGGATTGGCCGCTGCCGCGCGAACGGGCAGTTGGCTGGATGAAGTCATCATGCGGGGAAATGACTTGATCTTTGCCTTCCCGAGCCTGCTGATCGCGATCATGATCACCGCTGTCTTTGGCCCCGGTGCCGTGAATGCCATTATCGCCATCGGCATTTTCAATATTCCCGTCTTTGCACGGCTGACGCGTGGCGCCGCTCTTTCGCTTTGGACACGGGATTATGTGCTTGCGGCACGCGTCGCGGGCAAGGGTCGTCTACGTATCAGCGCCGAGCATATCCTGCCGAATGTCACCAACCTTCTCATCGTCCAAGGCACGATACAGTTTAGCCTTGGCATCCTTGCCGAGGCGGGATTGAGCTATGTCGGCCTGGGGGCGCAACCACCGGTGCCAAGCTGGGGGCGAATGCTGGCCGACAGCCAGACGATGATCTCTTTTGCTCCACATATGGCGCTGTTCCCGGGGTTGGCGATTTTGTTGACGGTGCTGGGGTTGAACCTGATGGGGGACGGGTTGCGCGATTGGCTGGACCCCCGGTTGGCGAGGGATGCGCGATGAGCCTTCTCAATATCGAAAGCCTGAGCCTCAGCATTGGACGCGCGCCCGTATTGCATGATGTTTCGCTTGCGCTCAACGCCGGGGAAATCCTTGGCGTGATTGGCGAGTCAGGCAGTGGCAAGTCGATGACGGCCCTGTCGGTGATGCAGCTTTTGCCGCGCGGTGCGGCCTGTGAAGGGCGCATCATGGTGAATGGCCATAGTATTCTGGACCTCCAAGAGCCTGCGCTTTGCGCTCTGCGTGGCCAAGAGGTGGGCATGGTTTTTCAGGAACCGATGACAGCCCTCAATCCGCTTCACACCATTGGTGAACAGGTGGCCGAAACAATCCTGATTCACGAAGACACGAGCAAAAACAAGGCTATGCAGCGTGCTGAAGAGGCCCTGCGCCGGGTTGAACTGCCGCCCGAGCGCGTGCCGCTGTCACGCTATCCGCACGAGCTTTCGGGCGGGCAGCGGCAACGTGTGTGCATTGCCATGGCCATCGCCTTGCGGCCCAAGCTGCTGATTGCGGATGAGCCCACTACGGCCCTTGATGTGACCACGCAGGCAGAGGTGTTGAAGCTACTCAAGCGGTTGGTGGATGAGGACGGCATGGGCCTGTTGTTGATCAGCCATGATTTGGGTGTCGTGGCGGGTATGGCCGACCGTATTGTGATCATGCGCGAGGGCCGCGTGGTTGAGCGCGGACGGTTCGAGAGCCTCAAGGCACCATATTCCCTGGCGCTGATGGAGGCCTCGGATCACAAGCCTGATCGGGTAGAGGTCACCGACCGCGCCCCGCTTTTATCGGTTCAAAATGCCGTGCGGGACTATCCGGCACCGCGCGAGGGGTGGTTCGGCAAAGCCGGGGTGCATCGGGCCGTAGGTGGAGTCAGTTTCGATATCCAACGCGGTGAAAACCTTGGATTGGTGGGGGAATCCGGCTGTGGCAAGTCCACGCTGGCACGCGCCATTCTGGGCCTGGAGGAGCTTCAGGGCGGCACGATTACCTTGAATGGGTACCCCGTGTTCGACGGCCATAGCGCCAACCGCGCTGTGCGGCGACGGATGCAGGTGGTGTTCCAAGACCCCTACGGCAGCTTCAACCCACGCTGGACTGTGGCGCGCTCGGTCGCGGAGCCCTTGCACCTGCTTGACGTGCCGCCAAAGGCGCTTGCACGAGAGGAAGCTGTCGTGGAAGTGCTTGAAAACGTTGGGCTTAATGCCGATGATCGGCACAAGTACATCCATGAGTTTTCTGGCGGGCAACGACAGCGGATCGCGCTTGCACGCGCACTGATCATCCAACCCGACCTGATTATCCTAGATGAGGCGGTGAGTGCCCTGGATGTACAGGTGCGCGCCCGGATGCTGGACCTCCTGGCCAGCCTGAGCGACCGGCTGTCATTGACCTACCTGTTCATCAGTCACGACCTGAGCGTGGTGCGCAATGTGACCGACCGGGTGCTGGTTATGAAGGATGGCCTTATCGTCGAGGAAGGCCCGACCGAGGATGTCTTTGCCAAACCCACACATGCCTACACCAAGCAATTGATCGACGCGGTGCCACGGCTGCCGAAAACCGGCTGACACGCAGCTTTGTATTGCACCGGCGCGGGTGGTGCGGGATGCTGGACCAAGGTTGTATCGCGCCGAAAGGACAGCGCCCATGCCCCTGAAAATTTTGACCGCCCTTGTTTTCCTGGCCTTGAGCACATTGGCCGGGCCAAGCGCGGCACAGTCGGCCAAAGACAGCCGCGATGAGATCATCGACCTTCTGGGCCGCCTGCCGGAAATCGCACCCGTACGCAATCAACTGATCGACCAAGGCTTTCGTGGTGAAAAACTGACCCTTGCCGAAGAACACACGCGCCTGCTGATGAATGACAAGCTTGTCGCAGGGTATATCGCCGATAGGTTAATAGCTCTTTACGATGGCGATCTGTCGGTTGGCGTGGCAACCGAAGGGCTGATTGCGCCCTTGTATGACAGTGGTATCACGCATTTGCCCTTGGCAGAAATGAAGTTCTTTCACCAGATGCAGCGCGCCCTTCTGGACGGCATGAGCAAGCGAAACTGTGGGCTGATCGTCAAGGGCGAGATGCGGCCACAACGCATGGAGGATGTTCTTGGGAGGGCTGAAACCTATTTTTCGGTCAAGACCTTGCGCACCTATTATCGCATTCAACGTAAGGCTGTTCGATTGGGGGTGACGCGTGCTCCAAAGCAGCTTAGCCCCGCAGCACGGGCGCGTATTGAGCAACGTATTTCCGTGGCCTTAAATGATCGCGTGCAGTCGGTGGAAAATGGTCGCGCGGTGGCCAGAACCTTCGACAATCTGCAACGGGCGAGTGCGGCGTCGGCCTGTGATGCGGGCAAGCTATTTGCCGATGTTATCCTTGATCTGGAGGGCCGAGACCTACGCGATGCGCTGATTTACCTTAGTTCATCATGACGGCCCGACTTGAGGTATCGAACCGGTCTGCCCGGTGGTTATGGTTGCAGGTTAATGGGTTAGCGCAGGCGCCAACCGGGCCGGTGGATGTGATCCGCATGATTCAAGACCTTGGTTTCGTGCAGATTGACACGGTGCGCAATGTCACCCGGGCGCATCATCATATTCTGTGGTCGCGCAACCAGAATTACCGCGAAGGGATGCTTTGGCCCCTGTTGGAGCAGCGCCAGTTGTTCGAGCATTTCACGCATGATGCCTCGCTTATTCCGAAGGATGTGCTGCCGTATTGGCGGCGGCAATTTCAGCGGTTGGGCGAGAAGGCGGCACGTAGTGCGTGGTTCCAATCGGGATTGGGCCGGGAGGAGGTCGCTAAAATACGTAAGCGTATTGAAGCGGAGGGCCCACTTTCCACACATGCCTTTGACAGCGGTGCGCGCGGCGATGAAATGTGGGCACGGCCGCCGCACAAGAAGGCATTGGATCAAATGTGGTATGCCGGGGAGTTGGCGACCAGCCACCGGAAGAACTTCGTCAAGTTCTATGATTTGGGAGAGCGGGTTTTTCCTGCAAGCCTTCACGAGGCTCTGGATGATGAGCAAGCCATTGATAAATTGCACAAATCAGCGGTCGACAAGTTGATGATGGCTACCCCTGGGGAGATCCAGCGTTTCTGGGATGCGACCACTGCCGGCGAGGTTCGGAACTGGATGGCGAGGGCCGAATTGGTGCCTTTGCGGGTACAGGGGGCGGATGGTGAGTGGCGTGACGGCTGGGGTGCGCCGGATATCGAGTCGCGTTTGGACCAGCTGACCCCTCCGGTCAAACGTCTGAGGGTGTTGAATCCGTTTGACCCGTCCATACGAGACCGTACGCGCCTGAAGCGTCTTTTCGGCTTTGAATATCGCAACGAGATGTTCGTTCCGAAAGCCAAGCGGCGTTGGGGGTATTATGTTTATCCCCTTTTGGAAGGGGACCGCTTTGTCGGCCGGGTCGAACTGAAGGCGGACCGGGCCAAGGGATGGATGCTGGTCACCGGGTTTTGGCCGGAGCCGGGTGTTCAATGGACAGAGCGGCGGCGCGAAAAGCTGTTCCGGGAATTGCAGCGGTTCGCGCGCTTGGCGGGGGTTTTTGAGGTGGATGCCCGGCTTGTACGCGAATCGGGGGCTAAGCCATTGGGTTAACGGGAAAAACCCCTGTCTGCATGGCGTCGGTTTCACGTCGGTATCGCGTCGGTATTTTTTCCCGACGCCCGTGACGTTAACAATGCGTACGGGGAGAAACGTACAAAACGTACATGCGTTTTGTACGGATGAACGAGGAGGAGAGAGTGATGCGATTGGAAGGAAAGACCGCCATCGTGACGGGCGGTGCCAGCGGCTTTGGCGAAGGCATCGTGCGCAAGTTCCTGACCGAAGGCGCGCAGGTGATGATTGCCGATATCAACGGCGAGGCGGCAAAGGCAGCGGCCGCGGAGTTGGGCGCTGTGGCCTGCACCGTCGATGTCTCGGACGGGGCGAGCGTGCAGGCCATGGCGGAGGCCGCGCAGGGCGCCTTCGGCCTGCCCGATATCGTGGTGAACAACGCAGGGGTCACGCATCTGCCGCAGTCGATGGAATATGTCACCGAAGAGGATTTCGACCGGGTTTTCGCAGTGAACTGCAAATCGGTTTACCTCGTGGCGCGCGCCTTGGTGCCGGGAATGAAGGACCGCGGCAGCGGCGCGATCCTGAACGTCGCCTCCACCGCAGGGGTCAGTCCGCGCCCGAAGCTCAATTGGTACAATGCCTCCAAGGGCTGGATGAACACGGCAACCAAGGCCATGGCGGTGGAACTCGCCCCTGAGGGCATCCGGGTAAATGCCCTGAACCCGGTGGCGGGGGAGACCCCGCTTTTGGCGAGTTTCATGGGGGAAGATACCCCCGAGATGCGGGCCAAGTTCTTGTCCACGATACCCTTGGGCCGGTTTTCGACGCCGGAGGATATGGGCAACGCCGCCGCCTACCTGTGCAGCGATGAGGCCAGCATGATCACCGGCGTCTGCATGGAAGTGGATGGTGGGCGGTGTATCTGATTGGGCGGTTGTTGAAACAACCGCAAAGGCGAGGAGCAAGCGTTCGCTGCAAAACGACCAGCGCCCGCTTTGACTGGCTGGGCTCCAATTCTTGATCCAGTGTTTGCGACTGATGAGCCGATGCCGAAGCAGCAACAGACCCCTGGCAATACGGAGTGGTCATGTTTTTGCAGCGATCGCCACCGCCGCGGCCTGTATCGCCTCGCATGTCATGGCAAGGTCGTCTTCGGTCAGGGCGAGGCTTGGGTAGGTCTTGCCCGGTGACTTGAAGATACCGTGGAGGCGCAGAGTATCGTTCCAGTCTTTCGCGCGACCGGTATCGCCAACCTGTACCGACCTGTAATCCCGCGCATCCTGTGTGGTGAATACGACCTCGAACAGGGTTGCATCGCCCACTATGCGATAGGGAATACCGGTTGGCTCAAGCGCGTCGCGGATCATGCTGGCAACCTGCTCACCAAGATCGCGAAGTTTTGCATATTGCCCGTCGCGGCGCAGGATTTCTAGGCTTTTGAGCCCCGCCGCTGCCGCCACCGGGTTGCCAGAGAGCGTGCCAAGTTGCATAAGCCAACCTTCCTCGCCCACGGCCGCCTTGTCGAAATGTGCCATGATGTCGGCCCGCCCGACTGTCGCCGCGAGGGGGAAGCCGCCCCCGATCACCTTGCCCAGGGTACATAGGTCCGGCGTGACGCCGTAGTGTTCCTGTGCTCCACCATAGGAAAAACGAAAGCCGGTCACGACCTCGTCGAAGATCAGGACAATGCCGTATCGGTCGCATTCCGCGCGCAGCAACTCAAGAAAGCCGGGCGCAGATGGGATGATACGCTGCAAGGGCTCCACAATCAGACCGGCGACTTGGCCGTCATATTCGGCCAGAAGCGAGCGGATATAGTCGAAATCGTTGAACGGCGCGATCAGCATTTCATCGGCCACACTTTGCGGGATGCCTGCACTGTCGGGAATGGCCTGCGGAAAATTCTCACGCCGTGAGGGGGCAAGGCTCATCTGCGCCTCGGCGGACATGCCGTGATAACCGCCCTCGAATTTCACGATCTTGTCGCGCCCGGTGAAGGCCCGGGCGAGGCGCATTGCGTACATGTCCGCCTCTCCGCCCGAAGAGACATAGCGCAGTTGTTCCGCACAGGGGACGGCACGACAGATTTCCTCGGCCAGTTCGATCCCGAGCGCGTTATTGGCAAAGAATGTCTGGCCTTTGGGGAGTTGTTCGAACACCGCTTCAAGTACCTCGGGGTGGCCGTGGCCCAGAAGCATGGGGCCCGATCCGATGAGGTAATCGACGTACTCTTTGCCGTCCTCGTCCCAGACCCGTGACCCGCGGCCTTCGCGGATTACGATCGAGGGGTCGAAATTGCCGAACCCCCCGGCGGGAAGCACGGCGCGGGCGCGTTCTGTCCATTCGGCTTGGGTGTGCTGTCTGTTCATGTGTTCAATCCAGTATCAGGTCAGGCGTGCCGAGAAGGTCGCGATCGGGTGTGATGCCAAGGCCCGGGCCGTCGGGCGGGGTGATGCGGCCATTGGCGCGCACGGGGCCGTCGGGTGCAATGCGCGGGCTGACATAGCCCGAGAGATCACAGACGTTCAGCACCCGGGCAGGGTTTGTGGCTGCAGCAAGGTGAAGTGCGGCGGCTGTGGCGATATCCGAGCCCCAAGTGCATTCGATGCACATCTTGGCCCCAAGGTGCAGGCAGAGGTCGCGCGCCTGCCTGAGGGCCGAAAGCCCGCCGAATTTCGACAGCTTCAGCGCAACCGCATCCATGATGCCAAGGTTATGCGCCTGCAAAAGCGTGGCCGTATCATGCGCCAATTCATCCACTTTCATGGGCAGGCCCGTGGCGGCGCGCACCTGGGCACATTCGTTGAGCGTCGCGCAGGGTTGCTCCAGCATCACGTCAAGATTGGCCACCGCACGGCCAACACGCGTGGCCCAAAGTGTCGTCGCGCCGCAGTTCCAGTCGCCATAGACCAGTGGACCGGGGCCCACGGCCTCGCGCACCTTGGTGAGGCGTTCGACATCAGCCTGCCAATCGCCATCTGCGCCCAGCTTGGCCTGAAACTGGGTCATGCCTTGGGCCTGTGCCTCACGCGCGATACGGGCCATCTCATCCGGCGCAATGCAGGTGATCGAATGATAAAGCGGCAGGTCGGCGGCTTGCCTTCCGCCCAGAAGTGCAAAAAGCGGTAATCCGGCGGCTTGCCCGGTGATGTCCCACAGCGCGATATCAAGCGCCGACTTGGCGTAGGCATGCCCGGGAAGCCATGCCTCGGTGCGGGCCATCAAGGCCTCGGCCCCAAGCGGGTCGCCGCCAAGGATGACGGGTGCCAATTCCTGCAAGGCGGGCGCGATGCCACGGGCATAGGCGGGCAGGTAATGCGGGATCGGGCAGACCTCGCCCCAGCCGGTCAGGCCGGTATCGGTTTCAAGCGCGATCACCACGGTTTCCACCATGTCGCAGGTCTTGCCATCGGCCATGTAATAGGCCTCAAAGCTGGTGAGCGGAACATGCCAGAGGCGGAGTTTGGTGAGTTTCATGGGCGTGCTCCCGGAAGGTATTGCGCTGCCTTCGGCATCGCCGGGGGCTGGGGGGCTTTGCCCCCCACGTTGCAAACCTGATCGGTTTGCAACCTTCCCCCCAGGATATTTTTGGCCAGAAGAAAGACGCGGTCAGGCATAGTGGGCCACCGGATCGCCAAGACTGTCTTCGTCGGGGTGGACGCCGAGGCCCGGGTCCTCGGGCAGGTGCAGGTGGCCGTTTTCATTTCGCGGGCCGCGGCCGCCCGCGATCTCGGCGGTCAGCATATCCTGACAGGCCCAGACCGCGTGGCAGGCGTGACCGGGGATGGTGGCGGCGAGGTGGAGCGCCTCGGTGTCGGCCAGAACCGAGCCGCCGGTGGCCATGACGTACATGTCGATGCCATGGGCCAGCGCCACATCGCGCATGCGGGCCGCCTTGGTCAGGCCGCCGACGCGGTTGAGCTTGATGCCGAAGACCTCGGCCAGGCCATCGCGGGCGGCGCGGGTGGCGTCTTGCAGGGTGACGAGGCATTCGTCGATCGAAACCGGCGCGGAGTGCAGCGGGCGCAGGGCGGCGATATCATCCAGCGTTTCGGCGGGTTGTTCGAAGGTGACGCGCAGGTCCTGGGTGGATTGCATCACACGCAGGGCCTGTTGCCGGGTCCAGCTGCGATTGACATCGTAAAGGATGATTTCATGCGGGGCGCGATGCGCCTCGACATCACGGATGCGGGCCACGTCCCGTTCCACATCGCCGCCGATTTTGACCGAATGGGCGATATAGCCGCGGGCGCGGTAGCGGGTCATGACCTCGCGGGTCTCCTCAACGGTTTTGGCACCCACCGAGGAGGCGATGGGCCGGGGCGTGCGGCTGCCGCCGCCCATCAGGTCGGCAATCGGCAGGCCCGCCGCTTGCCCCGCGATATCCCAACAGGCCATGTCGAGGGGCGATTTGGCATAAAGATGGCCGGGCAAGGCAAGGTCCATGGCGCGCTCCACCTCCAGCACCCGGCGCGGATCAAGGCCAAGGACGAAGGGAGCCATGGTTTCGATCCCCGCCCGGATGCCCGGACCATGGGCGGGGACATAGGTATGCCCCCAAGGCGTGCCTTCGCCCCAACCGATGAGACCCTCATCGGTTTCGAGTTTGACCAGCGTGGCGTCGAGACTGTCAAAGCGCAGCCGCCCGCCGGAGAGCCAATAGGGATGCTCCAGCGGCAGGTCTTTTTGGTAGACGGTAATCGAGGTGATTTTCATGGGGTCACCACGATATTGCCGCTGTGCGTTTTGGCGATGAAGGCGGCCTGTGCCTCGCGCAACTCTTCCAGCGGATAGGTGGCGGCCAGTGCCGGTTTGATCTCGCCTGCTTCGATATAGCGGACGATATTGGGCATCACCTCGGGGTCGATCACGGTGGAGCCGGTGAAGGTGAGATCGCGCAGGTAAAAGGTGCGCAGGTCAAGCGCCACCATCGGCCCCGCGATGGCACCTGAACAGGTATAGCGCCCGCCGCGCTCCAGGATGTCGATAAGATGCGGCCAATAGGGGCCACCCACCACATCGGCCACCACGGTGATTTTCTCATCGCCCAAGGCGGCGCGCAGGTCACCCGGCGCGCGCGGTAGGATGCGGTCGGGCCCAAGGGCGCGCACGGCCTCATGTTTGCCCTCGGCGGCCATGGCGATGACCCGCGCGCCGCGCCGCTTGGCCAGTTGCACCAATGCGCCCCCCACACCCCCCGAGGCACCGGGAACAAGCACGGTATCCCCGGCACTCACCTGCGCGCGGGTCAACATGCCCTCGGCAGTGGAGTAAGAGCAGGAGAAAGTGGCAAGTTCGGCATCCGAAAGCGGGCTTTTGATGGGAAGCGCATTGCGCGCGGGCGTGGTGGTGTATTCGGCAAAACCACCATCGCGTTCCGAGCCGAAGTAGCCCGATTTGTCCTTGTTCAGAAGGTCATCGGGATCACGCAGCCAACCATCGGTGATCACCCGCTCACCAATGCGGGACGGGTCAACCCCGTCGCCCACGGCGACGATTTCACCGCAAACATCGGCGCCTTGGATGCGCGGGAAGGTGATGGGCGCGCCGCCCCATGTGGGGTCATCCTCGCCCACCTCGGCAAAGGCACCTCCGGTTGTCGCATCGCTCACCGTTTTGGAATACCAGCCCGAGCGGGTGTTCACATCGGTATTGTTCAGCCCACAAGCGCCCACCCGGATCAGCACCTCACCGGGGGCCGGATCGGGGCGGGGCCAATCAGGATGCAGCACCATTTGATCAAGGTCACCATGGCCCATGGTGACCATGGCGCGCATGGTTTTGGGCAGGGTCATTGCGCGGCCTCGGCAACAGCATCGGTGCGGGGCAGAACGCTGGCCGGGTCATAGGCCGGTTCGCCCAGCACGCGGGCGGTACGGGATGTGCCATGAATCACCACCTGCAATTCGGTGCCCGGCGCGGCGGCGTGGGGTTTGATATAGGCAAAGGCAAGGATCTTGCCGACGGTATGCCCATAGGCCACCGAGGCGGTCGAGCCGACGACATGACCATTCAGCATCACCGCCTCGCCGCCGTGACCATCGATTTCTCCATCCGGCTCGATCTCAAGGTAAGCGCAGGTCCAGGGGTGTTGGCCCGCCTCGGCCTGTGCGGCGCTTTGACGGGTGGCCTCAACCCCCAGATACTCTTTGTCGAGCTTGGCAAAGCGCATGACATCGGCCTCGGGCAAGGTGACTTCGTTGGTCAGCTCCCCCGCGCCCTTAAAGCCCTTTTCCATCCGCAGGGCGTTCATCGCAAAGCTGCCATAATCGGTGATGCCATGGGCCTGACCCGCCGTCCAAAGCGCGTCATAGACGGCAAGGGTATGCTCGCGCGGAATGTGGAATTCCCACCCCAGCTCCCCGGCATAGGACATGCGGAACGCCCAGACAGGCGCACCCGCCACGGTGATCTGTTGCGCGGTCAGCCAACGGAAGCCGTCATTCGACAGGTCGGCATCGGTGCATTGGGTCAAAACCGCACGAGAGGCCGGACCGTTGAGAGCAAGCGCAGCCCAGTCATTGGAACGCAGGATCACCTGCGCCTCCTCACCCGCGTGGTTTTGGTCCAGGTGATCCAGCAGGCGTTGTTCAAAGAAGGCCGCACAGACCAGATAAAAGCGATCCTCGGCCAGTTTCACCACCGTGGTTTCCAACTCGATCCGGCCCCGGCGGTTGAGCATATGGGTCAGCGCGATGCCCCCCACCTTTTGCGGCAGGCGGTTGGCGACCAACCGATCCAACAGCGCCTCGGCCCCCGGGCCAGAAACCTCAACCTTGGTGAAGGCCGAGATATCCATGATGCCCACCGCCTCGCGCACCGCTTGGCATTCGGCCCCCACCACATCGTGCACCGCGTTGCGGCGGAAGGAATAGTGATCCTCCTGCGCCACGCCATCGCGGGCGAACCAGCGGGGGCGTTCGTGGCCAAAGACCTCCTCGTAAACCGCGCCCTTTTCCTTGAGGCGCTCATAAAGCGGCGAGGGTTTCACCGGCCGCCCCGCCAGACGGTTGAAATGCGGGAAGGGGATTTCGTGGCGCAGGCAGTAATCTTCCTTGGCCTTGATCACCTGCCAGTCTTTGGTGGCGTAGCTCCCAAAGCGGCGCGGGTCATAATCCCGCATCGATATATCGGCCGCCCCATGCACCATCCAGCGGGCCAATTCGCGGGTCAGGCCCGGGCCCCAGCCAATCCCGATCTGCGTGCCACAGCAGCACCAGTAGTTGCGCACACCGGGCGCGGGACCAATCAGCGGGTTGCCATCGGGCGGGTGGCTGATCGCACCATGCACATCGCGGGTAATGCCCAGCTCTGCAAAGATAGGCATCCGGTCCAGCGCGTTTTCCAGCCACGGCATGATGCGGTCATAGTCAGCCTCGAAAAGCTCATTCTCGGCGTCCCATGGGCAGTGATCCTCCCACACGGTGTTGGGATTTTCCTTCTCGTAAATGCCGATCAGGCCCTTTTTCTGCTCCATCCGGATGTAACCGGAGACCAGCTTGTCATCGCGGATGACGGGCAGTTCTTCCTCAAGGTCTTGGAATTCCGGCACCGTGTCGGTCACGAAATAATGGTGGGTCATCGAGGTCATCGGCAGTTGCAGGCCCGACCATTCGCCCATCTGCCGGGCATAGGTGCC